>NZ_BSQE01000001.1:0-532327 GCF_030268185.1 Pseudomonas sp. NBRC 100443
GGCATTGGCGGACGAAGGAATCCCGGGCTTGATGCAAACGACGACGTTCATCATCGCGCTGGCTGACCAGTTGCTCTCGGCGTTGCACCAATTCCCGTAGCCGCTCGCGCTCTGGCGAAGGCACCGTACTGGGCGCTTCCTCCAGCGTCTGCGCCAGATGCGCCAGGACGGCTGCATCGATGGGATCGGTCTTGGCCAGCTTGCCCATGGCCGTGGCAAAAGCTCGCACCCGTGTGGGGTTCAGCCGTGAAACCCTGTGACCGGTACGAGACAGGCTGAACATCACTCCGCACTCATAACCGCCGGTCGCCTCCAGCACGATACGTTCGGGCTTTTCCTCGGCGAACAGCGCCAGCAACTGCTGGTGGCCTTGCTCGTCATTGGAAACGCTGAAGCTCTTGCCTTGTGGACGCAGCCATACGGCCAGCGAATCCTTGGCGACATCGATACCGACCCAACACGTCATGACCAAACCCTCGTAAACTGCACGGCGAGAGCACTCTGACTGCCCACGCTTGTGGTTCGAGGTTTAGCTCGTTCAACTGTTCGGGCTTGAGTCAGAGGACGGCGGGAGGCAGCTTGGGCTCCTACTCGTGCTCGCAACACCGCGGACCTGCAGCTTGCCTCCCGTCGCTCTCACCTTCGATCCTATCGAAAGTCGCTGACACAAGCGGACCTTGTTCGCGATAGCCGGAGGTATCGGCGCGGTTCGTGGATGAGAATCCTACGCTGCCCCAGCCGCGCCACGCCCCTGTAGGAGCGCGCCCTGCGCGCGAATCGCGGGCAGGGCCCTACAGGGCCGCGGGTGTGTCTACGTCGCGCAGGACGCCGGGGTCATTCACGTCGATGGGTTGCCAGGCTTCGCGGTGGGCTTGCAGCACCGCGCGGGCGCCTTCGTCGCCTTGCAGGGCGCGGAGTTCCGGCCAGAAGGCTCGGCCGAAGAGGACCGGGTGGCCACGTTGGCCTTGGTGCAGGGGGAAGACGATGCACTGTTCGCTGGCCTGCGAGGCCAGCAGGCGCAGGGTTTGCGGGGCTATCCAGGGCATGTCGGCGAGCAGGATCGCCACGCTGGCGGCCGGGTTGTCGGCCAGCGCGGCGACGCCGGCGGCGAGGCTGTGGCCCAGGCCGGATTCCGCCTCCGCGCAGCGCACGATGGAGATATCCACAGGCACGCCGAGCGCTAGCGGATCATCCTCCGGGCGCAGCACCACGCAGACCTCGTCGAACGCCTCGCAGGCATTGGCCAGGCTAGCCGCCAGCAAACCACGGCCATCGGCCAGGCGCGCCTGGCGCTTGTCGGCGCCGAAGCGCCGGGCGAAGCCGGCCGCCAGCAGCAGCGCGACGGTCGTCACAGGCTTTCGCGCTCGATGCCGCTGCGGGTACGGAGGATGTCGGCGAGCACCGCCAGGGCGATTTCCGCCGGGGTCTTGCTGCCCAGGTTGAGGCCGATGGGCGCGTGGATGCGCGCCAGCTCCGTCTCGCCCAGGCCGCCGACGCGCTCCAGGCGCTCCATGCGCCTGGCCGAGGTGGTGCGCGAACCCATCACGCCGATGTAGAAGGCTTCGGTGCGCACCGCTTCGAGCATCGCCAGGTCGTCGATCTTCGGATCGTGGGTCAACGCCACCACCGCGGTATCGGCGTGGCAGCCGCCGTTGGCGATGAAGATCGACGGCAGCTCGCGGCGGATCTCGATGCCGTCCAGCTCGACGCCATCCAGCGCTTCCTCGCGCGGATCGCAGAGGATCACTTCGAAGCCCAGGCCCTTGCCGAACTCGGCGCAGGCATGGGCCACGCTGGAATAGCCGGCCAGCAGCAGGCGCTGGGCCGCGCCGACGCGCAGCTGCACCGTGCCGGCGTCGCGTTCCACCCGGGGGCCGTGGCTATGGTCGTCGCTCAGGCTGTACGCGCCGCTGGCCAGGTCCACCCGGCGCAGCAGGCGGCGCTGGCCGAGCAGCGCCGCTTCCAGCTCGCGCAGGTGCGCCTGGACTTCGCAGTCCGGCGCCAGGTTTTCCACCAGCACGTCGAGGATGCCGCCGCAGGGCAGGCGGATGTTGCTGCGCTCGTCGCCTTCGCCGTAGCGCACCACCTTCACCGGCTCGGCGAACTCCCCGGCGGCCACGCGCTCGAGGAAGTCATCCTCGACGCAGCCGCCGGACAGCGAGCCCACCCACTGCCCGCCCTGGTTCACCGCCAGCAGCGAGCCCGGCGCGCGGGGCGCCGAGCCGTAGGTGAAGAGCACGGTGCAAAGCCAGACACGCTGCCCCTCGCGGGACCAGCGCAGCGCCTGGCGGATCACTTGCAGATCGAGATGTTGCACTTCACATCGCCTTGCCGGCATGGACCGGCACACCATCGGACTTCAGTTGCGCAACCGCCTTGGCGTCGAGGTCGCCGGGCAGGCCGCCCCAGCTTTGACGCAGGTAGTTGAGCAGATCGGTGAGTTGCGCGTCATCCAGTTTATCCGCGAAGCCGGGCATCGGCTGCATGCGCTCGAAACCGCCGAACTGCTGTTCGCCGATGCCGTCGACGATCACCCGCAGCAGGTTGCGCGAGTCGGCCAGGCGCAGGGTGGTGTTGCCCTGCATGGCCACGGCGATGTGCGGCTTGCCCTCGCCTTCGGTGCCGTGGCAGCCGGCGCAGACGTTGAGGTACTGCTGGCGGCCGCGCTTGGCGCTGGCGGACAGCTGTGGATAAGCCACCGCCTGCACCACCCTGGCCGCCGGCGGCTGGTCGCCCAGCAGGTAGCTGGCCATGGCCTGCAGGTCGGCGCTGTCCAGGTGCTGGGTGCTGTGGTGCAGCACCGGGAACATCTCGTTGAACATGCTGCCCTGGGCGCTCATGCCGTGCTCGAGGAAGGCCGACAGGTCGGCGTGGTTCCAGCCGCGCGCGGCCAGGTCCTCGGGCAGCAGGCTGGGCGCCAGGTAGCCGTTGAGCAGGGCGCCGGACAGGCGCTTGTCCTGCTGCAGCGCGCCGATGGCGTTGCGCGGGGTGTGGCATTCGCCGCAGTGGCCGAGCACTTCCACCAGGTACTGGCCGCGCTGCCAGGGTTCGCTCTTGCCCTCGGCGCTCTGCAGCTGGACGCTCTTGCCGTACAGCAGGTTCCAGCCCGAGAGCCCCGCGCGCACGTTGAACGGGAAGCTCAGCGCGGTCTCGGGCGCGGCGCGGTGCACCGGCTCGACGGTCATCAGGTAGGCGTGGATGGCGTCGGAATCCTCGCGCCTGATCAGGTGGTACGAGGTGTAGGGCATCGCCGGGTAGAGGTTGGCGCCGTCCTTGCGCTTGCCCTCGGTGAGGGCGGCGAAGAAGTCGTCGGCGCTGTAGTTGCCGATGCCGTAGTCCTTGTCCGGGGTGATGTTGCTGCCGTAGATGGTGCCGAACGGCGAGGCGATCGGCAGGCCGCCGGCGAAGGGCGCGCCGCCCGCCGCGGTGTGGCAGGCCGTGCAGTCGGCGGCGCGGGCCAGGTATTCGCCGCGCTTGACCAGGTCGGCGTCGGCGGCCTGGGCGCCGGCGACCAGGCCCGCGCTCAGCAGCAGGCCGGTTAGCAATCGCGCCATGCTCAGCCCTCCTTGACCAGGCCGAGGTCGGTGAGGACCTCGGCGGTGGCGTTGTAGTAGCGCACGTAACCGGTACAGCGGCAGATGTGGTGCCCGAGGCTGGCCTCGATCGCCGACTCCAGTTCGCTCTTCTTCAGCGGCTGGCGCTGGGCCTTTTCCACCAGCACGGTGGCGGCGTTGACGAAGCCCGGCGCGCAGTAGCTGCACTGGAAGGCGAAGCGCTCGACGAACTTCTGCTGGATCGGGTTCAGCTCGCTCACCTGGCCCTGCGCATCGCGCTTGGCGTGGCCTTCGATGGTGCGCACCTTCTTGCCGTCGAACCAGTTGGCGCCGGTGATGCAGGTGCGCACTTCCTCGCTGGTGCCGTCGGGGTTGTCGACGATCACCACGCAGGCGTGGCAGATGCCCTGGCCGCAGCCCAGGCGCGAGCCGGTGAGATTCTGGTATTCGTGCAGGTAGTCGATCATCGGCAGGTCTTCGGGGACCTCGACCGGGCCGACGCCCTGACCGTTGAGGGTCAGCTGGAGCTTAGCCATTGAGGGCCTCCTTGATGCGGGCGGGGGTGATGGGCAGGTCGCGGACGCGCTTGCCGATGGCGTGGGCGATGGCGTTGCCCACGGCGCCGGCGATGGGGATCATCACCACTTCGGCGATGCCCTTGGACGGGTCGCTGGGCGACAGCGGCGGAAGAATCTCCGAGGTCTGCTTCCACACCGCCACGTCCTTGGCGCGCGGCAGGCGGTAGCGGTTGAAGTTCCAGTCGCCCTCGGCCGGGCCGCCCTCGTGCAGCGGCATTTCTTCCAGCAGCGCGTGGCCCAGGCCCATGGCGGTGCCGCCCTCGATCTGGCCCTTGACCAGCTCCGGCACCAGCACCCGGCCGCACTCCACCCAGGAGTGGTGGTTGAGCACCTGTACCTCGTGGCTGCCCTTGTTGACCTTCAGCTCCACCAGGGTGGCCACCGGGCTGTAGTAGGTGACCGCGGCGTTGTTCAGCTGCACCGGCGGGTAGTTCACGTTCCTGCGGTCCAGCAGGTGGAAGCCGGCGCTGGTCATCTGCGCCTTCTTCGCGGCCGGCGCGCCGTCGCCGTACTTCACCGCCAGGCCGTCCAGCGGCAGGCGTTCGCTGACGCCGTCGATGCTGAATTCGCACTCGGCCCAGCTCCAGCGGTTGAAGGCGTGCACCGTGGCGCCGGTGACCAGGCCGCGCTCGTGGGCGCGTTTGGCCAGCACGGCGAAGGGCAGCGGCTGCATGCCGTTGGCGGTGAGTTCGCCGTTCACCCAGTGGGCGTCCTCGCGGCGCACCACGTAGGGGTTGGCCTGGCCGCCGTAGGGGCCCTGGCGCCAGATTTCCAGGGCCGCCGGCCACAGCCCGTGGTTGAACAGCACGCGCGCCGCCTCGCGGGTGGCGTGGCTGAAGTAGTAGGCCGAGTTGGTGGCCGAGGACGCCGAGGCGTACTTGCCCACCCAGCGTGGGTTGCGCAGCTTCTCGTCCTGGGTGGCCTGGCTCATGGTGTAGGGGTCTTCGCCGCTGAGCAGTTGCAGCTCCGGCCACTGCGTCTCGGCGGTCTTCACCTCGTCCGCCGGGCGGCCGAGGAAGTCGGCGGCGACCAGGGCCTGGGAGGTGGACATGCCGGTGCCTATCTCGATGCCGATGTGGCGCAGCTGGATGCGCCCCTCGGCGTCGAACTCCAGGCTGGCCATGGGCGCCTCGGAGCCGGTGCCGAAGTCCTTCTGGCAGATGGCGAAGCCGACGCCGTACCAGTTGTCCGGGTCCTGCGCGTCGAACTGCTGCTTGCGCTCGGCACGGTTCTTCCACACCTCGTGGGCGGCGGCCTTGTCGAGAATCTCGTGCAGGCGCAGGGCGCCGGCGGGCACCGCGCCCTGGGTGTTCTTCATGCCCGAGACCAGCGCGTTGCGCCGGCGCAGTTCGATGGGGTCGACGCCCAGGCGCTCGGCGATCTCGTCCACCATCATCTCGGTGGAAGCCATGCTCTGCAGGGTGCCGTAACCGCGCATGGAGCCGGCCTCGACGCCGCGCGAATGGTAGGCGGTGGCCTGCAGGTCGCTCTGCGGCATGTAGTAGATGGACTGCGCGGCGGTGGCGCCCACGGCGGCCACCGAGGCGCTGTAGTTGGCGCGGCCGCCGCCGTCCAGGCTCATCTCGGCGCGGAAGATGCGGAAGCCCAGGTCCTTCTTGTCCACCGCCAGTTGGTAATGGATGTCGAAGGCGTGGCGCTTGATGCCGCTCTGGAACTGCTCGTAGCGGTCGTTCGCCAGGCGCACCGGCACGCCTTCGCCGTACAGCGCGGCGAGGGCCGCGTAGTAGACGAAGATGTTGTGGTCCTTGGAGCCGTAGCCGACGGTGTAGCCGGGGTGGATGTTCAGCGTGGCCAGGCCGAAGCGCGACGGCGCGATCATGTGCACCGTCTCATAGGCGGCCTCGAACGGGCACTGGGTGGCGACCACGAAGTGCAGGGTCTTGCTGGCCGGGTCGTACCAGCCGTTGCCGTTGTCCGGTTCCAGCGCGGCGGGCTCGATGGACGGCGTCCTGTAGCGCTCGTCGAAGACCAGCCAGTCGGCCGGCGGGTTGTCCACCTGGTCCTTGATCTTCTGCGCGTAGAACAGGCCCTGCTCGGTGAGGTTGCCGTGCTGGCTGGGCTGCTGGTCCCACACCGGCTTGCGGTTGCGGATCATCGGAAACAGGATCGAGGCCTTGAGGCTGGAGAACTCGTCCTCGTCGGCCGAGGTCTTCCCGCCCACCCGCACGTAGCGGAAGCTGCCGTAGGGGTCGCCCTGGTACAGCGGCGCCTGGGCGCCGTAGCGGATGGCCTTGTCGTTGAACTTCAGCTTGAGCTTGGCCCGGCGGAAGCGCTCGAAGTCATGCCAGATGAGGATGGCCACCGGGTGGCCGATGAACATCGGCACCTTGCCGGTGGGCAGCAGCGGGTCCGGCCCGTGGGCCTCGGGGAAGGCGATGCCGTCTTTGGCCAGGTCGTCGGCGGTGACGATGCGGTCCGGCTGCAGGTCGTCGCCCAGCCAGGCGAGGTCGTAGCCGTCGTAGATACGGTCGGCCTTGAGCGTCTTCAGCAGCATGGCGTGGCCCTGCTGCTGCGGCCAGCCGGGCATGTCTTTCGCGCGGATGTCACGGGCGAACACCTTGTTGCCGCAGACCTTGGAAATGGCGTCGTTGCGCAAGCGCACCTTGCCGTCATGGCCGAGCCACTGCTCGGCCGGCACCGTCACGCTCTTCTCCATCAAGGCAGCGAAAGCCCGGCTGCCCAGCGGCGCCAGGGTGACGCTCACGCCGGCGATCAGACCGCCCTGGAGGAAGGCGCGCCGGGAGATATCACGGTTGGACATGGATCATCCTCTGGGCGGTGCACTACCCGCCCATGTCGTTATGGAGTTCTGGAACCGGCGGAACCGAGGCGTGGAACGGCGCGACGACGGCGTTGCGGGCCGCGTCGTCCTACGGAAAATCCTGACCGATACGTCAACTTTACCCAAATCGCACGCCTCAGGCAAAAGTTAAGCAGGGCGGTCAGCGAACCGAATGCGTCGTGGCCGCCCACTCGTCTGAAGGAAAATGCCTACCGAATTTGTTACGGCGTGCTACGCTCACCGGCCTTTGCTTAGCTCCCTAACCAGTCGTCCGCGCACCATGTCCGCCGAAGCCACCTCGCTGCTCCGCCACCGTCCCTTCCTCGCCTTCTGGCTCGCCCGCGTGTGCACCGCCAGTGGTTTCCAGATGCTCACCGTGGCCATCGGCTGGCACATGTACGAGCTGACCCACAACGTGCTCGACCTCGGTCTGGTGGGCCTGGTGGAGTTCCTGCCGCGGGTGCTGTTCATGCTGCACACCGGGCACGTCGCCGACCGCTACGACCGGCGCAAGGTCGCCGCCCTGTGCCAGGTGGCCCAGGGCCTGGTGGCGCTGGCCCTGGTGCTGGGCGCCAGCACCGGCAACGTGACCCGCGAGATGATCTTCGTGCTGGCCTTCCTGCTCGGCAGCGCGCGTTCCTTCGAGATGCCGACCACCCAGGCGCTGCTGCCGAACATCGTGCCCAGCGCCCTCTTCCCCCGCGCGGTGGCGGCCTCGGCCTCGGCCATGCAGGCGGCGACCATCGTCGCGCCGGCCCTGGGCGGCCTGCTCTACGCCTTCGGCGCCTTCTGGGTGTACGCGCCGACCACGCTGCTGTACTTCATGGCCTGCGCGCTGTCGCTGAGCCTGCAGGCGCGCCGGCAGAACGGCATCCAGGGCAAGGCCAGCCTGCAGTCGCTGATGGCCGGCATCCATTTCATCCGCAGCCGCCCGGACATCTTCGGCGCCATCTCCCTGGACCTGTTCGCCGTGCTGCTGGGCGGCGCCACCGCGCTGCTGCCGGTGTTCGCCAAGGACATCCTGCTCACCGGCCCCTGGGGCCTGGGCCTGCTGCGCTCGGCGCCGGCGCTGGGCGCGCTGCTGATGTCGTTCTGGCTGACGCGCTTCCCCATCGAGCGCAACGTCGGGCGCATCATGTTCCTGGCGGTGGGCATCTTCGGCGTGGCGACCATCGCCTTCGGCCTGTCCACGTCCTTCTGGCTGTCCCTGGGCGTGCTGGTGGTGCTGGGCGCGGCGGACATGATCAGCATGGTGATCCGCGGCGCCTTCGTGCAGCTGGAAACCCCGGACGAGATGCGCGGCCGCGTCAGCGCGGTGAACGGGCTGTTCATCGGCGCCAGCAACCAGCTCGGCGAGTTCGAGTCGGGGCTGACAGCGCACTGGTTCGGCACGGTGCCGGCGGTGGTTATTGGCGGTGTGGGGACGTTGGTTGTGACCGGGGCGTGGATGAAGCTGTTTCCGACGTTGGCGAAGAGGGACAAGCTGCACTGAGGCGCTCTTCGTAGGAGCGAGCTTGCTCGCGAACAGCGTTTCCCTGTCGCTACAGCGCCTGAGGTTGACTCCGCTCCCTCTCCCTAACCCTCTCCCTGAAGGGAGAGGGGACCGTTGGGCAGAGTCGGGCGTTCTGGAGTTAGCCGGCAGGTATGGTGTTTCCGGCGGAAACCATATCGTTCTCGGCACGGACTAGCCCCCTCTCCCTTCAGGGAGAGGGCTGGGGAGAGGGCGCTCTGAAACCCGAGCTCCAGAATCGCCGGGGAACTCTGTTCGCGAGCAAGCTCGCTCCTACGAAAAGCCCAAAAGCCCCCCAATAAAAAAGCCCCCGCCAAAGCGAGGGCTACAGGCACCCGAAGGCGCCCAAGTGGGAGTCTCAGTGCGGCGTTCCCAATCCCGCCGCATTCATCAGCAGGCGCATCAGCCAAGCCGCCACGCCCAGGGCGGCGACGCTGCCCGCCCAGATCAGCACCAGCCAGCCCAGGCGCTTGTACAGTGGCGCTTTCACGGTTTGCGGTTTCATCGCCGAGCCCTCAGTGGTAGCCATCGCCGTGCTTCACCTTGCCGCGGAACACGTAGTAGCTCCAGGCGGTGTAGCCAAGGATGAAGGGGATGATGAACAGCGCGCCCACCAGCATGAAGCCCTGGCTCTGCGGCGGCGCCGAGGCGGCCTGGATGCTCACCCCCGGCGGGATGATGTTCGGCCAAAGGCTGATGCCCAGGCCGCTGTAGCCGAGGAAGATCAGCACCAGGGTGAGCACGAAGGGCTGCGCGTTGTCGTTGCGCGCCACCGAGCGCAGCAGGGCGTAGAAGGTCAGCAGCACCAGCAGCGGCACCGGGGCGAACCAGAACAGGTTGGGCAGGCTGAACCAGCGCTGGGCGATCTCGGCGTGGGCCAGCGGCGTCCACAGGCTGACGATGCCGATCACCGCCAGCAGCACCAGCGCCAGCGGCCGCGCCAGGTCGTGCATGCGCTCCTGCAGCTTGCCTTCGGTCTTCATGATCAGCCAGGTGCAGCCCAGCAGGCTGTAGGCCACGATCAGGCCCAGGCCGCAGAACAGCGGGAAGGGCGCGAGCCAGGCCAGCGAGTCGCCGGCGTACTGCCCGCCGACCACCGGCAGGCCCTCGATGAAGGCGCCCAGCGCCACGCCCTGGAAGAAGGTCGCCGCCAGCGAGCCGCCGATGAACGCCTTGTCCCAGATGTGCCGCTTGTGCGCCTTGGCCTTGAAGCGGAACTCGAAGGCCACGCCGCGGAAGATCAGCCCCACCAGCATCAGCACCAGAGGCAGGTACAGCGCCGAGAGCACCACCGAGTAGGCCATCGGGAAGGCGCCGAACAGCCCCGCGCCACCGAGCACCAGCCAGGTCTCGTTGCCGTCCCACACCGGCGCCACCGTGTTCATCATCACGTCGCGGTCGCGCTCGTCCTTGAAGAACGGGTAGAGCATGCCGATGCCGAGGTCGAAGCCGTCCATCACCACGTACATCATCACGCCGAAGATGATGATCACCGCCCAGATCAGCGGAAGGTCGATACCCATGCTCAGTTCCTCCCCGCCGGATGGTCGTCATCCTCGTCGAAGCCCTCGGCGGTGGCCGACAGCGGCCGCGCCGCGGTGCGCTGGCGACCGGCGCCGCCCTCGTTGTGCTCGCGGCCCTCGTCGGTGACCGGGCCCTTGCGCACCAGGCGCATCATGTAGCCGATGCCCACGCCGAACAGCGAGAAGTACACCAGCACGAACATCACCAGGGTCAGGCTCATCTGCAGGGTGCTGTGGTTGGACACGCCGTCGGCGGTGCGCATCAGCCCGTAGACCACCCAGGGCTGGCGGCCGACCTCGGTGGTGAACCAGCCGGCGAGCAGCGCCAGCAGCCCCGAGGGGCCCATCCACAGCACCAGGCGCAGGAAGGCGCGGTTGCGGTACAGCCCCTCGCGCCAGCGCAGCCACAGGCTCCAGACGCCGACCAGGATCATCAGCATGCCCAGGCCGGCCATGATGCGGAACGACCAGAAGACGATGGTGGAGTTGGGCCGGTCCTCGCGCGGGAAGTCCTTCAGCGCCGGGATCGGCTCGGTCAGGCTGTGGCGCAGGATCAGGCTGCCGAGCACCGGGATCTCGACCTTGAAGCGGGTTTCCTCGCGCTGCATGTCCGGCCAGCCGAACAGGATCAGCGGCGTCGGGCCGCCCTCGGCGTTGTCCCAATGGCCTTCGATGGCGGCGATCTTCGCCGGCTGGTGCTCCAGGGTGTTCAGCCCGTGGGCGTCGCCGATCATGGCCTGGATGGGCGCGACCAGCAGCGCCATCCACATGGCCATGGAGAGCATCTTGCGGATCGCCGGGTTGTCGCGCCCGCGCAGCAGGTGCCAGGCCGACGAGGCGCCGACGAAGAAGGCGGTGGCGAGGAAGGCGGCGATGGACATGTGCAGCAGGCGATAGGGGAAGGACGGGTTGAAGATCACCGCCAGCCAGTCCACCGGGATCACCCGCCCGTCGACGATCTCGAAACCCTGCGGCGTCTGCATCCAGCTGTTGGAGGCGAGAATCCAGAAGGTCGACATCAGCGTGCCCAGGGCCACCATCACCGTGGCGAAGAAGTGCAGGCCCGGGCCGACGCGGTTCCAGCCGAACAGCATCACGCCGAGAAAGCCCGCCTCGAGGAAGAACGCGGTGAGCACCTCGTAGGTCAGCAAGGGCCCGGTGATGCTCCCGGCGTAGGCGGAGAAGTGGCTCCAGTTGGTGCCGAACTGGTAGGCCATCACCAGCCCGGAGACCACGCCCATGCCGAAGTTGACCGCGAATATCTTCGACCAGAAGTGATAGAGGTCGCGGTAGACCTCCTGGCCGCTCTTCAGCCACAGCCCTTCGAGCACGGCCAGGTAACTGGCCAGACCGATGGTGATGGCGGGGAAGATGATATGGAAGGAGACGGTAAAGGCGAACTGCATACGCGCCAGTTCCAACGCCTCTAGACCCAACATGACGTTTCCTCTTCAGGGTGACGCCCGTCGTCGCACGCAGCGGGCAACTCGCCGGCCCACGGGAGCCGACAGTTTCAGTGGTGATCCTGGAATCGGATTCTTGTTCGGGCCGGCGGACCTGTGGTCGCGGCGGTACGCCAAGCAAAGACTAGCAGGGCATGCATTGACGCAGCTCAAGAAAGCCCGTCGATGGTACCCCCGGCCCCGGAAAATGCCGCCGTGGCGGGTTGCCGCGCGGCAGCTTGCCTCAGTCTGAATATGAATTTTAGTCATATAAAAATGAATAAATAATATTTTAATGGAATAAAAAATCCCGGTAGCTTTCGCTCCAACGGCGCCCGCAGAGGCGCCGGAGCCAACCCCCGCCGCCCGCGTCGCCGCCACGAGCGCGACCTGCCCGGCACGCTGCCCTACAAGGACGCCGTCATGAAGAAACTGCTGCTCATCACTGCCCTCGCCGCCGCCTTCAGCGCCTCGGTCAACGCCAACGAGAAACTGGTGGTGGCCGCCACCCCGGTGCCCCACGCGGAAATCCTCGAGCTGATCAAGCCGACCCTGGCCAAGGAAGGGGTGGACCTGGAGGTCAAGGTCTTCACCGACTACGTGCAGCCCAACGTGCAGGTGGCCGAGAAGCGCCTGGACGCCAACTACTTCCAGACCAAGCCGTACCTGGACAACTTCAACAAGGGCAAGGGCACCGACCTGGTCACCGTGACCGGCGTGCACGTCGAGCCCTTCGGCGGCTACTCGAAGAAGTACAAGTCCCTGGCCGAGCTGCCCGACGGCGCCACCGTCGCCCTGCCCAACGAGGGCAGCAACAGCGGCCGCGCCCTGCTCCTGCTGCAGAAGGCCGGCGTCATCAAGCTGAAGGACCCGCACAACGCCCTGGCCACGCCGAAAGACATTGCCGAGAACCCCAGGCACCTGAAGTTCAAGGAGCTGGAATCGGCCCTGCTGCCGCGCGTGCTGGACCAGGTCGACCTGGACCTGATCAACACCAACTACGCCCTGGAAGCCAAGCTCAACCCGGTGAAGGACGCCCTGATCCTCGAAGACCGCAACTCGCCCTACGTGAACTACCTGGTGGCGCGCCCGGACAACAAGGACAGCGACGCCCTGAAGAAACTCTCCGCGGCCCTGACCAGCCCGGAAGTGAAGGCCTTCATCGAGAAGAAATACGACGGCGCGGTGATCCCTGCCTTCTGATCGATGCCCAGCCGGCGGCGCCGCGCAGCGCCGCCCATCCCCCACGCCGGTGAGCATCCGCACCGGCGTTTTCATTTCGAGATCGCGCAGATGAAAGTCCCCCAACCGCTGCTGACCTTCCCCGACGCCGACAAGAGCCCGCTGAGCATCCGCGCCAAGGCGCTGGTGTTCTTCGACCCGCGTTCGCACCAGGTGCGCGACGAGGTCGAGCGCCTGGCCCCGGGCCTTCAGCCGGTGCTGATCCGCGGCGAGACCGGCACCGGCAAGGAACTGCTGGCCCGGCACATCCACCGCGCCAGCGAGCGCCCCGGGCTGTTCGTCGCGGTCAGCTGCAGCGCGCTGAGCCGCAACTTCGCCGAGGCCGAGCTGTTCGGCTACGCCCCCGGTGCCCACAACGGCCCGGTGGGCAGCCGCGCCGGCTGGCTGGGCTCGGCCAACGGCGGCACCCTGTACCTGGACGAGATCGCCGACCTGCCGCTGGCCTTGCAGGAAAAACTCCTGCGCGTGCTGCAGGAGCGCGAGGTGCTGCGCGTCGGCGCCCGCGAGCCGATCCCGGTGGACGTGCGCCTGGTGGTAGCCACCAGCATCGACCTGGGCCAGGCGGTGGCGGCCGGCAAGTTCCTCGAACCGCTGCGGCAATACCTGGTGGACGGCGACCTGGAGCTGCCGCCGCTGCGCCAGCGCATCGGCGACATCCTGCCATTGGCCGAATACTTCCTCGGCATCCACGCCCAGCGCCTGGACCTGCCGGTGCCGCACATCGGCGAAGCGACCCAGGCGGCGCTGGAAGCCTACCCCTGGCCGGGCAACATCCGCGAGCTGGAGAACGTCATCCACTTCGCCCTGCTGGTCAGCCCGGGCGCGGAAATCCAGCCGCAGCACCTGAACCTGCCCGACGCCGCGCCGGCGGACCTGCGCCAGCTGCTGCGCCGGCCCGGCGTGCGCGAGCAGTTGCGCGCGTTATTGGAAGAAGACCCGCTCCCGTAACTCCGAGTTGCTCTTCTGCTCGCCTGCAATGTAGGAGCAACTGTCTTGCAAGCCGCGCCGAGGCGCTTTTCGTAGGATGGGTTGAGCTTGCGAAACCCATGCGGTTGCGCTGATGGGTATCGCTTCGCTCAACACCATCCTACGAAAAGCCATGCGCGCTCCTGCAAGGAGCTCAGCCCCCGCGAAAAAGCGTCTCATAAGCCCTGAACGTCCGTGAAAAGCGACGAATGGTCGCAGTGAAACGATTCGCCTACCCCGCCGCCGGCAGCAGGGAATCCTGATGGAAAGGTCAAAAACAGGAATTTCTCTGACATTTACATCGAAAAGCAGCCTCATCGACCACACCGATACCGATCATCAGGCGCATCAACTTCTTTTTGTCATGAAGATCAGGGAAAATGGCTACCAGGCAGTCGGGACCCAATTTCCCCGGCGCCTTTGGAGACTATCGTGACCAGCTTTGCCGCTCTTGCCAGCTTTTTCGCCGCCACCGCTTTCCTCAACGTACCTCAGCAGGTCGATCCGGAACGCCGTGAAGTCCGCCGCGTGAAGCGCCGCCGCAAGTAAAGCAGTACCCGCTCCGCTCGGCCCCCGCACGGGGCCGGCGGCGGGACCATCGGTCCCGAGGATTGGCCCTGGCACGGCCTTTCGTGTTTATATTGATTGGTTGATCAATTAAAAACACGAGGAACCCCGCCCGTTTTGTCCGCCGTTCCCTCCCCCTCCGTCACCGCGCCACCCACCCCCGCCATGCGCATGAACCCACCGGTCTTCTACGGTGCGGCAGCGCTGATCCTGCTGTTCGTCGCCCTGGTCATCGGCTTTCCCGCCGAGGCCGGCCAATGGCTGCTCGACGCCCAGGCCTGGGCCGCCGCCAACGTCGGCTGGTACTACCTGCTGGCGATGACGCTGTACCTGATCTTCGTGGTGGTCACCGCGCTTTCCGGCTACGGGAAGATCAAGCTCGGTGCCGACCACGACGAGCCGGAATTCAGCTACCTGTCCTGGGCCGGCATGCTGTTCGCCGCGGGCATCAGCATCACCCTGTTCTTCTTTTGCGTGTCCGAGCCGCTGACGCACTTCCTGCAGCCGCCCCAGGGCGCGGCCGGCGGCGCCGAGGCCGCGCGCCAGGCCATGCAGCTGCTGTTCCTGCACTGGGGCCTGCACGGCTGGGGCGTGTTCGCCCTGGTGGCCATGGCCCTGGCCTACTTCGCCTACCGCCACAACCTGCCGCTGGCGCTGCGCTCGGCGCTGTACCCGCTGATCGGCAAGCGCATCAACGGGCCCATCGGTTACACCGTGGACTGCTTCGGCATCGTCGCCACCGTGTTCGGCCTGGGTGCGGACATGGGCTTCGGCGTGCTGCAGCTCAACGCCGGGCTCGACTACCTGTTC
The DNA here is from genome assembly GCF_030268185.1 of Pseudomonas sp. NBRC 100443. NCBI lineage: Bacteria > Pseudomonadati > Pseudomonadota > Gammaproteobacteria > Pseudomonadales > Pseudomonadaceae > Pseudomonas > Pseudomonas sp. NBRC 100443. Next base: position 14,996 of record NZ_BSQE01000001.1, read on the forward strand.
GGCGTGGCCCACAGCCACCCGGTGCAGATGACGCTGATCGCCCTGATGATGGGCGCGGCCATCGCCGTGGCGGTGTCCGGCGTGGACAAGGGCATCCGCCTGCTGTCCGACATCAACATGCTGCTGGCCTGCGGCCTGCTGCTGTTCGTGCTGTTCGCCGGGCCCACCCAGCACCTGCTCAACACCCTGGTGCAGAACATCGGCGACTACCTGGGCGCGCTGCCGACCAAGAGCTTCGACCTCTACGCCTATGGCGAGGGCGGCGACTGGCTGGGCGGCTGGACGGTGTTCTACTGGGCCTGGTGGATCGCCTGGGCGCCCTTCGTTGGCCTGTTCATCGCGCGCATCTCCCGTGGGCGGACCATCCGCGAATTCGTCTTCGGCGTGCTGTTCATTCCCCTGGGCTTCACCCTGGCGTGGATGTCGATCTTCGGCAACAGCGCCCTGGACCAGGTGCTCAACCACGGCGCCGTCGAACTCGGCCGGGTGGCCGTGGCGGAGCCGCAGATGGCGCTCTACCAACTGCTGCAGGACTACCCCGGCAGCCGCGCGCTGATCGCCGTGACCGTGCTGGTCAGCTTCGTGTTCTTCGTCACCTCGGCCGACTCCGGCACCGTGGTGCTTTCCACCCTCTCCGCCCGCGGCGGCAGCGCCGACGACGACGGGCCGAAGTGGCTGCGGGTGTTCTGGGGCCTGGCCACCGCGCTGGTCACCGGCGGCCTGCTGTTCGCCGGCAGCATCGACGCGCTCAAATCAGCGGTGGTGCTCACCTCGCTGCCCTTCTCGCTGATCCTGCTGCTGATGATGTGGGGCCTGCACAAGGCCTTCTACCTCGAATCCCAGCGCCAGCGCGCGCGCAGCCACTCCCTGGCGCCGCCGCTGGCGGCCAAGGCCGGCGGCTGGAAGCGGCGTATCTCCCAGGCCGTGCACTTCCCCACCCGCGACGAGGTGTACCGCTTCCTGGCGGACGTGGTCAGCCCGGCGATGGCCGAGGTGGCGGAGGTGTTCCGCGACAAGGGCCTGCAGGTGGACGCCGACCTCGACCCGGGCAACCTGGAGCTGAGCCTGGAGATCGGCCACGGCGAGCAGCACCCGTTCTACTACCAGGTATCGATGCGCGGCTACTTCACGCCGTCCTTCGCCCGCGCCGGCATGGGCGGCCTGCACCTGAAGAACCGCCGCTACTTCCGCGCCGAGGTGCACCTGGCCGAGGGCAGCCAGGACTACGACCTGATGGGCTACGGCAAGGAGCAGATCATCAACGACATGCTCGACCAGTACGAGCGGCATCTGCAGTTCCTGCATCTGGTCCGCTGAGAAGCCGTCTACGATCCGCCATGCGTCGGCATGGCTGCGTAGACAGTTTCCAGACGCGACCAAGGGAGGCCTGGAAATAGGCAATTGATAGTGATTATCATTGGCCATTCTTTTCCCAGGCCATTCCCATGTCGGCGACCGTCCTCGACCCACAGCACGCCCTGCGCGACCTCTACAGCGAGCACCACGGCTGGCTGCACGGCTGGCTGCGGCGCCGCCTGGGCAATGCCTGCGATGCCGCCGACCTGGCCCAGGACACCTTCGTCCGCGTGCTGCGCGCGCGCAACGCCAGCGAAATCCGCGAGCCACGCGACTACCTGGCCACCGTCGCCCGCGGCCTGATGGTCGACCACTTCCGCCGCCGCGCGCTGGAACAGGCCTACCTGGAAGCCCTGGCCAGCCTGCCGGAAGACGAGCAGCCCTCGCCGGAGACCCAGGCCCTGCTGTTCGAGGCGCTGATGGAGATCGACCGCCTGCTCGACGGCCTGGGCGCCAAGGTCAAGCGCAGCTTCCTGCTGGCCCAGGTGGAAGGCCTGACCTACGCCGAGATCGCCGAGCGCCAGGGCATTTCCCTGCGCACGGTGAACAACCACATGGCCAAGGCCATGGAACACTGCTGCCTGATGCTGCCATGAGCACCGCCACTCCCAACGAGACCGAGCGCCAGGCCATCCGCGCCGCCGCCCAATGGTACGCGCGCCTCTATTCCGGCCAGGCCAGCGATGCCGACCGCAACGCCTGGCAGCACTGGTACGCCGCCAGCGCCGAGCACCAGCGCGCCTGGGCCCGGGTGGAACAGGTGCGCCAGCAATTCGCCCGGGTGCCGGGGCAACTGGCCGGGCCGACGCTGGGCGCCCGCGCGCTGTCGCGCCGGCAGATGCTCGGCGGCCTGGGCAGCCTCGCCCTGGGCTTGCCGCTGGCCTGGCTGGCCTGGCGCGAAACGCCCTGGCAAACCTGGCTGGCCGACTACCGCAGCGCGGTGGGCGAACGCCGCGAAGTCACCCTGGCCGACGGCTCCTCGCTGACGCTCAACACCGACAGCGCGGTGGACGTGCTCTTCGACCCCGAACAACGCCTGCTGCGTCTGCTGCGCGGGGAAATCTTCGTCAGCACCGCGCCGGACCCCAGCGGCAGCGCGCGGCCCTTCCGCGTGGAGACGCCGCAGGGGCGCATCCTCGCCCTGGGTACCCGCTTCAGCGTGCGCCTGCTCGACGGCCGCACCCGCGTCGCCGTGCTCGACAAGGCCGTGGAAGTCCGCCCCCAGGCCGCGCCGCAGCGCAGCCGCATCCTGCACGGCGGCGAGCAGCTCGACCTCGACGCGCTGGAACTCGGCCAACTGCGGCACAACGACGCCAACACCGCGGCCTGGCTGGCCGGCAGCCTGATCGCCGTGGACCGCCCGCTGGGCGAGCTGCTGGAGGAACTCTCGCGCTACCGCAGCGGCATGCTGCACTGCGACCCGCGGGTGGCCGGCCTGAAGGTCTCCGGCAACTTCCCCATCGGCGACACCGACCTGGCCCTGGCCGCCCTGGAATCCGGCTTCGACCTGCGCATCGTGCGCCATACGCGCTTCTGGGTCAGCGTGCAGCCACGCGCCTGAACGCCGGGGGCGAAAAAAATCCGCCCGTCCTTGCACTTTTTTCCGCCCTCGCCCGGCCCCCTCTTATTCCGGGCCATCTGGCCCAACTTGGGGGAGCTTGCATGAACCGCTACACCGCCCCGGCGCCGACCACCGGCAGCCGCTCGTTGCACAAACCGCTGGCCCTGGCCATCGCCCTGGCCCTGGGCGCCGGCGCGCTCGCCGCCACCACGGCCCAGGCCGCGGAAGCCGCGCGCTACGACATCGCCGCCGGCCCGCTGGCCGAGGTGCTCGGGCGCTTCGCCAGCGCCGCCGGGGTGGCCCTGTCGTTCGACGCCGCGCAACTGCGCGGCCGCCAGTCCACTGGCCTGCACGGCAGCTACGACGTCACCGGCGGCTTCAGCGCGCTGCTCGCCGGCAGCGGCCTGGAAGCCGAGCCCCAGGCCAACGGCAGCTACGTGCTGCGGCCACTGCCCACCGACGGCGCCGTGGCCCTGTCGGCCAGCACCATCACCGCCAGCCTCGGCGCCGAGACGCTGCCGCCCGCCTATGCCGGCGGCCAGGTGGCCAGCGGCGCGCGCCTGGGCATGCTGGGCAACGCCGACCTCATGGACACGCCCTTCAGCGTCACCAGCTACACCGCGCAGACCATCGAGGCCCAGCAGGCGCGCAGCGTCGCCGACCTGCTGGTGGCCAACGACCCGTCGGTGCGGGTGGTCGGCGGCCGCGGCGACCTGGTGGACACCTACGTCATCCGCGGCTTCAACGTGAACAACGCCGACGTCGCCCTCAACGGCCTGTACGGCGTGCTGCCCTACTGGCGGGTGCCGATCGAGTTCGCCGAACGCGTCGAAGTGCTCAAGGGCCCCACCGCCCTGCTCGGCGGCATGTCCCCCGGCGGCAGCGTCGGCGGCACCATCAACCTGGTGCCCAAGCGCGCCGAGGACCAGCCGCTGACCCGCGTCAGCCTGGACTGGACCGACCGCTCGCAGGTCGGCACGCACCTGGACATCGGCCGCCGCTTCGGCGAGGGCAACGCCTTCGGCGTGCGCTTCAACGGCGTGTACCGCAACGGCGACACCGCCATCGACCACCAGAGCCGCGAGTTCCCGCTGATGTCCCTGGCCCTGGACTTCCGCGGCGAGCGCCTGCGCCTGTCCAGCGACCTGCTGTACCAGAAGGAAAGCCTGGAGGGCGTGGTGCGCCCGGTGATCACCGGCACCGCCACCAGCATCCCCCACGCGCCGGACTCCAAGACGCGCTTCGGCCTGCGCGATTCCTACCTGGACCAGGAGGACTACTCCATGGTCAACCGCGGCGAGTACGACCTCAGCGACCACCTCACCGCCTTCGCCAGCATCGGCGGACGGCAGAGCAACTACGAGACCATCGCCGCCAACAGCATCCTCAACGGCAACCAGGGCGACATCATCAACGGCCTGGCGCGCCAGCGCGCCGACCGCCGCACCTACTCCGGCGAGGCCGGCCTGCGCGGCGACTTCGACACCGGCCCGGTGCGCCACGACTGGACGCTCAGCGCCAACCGCCTGCACGAGCGCGTGGGCATGGTCTACGTGTTCACCGGCATGCAGCCGGGCAGCCTCTACGAGACCTCGCCGCACACGCCGATCCCGGACTTCTCCAGCCTCGACGGCGGCATCCCCAAGACCAACGAAACCGACCTTTCCGGCGTGGCCCTGGCCGACAAGCTGTCGATCCTCGACGAGCGCGTGCAGTTCACCGCCGGCGTGCGCCGGCAGACGGTGCAGTCCAAGGACTACGACCCGTCCAGCGGGGCGCGCACCAACAAGTACGACGAGCACGCCTGGACGCCGATGTTCAGCCTGCTGGTCAAGCCGCTGGACGAGCTGTCGCTGTACGCCAACTACATCCAGGGCCTGAGCCAGGGCGACACCCCGCCCTCCACCGCGGCCAACGCCGGCCAGGCGCTGGCGCCGTACAAGGCCGAGCAGTACGAGGTCGGCGCCAAGTACGAACTGGGCAGCTTCACCACCACCCTGGCGCTGTTCGAGATCAAGAAGCCGAACGCCTTCCTCGACGCCGACAACGTGTTCCGCGCCGACGGCGAGCAGCGCAACCGCGGCATCGAGCTGAGCCTGTTCGGCGAACTGACCGACGACCTGCGCGTGCTGGCCGGCGCCACCTACATCAAGGCCGAGCAGAGCAAGACCGCCAACCCCGCCAGCGAAGGCCAGGACGCCCCCGGCGTGCCGCGGCGCCAGGCCAACCTGGGGCTGAGCTGGGACACCCCGTTCGTCCAGGGACTGACCCTCGACGGCCGCTGGATCTATACCGGCGCGGCCTACCTGGACACCACCAACGACCTCAAGGTCCCGCACTGGAACCGCGTCGACGTCGGCGCCAGCTATGCCTTCCAGGTCGCCGGCAAGCCGCTGGTGGCGCGAGCCAACCTTGAGAACCTGCTGGCCAAGGACTACTGGACCGCGTCCAACGGCTACATGACCGTCAGCTCGCCGCGCACCCTGTCGCTGTCGCTGACCGCGGACTTCTGAGGCGCCCATGACCGCGAAAGCCCTGCGCACCTGGTACCTGGTGCACAAGTGGACCAGCCTGGTGTCCACGCTGTTCCTCCTGCTGCTGTGCCTGACCGGCCTGCCGCTGATCTTCCACGAGGAGATCGAGCACTACCTGGAACCGCACCCGGAGCTCAAGCCGCTGACCGCCGAGTCGCCGCGCATCGACTACGACGACGTGGTGGCCCGCGCCCTGGCCGCGCGCCCGGGCGAGGTGGTGCGCTTCGTGGTGTTCGACCCCGACGAGCCGCTGGGCGCGGTGATCACCGCGCCCAGCCTGGTGCCGCCGCCGGAGATCGGCCACGTGCAGCCGTTCGACGCGCGCACCGGCGAGTTCTTCGACCCGGAGCCGCCGCCCGGCGGCTTCATGTACCTGATGCTCAAGCTGCACACCGACCTGTTCATGGGCCTGCCCGGCTATCTGTTCCTCGGCTTCATGGGGCTGCTGCTGTTGGCCTCGCTGGTGTCCGGGGTGGTGGTCTACACGCCCTTCATGCGCAAGCTCGACTTCGCCGCGGTGCGCACCCGGCGCAGCCGCCGGGTGAAGTGGCTGGACCTGCACAACATGCTGGGCATCGTCACCCTGGCCTGGGTGCTGGTGGTGGGCGCCACCGGGGTGATCAACACCCTGGCGCTGCCGATCCTCATGCTCTGGCGCAGCGACCAGCTGGCCGAGATGACCGCGCCCTACCGCGACGCGCCGCCCATGGCCGACAACGGCTCGCTGCACAGGGCTCTGCAGACCGCCCAGGCGGCGGCGCCGGACATGACCATGAGCTTCATCGGCTTCCCCGGCACCCAGTTCAGCAGCCAGCACCACTACGCGGTGTTCATGCACGGCGCCACGCCGCTGACCAAGCGCCTGCTCAAGCCGGCCCTGGTGGATGCGCAGACCGGCGAGCTGACCGACATCCGCGAGATGCCGCTGTACGTGAAGACGCTGTTCCTCTCGCAGCCGCTGCACTTCGGCGACTACGGCGGGCTGCCGCTAAAGATCGTCTGGACGCTGCTCGACCTGGTGGCCATCGTCGTCCTCGGCAGCGGCCTGTACCTGTGGTTCGCCCGGCGCAAGACCCTGGAGAAACGCCTGGCCGACCTGCAGGCCGGGCACCTGGCCGCGGAGGGCGAGGCATGAAGCGCAACCTGTGGAGGGTGTTCCGCTGGCCCCTGGCGCTGGCCGTGCTCAGCCTGGTGGGGCTGGTTTCCGCGCTGGTCGGCGACGGCCCCTGGGACGCGCTGTCCTGGTTCGCCCTGGGCGTTCCCCTGGCGGTGATCCTGGCGGCGCTGGCCCGCGCCCGCAGGCCGTCGCCATGAACCCGATCTACGGCGACCGCGCCCTGCGCCTGTGCGGCTACGCCGGGCTGCTGGCCGCGGTGTTCTGGATGATCGGCGACGCCGGGCTGCTCGGCGCCCGGGCCAACCTCGCCGACTACCCGCCGCTGCAGAACTACCTGGCGCGCATCAGCTTCGAAGGCCTGGACTACATGCTGCCCAACAGCGAGCCGCGCCTGGCCTTCGGCGCCCTGGTGGCGGTGCTGGCCATGCCGCTGTACCTGCTCGGCGCCTGGCACTGGTTCCTGGTCGCCCGCGGCCGGGGCTGGATGGCCTGGACGCTGTTCGCCCTGCTGGTCTGCGGCAACGCCTACTCGCCGCTGGGCCACGCCGCCTTCTACCACCTGGGGATGGTCTACAAGACCCTCCTGCTGGTGCCGGCGGACGCCCACCCGGCGCTGCTGGCGCTGGGCGAGCAGTTCCACCGCCTGCTGATGATCGCCTGGGTGGCGGCGGTGGGCGGCCTGGTGGCCGGGCTGGGCGTGCTCACCCTGGCCATCGCCTGCGGGCGCACGCGTCTGCCGCGCAGCAGCGCGCTGCTGCTCAACCCGCTGAGCCTGGGGGTGCTGGGCCACTTCGCCCCCGCCGTGCTGGCGGAGCCGCTGGGCACCTGGCTGCGCGGCGCCGGCATCAACATCGGCTGGTTCGTCGCCTACGCCTTCTCCAGCCTGTGGTTCGCCCGGCGCGGGGCTCAGAGCCGGTAGGGCAGGCGCACGCCGGCGTCGTCGACGGGGAAGTCCCTGGTGTTGCGAGTGACCAGCAGGCGCCCCTGCACTTCGGCGCTGGCCTTGATGATGGCGTCCGGCAGCTTCACCCGCAGCGCCTGGCGTACCGCCACGGCGCGCTCGGCGACGGGCGCGTCGAGCGGCACCAGGGCGAAGCTGTCGAGGAAGGCGCGGGTGGCCGCGGCGGTGGCGGGCGTGGCGCCGATCATCACCTCCATCCAGGTGACGATGCTGATGGCGGGGTCATCGTAGCGGCGCAACTCGTCGCGGGCCTGTTCGTGGCCGTTGAGGTAGTCGATGAGGACGTTGGTGTCGAACAGCGCCTTCACCATTCCTCGCGCACCTTCTCCTGGTAGGCCAGGCCGTCGCCGGCGCTGCCGTTCCACAGACCGAAGGCGGCCTCGGCATCCTGCCGGCGGTGCCGGACCAGGTACTCGGCGACCGCCTCGCGGATCAGCGCGGCGCGCGATTGCTGCTGTTGCTCGCCCAGGGCATTGAGCGCTTCAAGGTGTTCGGCAGGGATGTCGACCAGGGTACGCATGGCGCCCTCCATATGTGATATCGATAACATATATCACACATCCCCGATCGACCAAGCCTGCGTTTGTATCAGCGTTTGCCCAGCACCTGGCGGTGGAACAGCACGCAGACCACCACGAACACCAGCAGCCCCAGCCACTGCGCGGTGTCCTCGAAGCCGGCGCCGACCAGCGCCAGGGGCGCGTCCTTGCCGCTGGTGCCGATCAGCGCGGCGAGCAGGATGCCCATCAGGCTCTCGCCGACGATCAGCCCCGAAGCCAGCAGCACGCCGCGGCGGCGCGGCAGGTCGGCGTACTTCTCCTCGTCCACCCCGGCGGCCTGGGCGCGCTTCTTCAGCGCGCTTTCCAGCAGCCAGGCGAGCACCGCGCCCACCACCAGGGTCATGCCGATGGTCGGCGGCAGGTAGATGCCCAGGCCCACGGCCAGCACCGGCAGGCTGGCCTTGCCGGTGCGGCGCAGGAGCACGTCGACGAGGATCAGGGCGATGCCCAGGGCCACGCCGATGAGGATCATGTTCCAGTTCAGCGCGTTATGGAAAATCCCGCTGGCGATGGCGGTCATCAACGTCGCCTGGGGCGCGGCCAGGGCCGCGCCGGGGTCCATGCCCTCGCGCGGCAGGGCACCGGTGAAGCCATAGGCGTTGTACAGCAGCTCCAGCACCGGCGGGATCACCAGCGCGCCCACCAGGCAGCCGACGATCAGCGCCACCTGCTGGCGCCAGGGCGTGGCGCCGACCAGGTAGCCGGTCTTGAGGTCCTGCAGGTTGTCGTTGGAAATGGCGGCGATGGCCAGCACCACCGAGGTGGTGAACAGCGCCAGGGCGATCGCCAGCTTGCCGCCCTCGCGGTCGAGGAAGCCGGTCTCCAGCGAACCGACGCCGAGGATCAGCAGCGACACCAGGATCACCGCGATGATGCCGATGCCGGAGATCGGGCTGCTGGAGGAACCCACCAGGCCGGCCATGTAGCCGCAGGCGGCGGCGATCAGGAAGCCGAAGAAGAAGGCGAACACCACGCAGGTGGCCACCAGGCCCCAGAAGGCGAAGCCGGCGAGGTCCGGCGCGGCCTGGCCGAGGAAGTAGGCGAAGACCACGAACAGCACCACCAGCAGAAAGGCGGCGATGGCCAGGATCCAGGCCGCCGGCATGTCGCGCTCGGTGCGCAGGTCGCTGGCCTCGACGCGTCCGCTGATGGCGCCGAGCGAGGCCCAGACGCCCTGCACCATGGGTTTGAACAGGGTGGCCAGGGTCCAGAGCGCGGCCACGCCTATGGTGCCGGCGCCGAGGAAGCGCACCTGGCTGCTCCACAGCTTGCTGGCCAGTTCCGGCAGGCTCTGCCCGGCGGCCAGGGTGCTGTTCACGGTGAGCAGCGGCACCGCCACGCCCCAGGCGATCACCACGCCGATGAGGATGGCGATGCCGGCGGTGATGCCCATCAGGTAGCCGGCGCCCACCAGCGCCAGGGAGAAGCCGGTGGACAGGCGGAAGGCCGCCTGGCCGGCGCTGATCCAGAAGCTGAAGCCCTCGGCCAGCAGCTTGAAGCCGCTGCTGAACAGGCTGAACAGCGCCGCCACCAGACCGCCGGCGAGGATGTCGCGCAGGCCCGGCTTGTTGCCGTCGCCGGCCTGCGGGTGTTCCTCGTCATGGCTGCCGACACGGAGGATTTCCGCCGCCGCCACGCCCTCGGGGTACGGCAGGCTGCTCTGCACCACCATCACCCGGCGCAGCGGGATGGTGTAGAGCACCCCGAGGATGCCGCCGATGGAACAGATGGCCGCCGTCTGCCAGAACGGGAAGCCGGCCCAGTAGCCGATCATCAGCAGCCCCGGGAGGATGAAGATGATCGACGACAGGGTGCCGGCGGCCGAGGCCTGGGTCTGCACCATGTTGTTCTCCAGGATGTTCGAGCCGGAGAAGTAGCGCAGCACCGCCATGGAGATCACCGCGGCGGGGATCGAGGAGGCGAACGTCAGCCCGACCTTCAGGCCCAGGTAGACGTTGGAGGCGGTGAAGACGACGGTGATGAGGGCGCCGAGGATGAGCCCGCGCAGGGTCAGTTCGGCGAGGTTCGATTCGTCCGGAATCCGTTCGAGCATGGAAGGAAGTCTCTGAAAGGCAACCTGCCAAGCTTAGGCCAGAGCGGCGCGCGCGCCCACGTCACCGAATGTCGCCCAGGCGACGCCCCCCGCTTTTCGTAGGAGCGAGCTTGCTCGCGAACAGCTTCGGCACGAGGCGGTTCGCGAGCAAGCTCGCTCCTACAAGGGCAAGGGTTGGCGTGCGGGGGTCAGAACGGCTTGTCGCCGAGTATGGTCGCGCGGTGCATCACCCGGCGCTGCGGGCGGTAGTCGTCCACCGCGTAATGCTGGGTCACGCGGTTGTCCCAGAAGGCCACGTCGTTCTCGCGCCAGCGCCAGCGCACGGTGAACTCCGGGCGGGCGACGTGGGCGAACAGCAGGTCGAGGATGGCCCGGCTCTCGGCCGCCGACAGCTCGTTGATGCGGGTGGTGAAGCCGTCGCTGACGAACAGCGCCTTGCGCCCGGTGACCGGGTGGGTGCGGATCACCGGGTGCGAGCGCGGCGGGTTCTTCTTGCGCGCCTCCTCCAGCCGCGCCAGGTCGGCGTCGGTGGCGCCGAAGCGTTCCTGGGGGAAGGACTTGCTGATGTCGTGGGTGGCGGTCAGGCCGTCGAGCAGGCGCTGCAAGGGTTTGGACAGCGCCTCGAAAGCGGCGATGCCGCTGGCCCAGAGGGTGTCGCCGCCATAGGGCGGCAACTGCTTGGCGGCCAGCACCGCGCCCAGGGCCGGGGTTTCCAGGAAGGTCACGTCGGTGTGCCAGATGGCATTGTCGCGCACGTCGGTGACGGCGGTGTCGAGCACGATCACCTCGCGCTGCTCGGGCACGCTGGGGTAGATCGGGTGGATGTGCAGGTCGCCGAAGCGCGCGGCGAAAGCGGCCTGCTGCGAAGGAGTGAGCGGCTGGTCGCGGAAGAACAGCACCTGGTGGGTGAGCAGGGCCTGCTCGATGGCCTGGTGCTGGGCGTCGTCCAGCGGCTGGCGCAGGTCGATGCCGGAGACTACGGCGCCCAGGGCGGGGCTGAGGGGGGCCAGGGTCAGGGTGGTCATTTCTTTTCTCTCTCGTGTTCTGTGCAGGGAAGAGCACCCTCTCCCCAGCCCTCTCCCGCAAGCGGGAGAGGGAGCCGTTCGGTGTATTCGTCGAGCGCCGAGCTAGCCGGCAGCTCCGATCAGTCCCCTCTCCCTTCAGGGAGAGGGTTAGGGAGAGGGGCTCTTGCTCTTACCCCAGCTCCAGGCCCTACTCCCAGGAAGCAAACCGCCCCTGCAACCAGCGCAAGCCCACCTCGAAGCTCAACGCGATCCCGGCGATCAGCAGAATCCCCAGCACCACCACATCGGTCGCCAGGAACTGTGCCGCCGACTGCACCATGAAGCCCAGCCCGCGGTTGGCGGCGATCAGCTCGGCGGCGACCAGGGTCGACCAGCCCACGCCCAGGGCGATGCGCAGGCCGGTGAGGACTTCCGGCAGGGCGCTGGGCAGCACCACGTGGCGCACCACCTGCCAGCGGTTGGCGCCCAGGCAGCGCACCGCCTGGATGCGCGACCTGTCCACGCGGCGCACGCCGGCGGCGGTGGCGATCAGCAGCGGGGCGAACAGCGCCAGGTAAATCAGCAGCACCTTGGACAGCTCGCCGATGCCGAACCAGATGACGATCAGCGGCAGGTAGGCCAGCGGCGGGATCGGCCGGTAGAACTCCACCAGCGGGTCGAGCGCGGCGCCCACCAGCGGGTTGAGGCCCATGAGGATGCCCAGCGGAATCGCCGTGAGCACCGCCGCGCCCAGGGCCAGCAGCACGCGCAGCAGGCTGGTGCCGATGTGCTGCCACAGCGTGGCGTCGACGTAGCCTTCGGCGAGCACCCGCTGCAAAGCTTCGTAGAGTTGCTCGGGAGCCGGCAGGAACAGGGTGTCGACCCAGCCGAAATGGGTGGCGAACCACCAGAGCGCGGCGAGTGCGGCGATGCTCCCGGCGGCGGCCCAACGCCGCGCGTCGCGCGGGCGGGCAGGCTTGGCGCGACGGCGGGTGGGCAGCTTGGCGCTGAGGGTGTCAGTGGGCATGTTCGGCCTCCGGCTCTTCCAGGAACTCATCCAACAACTCTTGACGCAGGCGGCCGAACTCGGGGTCGGCCTTGATCGAGCGCACCGGCTCGCCGGCCGCGTAGCGCCGCGCGAAGTCCGGGCGCAGGCGCTTGACGATGCGCGCCGGCGGGCCATCCATGACCACCAGGTCGGTGGCCAGGAACAGCGCCTCGTCGACGCTGTGGGTAATCAGGAACAGGCCCTTGCCGGTCTTGCGCCACAGGTCCAGGGTGAGCACCTGCATGCGCTCGCGGGTCAGCGCGTCGAGGGCGCCGAAGGGCTCGTCCAGCAGCAGGAAGTCCGGCTCCACCGCCAGCGCACGGGCCAGGCCCAGGCGCTGGCGCTGGCCGCCGGAAAGCTGCGAGACGCGGTAATGCGCGTGCTCCTGCAGGCCCACCAGGGCCAGCACCTCGCGGGCGCGGACCTCGCGTTCGGCGCGGCCCAGGCCGCGGATGCGCAGCCCCAGGGCGACGTTGTCGAGGGCGTCCAGCCAGGGCATCAGGGCGTCGTCCTGGAACACCACGCCACGCTCGCCGCCGGGGCCTTCGAGAGTCCGGCCGTCGATCTGCACGCGGCCGCGGTCGGGCTTCTGGAACCCGGCCAGGACGTTGAGCAGCGTGGACTTGCCGCAGCCGGAGGGGCCCAGCACCACCAGGGACTCGCCCTTGGCCACGTCCAGGGTCAGCTCATGCAGCACGCGCCGGGTCTGGCCATGCTGCTGGAAAGAAAGGCTCACGGCCTCGGCCGTCAGACGGCTCATGTTTCTGCCCTCCGCAGGGTAAGAAGTGGCTCGCTGGAGCACCCTCTCCCCCCGCCCTCTCCCGCAAGCGGGAGAGGGGGCTACCCGTGCCATCCCCGGGAATCGGTGCCCAGGCCTGGCGACGGACGGCTCCCTCTCCCTTCAGGGCGAGGGCTGGGGAGAGGGACTCTTCAGCGGGCTTCCCAGTACTCTCAGCGCTGCCCCACCTGCACGCTCTCCGCCTGGCGCACGTACTCCGCGCTGACGTAGGGCGAGTAATCCTTGAGCACCGACGGCACGCGCTTCTGCTCTTTCAGGAAGGCCGCGGTTCCGGCGATGTCCTTGGCGGTGCCGCCACCCAGCAGCGCGCTGGACAGTTGTTCCTTGGTCTCGGGGAAGGCGCTGCCGGCCAGCAGCTCGGGCACGTCCTCAGGCGCCGCTCCGGTCAGCCGGGCGATCTTCTTCGCCTGCTCGGAATCGGCGGTCCACTGGGCCTTGTGGGCGTTGTAGTCGGCGAAGGAATCGAGGGTCACGCGAGCGAACTTGGCCAGCACCTCCGGGTGCTTCTCGGCGAAGTCCTTGCGCGCCACCCAGACTTCGAAGGTCGGCGCGCCCCATTTGCCCACTTCCGCGGCGTCGGTCAGCACCTTGCCGCTCTTCTTGATCTCGCCCAGGGCCGGCGACCAGACGAAGGCGCCGTCGATGTCGCCACGGCGCCAGGCGGCGGCGATCTCGGTGGGGTTGAGGTTGACGATCTTCACTTTGGTCGGGTCGATCTTCCAGTGCTTGAGCGCGCCCAGCAGGCTGTAGTGCGAGGTGGAGACGAAGGGCGTGGCGATGGTCTTGCCGACCAGGTCCTCGGGCTTCTCGATCCTGCTGCCGTTGCGCACCACCAGGGCCTCGGCGGCGTTGATCTGCGCAGTGACGATGAAGGCCACGATCGGCAGGCCGCGCGAGGTGGCGGCGGCCAGCGGGCTGGAACCCAGGTTGCCGAGCTGCACGTCGCCCGAGGCGATGGCGGCGACCACTTCCGGGCCGCTGTTGAAGCGGCGCCAGTCGAGCTTCTCGCCGATGGCTTTCTCGTAGGTGCCGTCGGCCTGCGGGACCTTGGTCGGGTCCACGCCGGTCTGGTAGCCGAGGGTGATGTCGGCCTGGGCGATGCCGGCGACGCCGGCCAGGGCGAGCGCGGCCAGCAGGCGGCGCGGGGCGAAGGTGCGTTTCATGGGGTGCTCCTGGAAATGCATTCGGGGCGGCCGGCCGGGCCGTGACGGGCCGCCCCTTGCGGAGCGGCGGGAAATTCGCTTCAGTTGCGCGCCAGGTCCGGCTGCCAGACCTGCACGGCGCGGGCGTCCACCGGCTTGGGCAGCAGGCCCTCGGCGTAGAAGGCATCGGCGATACGCTGCTGCTCGTCGAGGCCGTCGGCGCGCACCGGCTGCACGTCGTAGCTGCGGCGGGCGTTGGCCCGCTCCACGGTGGCGGCGTCGAGGTTGCCCCACAGCGGGCCGAGCAGCTTGGCCGCGTCGGCCGGGTGTTGCTTCACCCAGCGCCCGGTCTTCTGCAGCTCGGCGAAGACCTGCCCGAGCACTTGCGGGTGGGCCTTGGCGTAGTCACTGGAGGCCAGGTAGTAACGCTGGTAGCTGGCCAGGCCCTGGCCGTCGGCGAGCACGCGGGCGTGCTGCTGGCGCTGGGCGCTGGCGACGTAGGGGTCCCAGGTCACCCAGGCGTCCACCTTGTGGTTCTCGAAGGCGGCGCGGCCGTCGGCGGGGGTCAGGTAGGCAGGCTGGATGTCGGAGAACTTCAGGCCGGCCTTGGCCAATGCGGCGATCAGCAGGTAATGGCTGCCGGCGGCCTTGGTCACGGCCACGCGCTTGCCCTTGAGGTCGGCCAGGGATTTCAGCGGCGAATCCTCCGGCACCAGGATCGACTGCGCAGTGGGCGACGGCGTCTCGCGGGCGAAGTAGGTCAGCTGCGCGCCGGCGGCCTGGGCGAACACCGGCACGGTGTCGGCGACGTCGGCGGACAGGTCGACGTTGCCGACGTTGAGCGATTCGAGCAGCGGCAGGCCGCTGGGGAACTCATGCCAGGACACCTTGATGCCCTGCTTGCCCAGCTCGCGCTCCAGGGTGCCCTGGGCTTTGACTATGGTCAGCAGGGTGGAGGACTTCTGGAAACCGATGCGCAGGGTGCCTTCGGCGTGCGCGCCCAGGGCGCCCAGCAGGGCGGCGGAGGCGGCGAGGCCGACGGCGAAACGGCGCAGGAACGGGCTGCGGGACATGGGTACGGCTCCTCGGGTACGGGGCGGCCGCCTGCAGAGCGAGGACGGACCACTGGACTGGTGTCAGGTGTTCTGGATGAGTCCGGTGGTCCGGTGAAGCAGAGATTACAGGCATAAAAAATAAGAAATAAATAATTTTTAGTTCTTAACTAATACCGCGCGGATTCATCCCGCCATCAGTGCGCAGCCCCCAGCAGCCGGGCCCTCACGCCCTCCGCGCGGAGGCTGGCCTGGGCCGCCTGGCGGGCCACCGCCAGGGCCTGGGCGGCGAGGTTGGCGAAGTGGCTGGCGCGGCCGAAGGCCAGCGCCGCGCCCGCCTCGATGTCCTCGTCCAACTGCCGGGCGGCCTGCTCGCTGAGCACCAGGCCCAGGCCGAGCAGCCGCGACAGTTCCGAGGCCTCGGGCAGGTCCAGGTTGTCCGCGGCCTGCAACGCCAGGCCCAGGGCGACGTTGGCCTGCAGCAGTTGCGCCAGGCCGTCGCCGAGCACACGCCGCGGCGTGGCCGCCAGGCCCGGCGGCAGCAGGATGTCCTCCGGGTGCAGGCGCAGGCCCTGGCAGTGGGCGCCGGCGCGCAGCGCAAGGCCCGCCCGCGCGCTGGGCAGCGCGGCCAGCAGGAAGTCGCCGCTGGGCGCGTGCCAGGCGCGCAGCAGCAGCCAGTCGGCCGCCTCGGCGGTGAAGGCATCCCACTGCGCGCCGTTGACGCGGAAGCCGCCGCGCAGGTGTTCCTCGGCCCGCAGCAGTTGGCCATCGTCCTCGCCCAGGGCGCCCCACAGCGGCTCGCGCAGCAGGCTCAGGTGCAACAGGCGCTGCAGCTGTTCGCGGCTGCCGAGCAGGCGCACGCGGGTCAGTTGCAGGTGGTGCACGGCGAACAGCCGGGCCAGGCCGCCGTCGCGCTCGCAGAGGTCGCGCAGAACCTGCAGGACCTCGCGCCAGGGGCTGCCGGCGCCGCCCAGCTGGGCCGGCAGCGACAGCCGCAGCAACCCGGACTCGCGCAGGGCGCGGGCCCAGGCGACGGGCCCGGCGACGGCGGGCTGGGGGAACGGCTCGGCGGGAGCCAGCCGGGGCGGGGCGACGCTCATGGGCACCTCGGGACGACGGAATCAGTGCCTGGGCGAATGGCGCGCGGGAAGACTGAAGCGAAGGGGTTCGGCGGCGCCCCGTTGCGCCGCGCACGAGGCGCGGCCGGGGCGGCACTTAGAACCATATCCAAGCAGTGCGGCAAGGTTAAATAACCTTTTTGCCTTAGCTGAGAACCGTCAGGGCTGCCGCTGGCCAACGGCCGGCCCCTGCTCCACCGCGAAGCCCGCGGCGAAGGTCGGCTGCACGTCCAGGCGCTGCGGGATCAGCCCATGGGCCTGGTAGAAGTCCGCGGTCTCCTGCTGCTGGGCGAGGGTCTGGGCGTCCAGCGCCTGCCAGCGCAGTTGCCGGCGCTCGAACTGCAGGCGCGCGGCATCCTCGGGGAAGCCGATGATCTTCGCCAGGCTGCGCGAATACTCGTCCAGGTGCGCGTAGGCCCAGCGCTGGGCGCCGGCCAGGCGTTGCAGGTAGTCCTGCAGGGCGGCGCGTTTCGCCGGGTCGGCCAGGGCGCTGTCGGTGGCGGCGAGGAAGCTGTTGCCAGCCCACAGGCCGCGGCCGTTGACCAGCACCCGCGCCTTGTCGGCGGTCTCCGAGAGCGCGGTGTAGGGCTCCCAGGTCGCCCAGGCGTCCACCGAGCCGTTGGCCAGTGCCATCTTCGCGTCCACCGGGCCGAGGAAGCGCAGTTCCACGTCCTTCTCGCTCAGGCCTGCCGAAGCCAACGCCTTGAGCGCCACGAAGTGGCCGATGGAGCCGCGCCCGGTGGCGATGCGCTTGCCCTTGAGGTCCGCCGCCGAATGCAGCGGCGAGTCGCCGCGGACGATCACGGCGGTGCCGTAGGGGTCGGACTTGTCCACCGCGATGGCCTTCACCTGGGCGCCGGCGGCCAGGGCGAAGAGCAGGGGCGCATCGTCGATGATGCCGGCATCCACCGCGCCGGCGTTGAGCGCTTCGGCCAGGGGCGCGGCGGCGGGGAATTCGAACCACTGGATGTCGTAGGTCAGGCCCTTGAGCGCACCGGCGGCGTCCAGCTGGGCACGCATGTTGCCCTTCTGGTCGGCCAGGCGCAGCGTCACGCGCTCGGCGGCGAGGGCCTGGCCGGCGGCCAGGCACAGCAGCAGGAACAGGCTGAGGATCTTGCGCATGGCGAGGCTCCTCAACGCTGGCCGACGGTAAGGTCGGCGGGTAGCTGGCGGGCCACTTCGGCGGCGCCGGCGGACAGGCTGAAATCGAACGCCGGGGCGACGTCCAGCGCCTTGGGCAGCACGCCCTCGCCGTGGAAGAAGTCGGCGGCCTTCTGCAGCGTGGCGGCGATGTTCGCATCGAACACGACGGGGCTGATGCGCGCCTCGCCCACCCAGCGGCGCGTCACCTCCCGGGGCATGTTCAGGTCCTTGGCCAGCGCCGCGGCGAAGGCGTCCGGATGCTGCAGGGCCCAGACCTGGGCGCGCGCCAGGCGCGTCAGCAGGTCGCTGATGGCGGCCTTCTTGCCGGCGATGGCGGCATCGCTGGCCAGGGCGTAGGAGTAGCCGGTCATGATGCCGTCGCCGTTGTCGATCACCCGCGCCTGGTCGAGCAGCACGGCGCTGGAGGTGTAGGGCTCCCAGGGCACCCAGGCGTCCACCGAGCCGCGCACCAGGGCGGCGCGGCCGTCCACCGGGCCGAGGAAGGAGAAGGTCACGTCCTCGGGCTTGAGCCCGGCGCGGCGCAGCGCGCCCAGGGCCATGAAGTGGCCCCAGCCGCCGCGGTTGACGGCGATGCGCTTGCCCTTGAGCTCGGCCACCGAGTGGATCGGCGAATCCTTGCCCACCACCAGCGCCACGGTCGCCGGGTTGAAGTGCCAGGCGCCCACGGCCTTGAGCGGCGCGCCGGCGGCATAGACGAAGAGGAACGGGATGTCGCCGGTGAAGCCGATGTCCAGGGCGCCGGCGTTCAGCGCTTCGAGCACCGGGGCGCCGGAGGGGAAGGCGGACATCTCCAGCTTGTACGGCAGGTTGTCCAGCTCGCCGGAAGCGCGCAGCGCGGCATAGCGGTCGCCCTTCACGTCGCCCAGGCGCAGGGTGACGGGTTCGGCGGCGCTGGCGGCGCCGGCCAGCAAGGTCGCGGCCAGCAGGCCGGCGAAAACACGCAGGGTTCGTTTCATGGGGCAATCTCCAGGCGGCTTCGCACGGAAGCCAGGGGTTGTCTTGGGGCTATCCGTTCCGCCGGTGCGGTCGCCGATATTGCCGTCGTTGTTGTCGGGTGATCGCACGGGCTCAGGGGCTCAGCGCCGCCCTCCCCGCCGCGATCCAGACGCTGTCCTTCTGCGGGGTGTGCACGCGCCCGCAGAGCACGTCGCGGTAGTGGCGCTGCAGCGGGTTGTGCCGGCTCAGGCCGTGGTTGCCGCTCAGCTCCAGGGCCTTCTCGACCACCGTCACCGCGTTGTCGGTGACGGCGACCTTGATCAGCCCCGCCTCGCTGGCGCTCAGCCGCTCGCGGCAGGCGGCGTCGAGCAGCAGGCGGTTCTGCAGCAGCAGGCCGTCGATGGCGCCCAGCGCTTCCTGCACCCGCGGCAGGCTCGCCAGGGGCGCGCCGAGGCTGGCCGGCACGCGCTCGCGCAGCCAGCCCAGCAGCCAATCGCGGGCGGCACCGGCGATGCCGTCGTAGAGCGCGCCGAGCAGCGCCGCGCTGGCCTGGGCGAAGTCGCGCAGCACGGCCTCGTCCGGCGCCGGCGGCTGGTCGTGGGGGTAGAGGCCGACGGCGTGTTCCAGCGGCACCGGCACCTCTTCGAAGATCACCTCATGGCTGCCGGTGGCGCGCATGCCCAGGTGGTCCCAGCTTTCCACGATGCGGATGCCGGGGCTGTCGCGGCGCACCAGCCAGGCGCCCACCCGCGGCGTCGGCTCGTCGCTGCGCGCCCACACCGCCAGCCAGGTCAGCCCGGGAATGCCGGTGGTATAGAGCTTGTGCCCGGACAGCCGCCAGCACTCGCCGTCACGCCGCGCCACGGTTTGCGGCAGGCCGCCGCGCGAGGGCGAGCCCAGCTCCGGCTCCACCCGCAGGCTGTTGATCAGCGCGCCCTGCTCCAGCGCCTCGCGGGCCACGCGGCGCTTCAGCGCTTCGGGCCAGCCGGGGTTGTCCGCCAGGCGCCGCAGGTGCAGGTACTGCATGCACAGCACCAGCGCGGTGGAGGGTTCGCCACGGGCCACGGCGCCGACCACCCGGCGCAGTTCGCCGAGGTCGGCGCCGGGGCCGCCGAGCGCCTGCGGCAGGGCCAGGCCGAGCAGGCCGTGGTGTTGCAACAGGGCGAGGTTGGCGTGGGGAAAGTCGCCGCTGCGGTCGTAGGCCTCGGCGCTCTCGGCCAGTTGCCGGGTGAGCGCCGGCAGCAGGTCGTTGAGCGCCAGCGATGGGCTCTGCAAGTTGCTCATGGGCTCAGGCCGTGGCACGCCGGCGCTCGCGCTCGGCGACCTTGGCGCGGGTCAGCGGGATCAGCTCGCGGCCGTATTCCACGGCGTCGTTGAGCGGGTCGAAACCGCGGATGAGGATGCTGCGCACGCCCAGGTCGTAGTAGGCCAACAGCGCATCGGCGACCTGCTCCGGGGTGCCGACCAGCGCGGTGGAGTTGTGCCCGCCGCCGACCAGCTTGGCGATGCCGGTCCACAGGCGTTCGTCGACGCGGTCGCCCTGCTCCACCGCCTTGAGCAGGCGCTGGGCGCCGACGCTCTGCGGCTTGCCCTTGGGGAAGCCGGCCTCGCCCAGGCGCTGGCTGGCAGTCGCGCGGATCGCCTCGGCCCTGGCCCAGGCCTCCTCCTCGGTGCGCCCGAGAATGGGCCGGAACGACAGGCTGAACTCCACCTCGCGGCCGTTCTGCCGCGCCTGCTCGCGCACCGCGGCGATGGTCTCGGCGGCCTGGGCCAGGGGCTCGCCCCAGAGCATGAACACGTCGGCCTGCCTGCCGGCGACCTTCAGCGCCGCCTCCGAGGAGCCGCCGAAATACACCGGGATGTGCGGCTTCTGCTGCGGGCGGATGGCCGAGAAGGCCTGTTCCACGCGGTAGTGCTCGCCGTGGAAGTCGAAGGGCTCGGCGCTGGTCCAGGTGCGCTTGAGCACCTCGATGAACTCGTCGCTGCGGGCGTAGCGCTGGTCGTGGTCGAGGTAGTCGCCGTCCTTGCGCTGGTCGGCGTCGCTGCCGCCGCTGATGATATGCACCGCCAGGCGCCCGTCGAGCAGGTGCTCGAGGGTCGCCAGCTTGCGCGCGGCCAGGGTCGGGGCGACGAAGCCGGGGCGGTGCGCCAGCAGGAAGTTGATCCTGGAGGTGGCCAGGCCGGCGGTGGCGGCCACCAGGAAGCCATCGGGCTGATCGGACCAGTAGCCGACCAGGATGCGGTCGAAACCGGCCTCCTCGTGGGCGCGGGCGAAGGCGGCGATGTACTGCTTGTCGAGGATCGGGCCGGCCGGGGCGATGGTCTCGGAGGCCAGGCGGTGGCCGATCATGCCGAGGAACTGGATGCTCATGGGGTTGCGTCCTGTGCTCAATGGAAGGCGTTGGCGAAGGAGGGGTCGATCACGCTGGCGGTGTCGAAGGCCTTGGGCAGCGCGCCGGTCTGCAGCAGGAAGTCGGCGGTGCCCTGGTAGTCGGCGGCGGCCTGGGCGTCCACCGGACCGACGCTCATGCCGGCCTGGCCGATCCAGTGGCGCGACACGGCCGGGTCGAGGTTGGCCTTCTTCGCCCAGATGTCGGCGTACTGCTCCTTGTGCGCCTCGACCCAGGCCCGGGCCTTCTGCAGGCGGCCGAGGAAGTCGGCGATCTGCGCGCGCTTGGGTTCGATGGAGGCGGCGTTGACGGCGATGCTCGACAGCCCCGGCATCAGGTCGCGGGCGGTGAGGATCGGTCGCGCGCCGGAGAATACGATCTGCTGCGAGATGTACGGCTCCCACACCGGGAAGGCATCGATGCTGCCGCGCGGCAGGGCGGCGGCGGCGTCGATGGGCATCAGCTTGACGAAGTCGACGTAGTCGCTGGGCAGGCCGGCCTTCTCCAGGGCGCGCAGGGTCAACTGCTGGCTCCAGGCGCCGGGCCAGTAGGCGACCTTCTTGCCCTTGAGGTCGGCGATGCTCTTCACCGGCGAGTCCCTGGGCACCAGCAGGGCGATGGTGTCGGGGTTCTGCCGCGACACGCCGATGAGCTTCACCGGCGCGCCCTTGGCGGCCAGGAAGATGAACCCGGAGTCGCCGAGGAAGCCCAGGTCCAGCGCCCCGGCCTGCAGCCCTTCGGCCACGGGCGCGGCGGACTGGAAGTGCTTCCAGTCGACCGTGTAGGGCGCGCCTTCGAGCACCCCGGAGGCCTCCATGGAGGCGCGCACGTTGTAGTAGTTCTGGTCGCCCACGCGCAGCGTCGGCAGGTCGGCGGCCTGGGCCAGGGGCGCGCCCAGCAGCAGCGCGGCGAAGGTGGCGCGCAGGCGTCGTTTCAGGTTCATCGGTGGTGCTCCTCAGCCGGCGCGGCGCAGTTGCGGCAGGCGGGCGATGTGGTCGTGGATGGCGGGAATCAGGCCCTGGCCGTAGCGCACGGCGTCGCCGAGCGGGTCGAAGCCACGGATCAGGAAGGTGGAAACGCCCAGGCGGTAGTACTCGCCCAGGGCGGCGGCGACCTGCTCGGGAGTGCCGACCAGGGCGGTGGAGTTCCAGCGCGCGCCGGTCAGCCGTGCCACGCCGGTCCACAGCCGGGTGTCGAGCACCTCGCCCTGTTGCGCGGCGGCCAGCAGGCGCTGCGAGCCGACGTTCTGCGGCTGGTGGTCGTGCAGCGGCAAGCCCAGGCGCTCGCGGTTCTCGCGCACCTGTTCGAGCACCTCGGCGGCGCGCTTCCAGGCGGCCTCCTCGGTGTCGGCGACTATCGGCCGGAACGACACCGAGAAGCGTGGCTCACGGCCCTGGGCGTTGGCAGCGGCGCGCACCCGGCGGATGTGGCCGTCGACGGCGGCCAGCGGCTCGCCCCAAAGCATGTAGGTGTCGGCGTGCTTCGCCGCGACTTCGATGGCGGCGTCGGAGGAGCCGCTGAAGTAGATCGGGATATGCGGCTTCTGCCGCGGGCGCACGGCCGGCGAGGCGCCCTGGAAGCGGTAGAACTCGCCGGCGAAGTCCACCGGGGCCTCGGCGGTCCAGATACGCCGCAGGGCGTCGAGGTATTCGTCGGTGCGGGCGTAGCGGCGGTCGTGGTCGAGGTAGTCGCCGTCGCGCGCCAGGTCCTCGTCGTTGCCGCCGCTGACCACGTTCAGGGCCAGGCGGCCGTCGCTGAACTGGTCGAGGGTGGCGAGCTGGCGCGCAGCCAGCGGCGGTGCGATCACTCCGGGCCGGTAGGCCAGCAGGATGCCCAGGCGCCGGGTGGCGGCGGCGACGAAGGAGCTGACCACGGAGCCCTCGGCGGCATTGCTGAAGTAGCCCACCAGCACGCGGTCGAAACCGGCGTCCTCATGGGCCTGGGCGAAGCGCCGGACGAAACCGGCGTCCACCGCCTCCCCCAGCGGCTGGTCCACCTCGGAACTCGGGGTGGCGGTGATCATGCCGAGAATTTCCACGCTCACTGTGTTGCCCTCGCCTGGGCCGCTGCATAAGGGCGGCGGCTTTCGTTATAAGAAAAACGTCTTTATGGACGTTGTTCTTAGAAGCTATAGGCAAGCACTTCATGATGGAAATTCATTTTTTGCATATTCTAATATGCTAATTACGCATATTCAGGATTGGGCAAGTTGCGCGGGGGAGGTTTTTTACTTTTGTAGGAGCGAGCTTGCTCGCGAACAGAGTTTCCCGGTCATGCCGGTGTCAGGCATGAGAGCGCCCTCTCCCTAACCCTCTCCCTGAAGGGAGAGGGGACCGTTGGGCAGAAACGGGTATTACGGAGTCAGCCGGAAACTCTGGCGTATCCGGCGAACATCAGGCTTGCAGCCGGCACGGACAAGCCCCCTCTCCCTTCAGGGAGAGGGCTGGGGAGAGGGGACGGAGTCGACCTGAGACGACAGCGCTGCCGGGAGAGTCTGTTCGCGAGCAAGCTCGCTCCTACAGGGGGCGAATGAGTAAGACTCACCCCACCCGCATATCCAACCCTTCAGCCACCGCATCGCCGAACAACCGCGCCGGCGCCTCCAGGTTGCCCAGCAAGCGCGGCCGCACCAGCCAGAGCTGGATCAGCGGCTGGAAGTCCTCCAGCTGCAACACCCGCAGTTGCTCCCGATAACGGCTGCGCGCAAGAGCCGGCGCCGGCACCAACCCGAGGCCACGCCCCTCGGCAACCAGGCCCAGCTGCAGCTCGCTGCCGAAGGTCTCCAGGTTCAACTGCAGGCCCAACCCCTGGTCGGCCAGAGCGCGCTGCAGGCCGGCGCGGAAGCCGCAGCCGTCGGGGTTGAGCACCCAGCCGTGCTGGTAGCAGTCGAGCAGGCGGCGGGCCTGCACGTCGCTGTCGCGGGCGGCCACCACGCACAGTTCCACGCGGCCCAGCGGCGTGGCACCGAGGTCGTCGGGGAACACCTTGCTCGGCGGGAACAGCACCACCGCCGCATCCAGCTCGGCGTTCTCCAGCCGCGCCAGCAGGTGGCCACCCCAGCCGCTGCTGACCTGGGCGCGCAGCTCCGGGTACTCGCCGGCCAGGCGCCGCAGCGCTTCCAGCAGCACCACCTCGCCGATGCTCTGCGGCACGCCCAGGCGCAGCACGCCGCTTGGCGTCGTGTCGCTGGCCACCAGTTCGCGCAGCCCGTCCACCTCGCGCAGCACCCGGCGGCACTGCTCGTAGACGCGCAGGCCGGCGGCGGTGGGCTTGAGCGGCTTGGTGTTGCGGTCCAGCAGTTCCACGCCCAGGGCTTCCTCCAGGCTCTGCACCCGGCGGGTGATGGCCGACTGCGTCAGGCCCAGGCTCTCGGCGGCCTGGCTCAGGGAGGCGTTGCGGATCACCGCGACGAAGGCGTCGATGTCGTCGATCTTCATGGGGCTGGCACCAATTGCATTTCTCGCATATTAGCTTAGATTCAAAATGCATTTCAGGAATAAAAACGCGTTTGCTACCGTACAGCCAGAACCTTCCGGAGTGAATACGCCGCATGTCCGCCCCCCTGCGTTTCGACCGCCTGCGCCAGTTCATCGGCGACCTGGCCAGCCTGCTCGACGAGCATCCCGACGAAGCCACCCTGCTCGCCCGCGCCCGCCCGCTGCTGGCCGAGCTGGTGCGCCATGACGACTGGCTGCCCGAGGCCTGCGCCCAGCCCGACGCGCAGCGCTACCAGCAGTACCTGCTGCACGCCGACTCGCAGCAGCGCTTCTCGGTGGTCAGCTTCGTCTGGGGTCCGGGCCAGCGCACGCCGGTGCACGACCACCGCGTCTGGGGCCTGATCGGCATGCTGCGCGGCGCCGAGTATTCGCAGCCCTTCGCCTTCGCCGCCGACGGCAGCCTGCAGCCGGCCGGCGCGGCGCTGCGCCTGGAGCCGGGCGAGGTGGAGGCGGTGTCGCCGCGCATCGGCGACATCCACCAGGTCAGCAACGCCTTCGCCGACCGGCCGTCCATCAGCATCCACGTCTACGGCGCCAACATCGGCGCGGTGCGGCGTGCCGTCTATACCGCCGAGGGTGAAGAGAAGCCCTTCATCTCCGGCTATTCCAACAGCCAGTTGCCCAATATCTGGGACCTGTCGAAAGAGAACCCCGCATGAGCCAGATCGCCCGCCGTACCTTCCACGACCTCCGCGCCGCCCTCCTCGCCCGCCGCGAGCTGGCGCTGCTCGACGTGCGCGAGGAAGACCCCTTCGCCCAGGCGCACCCGCTGTTCGCCGCCAACCTGCCGCTGTCCAAGCTGGAGCTGGAGGTCTACGCCCGCGTGCCGCGCCGCGATACGCCGGTCACCGTCTACGACGACGGCGAAGGCCTGGCCGAAGTCGCCGCGCAGCGCCTGCTGGCGCTGGGCTACAGCGACGTGGCCGTGCTCGACGGCGGCCTGGCCGGCTGGCGCGCTGCCGGCGGCGAGCTGTTCAAGGACGTCAACGTGCCGAGCAAGGCCTTCGGCGAGCTGGTGGAAGCCGAGCGCCACACCCCGTCGCTGGGCGCCGAGGAAGTGCAGGCGCTGCTCGATGCCAAGGCCGACGTGGTGGTGCTCGACGCCCGCCGCTTCGACGAATACCAGACCATGAGCATCCCCGGCGGCATCAGCGTGCCCGGCGCCGAGCTGGTGCTGCGCGTCGCCGAGCTGGCACCCGACCCGGCCACCCGCGTCATCGTCAACTGCGCCGGGCGCACCCGCAGCATCATCGGCACCCAGTCGCTGGTGAACGCCGGCATCGCCAACCCGGTGTCGGCGCTGCGCAACGGCACCATCGGCTGGACCCTCGCCGGCCAGCGGCTGGAGCACGGCCAGGCGCGGCGCTTCGGCGAAGTCTCCGCCGCCACCCGCGCAGCCGCCGCCCAGCGCGCCCGCGCCGTGGCCGACCGCGCGCGGGTGGCGCGCATCGACCTGGCCGGCCTGCGCCAATGGCAGACCGAAGGCGCGCGCACCACCTACCTGTTCGACGTGCGCACCCCAGAGGAATACGAGGCCGGCCACCTGCCCGGCTCGCGCTCCACTCCCGGCGGCCAGCTGGTGCAGGAGACCGACCACGTCGCCAGCGTGCGCGGCGCGCGCCTGGTGCTGGTGGACGACGACGGCGCGCGCGCCAACATGAGCGCTTCCTGGCTGGCGCAGATGGGCTGGGAGGTGGCGGTGCTGGACGGCCTGTCCGCCGCCGACTTCAGCGAGCGAGGCGCCTGGGCCGCGCCGCTGCCGCAGCAGCCGCAGGCCGAGACCATCGCCCCGCAGATATTGGCCGAGTGGCTGCGCGAGCCGGGCACCCGGGTGCTCGACTTCACCGCCAGCGCCAACTACGTGAAACGCCACATTCCCGGCGCCGCCTGGGCCCTGCGCAGCCAGCTGAAAGAAGCGCTGGCGCAGCTGGGCACGGCCGAGCGCTACGTGCTCACCTGCGGCAGCAGCCTGCTGGCGCGCTTCGCCGAGCCGGAAGTGCAGGCCCTGAGCGGCAAGCCGGTGTTCCTGCTCGAAGGCGGCACCGCCGCCTGGGTCGCCGCGGGGCTGCCCACCGAGGAAGGCGAGAGCCTGCTCGCCGCGCCGCGCATCGACCGCTACCGCCGTCCCTACGAGGGCACCGACAACCCGCGCGAGGCCATGCAGGGCTATCTGGACTGGGAATTCGGCCTGGTCGAGCAGCTCGGCCGTGATGGCACCCACGGCTTTTTCGTCATCTGAAAGCCCGCCATTTCGCGACGTCTGTCGGTGAGTGGCGAAAAAATGACCACCTGTCGGCTGTCCGGGAAAGTGATGGGAATTTTGACGTTCTGGGGTGTCTTAGCCTGCAGAGGTGCCACCATGAACGTCACCCACCGCTACGCCATCCACTACCGCCTGCGCGAACAGCCGCGCCGGCTGATCCACGAGTGGTCCGAGGAACCCAACGAATTCCTCGCCCTGCTCCAGGTGCTGCTGCACCTGGCGCAGGAGACCGGCGAAGACCCCACCGGGCTGACCGACGCGCCGCTGGACCCCAACCTGATCCCCAACCTGCGGCACAGCGCCGACCGCGTCGGCGTCAGCCGCGTGCGCATCGTCCCGATCGACTGAGCCGACTCAGGCCGCCTCGCGCCGCCGCCACTGCGGCAGGCTGATCAACAGCACCGCCCCGATGATCACCGCCATCGCCAGCGCCTCCGGCCAGCCGATGTGCTCGCCGGCGAACGCCACCCCGAGCAGCACGGCCACCGCCGGGTTGACGAAGGCATAGCTGGTGGCCGCCGCCGGGCGCACGTTGGCCAGCAGGTAGACGTAGGCGCTGAAGGCGATGATCGAACCGAACACCACCAGGTAGCCCAGCGCCAGCCAGCCGCGCACATCCGGCATCTGCTGCAGGTGCTCGCCGGAAAGCTGGCTGCCCAGCAGCAGCGCGGCGCCGCCCACCAGCATCTCCAAGGCACTGGCCATGGGCCCGGCCGGCAGGTCCAGGCGCCGGCTCCACACCGAACCGAAGGCCCAGGCCGCGGCGGCGAAGAGAATCAGCGCAGCGCCCGCCGGGCTGCCCTGCAGGTTGGAGCCGAGGTTGAGCAGCACGATGCCGCACAGCCCAAGGCCGATGCCGCTCCACTCCAGCAGGCTGTTGCGCTGGCCGAACAGGCGCGCGAACACCAACGCAAACAGCGGCACCGTGGCCACCCCCAGTGCGGCCACGCCCGAGGCCACGCCCCAGTGCTCGGCCACCGTCACCCCGCCGTTGCCGCAGCTGAGCAGGAGGATGCCGATGGCCCCGGCGTTCAGCCACTGCCGCCCGCTGGGCAGCGGCGCGCCGCGGTACAGCGCCCAGGCCAGCAGCAGCGCCCCGGCGATGACGAAGCGGCAGCCGGCCATGAGCATCGGCGGCCAGCTTTCCACGCCGATGCGGATCACCAGGTAGGTCGAGCCCCAGATGAAGTAGAGGGCGAAGAAGGCGGCGATCAGCGTCAACGAAACGCGGGCTTTTGGCATGGGCATGACGGACATGGCAGAGGGCTCGACAAGTGGGTCGTAGCGCCTCATTTTATTAAGTGCTTTCGGGCCTTATAAGGCACAGAAAACGCATTATCTGGCGGAACACTTTTCTTTCGATGGATTTTCAAACGCAAAGCCGTCGATTCGACAGACGGGAGAGACCGATGGACAAATACGACCGCGCACTGCTCGCCGCCCTGCTGGAAAACGGCCGCCTGTCCTTCGCCGAACTGGCCCGGCGCATCAACCTCTCGCCCCCGGCGGTGGCCGACCGCGTGGCGCGCCTGGAGGCCGACGGCGTGATCACCGGCTACCACGCCAGCGTAGACCTGACCAAGCTCGGCCGCCCGATCCAGTGCCTGATCGAACTGCGCCTGAACGACCACCGCGGCGCCCTGCAACTGCAACGCCTGACGGAAATCCCCCAGGTGCTCGACTGCTACCGGGTGACCGGCGAATCCTGCGTGATGCTGCGGGTGGCGGTGACCAGCACCGCCGAGCTGGAAGAGTTGATCGACCAGTTGGCCCAGCACGGGGCGAGCAAGACTTCGCTGGTGCTGTCCACGGCGCTGGATGGGCGGGTGCATCCGGCGATGTTGCAGGGGGGATGAAAGGCTGGAGGCTGGAGGCTTTTCGTATTTCGTAGGAGCGAGCTTGCTCGCGAACAGCCTGTCCCGGCAGCGCTGTCGCCTCGGGTCGACTCCGTCCCCTCTCCCCAGCCCTCTCCCTGAAGGGAGAGGGGGCTATCCGTGCAGTCGGTGGTTTTTGTGACATCCGGCAACACCGGAGTATCCGGCGAGCTTTGAAATCACGCTTCACACCGAACGGTCCCCTCTCCCTTCAGGGAGAGGGTTAGGGAGAGGGCGCTCTAAAGCCCACCTCCCAAGCCCGCCGGCAAGCACCATTCGCGAGCAAGCTCGCTCCTATGAAAAGCCAAAGCCCCCACCCTGCGCGCAAAAAAAGAGGCGGCACCGCTCGCACGGCACCGCCTTAAGTCACGGAGTTGCTGTTACATCGTGGGCCGGCCACAGCCGCCCGATGTATTGGATTACTTTTCCACGATCGCGGTCACACCTTGCCCGCCCGCCGCGCAAATCGAGATCAGCCCGCGCCCTTTCCCGGCCGTGTTCAGCAGCTTGGCCAGGTTGGCAACGATGCGCCCGCCGGTGGCGGCGAATGGGTGGCCGGCGGCCAGGGAGCTGCCCTTGACGTTGAGCTTGCTGCGGTCGATCGAGCCCAGCGGCGCGTCCAGGCCGAGGCGGGTCTTGCAGTATTCCGCGTCTTCCCAGGCCTTGAGGGTGCACAGCACCTGGGCGGCGAAGGCCTCGTGGATCTCGTAGTAGTCGAAGTCCTGCAGGCTCAGGCCGTTGCGCGCCAGCAGCCGCGGCACGGCGTAGACCGGGGCCATCAGCAGGCCTTCTGCGCCTTCGCCGACGAAGTTCACCGCCGCCGCCTCGCCATCCCTGAAGTACGCCAGGATCGGCAGGCCGCGCGCCTTGGCCCAGTCCTCGCTGGCCAGCAGCACCACCGAGGCGCCGTCGGTCAGCGGGGTGGAGTTGGCCGCCGTGAGGGTGCCGCGCGGGCCCTTCTCGAACACCGGCTTGAGGGTGCCGAGCTTTTCCAGGTTGATGTCCGGGCGCAGGTTCTGGTCGCGGGTCAGGCCGCGGAACGGCGTCATCAGGTCGTTCTGCCAACCTTCGGCGTAGGCCGCGGCCAGCTTGATGTGGCTTTCGTAGGCGAGCTTGTCCTGCTCGTCGCGGGGGATCTGCCAGGTCTGCGCCATCAGCTCGCAGTGCTCGCCCATGGACAGCCCGGTGCGCGGCTCGCCGTTCCTGGGGATGTGCGGCATCAGGTGGCGCGGGCGGATCTTCAGCAGGCTCTTGAGCTTGTCGCCGTTGGACTTGCCGCGGTTGGCCTCGAGCAGGATGCGCCGCAGCCCCTCGTTGACGCCGATGGGCGCGTCGGAGGTGGTGTCCACGCCGCCGGCGATGCCGCAGTCGATCTGCCCCAGGGCGATCTTGTTGGCCACCAGGATCGCCGCCTCAAGCCCCGTGCCGCAGGCCTGCTGGACGTCGTAGGCCGGAGTTTCCGGGGCCAGGCGGGTGCCCAGCACGCATTCGCGGGTGAGGTTGAAGTCCCGCGAGTGCTTGAGCACCGCGCCGGCCACCACCTCGCCCAGGCGCTCGCCGTGCAGGTTGTAGCGCTCGATCAGGCCGTCGAGGGCACAGGTGAGCATCTCCTGGTTGCTCGCCGTGGCGTAGACGGTGTTGGAGCGGGCGAAGGGAATACGGTTGCCGCCGACGATGGCGACCCGTCGGGTCTGGGTCATGCAAGGCTCCTTGCGGGCTGAGCGGGTTCTGGCGCACAGGCTAACCTTAGCCGGTCCCGTCGCATTGGCCGCCCCGCCATGGCGCAGGTCAGCGCGGTCAATTGCGCGGAACCGGTGCCTGCGTAGAGTGGTCGGCACTTCGAGTATCCGTGCAGGAGCCCCCGTCCATGACTGATCGCTACATCGCCTTCGCCAACTCCAATGTCGGCCGCCGCCTGGTCGGCGCCTTCGGCCTGCCCACGCCGGTACGCCTGGAACGCTGGAGCGCCGGGCGCACCCGGCCGGTGGACGGCGCCCTGTTGCTGGGCGGGACGGGCAACCTGGGCGAGGCCATGCTGGGCTTCAGCCAGCGCCTGACCGACGCCGTCTACGCCGCCGTGGAGGGCCAGTACGGCCTGCCGCGCTGGACCGCCGAGCACGGCCCGAAGCTCAAGGCCATGGTGTTCGACGCCAGCGGCCTCACCGGCTTCGAGCAACTGATCGAACTGCGCGACTTCTTCCAGGCCGCGCTCAAGGGCCTGGACCTGTGCCCCCACGTGGTCATCCTCGGGCGCGCCCCGGAATCGCTGAAAGACCCCATTGCCGCCAGCGTGCAGCGCAGCCTGGAGGGCTTCAGCCGCTCCCTGGGCAAGGAGATCCGCCGCGGCGGCAACGTGCAGCTGCTGTACGTCGGCAAGGGCGCGGAAAACCAGCTCGAAGGCGCCCTGCGCTTCTTCCTCTCGCCCAAGAGCGCCTACGTGTCCGGCCAGGTGATCCGCCTTTCCGCCTACGCCGGCCAGGTGCAGGACTGGAGCCGCCCGCTGGTGGGCAAGCGCGCCCTGGTCACCGGCGCGGCCCGCGGCATTGGCGCGGCCATCGCCGAAACCCTGGCCCGCGACGGCGCCGAGGTGGTGCTGCTGGACGTGCCGCCGGCCAAGGACGCCCTCGACGCCCTGGCCGCGCGCCTGGGCGGCAAGGGCGTGGCCCTGGACATCTGCGCGCCGGATGCCGGCGAGAAGCTGGTGGAAGCGCTGCCCGAAGGCGTGGACATCGTGGTGCACAACGCCGGCATCACCCGCGACAAGACCGTGGCGAAGATGAGCGAGGCGTTCTGGAACTCGGTGATCGACGTCAACCTCAAGGCCCCGCAGGTGCTCACCCAGGCCCTGCTCGACGCCGGCAAGCTGCGCGACGACGGCCGCGTGGTGCTGCTGGCCTCCATCAGCGGCATCGCCGGCAACCTCGGGCAGACCAACTACGCGGTGAGCAAGGCCGGCCTGATCGGCCTGGCCCAGGCCTGGGCCCCGGCCCTGGGCAAGAAGGGCATCAGCATCAACGCGGTGGCCCCGGGCTTCATCGAAACGCAGATGACCGCGGCCATTCCCCTGACCATCCGCGAGGCCGGCCGGCGCATGAACTCCATGGGCCAGGGCGGCCTGCCCCAGGACGTGGCCGAGGCCGTGGCCTGGTTCGCCCAGCCGGGCAGCGGGGCGGTGAGCGGGCAGGTGTTGCGGGTGTGTGGGCAGAGTTTGCTTGGGGCGTGAGGGCGGAGGGGATCGCGGACGAGCCCCGAGTGGTTTCCAGGTGGTCTGGGTGTTTGGGGTTTATTCCGCCCCTCTCCCTAACCCTCTCCCTGAAGGGAGAGGGGACCGTTGGGCAGGGTTTGATGTTATGGCGTTAGCCGGCTAGCACAGAGGTTTCCGGCGGAAACCATCACCTTTCTCGGCACGGACTAGCCCCCTCTCCCTTCAGGGAGAGGGCTGGGGAGAGGGCGCTCTTCAGGGCAAGCACCGACGCCACCGGCAGAACAGCGTTCGCGAGCAAGCTCGCTCCTACGAAAAGCCGCTCCCTCCCGTCGCTAGACTCGGCCGCTCTCTCAAACCTTCCCGCGCTTGCGGAACTCCACTGGCGTCTCCCCCACCCAGCGCTTGAAGGCGCGGTAAAAGGTACTCGGCTCTGAGAACCCGGTACGCTCGACGATCACCTCGATACGCTCGTCGGTCTTCAGCAACAGCTCCTTGGCCAGCCGGCAACGGTAGTCGGTAACCAGGTCGTTGAAGCGCACCCCAGCCATGGCCAGGCGCTCGCGCAGGCGCCGGGCCGGCATGTCCAGGCGCGCCGCCACCTGCTCCAGGGTGGCGCCGCCGTCCACCAGCAGCTCGCCGATCAGCTCGCGCACCTTGCGCACCAGGTCCAGGCGTTCCACCTCGGCCAGTTGCCGGCGCGCCAGCGACTCGTGCATGCGCAGCAACTCCGGCGCGGCGTGGCGCGAGGGCTTGTCCAGCACCGCGGCGTCGAAGACCAGCGCATAGCGCTCGGCGCCCAGGCGCACCGGGCAGCCGTAGACCTGTCGGTAGCGTTCGGCGGGGGCGCCTTCGCCGTGCATCAGCTCCACCTCGTGGGGCCGGAAGTCGCCCTCGGTGAGCGCGTGGAACAGGCGGATCACCGCGCCGGCGAGCATTTCCGGGAAGTGCCGGTTGGTCCCGGCGCTGTGGCCGAGCAGCAGCACGGCGCGCTCGCCCTCCACTTCCAGGCGGGCGTTGAGGGTGTCGGAGAGCAGGCGCACGTAGCGCAGAGCGTGGCGCAGGCCCTCGCCGAAGGTGGCGCTGGAGAGGAACAGGTATTCCAGCAGTAGGCCGTGGAAGGCCGGCAGGTGCCCGGCCAGGTACAGGCCGACGTGCTCCTCGCCGCATTCCTCGGCGGCGGCCTTCCAGAACAGGTTCTGCGCGCTATGCGGGAAGCGCCCGGCCGGCAGGGCGCCCGGCGGCAGGCCAACCCGGGCGAGCACACGGTCGGGATCGCTGCCGCTGGCGCGCAGCGCGTCGATCACCGGGCGCATCAGCGCCACATCGTCGGTCAGATCGTGCATGGTATTTATTCTGGTTATCCATGAAGCGGGCCCATCTTAGGCAGCTTTCCTACCGCCTCTCAAGTAACACGCCATGGCAGCGGTCGAATTATCCACAAGCCCCATGCCAGAGCCGCCGATTGACCGGCCTGCCGCCACACTGCCCCGCCCCGGCCAATGCCCGGCCGGGCCCGGCGACTAAGCTGAAGGCAATACCGCTCAGGAGATTCCGAATGCCCAAAGACTGGCTGGACCTGTCCGCCCCACCCGCCCTGCCCGGCCTGTTCCTGCGCGCCGCCGTGCGCCGCGGCCTGCGCGGCCGCAGCCTGCCCACCCGCGGCGTGCGCGCGCCGGTGATGGTCGACGCCCGGAACCTGGAGCGCTACCGCCAGGTGTGCGGCTTCAGGAACGACCACCTGCTGCCGCCGACCTACCCGCACATCCTCGCCTTCGGCCTGCAGATGGGCCTGCTCACCGACGCCCACTTCCCCTTCCCGCTGCTGGGCCTGGTGCACCTGGAGAACCGTATCAGCGTGTTGCGCCCCCTCGGCGGCCTGGGCCCGTTCCAGGCCAGCGTGCGGGTGGCCGACCTGCAGCCCCACGACAAGGGCGTGACCTTCAGCCTGATCACCCAGCTGCACGACCAGCTCGGCCTGCTCTGGGAAGGCGACAGCCGCCTGCTGTTCCGCGGCATGCGCCTGGAAGGCAGCCCGCCTGCGCGCGAAGAACAGCCCGAGCTGCCGCTGGAGCAGATCGACCACTGGCAATGCCCGGTGGACATCGGCCGGCGCTACGCCCGCGTGGCCGGCGACTACAACCCCATCCACCTGTCGGCGGCCAGCGCCAGGCTGTTCGGCTTCCCCCGCGCCATCGCCCATGGCCTGTGGAACAAGGCGCGCAGCCTGGCGGCCCTGGGCGAGCGCCTGCCGGCGGCCGGCTACCAGGTGCAAGTGCGCTTCCAGAAGCCGGTGCTGCTGCCCTCCAGCGTCAGCCTGCTGGCCAGCGAGGTGGCCCCGGCCGGGCAGTTCGCCCTGCGCGGCGAGGACGGCCTGCCGCACATGGCCGGCGCCTGGAAACCGCTCGACGCTTGATGCGGCGCCGCTGAAGCCGGAAGCTATGGGGCTCCCAAGGAGCCCCCGATGAACCTCGACGAACTCACCGCGCGCCTGCACGCGATCCGCGACCACAACCACTGGAAGCGCTTCCACAGCCCGAAGAACCTGGCCATGGCCGCCAGCGTGGAAATGGCCGAGCTGGTGGAAATCTTCCAGTGGCTGAGCGAGGACGAGTCGCGCCAGCTGCCGGCTGACAAACTCGCCCACGCCGGCCAGGAGGTCGGCGACATCGTCCTCTACCTGCTGCTGCTCTGCGCCGAACTGGGCCTGGACATGGACCAGGCGGTGCGCGCCAAGCTGGCCGACAGCGAAAGGCGCTTCGTGCATGGCTGACCGGCATTTCGACGAACTGGCCACGCGCTTCGCCGAGAAGATCTACGGCGGCGCCAAGGGCGCCATCCGCCTGGCCGTGCTGCAGGCCGACCTGGCCGAAGCGCTGCCCGAACGCCCGCTGCGCGTGCTCGACATAGGCGCCGGCCTGGGCCACATGGCGCTGTGGCTGGCCGAACGCGGCCACCAGGTAACCCTCGCCGAACCCGCCGCGCCCATGCTCGAAGGCGCCCGCCAGCGCTTCGCCGAGGCCGGCCGCGCGGCCACCTTCATCGAGGCGCCGTGGCAGGCACTGCTCGGCCAGCTCGACGAACCCTACGACCTGGTGCTGTGCCACGCCGTGCTGGAATGGCTGGCCGAGCCCCAGGCCATCCTCCCCGTGCTGCACCAGCTGACCGCCCGCGACGGCTGGCTGTCGCTGGCCTTCTACAACCGCGACGCGCTCATCTACCGCAACCTGCTCAAGGGCCACTTCCGCAAGCTGCGCAAGCAGCGCTTCGCCGGCGAGGGCCAGAGCCTGACGCCGCAGCAGCCGCTGGACCCGCGCGAGCTGGAAGCGGCCATGGCGGACGCCTGGAACATCGAGGCGCGCAGCGGCGTGCGGGTGTTCCACGACTACATGCCGCAGGAATTCCAGCACAAGGCCGAGCCCCTGGACCTGGTGGAAATGGAACTGGCCTACCGCCGCCACCCGGCCTTCGCCGGCCTGGGGCGCTACCTGCACTGGCTGTGCCGCCCGCGCGAATAGGTGCACAATCGGCCCATCACCGTCGTCGCCCGCGCCCCGGCGCGGGCGGGAGCCCCGCATGTCGCCACGCCTGATCCTGCTGCCGCTGCTCGCCGCGCTGGCCGCCTGCCAGAGCCAGAATCCCTACACCAGCCAGTCGCTGCCGCCGCCCCCGGTGCCGGCCCAGGCCAGCGCCCCGGGCTTCGACCCCGGCGCCTACCCGGCCGCGCCGCCGGACTACGGCCGCTACCGCTCGTGGAACTGGACCGGCGCGCCCAGCGGCGCCACCACCTACGGCAGCTCGCTGCAGGACGCGGTCAGCGAAGGCCTCGACCAGGTCGGCCTGCGCCCGGCGCGCCCCGGCGCCACGCCGGACCTGCGCGTGAGCGCGCGGGTCAGCAGCGAGCAGCGCACCCGCCAGGTCACCGACTACTACGGCGGCGGCTACTACGGCGGCTGGAACGATCCCTGGTACGGCGCCTCCATCCCGGTGACGCGGACCTACATAGTGCAGGTCAACGTGGTGCGCATCGAACTCTACGACGCCCGCGACAACCACGCCGTCTGGGTGGCCTCGGCCGAATACCAGCCCAGCGGCAACCAGAGCGAAAAGGCCCGCGGCCTGCGCGAAGCGGTGCGCAAGGCGTTGTCGGGCTACCCGCCGCACTGAGGCGCTTGTCCGGCTTTGCTGCCAGAAAACTGCGGAATAGGGCCATTTCGAGGCATTCCGACACTTGCCTTTGCGCACGCTCTGAGCTTCGATGAAGACTCTGCCTGGAGTATGCCGATCATGATCCGCCGTCTGTTGTTGCTGGGCCTGCTGCTGGGCCTGGCCGCCTGTGAGACCGTCAACCTCAGCCGCGACTACGATTCCAGCCGCGACTTCGCCGCGTACCGCAGCTGGGCCTGGGCGCAGCCGGCCTTCGAATACCGCCCGGACGACCCGCGCATCAAGAGCGACCTCACCGAGCAGCGCATCCGCTCGGCGGTGGCCGACCAGCTCGACCAGCGCGGCCTGCGCCCGACCCAGGGCAGCGCCGCGCCCGACGTGACGGTGCGCGCCTACCTGATCGTCGACCAGCGCCAGGACCAGGTCACCACCTACACCGGCGGCTACTGGAACGGTTATTGGGGCGGCTACTGGGGCGGCCCAGCGATGGCCGAGTCGCGCACCGTGACCTACAAGGTCGCCACCATCCAGGTCGACCTGCTCGACGGCAAGGACGGCAAATTGGTGTGGCGCGGCAGCGGCGAGCAGATCATGCGCAGCAGCCCGCCGACCCCGGCCGAGCGCGAAGCGGCGATCCGCGAGACCGTGCAGAAGGTCCTCGCCCAGTACCCGCCGCACGGATGAGCCTGCAGCATCGCCCCGTGGAAGCCGGCGACCTCGCCGAGGTGGCCGGCTTCGTGCGTAGCGCCGACGAACTCTTCTACGCCTACCCCAAGGCCCGCTGGCCGTTCAGCGTCGAACAGTTGGCCGCCGCCGTGGCCGAGCGCCGCGCCAGCACCCTGGCCCTGCTCGACGGCCGCGCCGCCGGCTTCGCCAACTTCTACCAGAGCCTGCCCGGCGAGTACTGCGCGCTGGGCAACATGATGGTCGCGCCCTGGGCCCGCGGGCACGGCGTGGCGCGCTACCTGATCGGCGTCATGGAAGACCTCGCCCGGCGTGACTACGCTGCACCGCTGATGAAAATCTCCTGCTTCAACGACAACGCCGGCGGCCTGCTGCTCTACGCCGGCCTGGGCTATCGCCCGGTGGGCATCGTCGAGCGCCAGGCGCCGGACGGCCGCCGCGTGGCCCTGGTGCAGATGGAGAAAGCCCTTGGACCAGCCTGACATCCAGCGCGTGCTGATCATCGTCAGCAGCGGCCCGAGCACCCCGGCGCGCTGCGCCGCGCCCTTCTACACCGCCACCCTGCTGGCCTGCATGGACGCCGAGGTGACGCTCTTCCTCAGCGGCGAAGGCGTGCAGCTGGCGCGCCAGGACGTGGTGGACAACCTCTACGCCGCCCCCGGCGGCGAGCCGCTCAGCCACTTCATCCAGCAGGCCAAGGAAGCCGGCGCGCGCCTGCTGATGTGCCGCGCCCCCGGCGTGCCCATCGACGAAAGCGCGCTGATCGGCGAAATCGACGAAATCGCCAGCGGCGGCGAACTGGCGCGGATGATCCTCGAATACGACCGGGTGCTGACCCTGTGAAACTGCACGGCCTGGAGTTCCCCGACGACCTGCTCTACGCCCCGGACTACAACCTGTGGCTGCGCGAAGAAGCCGACGGCGCCGTGACCCTCGGCCTGAGCGCCTATGGCTGCGCGCTCTACGGGCAGATCTTCGCCTTCACCCCCAAGCGCGACGGCTGGCACATCGAGCGCGACCGCAGCTTCGGCGTGGTGGAGTTCGCCAAGGCCGCCTCTTCGGCCCGCTGCCCGCTGGCCGGCACCCTGCTGGTGAGCAACGAGGACGTGCAGCGCCGCCCCGGCCTGATCAACCTCGACTGCTACGGCGAAGGCTGGATGGTGCGCCTGCGCCCGGACGACTGGGCCAGCGCGAAGGCCGGCTTCGTCAGCGGCCAGGCGGCGCTGGAGGCCTTCGCCGAACGCATGCGCCTGGACGCCTTCGACCCCGAAGGCAACGACGTCCAGGCCCTGCGCCGCGACTGAGCTTAAGCAAGCCATAAGCTTCGCCGGCCTAGGCTGTGCGATCCGCAAGCTCCCCCACAGAAGGAGTCCACCATGCCCCGGCTTCCCGCGCTCGTCCTCGCCCTGCTCGCCCTCTCCGGCTGCGCCGGGCAGAGCAGCTACAACCTCGGCGCCATCGAGTCGCCGGTGAAGGAATCCTTCGGCCTCGACGACGTCGAACGGCAGCCCATGATGGGCGCGCAGTTCCAGCAACAGGGCGGCTTCTCCTCCCAGCAGCAGCGCCTGCTGATGGGCCAGTGAGGCAGTCCTAGTCCACCCGGAAGCCGGCCAGCTGCTGCTGTTGCTCGACCGCCAGGCGGGCCAGCTCCAGGCTCGCCGCGGCGCTCTGCTCGGCGTTCTCCACCACGCTCTGGATGCTGTCGTTGAGCTGGGTGATGTTCTGGCTGATCTCATGGGCCACCGCCGTCTGCTCCTCGGTGGCGGTGGAAATCTGCGCGTTGCCGTCGGCGATGCGGTCGATGGCGTTGGCGATGTGCCGCAGCGCCTCGCCGGACTCGCGCGAATGCCGCACGCTGTCCCCGGCCCGCTCGCGGGACTCCTGCATCACGCCCACCGCCTGGCGCGCGCCGCTCTGCAGCGAATCGATCATGCCGCGGATCGACTCGGTGGCCTTCTGCGTGTTGCTCGCCAGGCTGCGCACCTCGTCGGCCACCACGGCGAACCCGCGCCCGGCCTCGCCGGCCCGCGCCGCCTCGATGGCGGCATTGAGCGCCAGCAGGTTGGTCTGCTCGGCGATGCTCTGGATCACCCCCAGCACGCTGCCGATCTCGTCGCTCTGGCTGTGCAGGCGGTCGATCACCTCGGCGCTCTCCTGCACCGCCTGCGACAGGCGCTCGATGGCGCCCAGGTTGGCCTCCACCAGCTCGGTGCCCTGGTGCGCCTCGCGGCGCACGTCCTCGGCCACCCGCGCCATGTCCAGGGCGTTCTCCGCCACCTGCTGCACTGCGGCGCTCATCTCGTGCACGGCGGTGGCGACCATGGCGGTCTGGTCGCCCTGGCCGTTGGCGGCATCGCTGACCTGGGCACTGATGGCGCTCATCTCCTCCGACGCGCTGGCCAGCTGCACCGAGGCGCCGCCCAGGTGGCGGATCAGCCGCTGGAAGTGTTCGAGCATGGTGTTGAAGGCCTGGGCGGTCTGCGCCAGCTCGTCGCGGCCCACGGCCTCGGCGCGCAGGCTCAGGTCGGAATTGCGCTGCACCGTGGCGATGGTCCGGCCCAGCTGTTCCAGCGGGCGGTTGATCGAGCGGCTGACCAGCAGGCTGAACAGCAGCATGCCGACCAGCACCACCACGGCGATGGCCACGAAACTGGCCTTCATCGCCTGGTAACGCGCGGTGGAGGCCTGGCTCAGCCTTTCGCCCTCGCGGACCTGCAACTGGGCCAGTTCCTCCAGCGCATCCCCCAGCGGGTCGAAGGCCGCATACAGGCGCCGGATGAAACTGGCGTCGCTCTCGCCGCGCAGGCTGCCGTCGGTCTGCTCCTGCAGCGTGTCCACCAGCTTGTCCACCGCGGCCATACGCGCGCGGATGCCGGCCACCATCTGCTGCTCGGCATCGGTCATCTTGCTGTCCTGCACCAGGCGCCAGGAGTCCGCGATGGTCTTGCGCGCCTCGCCGATGGCGCCGCGCAAGACGTCCACGTCGATCACCCCGGAGCGATACTTGTGCAGCGCATCCACCATGTTCACCGCATAGGCGTTGGAGATCAGGTTGAGCCGGTTCACCGGGCGCATGCGGTCGTTGAACAGCTCGTCGAAATCATCGTTGAGCTGGTCGGCGTTGTACGCCGCCAGCGCCATCACCCCGGCCAGCACCAGCAGGGGCAGGAACGCCAGCGACAGCAGGCGGGTACGTACGCGGATCTGGTTGAGCATCGCATCTCTCCTGGGCTGCTCGAACTCGTGCGCGGACCGCACAACCGCGATCCGCTCGTCTCGGCGAATGGATCGGCCCGCCAGGGGATAACTGGACCTGAGGATTAAGTAGGAAAAATCCCGCCATTTCGAGAGATGCGTCGCAGGAAAGGACTGCTAGGGTGAAAGAAACCCCACGCCCGGGAGGCCGGATGCTCCGCCACGCCCTCGCCCTGCTCCTGCTGCTGGCCAGCCTCGGCGCCAACGCCGACCAGCCGGCGCAACCCGGCTTCGTCTACCTCGACCAGGTGCTGCAGCACGCCCATTACGAAGCGCGCTACTACAGCGGCGACAACTTCGTCGGCAGCCGCATCGACGGCTACGAAAGCCCACGGGTGATCCTCACGAAGGAAGCGGCCACGGCCCTGGCCGAGGTGGAACGCGACGTCGCCCTGAGCGGCCTGCAACTGAAACTCTTCGACGGCTACCGCCCGCAACGCGCCGTGGCCCACTTCCAGCGCTGGGCCGCAGACCTGGCCGACACCCGCACCAAGGACCGCTACTACCCGCACCTGGACAAGGCGGCACTGTTCCGCGACGGCTACATCGCCAAGAAATCCGCCCACTGCCGAGGCAGCACGGTGGACCTCACACTGGTCGATGCCAATACCGGCCAGGAACTGGACATGGGCAGCCACTTCGACTTCTTCGGCCCCATCTCCCACCACGGCACCAACCTGATCAGCGTGCAACAGACGCGCAACCGCGAAACCCTGCGCAGCGCCATGCAACGCCACGGCTTCGAGCCCTACGCCAACG
Organism: Pseudomonas sp. NBRC 100443; assembly: GCF_030268185.1. Classification (NCBI taxonomy): domain Bacteria; kingdom Pseudomonadati; phylum Pseudomonadota; class Gammaproteobacteria; order Pseudomonadales; family Pseudomonadaceae; genus Pseudomonas; species Pseudomonas sp. NBRC 100443. The sequence goes on from NZ_BSQE01000001.1 coordinate 55,492, forward strand.
AGTGGTGGCACTACACGCTGAAGCAGGAGCCGTATCCCAACACTGCCTTCGACTTCCCGGTGAAATAGCGTCCCAGTTTTGTCGACGACCGAGCCAACCAAGGTTCCAGCGAACAGAGGAAGCATGACTGCTGTCGCCTGCGAAGAACCTTCTTTCCTAGCCGGTGCCACTGCAACGTAGGTCGACGTGCATCAATGCAATTCGGACGCATCCTACATCGGTAACCGCGGAGCTGCGGCTACCCTCGCAATCGACCGATGTTCCGGTCGGGAGTGGATGATTCAATGCGAGGGATTCTGATTGAGAGCGCTAGTCTGCCTTGGAGATAAAACCACATACGGCGAAGTCATATCGGCCACTACAACCTGGTTCGAGGGCGACAAAGCCATTGCTCAAACGGGCGACCTCGCCCTATGCCGTAAATGCAAAGGAATGTTTCCCATCTACGGGACGGCATCCGACTGGTCGGAACAGCAACCCTATGTTGCTACGGGCGATAGAGTCCTCTGTGGATGTCCGGACCACGTGGTGTATGGCTCAGCCACCCAGTACACCACTGTCGCATCCAACTCCATGCCTGCCTCTGCCCAATCGAGGAGCGTCAATGCGCCTGCCCCGTCGCCCGCCGGCAGCGCAATGCCGCCCGCCGCTGCGCCATTGAAAACCGCCCCTAGGCCAGCTACGAACGGCCTCGCGGAAGAGGAGGAAGAAGAGGAAGAAGAGGAAGAGCTGGAGGACACCGGTATTACCTTGCGCCTTGGCCTGTTCTTCGACGGCACCGCAGACAATGCGCAGAACGTCCAGCTCGGGGCGCAATGCCAGGCTGGTGAGCTGGGCTACAGCGCTGAGGATCAGCAGGCCATGTTGATGCGCTGCCGCGACTTCCAGCGTGACCCGCGCAGCAGTTATGGACGGCAACCGACGAATATCTGGCGGTTGTTCAACCTATACCGGGACGAACTCCAACAACCGCTGGACCGCGCGGCTGGAGAGGTTGCTCTACGGATTTATGCACCAGGAGTGGGTACCCGGACCAACGAGCCGGACGCAACCTTTCCCGATATGGCGCTGGGAACGGGCGAGCGTGGGGTGGAAGCGCAAACCAGCTTTGCTGCGCGGGAGACGCTGAAACGCATACGCCAGCTCGCCGGTAACAACCCGGCATTGCAGATCGCGTGTGTGAAAGTGGACTTGTTTGGTTTCAGCCGTGGCGCCGCCGCTGCACGGCATTTCCTCAATGACCTGGCACGTGACACCAAATCCTTGCTAGCCCAGGCCTTGCATGCCGGGAAGGCGCCGCTGGCCCCGGGCTTTCGCTGGCAAATCGGGGATGGGGTGCAAGTCGGTGTGCTCGGCTTGTTCGACACCGTGGCAGCCATCGGCTCCCTGGCCGATGGCTGGGACGTGCACGACGCACGCAATGGCGGCCTGGATCTGTACCTGGCCCCAGGCTGCGCCGAGCGAGTGATCCATCTGGTGGCCGCTGACGAGCGGCGCCACAACTTCTCCCTCAACAGCGTCGAGCCGGGGTTCCGCGATGCCTACCTGCCGGGCGCCCACGGCGACCTGGGCGGCAACTACCCAGCGCTGATGGAAGAACGATTACTGCTGACTCCACCCTATGTGAGCGAAGTGGACAAGGAGCGGCCCGATGAGGAAACCGATGCCTATCGCCAAGCTGCCGTCGCGTTGGAACACTGGCTCCAGTATGGGCTGATCGATCCTCGCCAGCCCAATGGCCGACTCTATGTCGATTGCTATTCGATTCGCTCCACGGAAAGCCCTTTGCGGCGCAAGAACGTCTATGCCCAAGTGCGCCTGGAGCGTCAGGTACGGGGTGAGTATGGGCGTATCCCTTTGCGGATCATGCATGCGCTGGCAGTGCGGGCGGGTAGTCCATTCGACCCAATACCCATGACTCAGGAGTTCCAGCTTCCTTCCGTGCTCTACCCGATTTATCAAAAGCTGTTACAGACCGCCGAACAGGGCCGCGCGATAGCCTTGGAACCGACTGAGCAGGAATTGCTCTGGGCCCACTACATCCACCAGTCCGATAACTGGAATGTCTACCCCGGCATGAGCGGTGGTCTCAAGGTGCAGTTCGTCGACCGCCCCGCTGCGCCCGGCGAACGGGCCCGCCATCCGAATCGCAAGGGTTCAGCATGATGAAAGCAAGGCATTGGCTGCTCATTACAATGCTCTACCTGTGCCAAGCAGGGGCAGCGGAACCGCCGATGCCATTTCCCTCCTGGTATCTGGGTTTCGTGGCACCGGACTACATGGATGTCTGGCTGGAAACGGCGGATGTCACCGATGTACGCGGCGTGACATTCACAGGAGCCATGCAGGGAACCGTATCGATCTGGCAGCCTGCGGATGGGAAAGGTGATCCCACACGGGAACTGGGTCCTTACATTCTGGGAGCAGGCGTCAGCTTGCCCCTTGAACTGCCACAACGCCTGTTCGTGCGCTGGCAATCCCTGGCTGAGCCACAAACCTACCGAACCACAGTGGAGATTCCCGAGTCCGCCCGTGAGCTGATGCGCAAGCGTGAACGAGTCAACTGCCCCATCACCGGTTGGACCGACGAATATCGCGACACCTTGGCGGTGATGCTGGCCCCGGGGGGCATCGTCAAGGTCTGGGTCAGCGGCAGTTGCTTCCCGGCCGTGCCAATTGCCCGCGTCCAGGCAGAGGTGGAGCCGTTGGGGCCGGACCAAGGGCACAGCGGGGGGCAGTATGCTTTGCCATTGAAACCCGCCGCCAAAGCCTATCTCGAGAAACACGGGATTCCCTATGGCTCCTGGTGAACCACAACCGAGATCGGTAACCGGTATATGTCGACGCCATCCCGGCGATGCAGATCGACGCGGTATTGGAACTGATCGAAGCGCTGAGAAACGTATTCCTCACACGACAATTGGGCTGACATCGCGAGTCTCCCAACTAGGTCTTCGACGGCAGGATCTGTCCAGGAAACATTGGCATGGAATTGGTCAGGAATCTCCGCAGCCAAACTCATCTGCTTCCGCCGCCCTCGCCATGAAAAAGACCATTGGCGCCTTCGTCATCCTGTTCGCACTCTGTGGGTTGTTCATGGGCTACTACGAGTCCCTGGATGACGCCCGCATCAAGTACAACCCCTTCATCAAACATCACCCGAGCCTCCAGATTCGCTTCGAGAATATCTTCGCAAATAGCCAGGACCCAAAGCCCCTGAAGCAACTGAGTGAACGGGAGCGGCAACTGGTGATGGATTACTGTCGCTTCCGACTAGGCATCGACACGCAGTTGTCGACGCAGGAAGAACTGGAAAGATGCGGAGCACGATAGCCGGTAAATGTAGCTCTCCGGCTGAAAGCAGTAACGCTCGGGAAGCCAGATGCCGACGCGACCGCCAGCACCTGCGCCAGCTCCTGCTCGCAGGGGCACAATCACCCCCGACGGTCCCTGCCGATGGCGACTACTTCGATTTACTGCGCCTCCTGGTAGAAATGACCCGCCATCCTGATCGCAAGGGTTCTGCATGATGAAAGCGTGGTATTGGCTGTTCATTGCAGCCTTCTATATGGGCCACGCCGGGGCGGTTGAGCCGCCTATGCCATTTCCTTCCTGGTACCTGGGGTTCGTTGCACCCGATTACATGGATGTCTGGCTGGAAACGGCGGATGTCACCGATGTACGCGGCGTGACATTCACAGAAGCCATGCAGGGAACCGTATCGATCTGGCAGCCTGCGGATGGGAAAGGTGATCCCACACGGGAACTGGGTCCTTACATTCTGGGAGCAGGCGTCAGCTTGCCCCTTGAACTGCCACAACGCCTGTTCGTGCGCTGGCAATCCCTGGCTGAGCCACAAACCTACCGAACCACAGTGGAGATTCCCGAGTCCGCCCGTGAGCTGATGCGCAAGCGTGAACGAGTCAACTGCCCCGTCACCGGTTGGACCGACGAGCATCGCGACGCCTTGGCGGTGATGCTGGCCCCGGGGGGCATCGTCAAGGTCTGGGTCAGCGGCAGTTGCTTCCCGGCTATACCGGTTGCGCGTGTTCAAGCCGAAGTGGAACCGCTGGGGCCATACGGAGGAAAGTCAGGCGGCCGCTATCGTCCGTTGGAGCCTGCCGCCAAGGCCTATCTCGAGAAACATGAGATTCCCTATGGCTCCTGGTAAGCGACGACTGCTATCGACTCTCCCTGCGAACCTACAGCCCACCGCGAAACAGTTGATGAAGGATTGCGCCTGATGAAAGCGCGGCACTGGCTGCTCATTGCAGTCATCTACATAGGCCAGGCCGGAGCGACGGAGCCGCCGATACCATTCCCCTCCTGGTACCTGGGCTTCGTGGCACCCGACTACATGGATGTCTGGCTGGAAACAGCAGACGTCACCGATATACGGGGAGGACTTCATGCCGAAGTAATGCAAGGTGTCGTCTCCATCTGGCAGCCTGAGGACGGCACGGGTGATCCGACACGGGCGCTGGGGCCATACATTTTGGGAAAAGGAATCAGCCAATTCACCGAACTGCCACAACGATTATTCGTGCGCTGGCAATCCCTGGCGGAACCACAAACCTACCGTGCCACAGTGGAGATTCCCGAGTCCGCCCGTGAACTGATGCGCAAGCGTGAACGCGTCAACTGCCCCATCACCGGTTGGACCGACGAATATCGCGACGCCTTGGCGGTGATGCTGGCCCCAGGGGGCATCGTCAAGGTCTGGGTCAGCGGCAGTTGCTTCCCGGCCGTGCCAATTGCCCGCGTCCAGGCAGAGGTGGAGCCATTGGGGCCGGATCAAGGGCACAGCGGGGGACAGTATGCCTTGCCATTGAAACCCGCCGCCAAAGCCTATCTGGAGAAGCATGGGATCCCCTATGGCTCCTGGTGAGCGCCCCTCTAAGCATGATCGCTTGAACCTACGCACCAGCCCCAACGTCGAACGACAGCCCCTAGCCAGGACATCCCATGACCCAGCCCCCCACCTTCGACGGCCAACGCTGGAGCAACGCCGAAGCCGACCGCATCGAACTGGCCGAAGCCAACCCGAACTGGCCCCGGCGCTTCGCCGAGGAAGCCGGCGCCATCGCCAGCGCCCTGGCCCTACCCGGCCTGAAGATCGAACACTTCGGCAGTACGGCGGTGCCCGGCCTGAAGGCCAAGCCGATCATCGACATCCTCCTGCTCCCGCCGCCCGACGCCGACTGGCAAAGCCTGGTCGCCCCGCTGGAAGCCCTCGGCTACCAATACTGGCGCGACAACCCTGCGCCGCAGCGGATGTTCTTCGTCAAGGGCATGCCACCCCGGGGCCAGGGCAGAACCCACCACGTCCACGTCATGAACCTGGCCGACGCCGACCGCCACCTGATCTTCCGCAACTGGCTGCGCAACCATCCGCAGGACGCGGCGGAATACCAACGCCTCAAGGAACGACTGGCAGAACGCTTCCCCACCGACCGCGAGGCCTACACGCAAGGCAAGGACGAGCTGGTGGCCCGGATACTGGGCAAGGCCCTGCAAGAGGGCCGCGACTCAGGTGGATCGGTACAGGGAGCCAGGACGTAGGATGGGTTGAGCGCCAGCGATACCCATGCGGTCACGGTGATGGGTATCGCTGGCGCTCAACACCATCCTACGCAGTGCAATGCCTGTGGGTTCGCCACTAGAATCCGCCCATCCCCCAGGACTCGGTGAACCTCATGAAGAAATGGATTCTGCTGATCGCCCTCGCCCTGCTCGCCTGGCAGTACATGGACAACCCGTCCTGGCAGAACCATTTCTCCCGCTCAAAGCCAGTTCCGATGAGCGTCGCGGAAGATACCGACGAACCGACCACCGACCTGATGCCGCCGGCGGCAAACACCACACCCGCCAGCCCTGCTCTCGATGTTCGCTGCGATGGCCGCAAGTACTGCTCGCAAATGACCTCCTGCGCCGAGGCCAAGGCGTTTCTACGCAGTTGTCCGGGGATGAAGATGGATGGGGACGGGGATGGGATTCCCTGCGAGGAACAGTGGTGCAGGATGTAGCGTGATTGGGCCGGGCAACCAACGCCAGGCCGGGGCGTGAACCCATGCCGCCAATGATGGGTATCGCTGCGCTCAACGCCATCCTACGGGTGCGGCAGCCAGACGTTCGTTCCCAGCCGGCCTCCTTACGAATCGGATAAGTCCGCGCGCGCCCCAGGAGAGGAGCTTCGATCAGCCCCCTCCTCTTCATAGCCAGGGCTCGTCTGGCCAATCTCTGGCATTACCTCCCCCGTCAAAATCCACCAGCGAAACTGAGGAAATACCTTGGCGATGGCCAGGATTTCCTCTTCCTTGATCTCCCGGTTTTTCGAAGGGTTCTTCAGGTTGCTCCAGGTGTACCGGCTAATGCCTGTCATTTCCTCAAGCTTGGGGAGGCGTATGTCTGTCCACGAGAGAATGGTTATGACGCGCTCTTTGATCATAAGAAATTCATCTATATAAGCTATAGCCAAAATGACTCAAGCCAAATAAGATCAATTTCGACTAGAGCTAAATTGACTCGAGTTAAATCAAAAAACCACCTTGCATAGTGCAGTAAAGGCTGAGCATGTGGAAGTACTCACAGCCTGGTCGCACTAGGCATCTCACGGATGAAATTCGCGATGATCAAATTCGACGCTTCTACTGCCATGGCTATGTTGGGCAAGACCATCGATGTGGACGTTCCCCTGCACGAGGCACCCTACCGGGAAAGCTACCGCGTGCGCATCGTAGGGGTAGCACTGACGCTGGAGGATGAACGCCCCTACTTCCTGGTCCGCGATCCAAAAGACCCACGACGTTTTCCGGAAGAGCTGTTATGGAGCGATATCCACAGCCTGCAGGTAATCGACGACAAGGCGACAGCCAGCGAAACCTGAAAGTTATCGCAGCAAAGACAGAAGTGGAGGGAAGTGGCGGAAGGCAGTGAGAGTCGAACTCACCCAGGAACGGCTGCCGTCCCCCACCGGGTTTGAAGCCCGGCCACGCCACCGGGCGTGATTGCCTTCCGTGTTGGCTTGCGCCTTTGCGCCAGAAAGTGGCGCTTGGATGTTGCCATCTTTGTATCGACGCTGGCCACAGCCTGCGGTTGTCATACCTCCGAATTTTCCGCGGCCTGCAGCGCCAGCGCCGAATCCTCCCGAACCCTCCGCTCATTGCCGAACCGCCGGGTAAAGCCGATGCGGTCGAAGTATTCCAGTAGCTGGATGCTGCGCTTGCGGCCTATGCCGATGCGGTCGCGGAAGGCGGCGGCGCGGATCAGGCCTTGCTCGGTGTGGAGTTGCAGGGCTTGTCGGGCCAGTTGGCGGAGGGTTTCGTCGGTGTAGAACAGGTCTTTCACCACCTGGTGCAGTTGGCCGAGGCGGGCGAGTTTGCGTAGCAGCAGGCGCATGGCGGCTTCGTCGACTTGCAGTTCGCGGGCCAGGTCGCGGGTCCAGGGGGGGTCGTAGGCGCCGGCTTGCAGCAGGAGGCGGATGCGTTCGCGCAAGGCTTCGTCTTCGGCGCCCAGTTGCACGCGGTGGTCCGGCAGATGCAGCCAGGGGCCGCTGCTTTCCACGGTCTTGCCGGCCAGGGCCTGTTCCAGCAGGGCGATGAAGATCGGGCGCTCCAGTTGCGGGAAAGCGTAGCGGCGCAGGCGGTCGCGGTCGGGGCCGAGTTCGTCGGGTTGTTCGACGTGGAAGCGGGCCAGGGCTTGCAGCAGCTGTTCGCCCAGGGCCTGCCAGTGTTCGGCGGTGAACAGGCGCGGGCCGCCGCGGGTGGGGATTTCCACCAGTTCGGCGGGCAGTCGCCAGCTTGCCCGGGGGCGGTTGAATTGGCGGGCCAGCAGTTTGGGGTCCAGGCCGTTGTCGGCGTGTTGCAGCAGCACCGGCAGGGCCTGTTCCAGGCCTTCGCCGCGCAGGGCCTGGAGTTGTGCCAGACGCTCGGGGCTTCGGCGGTTGCGGGCCGGGGCGAAGGGGTCGAGCACGCGGCCGCCGCCGAGGGTGCGTTGGGCGGATTGGTCGCGCAGCACCAGGCGGTCGCCGTGCACGGTTTGCACGGGAGCGTTCAGCACAAGCTGCGCGAAGGCCCGTTCGCCCGGCGCCAGGCGTTCGTCTTCCAGCAGGGCGACGCGGCCGGTCACGTCCTGGGCGCCCAGGTGCACATGCAGCGGCGTCCAGTGGGCCAGGGCGCGGGGTTCGCCGGGGAGCAGCTGCAGGTCGATGTCGATGCGGGTGGTGGGCGCGTGCAGTTCCGGCGCCAGCAGCCAGTCGCCGCGTTTCACCTGGTCCGGGCCCAGGCGTTCGCCGGCGATGTTGACCGCCACCCGCTGGCCGGCGTGAGCCTGTTCGGCGGCACGGTTCTGGGCGTGCAGGCCGCGCACGCGCACCGGGCGGCCGGCGTTGCCCAGCTGGAGTTCGTCGCCCACTTTCACGCTGCCGGAGAAGGCCGTGCCGGTGACCACCAGGCCGGCGCCGCTGACGCTGAAGGCGCGGTCCACGGCCAGGCGGAAGCCGCCCTGGCTGGAGCGCTCATGGACCTCGCAGGCGGCCTTGGCCAGGGCATGGCGCAAAGCATCTACACCCTCCCCCGTGACGCTGGAAACCGGGTAGATCGGCGCGCCGGCCAGCGGCCCCGCAGCCAGCAGGCTTTCCACTTCGCCGCGGGCCTCGGCCAGGCGCTGCGGGCTGACGCGGTCGGCCTTGCTCAGGGCCACCAGGGCGCGGGGGATGCCGAGCAGTTCGACGATGGCCAGGTGCTCACGGGTCTGCGGCATCACGCCGTCGTCGGCGGCCACCACCAGCAGCACCAGGTCGATGCCGCTGGCGCCGGCCAGCATGTTGTGGACGAAGCGTTCGTGGCCGGGCACGTCGATGAAGCCGGTCAGCGCGCCGTCGCCAAGGTCGGCGTAGACGTAGCCCAGGTCGATGGTGATGCCGCGTTCGCGCTCGGCCGGGCGGCGGTCGCCTTCCACGCCGGTGAGCGCGCGCAGCAGGGCGGTCTTGCCGTGGTCGATGTGCCCGGCGGTGCCGACGATCAAGCCTCGCCCTCCGCCAGCAGCGGCAGTTGCGCGAGGAAGGCGGCCTCGTCGTCGAGCTGGCGCAGGTCGAGCCACAGGGTGTCGTCGTCGATGCGCCCGAGCACCGGGATCGGCAGGCCGCGCAGGCGTTCTTCCAGCTCGCGCAGGGCGCGGCCGCGCAGGCGCTTGGAAGCTTGCGGGCGCAAGGCCAGGGCGGCGCTGGGCAGGCGTGCCACCGGCTGGGCGCCGCTGCCGATCATGCCCAGGGCGGCTTCCGCGCTCACCGCCCAGCCGGCGCCCAGTTGCGCGGCGAGCAGCGGCGCCAGGCGCGCGGCCTGGGCCTGGATGTCGGCCTGCGGGCGGCTGAGCAGGCGCAGGGTGGTGAGGCGTTCGGCCAGGCGGTCGGGGTCGCGGTACAGGCCGAGCACGGCCTCCAGCGCGGCGAGGGTCAGCTTGTCCACGCGCAGGGCGCGCTTGAGCGGGTTCTTCTTGATCCGCCCGATCAGTTCCCTGCTGCCTAGGATGAGCCCGGCCTGGGGGCCGCCGAGGAGTTTGTCGCCGCTGAAGGTGACGATGTCGGCGCCGTCCTTCAGGGCTTCCTGCACCGTCGGTTCCTTGGGCAGGCCCCAGCGCGTCAGGTCCACCAGGGTGCCGCTGCCCAGGTCTTCCAGCAGCGGCAGGCCGTGGGCGTGGGCGATGCCGGCGAGGTCGCGGGTGGCGACGCTGGCGGTGAAGCCCTGCACGCTGTAGTTGCTGGTGTGCACGCGCATCAAGAGGCCCGAGCGCGGGCCGATGGCGGCTTCGTAGTCCTTGGCGTGGGTGCGGTTGGTGGTGCCGACCTCGACCAGTTTCACCCCGGCGCGGGCCATGATGTCGGGGATGCGGAAGGCGCCGCCGATCTCGATCAGTTCGCCGCGGGAGATGATGCCTTCCTTGCGCGCGCCCAGGCTGTTGAGCGCCAGCAGCACGGCGGCGGCGTTGTTGTTGACCACGGTGACCGCCTCGGCGCCGGTCAGCTCGCGGATCAGCCCGGTGATGAGGTCGTCGCGGTCGCCACGCCTGCCGCTGGCCAGGTCGAATTCGAGGTTCAGCGGGTAGCGCGCGGCCATTGTGATGGCTTCGATGGCTTCTTCGGGCAGCAGGGCGCGGCCGAGGTTGGTGTGCAGCACGGTGCCGGTGAGGTTGAACACCCGCCGCACGCGGCTGGCGTGGTGCGCGGCCAGGCGTTCGCCGGCGCGGCCGGCGAGCACCGCTTCGCTCAGTTCCACGGCGGCGAGCTGGCCGTGGCGGGCCGGCTCGCGCAGTTCGTCGAGCAGGTCGCGCAGGGTGCCGAGCAGGGCTTCGCGGCCGTAGCGCTGTTGCAGGGGAGCGCAGGCCGGGCTGCGCAGCAGGCGGTCGATGGAGGGCAGGCGGGCGGAGGTCATGCGCGGTCCTGTCTGGTGCTTCGAGGGTTGGGGAGGCGATGGGTATCGTCGCGGGCTCCTCAACCCATCCTACGGGGGTCTGGATGCAGTCTAGGTCAGTCTGCGTCGCCGGGGGACAGCAGCAGGTTGGGCGCGCTGCGCAGGTAGCCTTCCTCGGCCAGGCGGATGTCCAGGGCCAGGCTGGCGAGGTCGTCGGCCTGGGGCTCGGCGGCTTCGTCGTGCTCCAGGTAGCACTGCTTGAGGTAGGCCTGGCAGTTGGGGCAGACCTCGGCGCGCAGCGGGGCGTGGATGACCTCGCGGTCGTCGTGCTGCTGGGACAGGTAGAACAGGCCCTTGCTCTGCCGGCAGTGGCTGCACTTGATGCGCACGTAGTGCCACTGGCAGGAGCACAGCGAGCAGGCCAGGTAGCGCAGGCCGTTGTATTTGCCGCGGTTGTGGATGACGCCGGCCACCGGCGGCGAGCCGCAGGCCGGGCACAGGGTCTGTTCCTCGCGCTCGCTGAGCAGGCCTTCGGGCAGGCGCAGCAGCCAGTGGCTGAAGGCGACCTGCAGGGTAGCGCCGAGGAAAGGCACCAGGGCCGCCGGCAGCAGGTCGAACTGGCCGTTGAGCAGGGCCAGGGCCCAGGCCTTGCGCTGGCCGGCGTCGGCCTTGCGCAGTTGTTGCAGGGCGCTGGCGATGGGGCTGGCCGGGCTGGTGGCGAAGGCCTGCAGCAGCGGGTCGAGCAGGGCCAGCCAGGCGCCTTCGCGCACCAGCACTTCGAAGCCCAGCGGCGGCATGCCGTGCTCGACGCTGCGGCGCAGGGCGGCTTCGTCGGGCATGGGCAGCGGCGGTGGGTTGTCCAGAAGGTGCTGCTGGATGTCGCAGAGTTCGGCCAGCAGGTTCAGGTAGTCGCCCAGGGGATGGCCTTCGGCAAGCTGCCGCAGGCGCTGGCCGCGCTGGGTGAAGAGTTGCGGCGAGGGCAGCTTGAGGAAGGGGGGGATGTTGGCGGCGGCTTCGATCTGGCCGGGTTCGAGGATTTGGCCTGGCACGCAGGACTCCTTGGTCGGTGGTTTCAGGGATGGGGCGAATCGTCTGGATCAGCCGCCTTTCCCTCTCCCTGGCCCTCTCCCTGAAGGGAGAGGGGATTGTTCGGTGCATGGGTTGGATTACTGTGCTCGTCCCATTGATGGGTATCGCTGCGCTCAACGCCATCCTACGGGGGGTGTGGGCCCGCTCAGTGGCCCTCGCCCTTGTCCACGCTTTTCAGCCAGGCGGCGTGGTGCTTGCGGGCCCAGGCGCGGCTGACCCAACCATAGAGCATCGCGCCCATGGAGCCCTTGACCCAGATGCCGGCGTAGATGTGCACGATGATGCTGCTGATCAGCACGAAGGCGGCGAAGGCGTGCAGCAACGCGGACAGGCGGATGACCTCGATGCCGAACCAGGCGCTGAAGTACTGGCGCCAGATCACCAGGCCGGTCGCCAGCAGCACCAGCATGCACAGCAGCAGGGTCCAGAACAGCAGCTTCTGCCCGGCGTTGTAGCGGCCCACCGCGGGGAGGTTCTCCTCGCGGTTGCCGACCACGTCGCGCCACTGCTTCAGCCATTGCACGTCGCTGCGGTCGAGCAGGTTGTGGTGGGCGAAGCGCAGCACCAGGCCGAGGAAGAACACGAACATCGCCAGCCCCAGGAAGGGGTGCAGGATGCGCGTCCAGGGCCCGCCGCCGAACAGGCTGCTGAGCCAGAACAGCGCCGGGTGGAACAGCGCCAGCCCCGACAGGCCGGCGAAGATGAAGAAGATCGCCACCAGCCAGTGGTTGCTGCGCTCGTTGGCGGTATAGCGTTGGATGTCTTTTTTCATGCTGGGCTCCTCTGAGGGCCGACGAGCGCCCTCTCCCCATCCCTCTCCCCGACGGGAGAGGGGGCTGTTCGGTGCATGGGCTCAACGCGGGTCGCGCGGGTCATAGCGGTGCACCGAAGGGTCGACCTTGTGTACCGGCGCCTCCGGGTCCGGCCCCGGCTGCTCGTCCTCTTCCGTGCGGTTGGGGCCGATGCGGGTGTAGTGGAAGAACCCGGCGAGCACCACCGCGCCCATGGCCAGCAGGCCCAGCGGCTTGGTGATGCCCTTCCACAGGCTGACCAGCGGGCTGATGGCCGGCTTGTCGGGCAGGCCGGCGTACAGCGAGGGCTGGTCGTTGTGGTGCAGCACGTACATCACGTGGGTGCCGCCGACGCCTTCGGGGTCGTACAGGCCGGCGTGCTCGAAGCCGCGCGACTTGAGGTCCTCGATGCGTTCGGCGGCGTGCTCTTTCATGGCGTCCTTGGTGCCGAAGACGATGGCGCCGGTGGGGCAGGTCTTCACGCAGGCCGGCTCCATGCCCACGCTCACGCGGTCGGAACACAGGGTGCACTTGTAGGCCTTGTGGTCCTTCTGCGAGATGCGCGGGATGTTGAACGGGCAGCCGGTGATGCAGTAGCCGCAGCCGATGCAGTGGTCCTGGTTGAAGTCGACGATGCCGTTGGCGTATTTCACGATCGCCCCCGGGCTCGGACAGGCCTTCAGGCAGCCCGGCTCGGCGCAGTGCATGCAGCCGTCCTTGCGGATCAGCCATTCGAGGTTGCCGTTGGGGTTCTCGTGCTCGGTGAAGCGCATCACCGTCCAGGAGTCGGCCGTCAGGTCCAGCGGGTTGTCGTACACCCCATGGTTGTGGCCCACCTCGTCGCGCAGCTCGTTCCACTCCGAGCAGGCCACCTGGCAAGCCTTGCAGCCGATGCACTTGGACACGTCGATGAGCTTGGCCACTTCCTGCTGGTTGCGCACCGAGGGCATCGGCGTGGTGGTGGCCGAACGGGCACTGATGTCTTGCGTGCTCATGCCTCACCTCCGCTGATTTTCTCGACGTTGACCAGGAACGACTTGAACTCCGGCGTCTGCGTGTTCCCGTCGCCGACGAAGGGCGTCAGGGTGTTGGTCAGGTAGCCGTTGCGCGCCACCCCGGCGAAGCCCCAGTGCAGCGGGATGCCGACGTGGTGCACGGTCTTGCCGTCGACCTGCAGCGGGCGGATGCGCTTGGTCACCACCGCCACCGCCTTGATGTAGCCGCGGTTGGAGGAGACCTTCACGCGGTCGCCGGCAGCGATCCCCAGTTCCTTGGCCAGTACCTCGCCGATTTCCACGAACTGCTCCGGCTGGGTGATAGCGTTCAGCCGGCAATGCTTGGTCCAGAAGTGGAAGTGCTCGGTGAGGCGGTAGGTGGTGGCCGCGTAGGGGAACTCGTCGGCCTTGCCGAAGACTTCCATGTCGTTCTTGAACACCCGCGCGGCCGGGTTGCTGGTGGCCTTGGGGTTGTCCCTGTGCAGCGGGTTGATGCCGATGGGCGTCTCGAACGGCTCGTAGTGCTCGGGGAAGGGCCCTTCGGCCATCTTGTCCACGGCGAAGAAGCGCGCCACCCCCTCGGGGTTCATGATGAACGGGTTCATGCCCGCTTCCGGCGGCACGTCGGGCTTGTAGTCGGGCACGTCGGTGCCGCCCCAGGCCTTGCCGTTCCACCACACCAGGCGTTTCTTCACCGGGTCCCACGGCTTGCCGGCAAGGTCGGCCGAGGCGCGGTTGTAGAGGATGCGCCGGTTGGCCGGCCAGGCCCAGGCCCAGCCGAGGGTCTGGCCCATGGCGTAGGGGTCGGCGTTGTCGCGGCGGGCCATCTGGTTGCCCTGCTGCGTCCAGGAACCGGCGAAGATCCAGCAGCCGCTGGCGGTGCTGCCGTCGTCGCGCAGCAAGGCGAAGCCGGGCAACTGCTCGCCGGCCTTGGCCAGGACCATGCCGTTCTTCGGGTCCACCAGGTCGGCCAGGGCCTTGCCGTTGTACTCCTTGGCCAGCTCCTCGGGGCTCGGGTCGTCCGGACGCTGGTAGGGCCAGTCGAGGCCGAGGATGGCGTCGGGGAACTTGCCGCCCTCCTTCGCGTACAGCGTGCGCAGGCGGTGGTACAGCCCGGCCATGATGGCGATGTCCGGCCGTGCCTGGCCCGGCGGCTCGCCGCCCTTCCAGTGCCACTGCAGCCAGCGCCCGGAGTTGACGATGGAGCCGTCCTCCTCGGCGAAACAGGTGGTGGGCAGGCGAATCACCGTGGTCTGGATCGACTTGGTGTCGACGTTGTTGAAGTCGCCGGCGTTACGCCAGAACTCCGAGGTCTCGGTGGCCAGCGGGTCCATGATCACCAGCCACTTGAGCTTGGCCAGCGCGGCGCCGACCTTGCCCTTGTTGGGGAACGAGGCAATGGGGTTGAAGCCCTGGCAGAAGTACCCGTTGACCTTGCCCTGGTACATCATGTCGAACACCCGCAGCACGTCGTAGCCGGCGCCGGGCATGTCGAGCTTGGGCAGCCAGTCGAAGCACCAGTTGTTCTCGGCCGTGGCGGCCTTGCCGAACCAGGACTTCATCAGGCTGACGTGGAACTTGCTGTAGTTCTGCCAGTAGGACAGTTGCCCCGGGCGCAGCGGCTTGGCGGTGCGCTTGGCGATGTAGGCGGCGTAGTCCTGCTCGGCGTCCATGGCCAGGGTCAGGTAGCCGGGCAACGAGTTGGACAGCAGCCCCAGGTCGGTCAGGCCCTGGATGTTGGAGTGCCCGCGCAGGGCGTTCATGCCGCCGCCGGGCATGCCGATGTTGCCCAGCAGCAGCTGCACCATGGCGCCGGTGCGGATCATCTGCGCGCCCACCGAGTGCTGCGTCCAGCCCAGGGCGTACATGATGGTCATGGCCTTGCCGGGAGCCGAGGTCTCGGCGATCTCGGCCCAGACCTTGAGCATCATGTCCTTGGGCGTGCCGCAGATGTTGCTGACCACGTCCGGCGTGTAGCGGCTGTAGTGCTGGCGCAGCAGGTTGAACACGCAGCGCGGGTGCTGCAGCGTGGGGTCGACCTTGGCGAAGCCGTCCTCGCCGCGCTCGTAGTTCCACGCGGACTTGTCCGGGTAGCTGCGCTTCTCGGCGTCGTAGCCGTTGAACAGGCCGTCCTCGAAGCCGAAGCCTTCCTGCACGATGAAGGCGGCGTCGGTGTAGTGCTCGACGTATTCCTTCTGGTACTTGCCGTTCTCGATCAGGTAGCTGATCAAGCCGCCGAGGAAGGCGATGTCCGTCCCCGTGCGGATGGGCGCGTAGTAGTCGGCCACCGAGGCCGAGCGGGTGAAGCGCGGGTCCACCACCAGCAGGCGCGCCTTGTTGTGCGCCTTGGCTTCGGTCACCCATTTGAAGCCGCAGGGGTGCGCCTCGGCCGCGTTGCCGCCCATGATGAGGATCAGGTCGGCATTCTTGATGTCGGTCCAGTGGTTGGTCATGGCTCCACGGCCAAACGTCGGGGCAAGACTTGCCACCGTCGGGCCGTGTCAGACACGCGCTTGGTTATCGAACCCCAGGATGCCGAGGGAACGCACCACCTTGTGGGTGATGTAGCCCGCTTCGTTGGAAGACGCCGAGGCGGCCAGGAAGCCGGTGGTCAGCCAGCGGTTCACCGTCTGGCCCTGCTCGTTCTTCTCGATGAAGTTGGCGTCGCGGTCGTCCTTCATCAACCGGGCGATGCGGTCCAGCGCCTCGTCCCATTCGATGCGCTTCCACTCGCTGGAGCCGGGCTCGCGGATCTGCGGGTACTTCAGGCGGTTGGGGCTGTGGACGAAGTCCAGCAGGCCCGCGCCTTTCGGGCAGAGGGTGCCGCGGTTGACCGGATGGTCGCCGTCGCCCTCGATGTGGATGATGTTCTGGGTGACGTTCTTGGCCGCGTCGCCCTGGCTGTACATGAGGATGCCGCAGCCTACCGAGCAATAGGTGCAGGTGTTGCGCGTCTCGGTGGTGCGTTCGAGCTTGAAGTGGCGGATCTGTTCGGCAAAGGCCTCCGGGGGCGTCATGCCGAGGGCCGCAAGGCTTGATCCTCCAAGGCCGACGGCGGCGACCTTGAAGAATTGCCGACGGTTCATATCCATCGTGCGTCTCCTGATCAGGCAAA
The DNA here is from genome assembly GCF_030268185.1 of Pseudomonas sp. NBRC 100443. Classification (NCBI taxonomy): domain Bacteria; kingdom Pseudomonadati; phylum Pseudomonadota; class Gammaproteobacteria; order Pseudomonadales; family Pseudomonadaceae; genus Pseudomonas; species Pseudomonas sp. NBRC 100443. The sequence continues at coordinate 71,888 of NZ_BSQE01000001.1, forward strand.
GGGCGCCCAGTACCTGGCCAGGCGCCTCTGTTTAAAAGATAGCCAACCTGGCGCATTGCGCCAGGCAGCGCCAGCAGGCGCGGCCGAGCACTCTGCCTGAAAAGGCCGAGACGCTTCCCTGACCCAGGTCAGCCCACGCAGGCCAGCTCAGCGGAAATAAAGCAGTACCTGCAAATCGGTACGCGAGGGGTAGGAACAGATCAGCTGGCCGTCGTCGCCCAGGCAGGAGGGCTGCAGGTCCTGGTTGACGCTCTCGTGCAGGCCCAGCAGGAACAGGCCCAGCAGCGCGGCTAGCAGATAGTGGCGGTAGTGCCGCAGGTGCTTTCTTCTTGTGCCGTTCATGACAACCTCCCGAGGAAGCCGGTCAGGGAACCGGGGGCGGCGAAAGCTGCCGCCCCACCGTTCCAGTGTGTGCCCGCTGCGCCAGCTGTCAAGCACGGCGGCTTGGCCCAAATGCCCGGCGCAGCCGTCAGCCGGGCCGTTCACTGGCGCCGCGCAACTTCCTATGGTGCGCTCATCGCCCTGCCGACGAAGCCAGCATGCACGCCACCGACGCCAGCCCCTACCCTCACCTGCTCGCCCCGCTGCGGATCGGCCCGCTGCAGCTGCGCAACCGCGTGGTCATGGGCTCCATGCACACCGGCCTGGAGGACCGCCTGTGGGACTTCGGCAAGCTCGCCGCCTACTACCGCGAGCGCGCCCGCGGCGGCGTGGGGCTGATCATCACCGGCGGCTTCGCGCCCAACCGCGAGGGCTGGCTGCTGCCGCTGGGCAGCGACCTGACCGGCAGCCTGCAGGTGCCGGCGCACCGCCGCCTGACCCAGGCGGTGCACGCCGAGGGCGGGCGCATCCTGCTGCAGATCCTCCATGCCGGGCGCTACGGCTATCACCCGCTGGTGGTTTCGGCCTCGCCGCTCAAGTCGCCGATCAGCTGGTTCGCCCCGCGCGAGCTGTCCGAGCGCGGCATCGCCCGCACCATCGCCGCCTTCGGCCGCTGCGCGCGCCTGGCCCGCGCCGCCGGCTACGACGGGGTGGAAATCATGGGCAGCGAGGGCTACCTGCTGAACCAGTTCCTCTGCCCGCGCGGCAACCGCCGCCAGGACCGCTGGGGCGGCAGCCTGGAGAACCGCATGCGCCTGGCGCTGGAGATCGTCCGGCGCATCCGCCGCGCGGCGGGCGAGCGCTTCGTCATCGGCTTCCGCCTGTCGCTGCTCGACCTGGTGGAAGGCGGCAATACCTGGGACGAGGTACGCCAGGTGGCGCTGGCGCTGCAGGAGGCCGGCGTGGATGTGCTCAACAGCGGCTTCGGCTGGCACGAGTCGCGGGTGCCGACCATCGTCACCTCGGTGCCGCGCGCGGCCTTCGCCGAGGTGACCGCGCGCCTGCGCCGCGAACTGCGCATCCCGCTCATCGCCAGCAACCGCATCAACACCCCGGAGCTGGCCGAGGCGCTGCTCGCCAGCGGCCAGGCCGACCTGGTGTCCCTGGCCCGGCCGCTGCTGGCCGACCCGCAGTTCGTGCAGAAGGCCGCCGCCGGCCAGCCCGGGCGCATCAACACCTGCATCGCCTGCAACCAGGCCTGCCTCGACCACGCCTTCGCCAACCGCCGCGCCAGCTGCCTGGTCAACCCGCGCGCCGCCCACGAGACCGAGCTGCGCTACCGCAAGGCGCGCCAGCCCAAGCGCATCGCGGTGATTGGCGCTGGCCCCGCCGGACTCTCGGCGGCCTGCGTGGCGGCCGAGCGCGGCCACCGCGTCAGCCTGTTCGAGGCCGGCGGCGCGATCGGCGGGCAGTTCAACCTGGCCCGGCGCATCCCCGGCAAGGAAGAGTTCGGCGAAACCCTGCGCTACTTCGCCGTGCGCCTGGCCGAGCTGGGCGTGGACCTGCACTTGAACCGGCGCATCGCCCGAGACGAGCTGCAAGGGCAGTTCGACGAGGTGATAGTCGCCACCGGCATCCGCCCGCGCCGGCTGCAGCTGCCGGGCATCGAGCATCCCAAAGTGCTCGGCTACCTCGACGTGCTGAACGGCGCGCCGGTGGGCCGGAAGGTGGCGCTGATCGGAGCCGGCGGCATCGGCTTCGACGTCGCCAGCTTCCTGCTCGCCGAACGCGAAGGCCCGCAGCCGCTGGGCCAGTGGCTGGGCGAATGGGGCATCGACCTGGACAACAGCACGCCAGGCGGGCTGCGCAGGCCCACGCCGATCACGCCGAAACGCCAGCTCTGGCTGCTGCAGCGCAAGCCGGGCACGCCCGGCGCCAGCCTGGGCAAGACCAGCGGCTGGGTCCACCGCGCCCACCTGAGGCACCACCAGGTGCGGATGCTGGGCGGCGTGGAATACCTGCGCATCGACGACGCCGGCCTGCACATCCGCATGGACGGCCGCGAACAGTGCCTGGCGGTGGACAACGTGGTGATCTGCGCCGGCCAGGAGCCGCTGCTGGAACTGCCCCCCACCCAGGCCGCGGAGAACCTGCGCCACCACATCATCGGCGGCGCCCGCCTGGCGCGGGAGCTGGATGCCAAGCGGGCGATCAGGGAGGGGGCGGAGTTGGGGGCGCGATTGTGAGGGGTGTTCTGTTGGGGGGCTTGGTGCGGTTCCGAAGAGCGCCCTCTCCCTAACCCTCTCCCTGAAGGGAGAGGGGACCGTTCGGCGCGCTTGGCTGTTCTGGAGTCAGCCGGCAACACCGAAAGCTTCCGACGGAAACCTTGCCTTCCCTCGGCACGGACAAGCCCCCTCTCCCTTCAGGGAGAGGGCTGGGGAGAGGGAACGGTGGTGACCTCATGCACCGCCATGACCGGGAAACTCCGTTCGCGAGCAAGCTCGCTCCTACGAGAAGCGGCGCCATCCTACAAGCATCTCGGCTCAGGAAGCTGTAATCTGTTAGATTACAGTCCGGCGATGATCAGGAGCTTCCGCCACAAGGGCCTGCGTACCCTATACCTGCATGGGGATCATCGCGGCGTCAGGGCTGACCATGTGTCCAGGCTGCTGCGCATCCTTGCTGCCCTGGATGCCGCCAAGGACCCCAGGGAAATGGACCTGCCCGGTTATCGCCTGCACGGGCTGAAAGGCACGCTGCGGGGCTACTGGTCCGTCAGCGTCTCCGGCAACTGGCGGGTGATCTTCCGCTTCGAAGGCACCGACGCGGAACTGCTGGACTACCTCGACTACCACTGAGCGGAGGGCTCGCCATGGCCATGCACAACCCACCCCACCCGGGCGAAATCCTGCGCGAGGATGTTTTGCCGGCCCTGTGCCTGTCGGTCACTGCGCTGGCCACGCACCTGGGTTTCAGCCGGCCGCACCTGTCCAAGGTGCTGCATGGCCGCGCGCCCATCAGCGCCGACCTGGCCTGGCGCCTGGAACAGGCCGGCCTGTCCAGCGCCCGGCACTGGCTGGCGATGCAGGCCGCCTACGACCTCTGGCAGGTCAGCCAGCAACCCCATCCGCCGATCCCCCGGCTGCAGGCGGTGGCGTAAAGAGGGAAATCCCGTAGGAACAATTATCTGCCGGCTACACCAGGTGCATTTCGTAGGATGGGTTGAGCCTGCGAAACCCATGCGGTCACGGTGATGGGTATCGCTTCGCTCAACCCATCCTACAGGCTACGAAAAGCAGCGGCGCCTACAGGTGGCGTAGGGCGTATAACCGTTCGCGGTTATACGCCGCCTGACCTTGGCCCCAAACACGCTCCGCGTTCAACCTCGAAGCACCCGCCCCGAACTTCACGGCGAAAACCCCATCGTCCAAGGCAGCTCCTCCGACTCCAGCAACGCCTTGATCGTCCCCAGGTCCTTCTCCACCCACTGCGCGTCGCGCTCGAAGGCGGCGTCGTCCATCGCCGGCTGGCGCAGCAGGGTCAGCTGCAGCTCGCAGCCGTCGCCGTTGGCGATCAGGCGCAGGGGGATGTGGATGGGCGGGGCGTCTTCGGGCAGCACGTCGTGGTCCAGCACGCCGAACGGGTTGCGTGGCGAGAAGCGCACCCGCAGCGGCCCCTGGGGCGTCTGCGCCAGCCAGTGGTCGGCGTCCAGCGGTTCGATGGCGCTGCACAGGCCCGAGGCCCAGCGCGGGAAGTTGCGCGGTTCGGCGAGGAAGTCGTAGGCCACCTGCCAGGGGCGCTCGATGCGCACGGCCAGGGTGCGGGAAGCGGAGGTGCCCATGGTTTCTCTCCTGGGAAGCGGGAGCGCTGCTCCGGTCTGGTGCATACTAGCCGGCTGTCCTTTTCGCTTCGACTGCCAAGGAGTCCCCCATGCCCACGCCACCCTGGTGGATGTTCGTCCTGCCGCTGATCGCCGGTACCTGCCTGCCGCTGCAGGCGGGCATCAACGGCCAGTTGGCCAAGCAGGTGTCCAGCGTGCTGGCCGCCGCGCTGATCTCCTTCTTCGTCGGCACCCTCGGCCTGCTGGTGCTGACCCTCGCCAACCGCGAGTTCCCCGGCGTGCCGGCACTGCGCTCGCTGCACTGGTGGCACTGGTGCGGCGGCTTCCTCGGCATGTTCTTCATCTTCATCGCCGCCTTCGCCGCGCCGCGGGTCGGCGCCCTGCTGTTCATGGTGCTGGTGCTGGCCGGCCAGTTGGGCATGGCCATGGCCCTCGACCACTTCGGCTGGGCCGGCTTCAGGGAGAACCCCATCAGCGCCCTGAAGCTCGCCGGCATCGCCGCAATCGGCGTGGGCATCTGGCTGATCCGCAAGGGCTGAGCGCCGGCATTGCCCGGCGCGGGCGCCGCCGCTATAGTCGGGCGGCGGCGTCCACCACGCCACCGGTCCGCGGAAAGGGTTCGCCCAGGTGATGCATCCGCCGACTTCCCATACGACTCCGGCCCGACAGCGGACCCGGCCCGAAAGGAGTTCGTATGTCCCCGACTTCCGGCCAAGACGGCCGTATCGACCTCGACCGCCAACGCCAGCACGCCAAGGCCCTGCTGCGCGACCTGCGCGCCGGCCAGGCGCAAGCCCTGCAACGCCTCCACGCCCAGGCCCCGCACGGCCTCGGCCATCCGCCGCGGCTGGCCGACTGCCAGTGGCTGCTGGCGCGGGAACTGGGTTTCGCCAGTTGGCCGAAGCTCAAGGCCCACGTCGAGGCCATCGCCTTCGCCGCGCGCCACCCGGACTTCGCCAGCGGCGACGAGGCCGCCTGCCTGCACCTGCGCTGCGGCAACGATATCGCCCACAGCCTGGAACTCGCCGGCTTCCGCGGCGAGTTCCGCATGTTCGCCGACCCGCTGAGCATGGGCCCCGTGCCGGCGCTGCCGGAAGAAAGCTTCCGCCAGCTGCGCGCGGCCTTCGTCAGCCAGGCCTTCGACATCCCCGCGGCCGACGCCCTGCGCCGCACCCGGGACGAATACGCCCTGCTCGACCGCCTGCCCGAGCGCCAGCGGGTGGTGCTCTGGTGCGAGGCCGATGCCTACGACCAGTTGTTCCTGATCCGCGTGCTCGCCGGCCTGCCGCGCTTGCCCGAGCGCCTGGAGCTGATCGAGACCGACCGGGTGCCCGGCGTGCAGCGCTTCATCGGCATCGGCCAACTGGCCCCCGACCTGCTGGCCTGGCTCTGGCCGCAGCGCCGGCCGCTGGGCGAAGAGGCCCTGCTGCTGGCCCGCGAAGCCTGGGACGCCTACCGCCAGCCCTCGCCACAGGCCTGGGCTGTACTGGCCGGTAAACCGACACCGGCGCTGCCGCTGCTGGGCAACGCCCTGCGCCGCCAGTTACAGGAACTGCCCGGCGCGCGCGACGGCCTGTCGCTGACCGAGCGCCTGAGCCTGGGCATAGTCGCCGAGCGCGGCGAGCTGCCCCTGGGCCGGGTGTTCGCCGAGCTGATGACGCACCGCGAGCCGCTGCCTTATCTGGGCGACCTGATGTTCCACGTGCTGATGCGCCCGCTGATCGACAGCCCCACCCCGCTGCTGGTCGAAGCCGAGCAGCACCTGCCCTGGACGCAGCGCCCGGTGCGCCTCACCGCGCTGGGCCGCCAGGTGCTGGCCGGCGAGCGCCACGGCCTGGACCAACTGGCCGCCGAGCGCTGGGTCGGCGGCGTGCGCCTGCGCCCGGGGCAACCGCACTGGACGCTGGACGACGGCCTGCAACCGCGTTGGCGCGGCTGAGCCGGCTTTTCGTCGAAAGGGCGCGCAATCCGCCAGCCAGGCCACTATGATTGCGCGCCCCCGCAACGCACCGTGCCGCCGCCATGAGAAAACCGCCGCTGATCGCCAACGCCGAACTCGACCGCCTGGAAACCTGGGCCAAGTACAGCTCGGGCTTGTGCCGCGACTGCCACGCCACCTGCTGCACCATGCCGGTGGAAGTGCGCATCGGCGACCTCATCCGCCTGGGCGTGGTGGACGAATTCGAACGCGAGGAGCCGGCCAAGAACATCGCCAAGCGCCTGAGCAAGGAAGGCCTGGTCGAGCGCTTCAACCAGAAGAGCGGCATCTTCACCCTCACCCGCAGCAGCAACGGCGACTGCCTGTACCTGGACCGCAAGACGCGCCTGTGCACCGTCTACGCCAAGCGCCCGGACACCTGCCGCAACCACCCGCAGGTGGGCCCGCGCCCGGGCTACTGCGCCTACCGCAAGAAGCCGGCGTAAGGCCGCGGGCGCTCCGGTCCCGCTATACTGCGGCGCTGCTGCGGAGCCTTGCATGAACCCACTGAGCGACGCCTGGCGCGATCGCCCGACCCACCGACGGGTCTGGGCGCTGGCCGCGCCGATGATCCTGTCCAACGTATCCGTGCCGCTGGTGACTCTGGTCGACAGCGCGGTCATCGGCCACCTGCCCCACGCCCACCAGTTGGGCGCCGTGGCCGTAGGCGGCAGCCTGTACACCCTGCTGGTGGGCGTGCTCGGCTTCCTGCGCATGGGCACCACCGGCTTCGCCGCCCAGGCCGCCGGGCGCGGCGATGGCGGCGCGCTGCGGCGCATCCTCGGCCAGGGCCTGCTGCTGGCGATGGGCCTGGCCTTGCTGCTGGGCCTGCTGGCGCTGCCGCTGACGCCCGTGGCCATGGGCCTGATGAACGCCTCGCCGGAACTCGACGGCCTGGCCCGGCAGTTCTTCCACATCCGCCTGTTCGGCCTGCCCGCGGCCCTGGCCAGCTACGCGCTGATCGGCTGGCTGCTGGGCACGCAGAACGCCCGCGGGCCGCTGGCCATCCTGCTGACCACCAACCTGGTGAACATCGCCCTGGAGCTGCTCTTCGTGCTCGGCCTGGGCTGGGGCGTGGCCGGCGCCGCGCAGGCCTCGGTGATCGCCGAGTGGAGCGGCGCGGCCCTCGGCCTGTGGCTGGCCCGCGGCGCGCTGGGGCGCTTCCCCGGCGTGCCGGACTGGCGCCGCCTGCGCCGCTGGGCGAGCTGGGCGCCGCTGCTGATGGTCAACCGCGACATCTTCATCCGCAGCCTGGCGCTGCAGGGCGTGTTCTTCCTGGTGACCGTGCAGGGCGCGCGCCTGGGCGACGCCACGGTGGCGGCCAACGCCCTGCTGCTCAACGGCCTGATGATCACCTCCTACGCCCTCGACGGCCTGGCCCACGCGGTGGAGGCCCTGTGCGGCCACGCCATCGGCAGCGGCGACCGGCGCACGCTGCGCCGCTCGCTGCTGGTGGCCTGCGGCTGGTCGCTGCTGGCCAGCCTGGCCTTCGTGCTGTTCTTCGGCAGCGCCGGACACCTGTTCATCGCCCTGCAGAGCGACATCCCCGAGGTGCGTGCGGTGGCCGACCAGTACCTGCCATACCTCGCCGTGCTGCCGCTGATCGGCATGTGGAGCTACCTGCTGGACGGGCTGTTCATCGGCGCCACCCGCGCCCGCGAGATGCGCAACGCCATGCTCCTGGCCTGCGCCGTGAGCCTGCCGCTGGGCTGGCTGCTGCAACCGCTGGGCAACCACGGGCTGTGGCTGGCGTTCCTCAGCTTCATGCTGCTGCGCGGGCTGATCCTCGCCGCCTACGCCTGGCGCCTGACGCGCCGCGACGCCTGGGTCGGCCTGCCCTCGGCCTGACTGGCAGGCGCCGCCGCCGCGCTCTAAAGTGCCAGGCGGCGCCCACGATAGCGCCGAACACAACGAAGCCGTGGCGCGGACCACGGCCCACGCCTGACAAGGACCCGACGACATGGCTTCAGCCCTGGTTGCCTACCTGCACTTCATCTCCATCTTCGTGATGTTCGCCCTGCTGGTGCTGGAGCACCGCCTGTTCCAGCTGCCGCTGGACGCCAGGCGCGCCCGCAGCCTGGTGATCATCGACCTGGCCTACGGCGCCAGCGCCGGCGTCGTGCTGCTCAGCGGCATCGCCCGCACCCTGTGGTTCGCCAAGGGCCTGGACTACTACCTGCACAACGCCGCCTTCCACGCCCTGGTCGTCCTGTTCGTGCTGGTGGCGCTGCTGTCCATCTACCCGACGCTGACCTTCCTCAACTGGCGCAACGCGCTCAAGGCCGGGCAGGCCCCGCAGGTCGGCGAGGCCCAGGGCCGGCGGGTGACGCTGGTGATCCGCATCGAGCTGCTGGCGATGCTGATCCTGCCGCTGCTGGCCAGCCTGATGGCCCACGGCATCGGCATGACCGGCAGCTAGAGCAGCCGCGCCAGGGGCTCGCGCAGGGCCTCGGCGGTGGCCGGCGGCAGGAGCAGGTGGAAGCGCCCGCGCAGCACCTCGATCAGTTCGTCCACGTCGAGAATCCGCCGCTGCTCGGCGTTGCCCTTGGCATCGCGCCAGCCGAACTGGCCGTCGAGCAGGGTCAGGCGCGTGTCGCCCTCGCTGAGCGCTACCCGCAGGCTCTTGCGGAACACGCTGTCCGGGTGCGTCGAGGTGTACCAGTTGCGCGGCAGGTAATCGACCCAGTGCTGCGCTTGCAGGGTGAAGCGGTACAGCGCCTGCCAGCCGCTGGCGGTGTGCAGCGCCAGTTCCAGTTCGTCGCCGTCGTGGGGCGCGATGCGCCAGCCGCCGGGCAGTTCCTCGCCGATCACCAGCGGCAAGGCCGTGGCGGGTTGGCGCCGCCGAAGCCGACGTCCGCCAGGTAGGGCCCCTCGTCCAGCTCGATGCGCAGCAGCAGGTGGCTCTGCTGGGTGCGCTCGACCTCCGCCGGCATGCCCCAGCGCACCCGTGCCACCAGCAGGCTGATGCGGTAGCCGAGGCTGGCCAGCAGCCGGGCGAACAGGCTGTTCAGCTCGAAGCAGTAGCCGCCGCGGCCACCCTCGACGACCTTGGCGAAGACCGCCTCCGGCTCGATGGCGACGGGCCGCGCCAGCAGCACGTCGAGGTTCTCGAAAGGCAGGTGGTGCAGCGCCGCGTCGACCAGGCGTTCCAGCGTCTGCAGGGTCGCGGCCGGCGGCTGCGGCGGCAGGCCGAGGCGCGCCAGGCAGGCCTGCAGCTGCTGCGGGGTGAAGGGGGTGAGTGGCGTCATGGGGTTTCTCCTCGGGCCAGGCGGAAGCCCGGCTGCCAGCCGAGCCGGTGGCGCGCCAGCGCGGTGCTGACCTCGATGTCCTGCTCGGCCAGGTTGTAGCACCCGGGCGCGCCCCACTCCAGCGCCAGCAGCGCGGCGCGGGCGGCGTCGTCGACGTGCAGGGCCAGGCGCGGGTCGGGTTCGTCGCAGCCGGTGCCCGGGCCGTACAGGCGCCCGTAGCGCAGCACCAGGCCTTCCAGCGGCGCGGCGCCGAGCACGGCGTTCTCCAGCGCGGCGACGCCGCCGACGCTGATGGCGCGCGGGCCTTCGGCCGCAAGGTCGAGCGGCTGCCGCTCCTGGTGCGGCAAGGGCCCCGGCGCATAGGCCCAGGCGATGCTCTGCGCCACCAGCCGCTGCGCCCCGGCGGCGCGGGCGGCGGCCACGAGGTTGGCGGTGCCCTCGCGGCGCACCCGGGCATTGCGCGGCGCGGCCTCGGCCATGCGCGCCGGGTCCAGGCCGGGCGGCAGGTCGGTGAGCTGGTGCAGCACCCACTGCGGGCGGAATTCCAGCATGGCGCGCGTCAGCGCCGCGCCATCGAAGACGTCCAGCACCTGCGCCTCGGCGCCGGCCGCGCGCAGGGCCTCGGCCCGCGCCGGCTCACGGCTGCACGCCAGCACCCGGTAGCCGCGCGCCAGCAGCATGGGCAGCAGGCGCTTGCCCACGGCGCCGGTGGCGCCGGCGAAGAAGATTCTCGTGCACATGTTCGACCTCGTCTGGAGAGTGGATGGGGCCACTCTAGGGGCGCCATGGCATAGTCGACAGAGCCAAGAATCGATTGAAAGCCTGGGACATGGCCTCGCGACCGATCCGCGCAGCGCCCCCGCGAATGCCACATTTCTCGTCTATAACGAAGGTTCCCGACTTCCCTCGCCACAAGGAAACGCCCATGAGCAAAGTCTTCGACGTCGCCGTGCTGGTCGGCAGCCTGCGCAAGGAATCCCTCAACCGCAAGGTGGCCCTGGCCCTGGCCGAGCGGGCCCCGGCGAACCTGAAGCTGGAGATCGTCGAGATCGGCCAGCTGCCGCTGTACAACGAGGACCTGGACGGCGACAACGCCCCGGCCGCCTACGCGCCCTTCCGCGAGCGCATCCGCCGCGCCGACGCGGTGCTGTTCGTCACCCCGGAATACAACCGCTCGGTGCCGGCTGCGCTGAAGAACGCCATCGACGTGGGCTCGCGCCCCTACGGCAAGAGCGCCTGGGGCGGCAAGCCGGGCGGCGTGGTCAGCGTCTCGCCGGGGGCCATCGGCGGCTTCGGCGCCAACCATGCGCTGCGCCAGTCCCTGGTGTTCCTCGACGTGCCCTGCATGCAGCAGCCGGAAACCTACCTGGGCGGCGCCGGCAACTTCTTCGACGCCGCCGGCAAGGCCAACGACCAGGTCGGGCCCTTCCTGCAGACCATCATCGACAGCTACGCCCGCTGGGTGGAGAAGATCGCCGGAGCCTGAGCCCCGCGCCGCTCCTACGAAGAGCATCATCCTTCTCGTAACGCGTCATCGTTCCCGGGCAACGGTGCGCCTTCCTGCCCACGAAATCGCGCGCAGGGCGCGCTCCTACATTGGAATGGCGCGGGTGGGGCAGCGTAGGAGCGGATCTCATCCGCGATCCGCGCCGGGATATCCGGCTATCGCGGACAAGGTCCGCTCCTACGGGGAGAAACACCGTGCTTCCCGGCAATCTGTAGGAGCGGGCCCTGCCCGCGATTTCGCGCGCAGGGCGCGCTCCTACAGGGGAATGGCGCGGGTGGGGCAGCGTAGGAGCGGATCTCATCCGCGATCCGCGCCGGGATATCCGGCTATCGCGGACAAGGTCCGCTCCTACGGGGAGAAACACCGTGCTTCCCGGCAACCTGTAGGAGCGGGCCCTGCCCGCGATTTCGCGCGCAGGGCGCGCTCCTACATTGGAATGGTGTGGGTGGGGTGGCGTAGGAGCGGATCTCATCCGCGATCCGCGCCGGGATATCCGGCTATCGCGGACAAGGTCCGCTCCTACGGGGAGGAATGCCGTGCTTTCCGGCAACCTGTAGGAGCGGGGAATGTGGAGCGGGGCGGACTCTCCCGCCCCTTCAATCTTCCTCGTAACGCGCCAGCCGCTGGCGCAGGCGGACGTTCTCGCTGCGCAGCTGCTCCACCTCGTCGAGCAGGCGCAGGGCCAGGGCGATGCCCGGCCAGTCCACCTCGAACTCGCGCTGCAGGCGCACCGCGCGGCGCACCAGGGTCAGCGACTCGACGCTGAACAGCCAGGTGTCGCCCCGCCGCTCCAGGGGCTCGACGATGCCGACCTCGACTATCTCCAGCAGCGTCTCGCGCGGCAGCCGCGCGCCCTCGCAGAGCTCTTCCAGCTCCAGGCTCAGCAGTATCTCGCTCATGGCCGTTTACCCCACTGGCTGCGTGGATCGAAGGCCGCGCGGGCGGCCAGTTCTTCCCAGTGCTTGCGCGTCTCGCCCTCGGGCGCGCCCTTGGGCATCACCACCTTGAGCACCGCGTAGAGGTCGCCGGCAGGGTCCTCGCCCTTGCCGGCCAGGCCCTTGCCGCGGATGCGCAGGCGCTGGCCGCTCTGGCTGCCCGGCGGCACGCTGAGGGCGATGCGGCCGTTCAGGGTGGGTACCTCGATCTTCGCTCCCAGCGCCGCTTCCCAGGGCGCCAGCGGCACGCTGAGGACAAGGTTGCGGCCGTCGACGTCGAACAGCGGGTGCGGCGCCAGGCGGATGATCAGGTAGAGGTCGCCGGCCGGCGCGCCGCCGATGCCGGGCGCGCCCTGGCCCTTCAGGCGGATGCGCTCGCCGTCCACTACGCCCGGAGGAATGCGCACCTTCAGCGTCTTCTCCACGTCGGGCAGGCGTCGGCCCTGCTCGTCGTAGCTGGGCAGGCCGAAGCGGATCGGCTGCGGCTCGCCGGACTGGCTCTCCTCCAGGAACAACGGCACCTCCAGCTCGATGTCGCGGCCGCGCCTTTCCCGCCGGCGGTGCCCCTGCGGGCCGGCGTGGGCGCCGAAGATCGACTCGAAGAAGTCGGAGAAGTCCTGCTCCTGGAAATGCTCGGCGCCCTCGAAGCCGCCGGACGGCTGCCATCCCGGCGGCGCCTCGAAGCGGCCGCTCTGCTGGTACTGGCGCAACTGGTCGTACTCGGCGCGCTTCTCGGGGCTCTTGAGTACCTCGTAGGCCTCGGAGACTTCCTTGAAGTGCGCTTCGGCGTCCGCCTCCTTGCTGACGTCGGGGTGGTATTTGCGCGCCAGTTTGCGGTAGGCGGTCTTGATCGCCTTTTCGTCGGCGTCCGGCGCCACGCCCAGCGCCGCGTAGTAATCCTTGAAGTCCATCGCCTTGCTGCTCCCGGGTCTGGAACTGCAAGCCTAGTCGCTGGCGCGGCACTCGTCCGCTCGCGACGGCTGATCCGCGTCATGGCATAGTCATTTTTCCACAACCTCCGCAGCGAACCCGGCCATGACCGAGCCCCTCGCCCTGCGCCTGGACCCCGGCCTGGCGCAGCCGATCTACCGCCAGCTCTACGAGCGCATCCGCGAGGCCATCGCCCGCGGCACCCTGCGCCCGGGCGAGCGGGTGCCGCCGGTGCGCGGCCTGGCCAGCGAGCTGGGCGTGGCCCGCGGCACCGTGGAGCTGGCCTACCAGTTGCTGACCAGCGAAGGCTACCTGCTGGCCCGCGGCCCGGCGGGCACCGTGGTATCGCCGCAGCTGGCCGGGCGCAACGCCGAACGCCCGGCGCGCCTGGCGCCGCAATCGGAGCAGGTGCTGCCCGGGCTGATCGCCCACGGCCCGCAGGTGCTGCCGCTGCAACTCGGCCTGCCGGCGCTGGACGCCTTCCCCAAGGCGCTGTGGTCGCGCCTGGCCGCGCGCCGCCTGCGCCACACCGCCGACGTCGAGCTGGCCTACCCCGATCCCTGCGGCTACGCCCCGCTGCGCGAGGCGCTGGCCGGTTACCTCAACGTGTCCCGCGGGATCGCCTGCGAGCCGGCGCAGGTGCTGATCTGCGCCGGCTACCAGGGCGCGCTGGACCTGGTCAGCCGCACCCTGCTGCAACCGGGCGACGCCTTCTGGCACGAGGACCCCGGCTACCCGCGCGGGCGCCAGTTGATGGCCGCAGCCGGCGCCCGGCCGGTCGCGGTGCCGGTGGACGCCGACGGCCTGTGCGTGGAACAGGGCCTGCGCCGTGCGCCCGACGCCCGCTTCGCCCTGGTCACACCCTCGCAGCAGAGCCCCACCGGCGTGGCCCTGAGCCTGCCGCGGCGCCTGGCCCTGCTGGACTGGGCGGCCCAGGCCGGGGCCTGGATAGTGGAAGACGACTACGACAGCGAATACCGCTACGCCGGCTTCCCCCTGCCGGCGCTGAAGAGCCTGGACCGCCAGGGCCGCGTGCTCTACGCCGGGACCTTCAGCAAGGTGCTGTGCCCGGCCCTGCGCCTGGGCTACCTGGTGGTGCCGCCGCCATTGCTGGAGCGCTTCGTGCGCAGCCAGCAGACCTTCGCCAACGGCTGCGCCGAGCTGCAGCAGGCGACGCTGTGCGACTTCATCGCGGAAGGCCACTTCGCCCGACACCTCAAGCGCACCCGCACGCTCTACGCGCAGCGCCGGCAACTGCTGCGCACGGCCCTGGAGCGGCGCCTGGGCAAGCGCATGAAATTCGCCGAGCTGCCCGGCGGCCTGCACCTGATCGGCCGGATCGACGGCGACGACAAGGCCATCGCCGCCCGCGCAAGGGAAGCCGGCCTGGGCTTGCAGGCGCTGAACAATTGGTGTGTGGAAGCGCGCCAGGAACCGGCGCTGGTGATGAGCTTCACCAACGTGAAGGACGAAAGGCAGGCAACCGAATTGGCCAGGCGCGTGGCGCAGGTGATGGAGACGTAGGATGGGTTGAGCGAAGCGATACCCATCACCATGACCCGATGGGTTTCGCAGGCTCAACCCATCCTACGAAGAGCACCACGTCGGCGGGGTAACGGCGTATAACCGCGAACGGTTATACGCCCTACGAAGAGCAGGCCGTGCCGGTCAGGACGACAGGTAGGCCGAGCGCGTCAGACCCAGGCGTAGCGCGTCGAGGAACTGGGTGCGCTCGCGGGCGGTGAGCTTGGCGCCGGCCACCTTGTCGCGGTAGTGGGTCATCAGCTCCTCGGGCGACAGGTGCACGTAGCGCAGCATGTCCTCGATGGTGTCGTGGGTCTCGATGCCGGCGTGATGGAAGCTGCCGTCGGCGTTCTGGTAGACGTTCACCGAGTCGGTGTCGCCGAACAGGTTGTGCATGTCGCCGAGGATTTCCTGGTAGGCGCCGACCAGGAACACGCCGATCAGGTAGTCCTCGCCCTCTTTCACGTCGTGCACCGGCAGGCTGGTCTCGATGCTCTGCTCGTCGACGTACTGGGTGATCTTGCCGTCGGAGTCGCAGGTCAGGTCCTGCAGCACCGCGCGGCGGTCCGGTTCCTCGCCCAGGCGGTGGATCGGCAGGATCGGCAGCACCTGGCCGATGGCCCAGGTGTCGGGCAGGCTCTGGAACACCGAGAAGTTGCAGATGTACTTGTCGGCGAGCTTGTCGTTGAGCTCGTCGAGCACCTGGCGGTGCGAGCGCTGGCGGGCCTTGAGCTGGTTGTGCAGGCGCCGGCAGATGGCGAAGTAGCACTGCTCGGCCAGGGCCTTCTGGGCCAGGCTGATCTTGCCCTCGGCGTACTGGCTGGCGGCGTCGCTCATGTAGTGGGTGGCGCGCCAGTAGGTCTCGGTGACCATCTCGGCGTCGGTCGGGCCGAGCAGGTCGGCCAGGTACTGGACGATTTCCGGCTGCTCGGCCAGGTCGGTGATCTTCGGCAGCTCGTCGTTGTGCCGCTCGACGTCGGTGACCTGGGTGATCAGCACCGCGTGGTGCGCGGTCAGCGCGCGGCCGCTCTCGGAGAAGATGTGCGGGTGCGGCAGGCCCTGGGCGTCGCAGAACTCCTTGAGCATGCCCACCACCACGCCGGCGTAGTCGTCGATGTCGTAGTTGATCGAGCTGGCGTTGCGCGAGTGGGTGCCGTCGTAGTCCACGCCCAGGCCGCCGCCGACGTCCACGTGGTCCACCGGCAGGCCGAGGGCGCGCAGTTCGCCGTAGTAGCGGATGGCTTCCTTGAAGCCGTGCTGGTAGTCGGCCAGGTTGGCGATCTGCGAGCCCATGTGGAAGTGCAGCAGGCGCACGCCCTGGTCCAGGCCTGCCTTGCGGAAGCGCTCGACCACCGACAGCAGCTGCGCGGCGGAAAGGCCGAACTTGGCCTTCTCGCCGCCGGTGTCGGCCCACTTCGAGGAGGCCAGCGAGGACAGCCGCACGCGCAGGCCGACCTGCGGCAGCACGCCGACGTGCTCGGCCTCCTCGATCACCAGTTGCACCTCGGACTCCTTCTCGATGACGATGAAGACGTTGTGCCCGAGCTTCTGCCCCATCAGCGCCAGCTTGATGAACTCGCGGTCCTTGTAGCCGTTGCAGACAATGGTCCCGCCCTTGGGCGCCAGCGCCAGCACCGCCATCAGCTCCGGCTTGGAGCCGGCTTCCAGGCCGATGGAGACGTTCTGCGTGGCGATGATGCTTTCCACCACCGCTTCCTGCTGGTTGACCTTGATCGGGTAGAGCGCGGTGTAGCGGCTGCCGTACTCCAGGCGCGCGATGTTGGCGTCGAAGGCGCCGGTCAGCTTGCGCACGCGGTCCTGCAGGATGTCCGGAAAGCGCACCAGCAGCGGCAGCGACAGGCCCGCCTCGCGCAACTGGCCGACCAGCGCATGCAGATCGATCGGCTGGGCGTCGGCGCCCTGCGGGCGCACCTCGACGTTGCCGGCGTCGTTGATCGCGAAATAGCCGGCGCCCCAATGGCGGATACCGTAGATGCTGCGGCTGTCCGCCACCGTCCAGTTGCTGCCGTCGTCTTTGCGGGTCCGTCTTGCGGCCATGCGCGGGTGTCTCCTGAAAAGAAAGTCGAGCGCCCGGCGCGGGTAGCGCGCGGACGCAACAAGCCTAAACGTCGGGTATGACGTTGCCGTGTTGACCGCCATCTCTGGCGGTAGTTTAGGAAAGCGTGGCGAACTCGCGAGCGCGACGCATCTCCCATCTAGGGAACGGGCTGGCCGGCATGCCGGCGCCGTGCGCCGCTGCCTAACCCGTTCCCTGCAGGGGAGAGACGAATCAGCCGCCGGATTTCTTGGCCTTGAAGCCGCGCTTGGCCAACTCTTCGAGAAGCAGCTCGACGTGGTCGCCCTGGATCTCGATGACGCCGTCCTTCAACGCGCCGCCGGTGCCGCAGCGTTTTTTCAGCGCCGTGGCCAGCTCCTTGAGGGCGTCTTCGGCCAGGGGCACGCCGCTGACCGTGGTCACGGTCTTGCCGCCGCGGCCCTTGGTCTCGCGGCGCACACGGGCGATGCCGTCGCCGGCCGGGATCACGGACTGCTTGCAGATGCAGGCGCCAACGGGCTGGTTGCAGTCCGGGCAATGCCGGCCCGCATCGGTGGAATAGACGAGCCCGCCAAGGGCGGACAGGGAGGATGCTTTCTTGACCACCGGGCGTTTTCCCCAGGATTGGCCTCTAAGGGCCAGGTCAACGAATGATCGGCTGGCGCCGACCGCGACGCCCCACTCAGGCAGGGGCTGCGCATTCCCGCCGGAGGACCCGAGCGGAAAGGTCGCGCAATTTACCAGCATTGGAGGCAAATGCTAAGGGTGGAAATGCGTCATTGATCGGCGGATTGGCGACATGCTGGTAGAGCACCCTCACCCCGGCCCTCTCCCGCAAGCGGGAGAGGGAGTCCGCGCCGGAGGCTACGCGCTTCGCCGAATCTTCGGAGTGGATGCATAAACCTCGGTACGCCCATGGCACACTTTCGCCGCCCACTGAGGACAGTCCCCTCTCCCGCTTGCGGGAGAGGGTTAGGGAGAGGGAGAGGGGCTCTTGCTCTTTTAAAGTTGCCCCAGGAACAACCGCAAAGCCTGCAACGAGTCCGGACAGTACAAAGCCCCGGAACCAGCCTCCTCCAACGCCACCACCGGCTCGACGAACCGCGCCTCCAGCACCTCCTCCGGCTGCAGCCTCAACGGCCCATCCCAGGTCGCGGAAAACACCGCGCACCACAACCGATTACCCGGCTCGTCGAAGAAGAAAGTGCCATGCTCGCGCAACTCCACACCAGCCACGCCCAGTTCTTCCTCCAACTCCCGGCTGGCCGACAGCGCATAGCTCTCGCTGGCCTGCACCATCCCGCCGGCGGCGGCGTCCCAGTAGCCCGGGTACACCGCCTTGCTCAGGCTGCGGCGGTGCACGCAGAGCTGCCCGGCGCCGTTGAACAGCAGGATGAAGGTGCCGCGGCCGATCAGCCCGCGCTCGCGCAGCTGGGCGCGCGGCAGCTCGCCCAGCAACTGGTCGCGCTCGTCGACCCAGGCGATCAGTTCCCGGTCCGAGGCCAGCCGGTGGGCGGCCTCGGCGGCGCTGACGAGGTCCATCAGCCCTGCGCCAGCAGTTGCCGCAGATCGATGATCGCGGCGTTGGCCCGGGAAATGTAGTTGGCCATCACCAGCGAATGGTTGGCCAGCACGCCGAAGCCGCTGCCGTTGAGCACCATCGGGCTCCACAGCGCTTCCTGGGTGGCCTCCAGCTCACGAATGATCTGCCGCACGCTGACGGTGGCGTTCTTCTTCGCCAGCACGTCGGCGAAGTCGACCTCGATGGCGCGCAGGATGTGCGACAGCGCCCAGGCCTGGCCGCGGGCCTCGTAGAACACGTTGTCGATCTGCAGCCAGGGGGTTTCCTGCACCTCTTCGTCGACCTGCGGCGCCTCCCCCGGCGCCAGCGCCGAGGCGGTCTTGATGTTGGTGTTCAGCTTGACCCGCCCGACGCTGGCGGACAGGCGCTGGGACAGCGAGCCCAGGCGGGTGGAAACGTCGCCCAGCCAGTTGTTCAGGCTGTCGGCGCGGGCGTAGAACTGCGCGTTGGGCTGCTCGGCGGAGAGGCGCGCCAGGTAGCGGTCCAGGGACTTGATGCCCTCGGCGTACTCCGACTCGGAAGACGGCAGCGCCCAGCTCTTGTTGTCGAAGTTGAAGCGCGGCTCGGCGCGGGCCAGGTCGGCGTCCTCGGTGGACTGCGACTGCGAGCGGGCGAAGTCCTTGCGCAGCGCGCGGGACAGGTCGCGGGTCTGCACCAGCACGCCGTATTCCCAGCTGGGCATGTTGTCCAGCCACAGGCCCGGCGGGAAGATGTCGTTGGACAGGTAGCCGCCCGGCTTGTTCAGCAGGGTGCCGACCACTTCCTTGAGGGTTTCCACGGTGGTGTAGCCCACCACCATCTGCCGCCCGGCGCGCTCGGCGGCCTGCTGCGCATGCTGCTGCACGGGGAACAGGTCCGGCTCGCGGCTCCAGTACCAGCCGACCAGGGCGGCGACCACCAGGTAGGCGCCCAGCAGCCCGCCGACCACGCGCACCAGCCAGGGCCCGCCGAAGTAGGCGCGCACATCGTCAACCCTGTCGTCGACGCGCTCGCGCACCGAGCCGCCGCGATTCTTCCAGTTCCACATGGCAAAGTCCTTGGTTCGACCTAACGGAAAAAGGTTGGACCGCAGGCCCCGCCACAGGTGCCGGGCGATGCCGCGATCCAGGCGCACTAGCATGCCGCAGTCGGCGCCCGAAGGGCAGCCTACCCTCTGCATGGCACGCCTGGCGATCCTTGACCGACATCACTGGAATTGCCAGCGGCAAATGGTAGCATGGTGCCATCATCGCTCTGGCGACCCCGCCACCGCGTCAGCCCTCACAAGAAGCGCGCCATGACCGAGCACGACGATCCCACCCGCGATCGCTTGAAACACCATTTTGCCCAGCGGGTGATCCACCAGGCCCGGCACGTGCTGGAGATCTGGCAGCAGCTCAGCCGCTCGGAATGGACCGCCAGCGGCATGGCCGACCTGCGCGAGGCCGTCCTGCGCCTGCAGCGCTACGCCGAGCGCTTCGAGCAGGCCGAGCACGCCCAACTGGCCGCCGCCATCGGCGCCGGGCTGGACGCCGTGGCGGGCAACCGCGGGCGCCTGTCCAGCGAGCGGATCAACGAGTTCGCCCAATTGATGCTGCGCCTGTCGCGCACCGGCCTGCGCCATGGCGACCAGCTCGAACACACCCAGCTGCCGCCGCTGCGCAAGCCGGTCTACCTGGCCCTGCAGGACGCCGAGCGCGCCGAGCGCCTGGCCCAGCAGCTGGAGTTCTTCGGCGTCCACGCGCAGCTGTGCGAGCACGCCGCGGCCTTCCGCGCGGCCATGGCCGAACGCCACCCGGCGGCGCTGCTGATGGACGTCGACTTCGCCGGCGCGGGCCTCGGCCTGGCCCTGGCCGAGGAAGTGCAGGCGGGCCTGGCGCACAAGCTGCCGGTGCTGTTCTTCAGCCACGAGGACACCGACACCCCCACCCGCCTGGCCGCGGCCCGCGCCGGCGGCCAGGAGTTCTTCAGCGGCACCCTGGACGCCTCCGGGGTGCTGGAAAAGATCGAGATGCTCACCCGCGTCGCCCACTACGACCCCTTCCGCGTGCTCATCGTCGACGACTCGCGGGCCCAGGCGGCGCACACCGAGATGGTCCTCAACGGCGCCGGCATCGTCACCCGCGCGCTCACCGCGCCGCTGTCGGTGATGGCCGAGCTGGCCGAGTTCCAGCCGGACCTGATCATCCTCGACATGTACATGCCCGAATGCCTGGGCACCGAGCTGGCCAAGGTGATCCGCCAGCACGAGCGCCACGTCAGCGTGCCGATCATCTACCTGTCGGCCGAGGACGACCTGGACAAGCAGCTCGACGCCATGAGCGAGGGCGGCAACGACTTCCTCACCAAGCCGATCAAGCCGCGCCACCTGATCGCCACCGTGCGCAACCGCGCGGCGCGGGCGCGCAGCCTCAAGGCACGGATGGTGCGCGACAGCCTCACCGGGCTGTACAACCACACCCACACCCTGCAACTGCTGGAAGACGCCAGCTACCGCGCGCGCCGCGAAGGCCAGCCGCTGGCCTTCGCCATGCTCGACATCGACCACTTCAAGAAGGTCAACGACAGCTACGGCCATCCCATGGGCGACCGGGTGATCAAGAGCCTGGCGCTGTTCCTCAAGCAGCGCCTGCGCAAGACCGACCACATCGGCCGCTACGGCGGCGAGGAATTCGCCGTGGTGCTGCCGGACACCGACAGCGTGGCGGCGCACAAGGTGCTGGAGGAAATCCGCCAGCGCTTCGCCGAGATCCGCTACCCGGCCAAGCCCGCCGACCTGGCCTGCACCTTCAGCTGCGGCATCGCCCAGCTGGGCGCGGACGAAGACGCCACCGTCCTGGCCCGCCGCGCCGACGAGGCGCTGTACCGCGCCAAGCATGGCGGGCGCAATCGCGTCGAGGTGTTCGCCTGATCCCGCGGATCGGCGGATAACGCCGGGATGGGCTCGGCGTAGGGCGGATAACCGTTCGCGGTTATCCGCCGCTTGACCTTGGCCATGCCCCGCTCGGTGATGAGCACGAAACGCCGTTGAAGAGCGCGCCAGGTCCAACCACGACGCCCCGTAAAATGGGTTTCCCGCGCCTACCGGGCCATCCCATCAACGCTCGCCCAGCTTGTGCCGCGCCGCGTACAGGCAAACCATCTCCATCGCCAGGGTCGCGCCGGCCAGGGCGGTGATCTCGGCGCTGTCGTAGGGCGGCGCGACTTCCACCACGTCCATGCCCACCAGGTTGATGCCACGCAGCGCGCGGAGGATTTCCAGCGCCTGGTGCGAACTGAACCCGCCGCAGACCGGCGTGCCGGTGCCCGGCGCGAAGGCCGGGTCGAGGCAGTCGATATCGAAGGTCAGGTACACCGGGCTGTCCCCCACCCGCGCGCGGATGCGTTCGGCGATGGCCTGCGGCGAGTGGCGGTGCACTTCGCGGGCATCCAGCACCTGGAAGCCCATCACATCGTCGTTGGTGGTGCGCAGGCCGACCTGCACCGAGCGCGCCGGGTCCACCAGCCCCTCGCGGGCGGCATGGTAGAACATGGTGCCGTGGTCGATGCGCTGGCAGTCCTCGTCCGGCCAGGTGTCGCTGTGGGCGTCGAAGTGGATCAGCGACAGCGGGCCGTGCTTCTTCGCATGGGCCTTGAGCAACGGGTAGCTGATGAAGTGGTCGCCGCCCAGGGTCAGCAGCGCGCAGCCGGCATCGAGGATGCGCGCGGCGTGGGCTTCGATGGCTGCCGGGGTTTCCTGCGGCACGCCGTGGTCGAAGGAGCAGTCGCCGTAGTCGATCACCGCCAGGTGGTCGAAGGGGTCGAACTCCCAGGGGAAGTGCCGGGCCCAGGCCATCTGCACCGAGGCGGCACGAATCGCCCGCGGCCCGAAGCGGCTGCCGGGGCGGTTGGTGGTGGCGGTGTCGAAGGGCACGCCGCTCACCACCAGGTCGACGCCGCGCAGGTCGCGGCTGTAGCGGCGGCGCATGAAGCTGGTGATGCCGGCGTAGGTGGATTCGGCGGCGGTGCCATACAGGCTGTCGCGGGTGATGGCCTGGTCGTTGTCGTGGGCTTGATCCATGGAGTCCTCATCATCGGTGTTTTTTGGGTGTGTCCTGATAGCGCGGTGCCTGCGGCTCCACCCTCGCTCAGGAGCGGGTGCGGAACGCCGACCACAGCCGCGTCCGCTCGCGCTGCTGCTTCAAGGTCAGCAACTGCTCGCCGAACAGCTTCCGGCGCATGGCCGGCGCCGGGTAGATGTCCGGGTCGCTGGCCACATCGGCATTGAGCAGCGGCGTGGCCTTGCGGTTGGCGTTGGCGAAGTACAGGGTGTTGGTCAGCTCGGCGATGGCGTCCGGGCGCAGCATGAAGTCGATGAAGGCGCGCGCTTCCTGCGGGTGCGGCGCGTCCACCGGGATGGCCATGGTGTCGAACCAGATCAGCGTGCCTTCCCTGGGTATCCGGTAGATCACCTCGAATGGCTTGTTCGCCTGCCTGGCCTGCGCGGCGCCCATCAGCGCGTCACCGGTGTAGGTCAGCGCGAGGCACAGCGTGCCGTTGGCCAGGTCGTTGATGTGCTTGCCGCTGGCGATGTAGCGCACGTTGGGCTGCAGCTTTTCGAGCAACTGGCGAACCTGGGCCAGGTCGGCCGCGTCGGTGCTGTAGGGCGACTTGCCCAGGTAGTTGAGCGCCACGCTGATCACTTCCTGGGGCGAGTCGATCAGCGAGATGCCGCAGTCGGCCAGGCGGCTGGCGTATTCGGGCTTGAACAGCAGGTCGAGGCTGTCCAGCGGCGCGTCGGGGATGCGCTTGAGCACTTCGTCCCTGTTGAGCGCCAGGCCCACGGTGCCCCAGGTGTAGGGCACGCCGTAGCGGTTGCCCGGATCGATGGCGGCCAGCTTGGCCAGCAGTTCCGGGTCGAGGTTGGCGAAGTTCTTCAGTTGCGCGTCGTCCACCGGCTGCACGGCCTTGGCCTGGATGGCGCGGGCCAGCCCGCTGCTGGCGGGAAAGACCACGTCGTAGCCGCTGCGGCCGGTCATCAGCTTGCTGTCGAGCACCTCGGCGCTGTCGAAGGTGTCGTATTTGACGCGGATGCCGGTTTCCTGCTGGAAGCGCTGCAAGGCTTCGGCGCCGACGTAATCCGCCCAGTTGTACAGGTTGAGCACCCGCTCCTGCGCCTGCAGGGGCATGGCCAGGGCCGCGAGCAGGGCCGCAAGGGAAGCCCAGGGAAACACACGCATGATCATCGCCTCGGGGTTGTTGTGGTTATGGGGCGAGCATGGGGCGGGCTTTACTTTGTAAAAATACAAAGTTAATTACTTTGGCATTGCATTTTGGCAATGTTTGGAGACAGCCATGCTCAGCCAGTTGCGCGACCTCGACCTGCAGTTGCTGCGCCTGTTCGTCACCGTGGTGGAATGCGGCGGCTTCAGCGCGGCGCAGGGCGAGCTGGGCCTGAGCCAGCCGAGCATCAGCATCCAGATGGCCAAGCTGGAGACGCGCCTGGGCTACCGCCTGTGCGAGCGCGGCAAGGGCGGCTTCCGCCTGACGCCCAAGGGCGAGCGCCTGCTGCAATCGACGCGGCGGCTGTTCGTCGCCATCGAGGGCTTCCGCGACGAGGCGCGCGGCGTGGCCGACAAGCTGCTGGGCGAGGTGCGCATCGGCCTTTCGGAAAGCCTCGAAGAAAGCGTCGTCGCGCGACTGTCCGAGGCGATCCGCCGCTTCCGCCAGCGCAACCAGGCGGTCAGCCTGGAGCTGCTCACCGCCACGCCCGCCGAACTGGAGCGCCTGTTACTGCAGGATCGGCTGCACCTGGCGGTCGGCTACTTCGCCGGCACCCAGGCGGCGCTGGAGCATCACCCCCTGTTCGTCGAATCCCAGGGCCTGTATTGCGGCGCGGGTCACCCGGCCTTCGAGCACAGCAAGCCGAGCCGCGACGCCCTGGCCGACGCCGACCAGGTGCTGCACCCCTACCGCTTCATCGCCGCCGACGAACCGCTGCAGACCAGCCGCAGCAGCGCGCGTTGCGAACAGGTGGACGGCAGCCTGGCGTTCATCCTCTCCGGCGCGCACATCGGCTACCTGCCCCGGCATGTCGCACGACCCTGGATCGAGCGCGGCCAGTTGCGCGAGCTGCTGCCGGGCGAACTGGGCTTCGAGGTGGCCTTCAGCCTGACTCGCCACCGTGGCCGCCACCCCGGCGACGCCGAGCAGGCCTTCGTCAGCGACCTGCTGGGGGCGTTCGGCCAGCACGCGGCCGATTGACGCGGCAGCGATGCGGGAACCCGAGCTCGCCGGCGCAGTCCCACAGCCTCGATCACTTCTTGTGACAGCTCCTCGGGCCGCATCGGAAGCTTTCCGCTATCATGCCGCCACCCAGAAAGTCCGCGAGAGTTCCATGCGCCGTCTGCTGACCCTGCTCCTGTTCCTGGTCGCCCTGCCCGCCACGGCCGGCCTGTTCGACAAGCCGGCCCCCGCCGCCCCCGGTTTCAGTACCGCGGCGCCGGCCGAGGGCAAGTTCCTCCCGGTGGCCGAGGCCTTCCGCCTGAGCGTCGAGGACAGCGACAGCCAGCAGGTGCTGCTGCGCTTCGTCAACGCCGAGGGCTACTACCTCTACCGGCACCGCATGAAGTTCCAGGTCGAGCCGGCCGAGGTCAGCCTCGGCGACGTGCAGCTGCCGCCGGGCAAGCCCCACCACGACGACTACTTCGGCGACTCCCAGGTCTACTACGCCATCACCGACGTCAGGGTGCCGGTGAACAACCCGCAGAAGCTGCCCTACCGCCTCACCGTCACCTACCAGGGCTGCGCCGACAAGGGCCTGTGCTACGCCCCGGAAACCGCCCAGGTGCAGGTTTCCGCCGCGGGCGTCGCCAGCCTCGGCGCCAAGCCCGCCGCCGCCGGCAAGGCGGCCGTGGCCTCCGGCGAGCCGGCGGTGGTCGACGACCTGCTGGCGCTGCTCAAGGGCGAAGGCAGCGGCAAGATCAAGAAGCTCGACCGCGGCCTGCTGATCGCCTTCCTCGCCGGCCTGACGCTGACCTTCACCCCCTGCGTACTGCCGATGCTGCCGATCCTCTCCGGCGTGGTCCTGCGCGGGCGCCCGGGCGGCATGCGCGGCTTCACCCTGTCGCTGGCCTACGTGCTGCCGATGGCGGTGTGCTACGCCGTGCTCGGCGCGCTCATGGGCCTGTTCGGCGCCAAGCTCAACCTGCAGGCGATGCTGCAGTCGCCCTGGGTGCTGGTGCCCTTCGCGGCCTTCTTCGTGGCCTTCGCCATCGCCATGTTCGGCATCTTCGAACTGCGCCTGCCGGGCTTTCTGCGCGAGCGCCTGGACCGCATGGCGGCCGACACCCGCGGCGGCTCCATCGCCGGCGCGGCCACCCTGGGCGTGCTCTCCAGCCTCTTGGTCTCGCCCTGCGTCTCGGCGCCCCTGGCCGGCCTGCTGCTGTACATCGGCAGCACCGGCGACGCCCTCGGCGGCGGCCTGCTGCTGTTCGCCCTGGGCCTGGGCATGGGCACCCCGCTGGTGATCTTCGGCGCTGGCGGCGGCGCCGTGCTGCCGAAATCCGGGGCCTGGATGACCGGCGTGCGCAACTTCTTCGGCGTGCTGCTGCTGGCGGTGGCCATCTGGCTGCTGGAGCGGGTGCTCTCCGGCCCGGTGAGCCTGGCCCTGTGGGGCGCCCTGGCCGGCGGCGTGGCCATCGCCCTGGGCACCCTGGAACTGGTGAACAAGACGCCGCTGCAGCGCGGCGCCCAGCTGCTCGGCCTGATGTTCCTGGTCTACGCCCTGGCGGCCTGGGCCGGCGCCCTGCGCGGCGAGTCCGACCCGCTGCACCCGCTGGGCCGCTCCGAACCCTCCAGCCATGCCGGCCCGCCCAGCTCGACGCCCGGCCAGTGGCAGAACCTGACCACCCCGGCGCAGCTCGACGCCGCCCTGGCCCAGGCCAGCGCCGCCGGCCGGCCGGTGCTGCTGGACTGGTACGCCGACTGGTGCATCAGCTGCAAGATCATCGAGCGCCAGGTGCTGCCGGATGCCGCCGTCCAGGCGCAACTGGCCGGCTACCAGTTGCTGCGCTTCGACATGACCGACAGCACCGCCGAGCAGCGCGCCCTGCTCGACCGCTACAACCTCTTCGGCCCGCCGGCGCTGCTGCTGTTCGACGCGGGCGGCCAGGAACACAGCGACCTGCGCATCGTCGGCGAGACCAACGCGGCCACCCTGGCCGCGCATCTGCAGCAGGCCGGCGCGCGCTAGAGCGCGCCTCATATTTCTGCAGCAATCATCAGGCAACATGCCGACATCTACCGCAAAACCGGCATGACTGGACAGTCACGACCGGTTTCCGGCATAGTCCCGGCCAATTTCCAATCCGCGCGACGAGAGAACAACAAGCCGATGGCCACCCTACTGGTCCTGCACGGGCCCAACCTGAACCTGCTCGGCACCCGCGAACCCGGCGTCTACGGCTCGGTCACCCTCGAGCAGATCAACCAGGACCTGGAGCGCCGCGCCCGCGAGGCCGGCCATCACCTGATGTACCTGCAGAGCAACGCCGAGTACGAACTGATCGAGCGCATCCACGCCGCGCGCGGCGAAGGCGTGGACTTCATCCTCATCAATCCGGCGGCTTTCACGCATACGAGTGTCGCGCTACGTGACGCGTTGCTCGCGGTGAGCATCCCATTCATCGAAGTGCACCTGTCCAACGTGCACAAACGTGAACCTTTCCGGCATCACTCCTACTTCTCCGACGTGGCGGTAGGGGTGATCTGCGGCCTGGGGGCCACAGGCTACCGCCTGGCCCTGGAGTCCGCCCTCGAACAACTTGAACGCCCGTGACCATCACCTGGGAGTGCGAACGCTAATGGACATCCGTAAAGTCAAGAAACTGATCGAACTGCTCGAAGAATCCGGCATCGACGAGCTGGAAATCCGCGAAGGCGAAGAATCGGTGCGCATCAGCCGCCACAGCAAGACCGCCGCCCAGCCGATCTACGCTGCCGCCCCGGCCTACGCGCCCGCCCCCGCTGCCGCCCCGGCCCCGGTGGCCGCTGCCGCCGCACCGGCCGCCGAAGCCGCGCCGGCCGCCGCCAAGCTCAACGGCAACGTGGTCCGCTCGCCGATGGTCGGCACCTTCTACCGCTCGCCCTCGCCGACCGCCGCGCCCTTCGTCGAAGTCGGCCAGAGCGTGAAGAAAGGCGACATCCTGTGCATCGTCGAAGCCATGAAGATGATGAACCACATCGAGGCTGAAACCAGCGGCGTCATCGAGCAGGTCCTGGTCGAAAGCGGCCAGCCGGTCGAGTACGACCAGCCGCTGTTCACCATCGTCTAAGCCGCGGGGAACCTGCGATGTTGGATAAAGTACTGATCGCCAACCGCGGCGAGATCGCCCTGCGCATCCTGCGCGCCTGCAAGGAGCTGGGCATCAAGACGGTCGCGGTGCACTCCACCGCCGACCGCGAGCTGATGCACCTGTCGCTGGCCGACGAGGCCGTGTGCATCGGCCCGGCCCCGGCCGGCCAGTCCTACCTGCACATCCCGGCGATCATCGCCGCCGCCGAAGTCACCGGCGCCAACGGTATCCACCCGGGCTACGGCTTCCTCGCCGAGAACGCCGACTTCGCCGAGCAGGTCGAACGCTCCGGCTTCACCTTCATCGGCCCCAGCGCCGACGTGATCCGCCTGATGGGCGACAAGGTCTCGGCCAAGGACGCCATGAAGAAAGCCGGCGTGCCCACCGTGCCGGGCTCCGACGGCCCGCTGCCGGAAGACGAGGAAACCGCCCTGGCCATCGCCCGCGAAGTGGGCTACCCGGTCATCATCAAGGCCGCCGGCGGCGGCGGTGGCCGCGGCATGCGCGTGGTGCACAGCGAGGAAGAGCTGATCAAGTCGGCCAAGCTGACCCGCACCGAGGCCGGCGCCGCCTTCGGCAACTCCATGGTCTACCTGGAGAAGTTCCTGACCAACCCGCGCCACGTGGAAGTCCAGGTGCTCTCCGACGGCCAGGGCAACGCCATCCACCTGGGCGACCGCGACTGCTCGCTGCAGCGCCGCCACCAGAAGGTGCTGGAAGAAGCCCCTGCGCCGGGCATCGACGAGAAGGCCCGCGCAGAAGTCCTCGAACGCTGCGTTCGCGCCTGCGTCGAGATCGGCTACCGTGGCGCCGGCACCTTCGAGTTCCTCTACGAGAACGGCCGCTTCTACTTCATCGAGATGAACACCCGCGTGCAGGTGGAGCATCCGGTGTCGGAGATGGTCACCGGCATCGACATCGTCAAGGAGATGCTGCGCATCGCCTCCGGCCAGAAGCTGTCGGTCCGCCAGGAGGACGTGGTGATCCGCGGCCACGCCCTGGAATGCCGGATCAACGCCGAGGACCCGAAAAACTTCATGCCCAGCCCGGGCACTGTGAAGCACTTCCACGCCCCCGGCGGCAACGGCGTGCGCGTCGACTCGCACCTGTACAGCGGCTACACCGTACCGCCGAACTACGACTCGCTGGTCGGCAAGCTGATCACCTACGGCAAGGACCGCGACGAGGCCCTGGCGCGCATGCGCAATGCCCTGGACGAGCTGATCGTCGACGGCATCAAGACCAACATCGACCTGCACAAGGACCTGGTCCGCGACAAGGAATTCTGCAAGGGCGGTGTGAACATCCATTACCTGGAAAAGAAACTCGGCATGAGTCACTGAGCCCACGCCGATAAAAGCGCTGGAGGCTGGAAGGCTGGACGAAAAAGCGGATAATCCCGCCCTTCGTCCGGCCTTCCAGCCTTCAGCCGTTTTCTCACGAGGTTTTTTATGCCCTGGGTTCAAGTCCGCCTCGCCATCACCCCGGAACAGGCGCCCACCTACGAGGACGCCCTGCTGGAAGTCGGCGCCGTCTCGGTGACCTTCATGGACGCCGAGGACCAACCGATCTTCGAGCCGGACCTGGGCACCACCCCGCTGTGGACCCACACCCACCTGCTGGCGCTGTTCGAGGACGGCACCGACGAGGCCGCGCTGCTGGCGCACCTGCAGCTGCTGACCGGCGGCGAACTGCCCCAGCACCAGGTCGAAGTGGTCGAGGACCAGGACTGGGAACGCAGCTGGATGGACAACTTCAAGCCGATGCGCTTCGGCCGCCGCCTGTGGATCGTGCCCAGCTGGCACGAGGCGCCGGAGCCGGAGGCGGTGAACCTGCTGCTCGACCCGGGCCTGGCCTTCGGCACCGGCACCCACCCGACCACCGCGCTGTGCCTGGAATGGCTCGATGGCCAGGAACTGGCCGGCGATACCGTGCTGGACTTCGGCTGTGGCTCGGGCATCCTCGCCATCGCCGCGCTGCTGCTGGGCGCGAAGCGGGCGCTGGGCACCGACATCGACCCGCAGGCCCTGGAGGCCTCGCGCGACAACGCCACGCGCAACGGCATCGACCCGGCGCTGTTCCCGGTCTACCTGCCCGCCGATCTGCCCGCCGGGCAGGCCGACGTGGTGGTGGCGAACATTCTCGCCGGTCCCCTGGTCTCACTGGCAGGCCAGCTGACTTCCCTGGTCAAGCCCGGCGGCCGCCTGGCCCTGTCGGGCATCCTCGCCGAGCAGGCCGAGGAAGTGCGCGCCGCCTACGCCGACGCCTTCGAGCTGGAGCCCACCGCCGAGCGCGAAGGCTGGGTACGCATCAGCGGCCGCCGCCGCTGAACCCTGGTGGCGGCCAACTGCCCGCACGCCGAGGCTTGAGTTAGACTAATCGACCGTTTATCGCCGGACCGCCGCATGAGCGCCAGTTTCATCACACAGTGCCCGCATTGCCTCACCAGTTTCCGCGTCAACCAGGCGCAGCTGGGTGCGGCCAATGGCGCTGTGCGCTGCGGCGCCTGCCTCAAGGTGTTCAACGCCCCGCAACATATGCTGGGCGGCACCGCGCGCTCCGGCGGCGAGCCCATCCAGCCGCCGGCTGCGGCCCCGAAACCCGCAGCGCCCGCAGCGCCAAGCGAGCCCCCGCGCCCCATCCCGGCGCCCGGCGTCGCCACCCTCGGCTGGCCGCTGGCGCCGCACAGCGCGCGGCCGTCCGCCGACAGCACGGTGGCGCCGGCCGCCACGCCTGCGCCGGCCAGGCCGGCGGAGCAAACCCCCGTCGCGGCCAAGCCCGCCGACGATACCCTGTGGATCCACGACGATCTCGACCTGGACAGCCTCAACCTCGACGAAGAGCTGGCCAAGCTCGACGAATTCGAGCTGTCCCAGGAATTCCGCGAACTGCAGGCCGCGCCCAAGCCGGCCGAGGCCCTGCTGGGCAACCGCCCGTCGGCGCGCGACCCGCATGACGAACGCTGGGCCGAGGCCCTGCTGCGCGACGAGGAACGCCAGGCGAGCGAAGGCGGCCGCCAGGAACCGAGCCTGGGCCGCATCGACGAAGAACCCGAGCAGCCCCCCGTCGCGCCACCGCAACCGCAGAGCGCGCCGGCCGAAGAGTCGGCCGTGGCCGCCGCTGCCGCAGAAGAGGAAGACGACGACCTGCCGAGCTTCAGCGCCCGCCGCGACGACGAGCCGCTGGAAACCGAAGCCGAGCCGGACGAGGAACCCGAGGCCGAGCCCCCGCTGGCGGAACGCGAGACGCCCCGCCTGGGCGCGCCGCTGGACGACGAGGACGAAGAGGCAGACGACAAGGCCCCGCGCCGCCCCGACCCGGGCCTGGGCGAGGCCGCCCTGCGCGACCTCAGCGACGAGCCGCTGCAACTGGACTGGCAGAAGCCCAAGAGCCGCTGGGGCTGGCGCCTGCTCTGGCTGCTGCTGATCCTCCTGGCCCTGGCCGGCCTGGGCGGCCAGTACGTGGCCTACCACTTCGACGAACTGGCCCGCGAGGACGCCTACCGCCCCTGGTTCGCCGAACTCTGCCCGCAATTGGGCTGCAGCCTGCCGTCGAAGGTCGACGTCGAGCAGATCCGCAGCAGCAACCTGGTGGTGCGCAGCCACCCGGACTTCAGCGGCGCCCTGGTGGTGGACGCGATCATCTACAACCGCGCCAGCTTCTCCCAGCCCTTCCCGCTGCTGGAGCTGCGCTTCGCCGACCTCAACGGCCAACTGATCGCCAGCCGCAGCTTCAAGCCCAGCGAATACCTGGGCGGCGAGCTGGCCGGGCAGAGCGAGATGCCGCCGCAGACGCCGATCCACGTGTCGCTGGACATCCTCGACCCGGGCCCCAAGGCGGTCAACTACAGCCTCAGCTTCCATTCTCCGGAGTGACCGGCGCATAGCGCAGAACCCCGCGCAACGCCAGTTCCGCTCGTCTTCCAACCCCAGGCAATAAGCCGGCGGCTGTTCAGAATTTATCCAAAATCGCCTTTATCCGGTCATCGAGAGCGGGTATCATGCCCTCCCTTTTTTGCAAGCACCGGTGGCCTCTCGCCGACCCTCCCCGAGTCCTCGACCCGCGGGAGCGTGCAGCGATTGCGCCCCATAACAGGGAAGCGATGTCGGTGGTTCGCATCGGCTCTTACACACTGCCCAACAGACTGATCCTGGCTCCCATGGCCGGCGTCACCGATCGCCCGTTCCGCCAGCTGTGCCGCCGCCTCGGCGCCGGCATGGTGGTCTCGGAGATGGTCACCAGCGACGTGCGCCTGTGGAACAGCCGCAAGTCGCGCCTGCGCCTGGTGCATGACGGCGAGGACCAGCCGCGTTCGGTGCAGATAGCCGGCGGCGACCCGCAGATGCTCGCCGAGGCCGCCCGCGCCAACGTCGAGCTGGGCGCGCAGATCATCGACATCAACATGGGCTGCCCGGCCAAGAAGGTCTGCAACAAGGCCGCCGGCTCCGCGCTGCTGCGCGACGAGAAGCTGGTGGCCGAAATCCTCGAAGCCGTGGTGGCCGCCGTCGAAGTGCCGGTGACGCTGAAGATCCGCACCGGCTGGGACCGCGACAACCGCAACGGCGTGAACGTCGCGCGCATCGCCGAGCAGTCGGGCATCCAGGCACTGGCCGTGCACGGCCGCACCCGCGCCGACCTGTACACCGGCGACGCCGAATACGAAACCATCGCCGCGATCAAGCAGGCGGTGTCCATCCCGGTGTTCGCCAACGGCGACATCACCTCGCCGCAGAAGGCCCGCCAGGTGCTCCAGCACACCGGCGCCGACGCCTTGCTGATCGGCCGCGCCGCCCAGGGCCGGCCGTGGATATTCCGTGAGATCGAGCACTACCTGAGCACCGGCGAGACCTTGCCGGCGCCGTCCCTGGCCGAGGTGGAAAGCATTTTGCTGGAGCACCTGGCCGCCTTGCATGCCTTCTATGGGGAAGAGCTGGGTGTCCGCATCGCCCGCAAGCACGTGGGCTGGTACCTGGCGACGTTACCGGGGGCGGCGGAGTTCCGCGCCCAGTTCAATCGTTTGCAGAACACGGATGCACAGAGCGCCAGCGTCAGGCAGTTCTTCGCCGAGCGCCACGACAACGGAAAAGGGGTGGCCGCATGACAACGATGACCGAGACTTTAGTGAGTGGAATGACACCCGTGAGCGACAACGCGAACCTCAAACAGCACCTGAACACGCCGACGCAGGAAGGCCATACCCTGCGCGACAGCGTCGAGAAGGCACTGCGCAACTACTTCGCCCACCTCGATGGGCAGCCGGTCACGGACGTGTACAACATGGTGCTCTGCGAAGTGGAGGCACCGCTGCTGGAAACCGTGATGGACCACGTGAAGGGTAACCAGACCAAGGCGTCGGAGCTGCTCGGCCTGAACCGCGGCACCCTGCGCAAGAAGCTCAAGCAGTACGATCTGCTCTAGAAGCTGGAAGCCCGAAGCCCGAAGCTGGAAGTGGAAAGCCGAACGGCGCTCTTGACTTCCGGCTTTCAGCTTCAAGCTTCCAGCTCTTTCTTTTCCTCTATCCGATGGCCTGACAGATGACCGACCAAACCACCCGCCTGCCCATCCGCCGCGCGCTGATCAGCGTCTCCGACAAGACCGGCGTCGTCGATTTCGCCCGCGAGCTGGTCGCCCTCGGCGTGGAGATCCTCTCCACCGGCGGCACCTACAAGCTGCTCAAGGACAACGCCATCGCCGCCGTGGAAGTGGCCGACTACACCGGCTTCCCGGAAATGATGGACGGCCGCGTCAAGACCCTGCACCCGAAGGTGCACGGCGGCATCCTCGGCCGTCGCGACATCGACGGCGCGGTGATGGCCGAGCACGGCATCAAGCCGATCGACCTGGTGGCGGTCAACCTGTACCCCTTCGAGGCCACCGTGGCCAAGCCCGACTGCGACCTGCCGACCGCCATCGAGAACATCGACATCGGCGGCCCGACCATGGTCCGCAGCGCCGCGAAGAACCACAAGGACGTCGCCATCGTGGTCAACGCCGGCGACTACGCCGGCGTGGTCGCGGCCCTGAAGGCCGGCGGCCTGACCTACGCCCAGCGCTTCGACCTGGCCCTGAAGGCCTTCGAGCACACCGCCGCCTACGACGGCATGATCGCCAACTACCTGGGCACCATCGACCAGGCCCGCGACACCCTCTCCACCGAAGGCCGCGGCGCCTTCCCGCGCACCTTCAACAGCCAGTTCATCAAGGCCCAGGAAATGCGCTACGGCGAGAACCCGCACCAGAGCGCGGCCTTCTACGTCGAGGCGAAGAAGGGCGAGGCCAGCGTTTCCACCGCCGTGCAGCTGCAAGGCAAGGAACTGTCGTTCAACAACGTGGCCGACACCGACGCCGCGCTGGAATGCGTGAAGAGCTTCGTCAAGCCGGCCTGCGTCATCGTCAAGCACGCCAACCCGTGCGGCGTGGCCGTGGTCCCGGAGAACGAGGGCGGCATCCGCAAGGCCTACGAACTGGCCTACGCCACCGACACCGAGTCGGCCTTCGGCGGCATCATCGCCTTCAACCGCGAGCTGGACGGCGACACCGCCCAGGCCATCGTCGAGCGCCAGTTCGTCGAAGTCATCATCGCCCCGAAGGTCTCCGCCGCCGCCCGCGCCGTGGTCGCCGCCAAGGCCAACGTGCGCCTGCTGGAGTGCGGCGAGTGGCCAGCCGAGCGCGCCCCGGGCTGGGACTTCAAGCGCGTCAACGGCGGCCTGCTGGTACAGAGCCGCGACATCGGCATGATCACCGAGGCGGACCTGAAGATCGTCACCCAGCGCGCGCCCAGCGAGCAGGAAATCCACGACCTGATCTTCGCCTGGAAAGTGGCCAAGTTCGTCAAGTCCAACGCCATCGTCTATGCCAAGCACCGCCAGACCGTCGGCGTCGGCGCCGGCCAGATGAGCCGCGTCAACTCCGCGCGCATCGCCGCCATCAAGGCCGAGCATGCCGGCCTGGAAGTGAAAGGCGCGGTCATGGCCTCTGACGCCTTCTTCCCGTTCCGCGACGGCATCGACAACGCGGCCAAGGCCGGCATCACCGCGGTGATCCAGCCGGGCGGCTCGATGCGTGACAACGAAGTCATCGCGGCGGCCGACGAAGCCGGCATCGCCATGGTGTTCACCGGGATGCGCCATTTCAGGCACTAAAAGCTGGAAGCCTGTAGCTGGAAGCCTGAAGCCCGACCGCTTCCAGCTTCCAGCTTCCAGCTTCCAGCTCTCAGACGAGAGCTATCGAATATGAATGTACTGATCATCGGCAGCGGCGGTCGCGAACACGCCCTGGCCTGGAAGGTCGCCCAGGACCCGCGCGTGGCGAAGGTCTTCGTCGCCCCGGGCAACGCCGGCACCGCCACCGAGCCCAAGTGCGAGAACGTCGCCATCGACGTGCTGGCCCTGGAGCAACTGGCCGACTTCGCCGCGAAGAACGTGCAACTGACCATCGTCGGCCCAGAAGCACCGCTGGTCGCCGGCGTGGTCGACCTGTTCCGTTCGCGCGGCCTGGACATCTTCGGCCCGACCAAGGGCGCGGCCCAGCTGGAAGGCTCCAAGGCCTTCACCAAGGACTTCCTGGCCCGCCACAAGATCCCCACCGCCGACTACCGGAACTTCACCGAAGTCGAGCCGGCCCTGGCCTACCTGAAGGAGAAAGGCGCGCCCATCGTGATCAAGGCCGACGGCCTGGCCGCGGGCAAGGGCGTGATCGTCGCCATGACCCTGGAAGAAGCCGAGGAAGCCGTGCGCGACATGCTCGCCGGCAACGCCTTCGGCGACGCCGGTTCGCGCGTGGTGATCGAGGAGTTCCTCGACGGCGAGGAGGCCAGCTTCATCGTCATGGTCGACGGCCAGAACGTGCTGCCCATGGCCACCAGCCAGGACCACAAGCGCGTCGGCGACGCCGACACTGGCCCCAACACCGGCGGCATGGGCGCCTACTCGCCGGCCCCGGTGGTCACCCCCCAGGTGCACCAGCGGGTGATGGACGAAGTCATCTACCCGACCGTGCGCGGCATGGCCGAGGAAGGCAACGTCTACACCGGCTTCCTCTACGCCGGCCTGATGATCGACAAGAGCGGCGCGCCCAAGGTCATCGAGTTCAACTGCCGCTTCGGCGACCCCGAGACGCAGCCAATCATGGTGCGCCTGGAAAGCTCCCTGGTGCTGCTGGTCGAGGCCGCCCTGGCCAAGGCGCTGGACAAGGTCGAGGCCACCTGGGACCCGCGCCCCACCGTGGGCGTGGTGCTGGCCGCCGGCGGCTACCCGGGCGACTACGCCAAGGGCGACGTCATCGAAGGCCTGGCCGAAGCCGCCAAGCTCGACGGCAAGGTGTTCCATGCCGGCACCGCGCTGAAGGACGGCCAGGTGGTCACCTCCGGCGGCCGCGTGCTCTGCGCCACCGCCATCGGCCCGAGCGTGTCCTCGGCGCAGCAGCAGGCCTACCGCCTGGCGGAGCAGATCCGCTGGAACGGCTGCTTCTACCGCAAGGACATCGGCTACCGCGCCATCGCCCGCGAACGCGGCGAAGGCTGAAAGGCCGGCGGGCGCAGGGGCTGAGCCGCCTTTGCGCCCGTTTTTCCGACCTGCGGTCGGCAGGCGGCCACGTGCGGGCCCGGGTGGATTTCGGGGCCGTCGGCACTTGGCTATAATCCGGCCACTCTCCACCGAAGGGAATTCGCCGTGCGCCGGCTCTGGAACGCCACAGGACTTCTGGTCTGCCTGCTGCTGACGGCCCTGCTCGTAGGCCCGGGCCTCGTCCAGGCGCAGGATGCCGACGGCTGGTCGCAGTTGCACGACGGCGAAGGCCGCCTGCAGTTGCAGGACGTCCTCTCCGCACGCCTGCGCCCGCTGTTCAGCCCCCTCGACATCGAAGACCTGCACGCCCCCGCCGGCCCCGGCGCCATCTGGCTGCACTACCGCCTGCCGGCCAGCGACGCGCCGCGCCAGCTGCGCCTGTTCTCGCCGAGCCTGGACAGCCTGCAGCTCTACCTGCTGCACGGCTCGCAGCTGCTGGAAGAGCGCCAGGCCGGCAACCTCTACCCCGGCCAGCGTCCGCTGCTCAACAGCGACATCCTGCTGCCGCTGCGCAGCAGCCCCGAAGTCCTCGACCTCTACCTGCGCCTGAGCTCCAGCCAGAGCCTGCGCCCCACCATCAGCCTGGAAAGCACCGAATACCCCGCCGGCCAGCAGCGCCCGCTGCAGTTCGGCATCCTCCTCGGCTGCCTGGGCATGCTGCTGCTCTACAACCTGGTGCGCTTCGCCTACAACCGCGTGCTCAGCGGCCTGTGGCTGGCCGGGGTGCACGCCGGGCTGCTGCTGGCCTGCCTGACGCTGTTCGGCCTGCTCAGCCCCTGGTACGGCACGCACCAGACCTGGCAGCCGCTGACCGCCCAGCTGGCCCTGCTGCTGGTGCTGTTCTGCGCCCTGGGCTACACCGCCAGCTTCTTCCACGGCCAGCCGCCGCGCCGCCCCTTGGGCCGCCTGCTGGCCCTGGGCAGCCTCGGCCTGCTGGGCCTCGGCGCGCTGCTGCACCTGGCCCTGGACATCCCCACCGGCGAGTTGCTCTACGGCCTGGTGGCGATCACCAGCCTGGGCATGTTCCTCATCGCCGCCTACTACATGCGCCACGGCTACCGCCCGGCCCGGCTGTTCGTCATCGCCATGGGCGTGTTCGTCAGCGCCTGGCTGCTGAGCCTGCCGGCCCTGCTCGGCTACGTGCCCACGCGCAGCGACTGGCTCGGCAGCGCGCTGCTGGGGCTGACCGCGGCGGCCGGCTTCCTGCTCAGCCTGGCCCTGGCCGAGCGCCAGCGCCAACTGCAGCAGGAGAGCTTCGACGCCAGCCGCAAGCGCGCCGCCAGCAGCGCCGAGCTCAAGGCCAAGGGCGAGTTCCTGGCGAAGATCAGCCACGAAATCCGCACCCCCATGAACGGCGTGCTGGGCATGACCGAGCTGCTGCTCGGCACGCCGCTGTCGGCCAAGCAGCGCGACTACGTGCAGACAATCCACAGCGCCGGCAACGAACTGCTGGCGCTGATCAACGAAATCCTCGACATCTCCAAACTGGAGTCCGGGCAGATCGAGCTGGACGAGGTGCAGTTCGACCTGGGCGCGCTGATCGAGGACTGCCTGGCGATCTTCCGGGTGCGCGCCGAGCAGCAGAAGATCGAGCTGATCAGCTTCACCCAGCCGCAGGTGCCACGGGTGATCAGCGGCGACCCGACGCGCCTGCGCCAGGTGCTGCTGAGCCTGCTGGACAACGCCTTCAAGCAGACCGAGGAAGGCGAGATCCTCCTGGTGGTGGCCCTCGATGGCCCGCCGGGCAAGACGCGCCTGCGCATCGCCGTGCAGGACAGCGGCCGCCCGCTGGACCCCAACGACCGCCAGGCCCTGCTCACCGCCGAGCTGCACAGCCGCGACTTCCTCTCCGCCACCCGCCTGAGCAGCCGCCTGGGCCTGGTGATCGCGCGCCAGCTGATCCAGCTGATGTCCGGCCAGTTGGGCATCGAAAGCGGCCTGGACAGCGGTGGCGACAGCGGCAACACCCTGTGGCTGAGCCTGCCGCTGGACCAGGACATGCTCGAACACCCCACCGCCGACCTCGACAGCCCGCTGCAGGGCGCACGCCTGCTGGTGGTGGACGACAACCAGACCTGCCGCAAGGTGGTGGTGCAGCAGTGCAGCGTCTGGGGCATGAACGTCAGCGCCGTGGCTTCCGGCAAGGAGGCCCTGGCCCTGCTGCGCACCAAGGCGCACCTGCGCGAATACTTCGACGTGGTCCTGCTCGACCAGGACATGCCCGGCATGACCGGCATGCAGTTGGCGACCAAGATCCAGGAAGACCCCAACCTCAACCACGACATCCTGCTGATCATGCTCACCGGCATCAGCAACGCGCCGAGCAAGATCATCGCCCGCAACGCCGGGATCAAGCGCATCCTGGCCAAGCCGGTGGCCGGCTACACGCTCAAGGCCACCCTCGCCGACGAACTGGCCCAGCGCGGCCCCAGCGGCGTGACCAACTACCTGCCGGCGGCCGCCGAACCCGCGCCGCTGAGCCCGCCCAGCGACTTCCGCGTGCTGGTAGCCGAGGACAACAGCATCTCCACCAAGGTCATCCGCGGCATGCTCGGCAAGCTCGACCTGCAGCCGGACACCGCCAGCAACGGCGAGGAAGCCCTGGCCGCGATGAAGGCCACCCAGTACGACCTGGTGCTGATGGACTGCGAGATGCCGGTGCTCGACGGCTTCTCCGCCACCGAGCGCCTGCGCGCCTGGGAAGCCAGCGAACACCGCCCGCACACCCCGGTGGTGGCGCTCACCGCGCACATCCTCAGCGAACACAAGGAACGCGCCCGCCTGGTCGGCATGGACGGGCACATGGCCAAGCCGGTGGAACTGTCGCAACTGCGCGAACTGGTGGCCTACTGGGTAGCCGAACGCGAACGCCGCCTGCGCCAGCAGAGCGACGCGGCGCTGCCGTCCTGAGGCCCATCACTGCCCCGAGGTGCTTTTCGTAGGATGGGTTGAGCTTGCGATACCCATGCGGTTGCGGTGATGGGTATCGCTCCGCTCAACCGCATCCTACGGGCGTTGTGTCTGCCGGAGGGTGTAGGAGCGAGCTTGCTCGCGAAGGGCGTTTACCGGCGACTTCGGTGTATTGGCTTGCCGCCTTTCCCTCTCCCCAGCCCTCTCCCTGAAGGGAGAGGGGGCTTGTCCGTGCCGAGAGAAGTGATGGTTTCAGCCGGAAACCTTCGGCGTTGCCGGCTAACGCCAGAACGCCCGGCTCTGCCCAACGGTCCCCTCTCCCTTCAGGGAGAGGGTTAGGGAGAGGGGCGAGGTCAACCCGAAACACCGTAGCCACCGGGAAACACCCTTCGCGAGCAAGCTCGCTCCTACAATAAAACCCCCACCGAAACCCGCCCCCAGGCAATGACCGCCGCCCACCCCGCCCGCTATGCTTCAGCCCCAGCAGAGCCATCTCACCCGGACGAGATCCCCCCATGCATGTGCTGTTCAGCGTGTACC
Organism: Pseudomonas sp. NBRC 100443; assembly: GCF_030268185.1. NCBI lineage: Bacteria > Pseudomonadati > Pseudomonadota > Gammaproteobacteria > Pseudomonadales > Pseudomonadaceae > Pseudomonas > Pseudomonas sp. NBRC 100443. Next base: position 111,138 of record NZ_BSQE01000001.1, read on the forward strand.
TGAAGATGCTGGTGCTCTACAGCCCCTTCTTCGTGCTTTCCTGCTTCATCAGCCTCAGCCGCGGCTTCGCCCCGCGCGACCGCAAGCACATGGCCTGGCGCGTGGCCCTGGCGGCGCTGGTCGCCAGCGTGCTGCTGTACCTGTTCGGGCGCTACATCTTCACCCTCTTCGGCATCACCGCCGACGCCTTCCGCATCGGCGCCGGCAGCGTGCTGTTCATCTCCGCCCTGGGCATGGCCCAGGGGCGCTCGGCGGTGCAGAGCGACAACGTGCAGCAGGACGTCACCATCGTCCCGCTGACCATCCCCATCACCGTCGGCCCCGGCACCATAGGCGCGCTGCTGGTGATGGGCGTCGGCCAGCACTGGGAGGACAAGCTGCTGGCGCTGCTGGCGATCGTCCTCGCCTGCCTCACCCTCGGCGTCACCCTCTTCCTGTCCGACCGCATCGAACGCATCCTCGGCGAGCAGGGCCTGCAGATCGTCAGCCGGCTGATGGGCCTGTTCGTCTGCGCCCTGGCCGCGCAGATCATCATGACCGGCGTGCGCGGCTACTTCCTGCCCGCGCCCTGAGACCGGCGTCACACAGCGGCGCGCCCCAATTGGGGGCGAATCGTCCGTGCGCCCCCTCGGCGCACCAGAATGGCGCCGCGAAAAGCCTGGCCGAAACGGCAGAAAATCCCGCGCAGGCCTTCTGGCACAGGGCTTTGCGCTGCTTGGCACGGATGCTGCGATAGACCTCCCGACCCGCAGGGGTCCCCTACCCACTTCGGGAGGCTGCACAGGCGACGGCCCAGAATCCGCGCGGCACCCTCCCAGGTACTGGAAGCCAAGGAGGCTGCCGCGATGAAACGTCGTCCCCTGTTGAAAAGCACCCTGGCGGTGAGCGCGCTGCTGCTCACCGGCCTGTTCCCCTTCGGCTCCCAGGCCGCCGAGACCATCAAGGTCGGCATCCTGCATTCGCTGTCCGGCACCATGGCCATCTCCGAGACCTCGCTCAAGGACATGGCGCTGATGACCATCGACGAAATCAACGCCAAGGGCGGGGTGAACGGCAAGAAGCTGGAGCCGGTGGTGGTCGATCCGGCGTCGAACTGGCCGCTGTTCGCCGAGAAGGCCCGCCAGCTGCTGACCCAGGACAAGGTCGCGGTGGTCTTCGGCTGCTGGACCAGCGTCTCGCGCAAATCCGTGCTGCCGGTGTTCGAGGAACTCAACGGCCTGCTGTTCTACCCGGTGCAGTACGAGGGCGAGGAAATGTCGCCCAACGTCTTCTACACCGGCGCCGCGCCGAACCAGCAGGCCATCCCCGCGGTGGAATACCTGATGAGCGAGGACGGCGGCGCGGCCAAGCGCTTCTTCCTGCTCGGCACCGACTACGTCTACCCGCGCACCACCAACAAGATCCTGCGCGCCTTCCTGCACAGCAAGGGCGTGGCCGACAAGGACATCCAGGAGGTCTACACGCCGTTCGGCCACAGCGACTACCAGACCATCGTCGCCGACATCAAGAAGTTCTCCGCCGGCGGCAAGACCGCGGTGATCTCCACCGTCAACGGCGACTCCAACGTGCCCTTCTACAAGGAACTGGCCAACCAGGGCCTGGAAGCCACCGAAGTGCCGGTGGTGGCCTTCTCGGTGGGCGAGGAAGAACTGCGCGGCATCGACACCAGGCCGCTGGTGGGCAACCTCGCGGCGTGGAACTACTTCGAGTCGGTGAAGAACCCGCAGAACGAGAAGTTCGTCGCCGACTGGAAGGCCTACGCCAAGGCGAAGAACCTGCCGAACTACGCCACCGCCGTGACCAACGACCCGATGGAAGCCACCTACGTCGGCATCCACATGTGGGCCCAGGCCGTGGAGAAGGCCGGCAGCACCGACGTCGGCAAGGTCCGCGAAGCCATGGGCGGGCAGACCTTCAAGGCGCCCTCGGGCTTCACCCTGACCATGGACAAGACCAACCACCACCTGCACAAGCCGGTGATGATCGGCGAAATCCAGGACGACGGGCAGTTCAACGTGGTCTGGAAAACCCCCGAGCCGATCCGCGCCCAGCCCTGGAGCCCGTTCATCCCGGGCAACGACAAGAAGCCGGACTGAATTGAAAAGGCTGGAAGCTGGAAGCTGGAAGCTGAAAGCTGAAAGCCAAAAGCGACGCGGTCTCGCTTCTAGCTTCTAGCTTCTAGCTTCTAGCTTCCAGCTTCCAGCCTCCAACCAACGAAAAAACCCATGCCCCCACCCGCCCTTATCCGTCTAATCCGAGCCTGCGCCCTGGCGCTGGCCACCCTCCTCGCCCTGCCCGCGCAAGCCGGCCCGGCCCGGGACTTCGCCGCCGCCGACAACACCGGCCGCGCCACGCTGCTCGAACACTGGGCCGCCGCCCCCGAGGCCGAGCGCCTGCCGCTGCTCGAAGCCATCCAGGCCGGGCGCTTCGCCGTCGACGCGCAGAACCATGCCTTCATCCTCGGCGACGACAAGCAGTACCGCGCCGCCGAAGGCGACGCCCCGCCCGCCGGCGAACCCGACAAGCTGCGCCTGAACAACCGCCTGCGCGGCCTGCTCAACACCGCCCTGGCCAGCCACCAGCTGGTGGCGCAGGACCCGACGCTGCGCCTGGAAGCCGCGCGCCAGTTGCAGAAGACCGCCAAGCCCGCGCAGCGCGACCTGCTCGCCCAGCGCACCGGCGCGGAAACCGACGACAAGGTGAAAGCCGCCCTGCAACTGGCCCTGGCCAACCTGCAACTGGCCGACGCCGACCCGCAGGTACGCCTGGCCGCCGTGCGCCTGCTCGGCGATTCCGGCGACCCGCTGGCCCTCAGTCGCCTGCAGAACCTGCTCGACCCGGCGATGGAAGCCGACCAGCAGGTGCGCACCGCCGCCGCCACCAGCCTGGCCCAGGTCAAGCGCCGGCTGCTGCTCGGCGACCTGCTCGGCCAGGCCTTCAGCGGCCTGTCGCTGGGTTCCATCCTGCTGCTGGCGGCCCTGGGCCTGGCCATCACCTATGGCCTGCTCGGCGTCATCAACATGGCCCATGGCGAGATGCTGATGCTCGGCGCCTACTCCACCTACCTGGTGCAGTCGCTGCTGCAACGCTTCGCCCCCGGCCTGCTGGAGTTCTACCCGCTGCTGGCCCTGCCGGTGGCCTTCGGCGTCACCGCGGCCATCGGCATGGCCCTGGAACGCACGGTGATCCGCCACCTCTACGGCCGCCCGCTGGAAACCCTGCTGGCCACCTGGGGCATCAGCCTGGTGCTGATCCAGCTGGTGCGCGTGCTGTTCGGCGCGCAGAACGTCGAGGTGGCCAACCCGGCCTGGCTGTCCGGCGGCGTCCAGCTGCTGCCGAACCTGGTGCTGCCGTGGAACCGCATCGTCATCATCGGCTTCGCCCTGTTCGTGCTGGCGCTCACCTGGCTGCTGCTCAACCGCACGCGGCTGGGCCTGAACGTCCGCGCGGTGACGCAGAACCGCAACATGGCGGCCTGCTGCGGCGTGCCCACCGGGCGCGTGGACATGCTCGCCTTCGGCCTCGGCTCGGGCATCGCCGGGCTCGGCGGGGTGGCCCTGTCGCAGGTCGGCAACGTCGGCCCGGACCTGGGCCAGAGCTACATCATCGACTCCTTCCTGGTGGTGGTGCTCGGCGGCGTTGGCCAGCTGGCCGGCAGCGTCTGCGCGGCCTTCGGCCTGGGCGTGGCGAACAAGATCCTCGAACCGCAGATAGGCGCGGTGCTGGGCAAGATCCTGATCCTGGCGCTGATCATCCTGTTCATCCAGAAACGCCCCCAGGGGCTGTTCGCCCTGAAAGGGAGGGTCATCGATTGATGAAAACGCCAATGCCCGAACCGACCGCTCCTACAGGGTGCGTCCGCCGACCGTAGGGAGATTTGCCCGTGAACCAACCACTCACCGTGACGGCCGCGCAGAAGGCCGGCCCGAAACTCACCGCCGGCATCGTCGTCGCAGCCCTCGTCGCATTGCTGATCCTGCCGCTGCTGCACCTGCTGCCCGAAAGCAACGCCCTGCACCTGTCGGCCTACGGCCTGACGCTGACCGGCAAGATCCTCTGCTACGCCATAGTGGCGCTGGCCCTGGACCTGGTCTGGGGCTACGCCGGCCTGCTATCCCTCGGCCACGGCCTGTTCTTCGCCCTGGGCGGCTACGCCATGGGCATGTACCTGATGCGCGAGGCGGCCGGCGACGGCCTGCCGGCGTTCATGACCTTCCTGTCGTGGAACGAGCTGCCCTGGTACTGGGCCGGCACCCAGCACTTCCTCTGGGCCCTGTGCCTGGTGGTGCTGGCGCCGGGGCTGCTGGCCTTCGTGTTCGGCTTCTTCGCCTTCCGCTCGCGGATCAAGGGCGTGTACTTCTCGATCATGACCCAGGCCCTGACCTTCGCCGGCATGCTGCTGTTCTTCCGCAACGAGACCGGCTTCGGCGGCAACAACGGCTTCACCAACTTCCGCAGCATCCTGGGCTTTTCGATCACCGCGCCGGGCACCCGCGCCGCGCTGTTCCTGGCCATCGTCCTGCTGCTGGCGGCCAGCCTGGCGCTGGGCTTCGCCCTGGCACAGAGCAAGTTCGGCCGGGTGCTCACCGCCCTGCGCGACGCCGAGAACCGCCTGATGTTCTGCGGCTACGACCCGCGCGGCTACAAGCTGTTCGTCTGGACCCTGAGCGCGGTGCTCTGCGGCCTGGCCGGCGCCCTGTTCGTGCCGCTGGTGGGCATCGTCAACCCCAGCGAGATGTCGCCCACCAACTCCATCGAAGCCGCCGTGTGGGTGGCCCTGGGCGGCCGCGGCACGCTGCTCGGCCCGCTGCTCGGCGCCGGCGTGGTGAACGGCGCCAAGAGCTGGTTCACCGTGGCCTTCCCGGAGTACTGGCTGTTCTTCCTCGGCGCCCTGTTCATCGTCGTCACCCTGTACCTGCCGCGGGGCATCCTCGGGCTGATCAAGCGGGAGAAAGCGCAATGAGAGCCGTCCCCCACCTGATGCTGGAACCGGCCTTCGACCCCAGCGGCACGGGCCGCGACGCCGTCGGCCTGGGCGCCAGCGCAAGCCAGGGCCTGGACGTGCGCCACGGCACCATCCTCACCCTGGAAGACATCAACGTCAGCTTCGACGGCTTCCGCGCCCTGCGCGACCTGACGCTGTACATCGGCGTGGGCGAGCTGCGCTGCATCATCGGCCCCAACGGCGCGGGCAAGACCACGCTGATGGACGTGATCACCGGCAAGACCCGCCCCGACAGCGGCAAGGCGTACTTCGGCGAGACCTACGACCTGCAGCGCATGAGCGAGGTGGAAATCGCCCAGGCCGGCATCGGCCGCAAGTTCCAGAAGCCCACGGTGTTCGAGGCGCTCTCGGTGTTCGAGAACCTGGAGCTGGCGCAGAAGGCCGACAAGTCGGTATGGGCCAGTCTGCGCGCGAAGCTTTCCGGCGAGCAGAAGGACCGCATCGAGGAGGTGCTGGCCACCATCCGCCTGCGCGACTCGCGCAACCGCCCGGCCGGCCTGCTCTCCCACGGCCAGAAGCAGTTCCTGGAGATCGGCATGCTGCTGGTGCAGGAGCCGCAACTGCTGCTGCTCGACGAACCGGTGGCGGGCATGACCGACGCCGAGACCGAATTCACCGCCGAACTCTTCAAGTCCCTCGCCGGCCAGCACTCGCTGATGGTGGTGGAGCACGACATGGGCTTCGTCGGCAGCATCGCCGACCACGTCAGCGTGCTGCACCAGGGCCACGTGCTGGCCGAGGGCTCGCTGGAAGAAGTGCAGGCGAACGAACAGGTGATCGAGGTTTATCTGGGACGCTGAGCTTGAAGCCGAAAGCCAGAAGCTGGAAGCCGGAGCCGCTCTGCTTCCAGCTTCCGGCCTCAGGCTTCCAGCGCTGAAAAGGAAAACGACATGCTACAAGTCAGCCAACTACATCAGTTCTACGGCGGCAGCCACATCCTCCGCGGCCTGTCGTTCGACGCGAAGATCGGCGAGGTCACCTGCCTGCTCGGGCGCAACGGCGTGGGCAAGACCACCCTGCTGCGCTGCCTGATGGGCCTGGTGCCGGCGCGCGAGGGCAGCGTCAGCTGGGAGGGCAAGGCCATCACCGGCTTCAGGCCGCACCAGCGGGTGCGCGCCGGCATCGCCTACGTGCCCCAGGGGCGCGAAATCTTCCCGCGGCTGAGCGTGGAGGAGAACCTGCTGATGGGCCTGTCCCGCTTCGGCGCCAGGGAAGCGAAGCAGGTGCCGGAATTCATCTACGAACTCTTCCCGGTGCTGCGCGAGATGAAGCAACGCCGCGGCGGCGACCTCTCCGGCGGCCAGCAGCAACAGCTGGCCATCGGCCGCGCCCTGGCCAGCCGCCCGCGGTTGCTGATCCTCGACGAGCCCACCGAAGGCATCCAGCCCTCGGTGATCAAGGAGATCGGCGCGGTGATCCGCAAGCTCGCCGAGCGCGGCGACATGGCCATCCTGCTGGTGGAACAGTTCTACGACTTCGCCGCCGAACTGGCCGACCAGTACCTGGTGATGGCCCGCGGCGAGATCGTCCAGCAGGGCCGCGGCGCGGACATGGAAAGCGAAGGGGTACGCGGGCTGGTGGCCATCTGACGTAGGGCGTATAACGCTCCGCGTTATACGCCGCCTGACCTTGGCCCCAGGCCGCTCGGTGTCGACCTGGACACCACCGAGGCCGACTTCGGGGCGGCCAGGGAGATTGGTGTATCGGCGTATAACCGCGAACGGTTATACGCCCTACGCCCCATGGTGGTGCATTGCGCACCCCGACGCACCGCAATCGCGCCCATACCTGACCACTCGGACAACCCCATCCCCCGCTGCCGGCCAGGCTTTCCAGGCCCACGCACTATCCTGGCGCAGAAGGCACGCCAATTGCTCTACCCAGGGCAACCCCAGCAGAACACGCCCCATGAACGCACCCGCCGCCCTCTTCCACCCCGCCTGGCACGCCGAGCTGGAGCTGGCCTACGCCCGCGTCGGCGACGGCACGCGGCCGGTCACGCGGCGCCACCTGGGCCCGCTGCGGGTGCAGAAGCACCTGTACGCCGAGGGCCCGCAGGTCTGCCAGCACATCGTGGTGCACCCGCCCGGCGGCATCGCCGGCGGCGACACCCTAGCCCTCGACATCCACGCCGGCCCCGATGCCTGGGCCCAGTTCACCAGCCCCGGCGCGGCCAAGTGGTACCGTGCCGCCACGCCGGCCAGCCAGCGCCTGCGCATCCGCGTCGAGGCCGGCGCCACCCTGGAATGGCTGCCCCAGGAAACCATCGTCTTCTCCGGCGCCCGGGCCGAGCTGCACACCGACATCGACCTGCAGGGCGACGCCCGCCTGTTCTACTGGGACGTGGTCGCCCTCGGCCGCCCCGCCGCCGGCGAGCGCTTCGACCAGGGCCGCTTCGCCGCCAACCTGGACATCCGCCGCGACGGCCGCCGCCTGTGGCACGAACGCCAGCGCATCGACGGCGGCGAGCGCCTGCTGGACTCGCCCATTGGCCTGGCCGGGCAGCCGGTCATGGCCACGCTGATCGCCAGCGGGCAGATCGACGCCGAGCTGCTGGAAGCCTGCCGCGCGCTACCCTGCCAGGGCCGCGGCAACCTCACCCAGCTGCCCGGCCTGCTGGTCGCCCGCTGCCTGGCCGCCGAGGCGCTGCACGCCCGCGCCTGGCTCATCGAACTCTGGCGCGCGCTGCGGCCCGCGCTGCTCGGCCGCGAGGCCGTTCCCCCCAGAATCTGGAGCACCTGAGATGGACTTGACGCCCCGCGAGAAAGACAAGCTGCTGATCTTCACCGCCGGCCTGGTGGCCGAACGGCGCCTGGCCCGCGGCCTGAAGCTGAACCACCCGGAAGCCATCGCGCTAATCTCCGCCGCCCTGCTCGAAGGCGCCCGCGACGGCCGCACGGTGGCCGAGCTGATGCACTATGGCACCACCCTGCTCAGCCGCGAGCAGGTGATGGAAGGCGTGCCGGAGATGATCCCGGAGATCCAGGTGGAAGCCACCTTCCCCGACGGCACCAAGCTGGTCACCGTGCACCAGCCCATCGCCTGACCAGCGGCCGCTTTCGAACGAACCTGTCTGAAGGAACACCGCAATGCTGATCCGCGACGCCCACCCAGCCGACCTCGGCGCCCTGCGCGACATCTACAACGACGCCGTGCTCAACACCACGGCGATCTGGAACGAAGTCGCCATCGACCTCGACAACCGCCGCGCCTGGCTGGAACTGCGCGCCCAGCAGGGCTTCCCGGTGCTGGTCGCGGAAGACGCCGGCGAAGTGGTGGGCTACGCCAGCTATGGCCCCTGGCGCGCCTTCGACGGCTTCCGCGAAACCGTCGAACACTCGGTGTACGTGCGCGCCGACCAGCGTGGCAAGGGCGTGGGCCCGCAACTGATGCAGGCGCTGATCGACCGCGCCCGCGCCCAGGGCCTGCACGTGATGGTGGCGGCCATCGAGAGCGGCAACGCCGCCTCCATCCGCCTGCACGAACGCCTGGGCTTCGCCACCACCGGGCAGATGCCGCAGGTGGGCCAGAAGTTCGGCCGCTGGCTCGACCTGACCTTCATGCAACTGATCCTCGATGGGCGGGATACGCCCTGACAAAAGACGAGAAAAGCCGCTGGAGGCTGGAGGCTGGAGGCTGGACGAGGGAGCCGCTTTTTCGTTCAGCCTTCAGCCTCCAGCGAATCGAGGGAAGCTGCGCATGAAAAACAGTCGTCAACCCCACACCGACAGGTTCGGCCTCAGGAGCCCCCCATGATCCCTGGCGAATACGACGTCCAGCCCGGCGAGATCGAACTCAACGCCGGCCGCCGCACCCAGGCCCTGACCGTGGCCAACGGCGGCGACCGGCCGATCCAGGTCGGCTCGCACTACCACTTCTACGAGACCAACGACGCCCTGCAGTTCGACCGCGAAGCGGCCCGCGGCATGCGCCTGAACATCCCCGCCGGCACCGCGGTGCGCTTCGAGCCGGGGCAGAGCCGCGAGGTGGAGTTGGTGGAGCTGGCTGGCGCGCGCCGCGTCTATGGCTTCGCCGGGCGGGTGATGGGCAATCTGTAAAGCCGATAAGAGCCGATAAGAGCGCTGGAGGCTGGACGAGGGAGTCGCTTTTTCGTTCAGCCTTAAGCCTTAAGCCTCCAGCGGCTTTTAAACCGAGAGGAAGGGAACCATGAAAATCAGCCGCCAAGCGTATGCCGACATGTTCGGCCCCACCGTCGGCGACCGCGTGCGCCTGGCCGATACCGAGCTGTGGATCGAGGTGGAGCAGGACTTCACCGTCTACGGCGAGGAAGTGAAGTTCGGTGGCGGCAAGGTCATCCGCGACGGCATGGGCCAGGGCCAGCTGCCGGCGGCCGAGGTGGTCGACACCGTCATCACCAATGCGCTGATCCTCGACCACTGGGGCATCGTCAAGGCCGACGTGGGCCTGAAGGACGGGCGCATCTCCGCCATCGGCAAGGCCGGCAACCCGGACATCCAGCCCGGCGTGAGCATCGCCCTGGGCGCCAGCACCGAAGTCATCGCCGGCGAAGGCATGATCCTCACCGCCGGCGGCATCGACACGCACATCCACTTCATCTGCCCGCAGCAGATCGAAGAGGCGCTGATGAGCGGCGTCACCACCATGATCGGCGGCGGCACCGGGCCCGCCACCGGCACCAACGCCACCACCTGCACCTCCGGGCCCTGGCACCTGGCGCGCATGCTCCAGGCCGCCGACGCCTTCCCGATGAACATCGGCTTCACCGGCAAGGGCAACGCCAGCCTGCCGCTGCCTCTGGAGGAACAGGTGCGCGCCGGCGCCATCGGCCTGAAGCTGCACGAGGACTGGGGCACCACCCCGGCGGCCATCGACAACTGCCTGAGCGTGGCCGACCGCCTCGACGTGCAGGTGGCCATCCACACCGACACCCTCAACGAATCCGGCTTCGTCGAAACCACCCTCGCCGCCTTCAAGGGCCGCACCATCCACACCTACCACACCGAGGGCGCCGGCGGCGGCCACGCGCCGGACATCATCCGCGCCTGCGGCTTCGCCAACGTGCTGCCCAGCTCCACCAACCCGACGCGGCCGTTCACTCGCAACACCATCGACGAACACCTGGACATGCTCATGGTCTGCCACCACCTGGACCCGAGCATCGCCGAGGACGTGGCCTTCGCCGAATCGCGCATCCGCCGCGAGACCATCGCCGCCGAGGACATCCTCCACGACCTCGGCGCCTTCAGCATGATCAGCTCCGACAGCCAGGCCATGGGCCGGGTCGGCGAAGTGATCACGCGCACCTGGCAGACCGCCGACAAGATGAAGAAGCAGCGCGGCGCCCTGGATGGCGACGGCGCGCGCAACGACAACTTCCGCGCCAGGCGCTACATCGCCAAATACACCATCAACCCGGCGATCACCCATGGCGTCAGCCACGAAGTGGGCAGCATCGAAGTGGGCAAGCTGGCCGACCTGGTGCTCTGGCGTCCGGCCTTCTTCGGCGTGAAGCCGAGCCTGATCCTCAAGGGCGGCGCCATCGCCGCCAGCCTGATGGGCGACGCCAACGCCTCCATCCCCACCCCGCAGCCGGTGCACTACCGGCCGATGTTCGCCAGCTACGGCGGCAGCCGCCACGCCACCAGCCTGACCTTCCTCAGCCAGGCCGCCTGGGAATCCGGCCTGCACGCCCGCCTGGGCCTGCACAAGGCCATCGGCGTGGTGCAGGGCTGCCGCACGGTGCAGAAGACCGACCTGATCCACAACGCCTACCTGCCGCACATCGAGGTGGACCCGCAGAACTACCAGGTACGTGCCGACGGCCAACTGCTATGGTGCGAACCGGCCGAAGTGCTGCCCATGGCGCAGCGTTACTTTCTGTTCTGAGAACACCCTCGTAGGATGGCGTTGAGCGAAGCGATACCCATCCTACGAAGAGCACCTCGGCGCAGCCTGCAAGACAGTCGCACCTACGCCACAAGCGAGCACGGCGTCTCGGTACACCACGCCATTCCCCTGTAGGAGCGCGCCCTGCGCGCGATTCGCGGGCAGGGCCCGCTCCTACAGGCGGCTGAAATCCCCCGGGGAAATTCAGAAGACCTCCCCCACCGGCACCGCTTCGCATTTCCCCCCGGAGTCCACCCCCTACGCTGGCAGGGCCTCTGTGCCCGTCCCTCCAGAACAACAAGGACTCCCGATGAAACGACTGACCGCCACCCTGGCCCTGGCGCTGGGCCTGTGCGCCTGCGCCCAGGCCGCCGATCCCATCACCCTGGGCCTCAACTACCCCCGCACCGGCAGCTACCAGAACGAAGGCCGCGACCAGATGCGCGGCGCCCTGCTGGCCATCGACGAGATCAACGCCAACGGCGGCGTGCTCGGCCGCTCGCTGCGGCTGTCCAGCCATGACAGCGCCTCGCGCTCGAAGAAGGCCGTGGCCAACGTCGACAAGCTGGCCGACGAGGGCGCCGCCATGCTCTTCGGCGGCGCCTCCAGCGCCGTGGCCATCGCCGCCGGCAAGCGCGCCGCCGAGCGCGGGCTGCTGTACTTCGGCGCCGTCACCTACTCCAACGACACCACCGGCAAGGACGGCCACCGCTACATGTTCCGCGAGGGCATCAGCGCCTGGATGAGCGCCCGGGTGCTGGGCCAGTACCTGGCGCAGAAGCACCCGGGCAGCCGCTACTTCTACGTCACCTCCGACTACACCTGGGGCCACACCACCGAAGCCTCGCTGCGCCAGGCCACCGGCACGCAGGACGGCGCCCAGCACCCCGGTCGGCGCATTCCCTTCCCCGCCGTCGGCCTCGCGCACTACCGCGACAGCCTCACCCAGGCGGCCGCCAGCGACGTCCAGGTGCTGGTCCTGGTGCTGTTCGGCCGCGACCTGGAGCGGGCCATGCGGGTGGCCCACGACCTCGGCCTGACCAGGCGCATGCAGATAGTCGCGCCCAACCTCACCCTGAACGTGATCGAGCAGGCCGGGCCGAGCGTGATGGAGGGCGTGATCGGCACCGAGCCCTGGACCTGGCGCGTGCCGGAACTGGAGAACAGTGCCCGCGGCAAGGCCTTCGTCAACGACTACGTGAAGCGCTACCAGAAGTACCCGTCCAGCTCCGCCGCCTCGGCCTACGGCATCGTCTACCAGTGGGCGGACGCCGTCAGGCGCGCCAACAGCCTGGACAGCGAGGCGCTGATCAGGGCGCTGGAAGGCCACCGCTACGCCCTGCTCAAGGGCGAGCAGTACTGGCGCGCGTTCGACCACCAGAACGTGCAGCGCATCTATGCGGTGAAAGTGAAGCCGCGCAGCGAGGTGCTGAAGGACCCGCTGAAGCAGGACTACTTCGAGATCATCCACCAGCTCGACGGCGACCAGGCCGCGCCCAGCCTCGACGAGTGGAAGGCGGAAAGGCGCGCCGCCGGCAAGCCCCCGCTGCTGCAGTGAAGCGCCTCAGCGCAGCTGGCTGTCCTTGCTGCCGCGCCGGTTGTAGCCGGCGAAGGCCGCCTGCTCGTCGTGGGCGGCCTGGCAGTTCACGCACAGACGCACGCCGGGCACGGCCTTGCGCCGCGCCTCGGGAATGGGCGCATCGCACTCCTCGCAATGCGTCAGGCTCTCGCCGCGGGGCAACTGGCTGCGCGCCCGGGCGACTGCGTCCTCGATGGTGCTGTCGATCTGTTCCTGCACCGCGCCGTCGTTCGCCCAACCACTGGCCATGGCAACCTCCGATCAAACTTTGTACAGATTGCAGGTATTGGCGCCCCGGCGGCCGATTGCAAGGGCGAAAACGCGGCGGGGTGCGCTGAAAAGCCCCTTCCCCGGGCGCCGCGCAACGAGAACAATAGCGCGCTTTCCCGCCATGGATGTTCCCCGATGCGAATCCTCCCGTCTCCTCTGCGCCACTGCCTGCCGCTGGCCCTCTGCGCCCTGCTCGGCAGCCAGGCCCAGGCCGCCGAGGCCCCCGGCGTAGAAGCCGACCTGATCGACGCCAACCGCTACCTGCTGCTGTACAGCGCCACCGCCGACGAGCGTTTTCTCGACCGCCTGGACGCCACCGGCAAGCACCTGCAGGCGGCCCTCGGGCAGCGCCAGGACGCCGCCGCGCTGCGCGCGCTCTGGGCCAGCTACGAGCAGGGCCGCCAGCAGATGCTGGCCGAGCACGCCGCCCGCAAGCTCGACCAGAACGGCGAGATGGCCCGCAGCCTGAAGCTGGCCGAGCCCCTGGATGCCTACCTGCAGGCCCACCCCCTGGCCACGCCGGGCCTGGCCGACGACCTGCGCAGCCGCGCCCTGCTCACCGCCCGCCTGGCCAACCTGCAGAAGGTCGACGGCCCGCGCGCCGAAGCCGAGGCGGCGAACGTCAAGGCCCTGGACGAGCGCATCCAGCAGCGCATCAATGCCCTGGCGAAGAGCGACCCGGCCCTGCACGACGAACTGGACAAGCGCTGGCGCTACCTGCAGGTCAGCCAGCGCAACGGCCAGCAACTGCTCTACCCCTTCAACGCGCAGATCGAGGCCATGCTCGGCAAGCTGGCCGGCGCCTGACGGGGACGCGGAGGCGGTCTACCGCAGCTTCGGAATCGTCCGATATCCGGCGCCGGGAGAGCCGCCAAGAATGGCGGCTCCATCGCCAGGAGCCGCCCCATGCACCGCCTCGTCCTTTCCCTGCTGCTGAGCCTGCTGGCCAGCCTGCCGACCGCGGCCCTGGCCGATGACTTCGACGCCACCCTGCAGGCCGCGCAGCGCTACCTGCTGCTCTACAGCGCCACGGGGGACGAACGCTTCCTCAAGCGCCTGGAACGGCTCGACGAGGCCTTCCAGGGCCAGGTCGCCGAACAGCACAACGGCGAGACGCTGCAGGACATCTGGTCGCTCTACGGCGAAACGGTGGCGCAGGTGGAAAGCGGCTACGAACAGAGCGGCCCGGCGCTGCGCCAGGCGCTGGCCCAGGCCCTGGAAGTCTCGGCGCTGCTGCAGGAATTCCGCCTCCAGCCCGGCGCCGCGCCGGGGGATGCGACCCTGGCGGCCAACCTGCAGCGCCTGGCCCTGCTGCAGGCCAAGCGGGCCAACCACCGCCTGCTGGGGGAAGACACCGACACCCTGCGCGAGGCCATCGCCGACCTGCAGCAGACCATCGAGACGCAGTTCGCCGCCCTGCCGGCCAGCGTCGAAGGCGAGGCGATGCGCGCCCGCTGGCGCTACCTGCGGCTGACCGAGCGCCCGGCCGGCACCCTGCTCTACCCGTTCAACGCCCAGGTCGAGTACCTGCTGGAGAAGCTCGGCGAGAACGGGGAAGCCTGAAAGGCCCTACTCCTTCACTTCCATGTATTCCCTGGCGAAGATCTGGTACTCCTCCGGCAGGGTGTACTTCTTCGCCAGCTCCGAGGCGGTCAGGTCGGAGGCATCCACGCCGCGCTGCTCGCGCAGGCAGTCGTAGGTCGCCTTGATGGCGGCGAAGTAGGCGGCATGGCCGTCCACCACGATGCGCACGCCGAGCTTGGCCAGGCGCTTGTCGTCGTGCAGCTTCGGGTTGCCGTAGGACACCAGCATCAGCGGCACGCTCAGGTGCCGGGCGATGGCCTCCAGGTGCTCGAAGTCGCGGATGCCGACCATGCAGATGCCGTCGGCGCCGGCGGCCTGGTAGGCCAGGGTGCGGCGGATCACGTCGTCCACCTCGATCACCTCGGCGTTGGTCCGCGCGATGATCGCCATCTCCTGGTCCACCCGCGCCTCCAGCGCCGCGCGGATCTTGCCCACGCCTTCCTCCACCGGGATCAGGTCGGTGGACTTGCGGCCGAACTGCGCCGGCAACAGGGTGTCCTCGATGGTCAGCGCGGCCACGCCGGCGCGCTCCAGCTCGACGATGGTGCGCATCACGTTCAGCGCGTTGCCGTAGCCGTGGTCGGCGTCGGCGATCACCGGCAGGCGCGCCACGCGGCCGATGCGGGTGGCCTGCTCGACGAACTCGCTGAGGGTGATGAGGGCGAAGTCGGGCGCCGCGAGCACTTGTAGCGAAGCTACAGAACCACCCAGGATGCCGACCTCGAAGCCGAGGTCACCGGCGATGCGCGCCGACATCGGGTCGAACACCGATGCCGTGTGGTAGCAGGAGGAAGAGTTCAGCAACGCCCGGAAACTCTGGCGTAGCTCGTGGTGGGAGGCTCTGTGCATGGCGGGATCCAACTGCGACCTGGAAGTGGGAAAGGGTTCTGCGGAATCGGCAAACTCATGTAGCAAAACTACAGGATGGCAAATGTAGCAAAACTACAAGGCCTTCCCAAGCACTCTATAACCTCCACCGTCCAGCGGCACATGAGCCGATAGTCGAGCAGGCCCGGGCGCACTCGCGTAAACTGCGCGGCCGTTTTTTTCGCCGGACCTTTCCGCCATGCTGCACTCCACTGACGCCCGCGCCCTGGGCATCGACTTCGGCACCTCCAACTCCACCGTCGGCTGGTGGCGCCCCGAGGTGGAACCGCTGATCGCACTGGAAGACGGCAAGATCACCCTGCCCTCGGTGGTCTTCTTCAACACCGAGGAACGCCGCCCGGTCTACGGCCGCCAGGCCCTGGGCGAATACCTGGAAGGCTACGAAGGGCGCCTGATGCGCTCGCTGAAGAGCCTGCTCGGCTCGCCGCTGCTCAAGAGCGAGACCACGGTGCTGGGCAGCGCCCTGCCGTTCAAGGACCTGCTCGGGCTGTTCATCGGCGAGCTGAAGAAGCGCGCCGAGGTAGTCGCCGGCCGCGAGTTCGAGGCCGTGGTGCTGGGCCGCCCAGTGTTCTTCGTCGACGACGATCCCGAAGCCGACCGCGAAGCCCAGGACACCCTGGTGGCGGTGGCGCAGAAACTCGGCTTCAAGGACATCTCCTTCCAGTACGAGCCCCTGGCCGCGGCCTTCGACTACGAGCGCGGCATCCAGCGCGAGGAACTGGTGCTGATCGTCGACATCGGCGGCGGCACCTCGGACTTCTCCCTGGTGCGCCTGGCCCCGGAACGCCGCGAGCAGGCCGAGCGCCAGGCCGACATCCTGGCCACCGGCGGCGTGCACATCGGCGGCACCGACTTCGACAAGCAGCTCAGCCTGCAGGGCGTGATGCCGCTGTTCGGCTACGGCAGCCGGATGAAGTCCGACGCGCTGATGCCCACCAGCTACCACCTGAACCTGGCCACCTGGCACACCATCAACGCGGTGTACGCGCAGAAGTCGCAGCTGGCGCTGAAGAACATGCGCTACGACATCGTCGACGGCACCGGCATCGACCGCCTGTTCCGCCTGATCGAACAGCGCGCCGGGCACTGGCTGGCGATGCAGGTGGAAGCCAGCAAGATAGAACTGAGCGACAGCCAGCGCCGCGACATCGACCTGGCGCGCATCGAGCCAGGCCTGGTGGCCGAACTGACCCGCGAGCTGTTCGAGGGAGCGATAGAGCCGCAACTGGAACGCGTGCGCGCCGGCATCGGCAAGCTGCTGGGCGATGCCGACATCGACCCGGACAAGGTCGACACCGTGTTCTTCACCGGCGGCTCCAGCGGCGTCCCGGCCCTGCGCCAGAGCGTGGCCGCCATGCTGCCCAACGCCCGCCACGTCGATGGCGACCGCTTCGGCGGCATCGGTAGCGGTTTGGCTATCGAGGCGAAAAAGCGCTACGGCTGAGGGGCTGGCTTTTCGTAGGAGCGGGCTTGCTCGCGAATGGAGTTTCCCGATTGCTCTTGAGCTGGACCTGAGCACGTCCCCTCTCCCCGGCCCTCTCCCTGAAGGGAGAGGGGGCTTGTCCGTGCCGAGAGAGGGAATGGTTCAGCCGGTAGCTTTCGGCGTCGCCGGCTGACTCCAGAACACCAGCGTCTGCCCAACGGTCCCCTCTCCCTTCAGGGAGAGGGTTAGGGAGAGGGCGCTCTACAGCCCACCCCCCAAAGTCCCCGGTAGGCACGATTCGCGAGCAAGCTCGCTCCTACAAGCCACACTCCCCGTAGGGCGTATAACCGTTCGCGGTTATACGCCACCGCCCCAAGCCCCATCCCCCCAGTTTTTTCGAACTCCCCTCCCCGCCCCCGACTCGAAACAGCACCACCCACAGGTCCGAGCCGACAAGGA
Source organism: Pseudomonas sp. NBRC 100443 (assembly GCF_030268185.1). Taxonomy (NCBI): domain Bacteria; kingdom Pseudomonadati; phylum Pseudomonadota; class Gammaproteobacteria; order Pseudomonadales; family Pseudomonadaceae; genus Pseudomonas; species Pseudomonas sp. NBRC 100443. The sequence continues at coordinate 128,214 of NZ_BSQE01000001.1, forward strand.
GGCCCCATGTACCGGCAAGCCCTGCTGACCGCCACCGCCCTGGCCCTGCTCGCGGGCTGTTCCCATGAATCCACCCGGGTGCAGAACCCGGTCAACCTGGTGACCTACCGCGACGCGCCGCTGGTGCGCGACGTGCACGACGGCATGAGCAAGGACGAGGTGCTGCGCGTCGGCGGCCCGCCGTCCAGCAGCCAGGCGCGGGCGTACAAGGCCGGTAGCTGCAACAGCTACATCCTCAACAAGGACGGCCGCGAGCAGCCCTACTACGTGACCTTCGACGACCAGGGCAAGGTCGACGGGACCGGCTTCCTCAGTTGTTCCGAACGCGACCGCCACGACCGCGACGCCCACCCCTGAGGCCGGCGGGCGGCGCTCAGCTGAGCGCCGCCACCAGTTCCGCCTTGGTCATCCGCCAGCGCCCGCGCACGCCTGCGCGGGTCGCGCGCGCCAGCAACTCCTTGCGCGTCATGCCCAGCAACTTCTCGGTGGCCGGCTTGCTGCGCCGGGCGAGCCTGGCCAGGGCGTCCACCTCTTCCGGGCTCAGGCCCAGCTTCCCATAATGCGCCTGAACGTGCGCCCGCTGCTTCTCGTGGCGCGCCGTGTGGCCCTGCGTACCGTTGCGAGGCATGGCAATCTCCTTCTGCAAAGGGGGAACAGAGCAATGGACCGGGCGCTGCGAAAAATATTCAGCCTTTATCGCTGCCGTCTATCATGCGAGCAGGAAAACAGGAGAGGACCTCATGAAACACCGCATCGTCGAATTGCCCGCCTTCAGCGTGGTGGGCCTGGAATACCGTGGCGACGGCCAGGACGGCAGCATCGGCCAGCTCTGGCAGCGCTTCCTGCCGCGCGAGCACGAGGTCGCCGCGCAGGCCGACGACCGCAGCGCCTATGGCATCTGCGCCCAGGCCGCCGGCGGCGTCTTCCACTACGTCGCCGGGCTGCCGGTGGCGCCGGGTACAACGGTGCCCGAGGGCATGGTGAAGTTCGAAGTGCCGGCGCAGAAGTACGCCGTGTTCACTCATATCGGGCCGGTGGAAGGCATCGCCGACAGCTTCCAGCGCATCCATGCCGAGCTGCTGCCCCAGCGCGGGCTGGAGCCGCGCCACGCGCCATCCTTCGAGCGCTACACCGAGCGCTTCCACGGGCCGGACGACGCCACCTCGGAAACCGACCTGTACATCCCCATCTACTGACTCAGCGCTTCGGCGCCCGGGCCGGCTGCTTCATCTGCGCCAGCAGGGCGGCGCACTGGTTGTCCTCGCTCTTGCTCGGCGCGATCAGCGCCAGCAGCCCGGCCGCCGGCCCCGCCGCCACGCCCAGGGCGACCATGCCGGCGCCGCGGGCGATCAGCGGGCCGGCGTGGACCCCGGCCTTCGGGTTCTTGAAGGTGCCCTGCACGTACAGCGGCGAGCGCAACGAGAACAGCCGCACGCCCTTGCTGTGAGGGATGATGTCCAGGTCCAGCTGCTCGGTGGCGAAGTTGCTGGTGCCCTCGACGTTGATGATGGCGTTCTCGGTATCGAAGGCGAAGATCCGCGGCTGGGCCAGGCCCTTGCTGATGCCGACGTCGGCCGCCGCGCAGTTGATCTTCACGTCGTCGTCGCCGAACAGCTTGGCCACCAGGTAGTTGCCGACGTTCAGCCCGGCGATTTCCATCAGCCCCTTGCTGATCCGCCCGTCGTTGATCAGCAGCTTGAGCTCGCCGTTGGCGCCGCCGAGGATGGCCGCCACCGAGTTGCCGGTGCCGCTCAGGGCGGCGTCGCCGTTGAGTTCGCCGAAGCTGGTCTGCATGGGCGCGAAGCTGGGGAACAGCTGCTTCAGCTTGAAGCCGCGGGCCTGCAGCTGTACCCGGCTCTGCATCGGCGCCTTGCCGCCGTCCAGGCGGATCTGCGCGGTCAGGCTGCCGCCGGCCACGCCGAAGCGCAGCGGGTCCAGGCGCAGCAGGCCGTTTTCCAGGCGCAGGTGGGTCTGCAGGTCGCTGATGGGCAGCTTGTCGCTGTGGACGATGCGCTTGCCGGCGAACTCCACGTCGGCGTCCATGGCGCGCCAGCGCTCGGTGCGGAATTCCTCCACCGGCAGCACCTTGTCCGCCGGCTGGCGGGTGCTCTGGCCGCGCGCCTGCTTCTGCGCGTTGCTGTCGGCGCCGATCAGCGGGCCGAGGTCGGCCATGCGCAGCTGCTCGGAGGTCAGCTTGCCGCTGAGCCGCAGCCGCGGCTGGCCGTTGACGAAGGTCAGGCTGCCGTGCAGGTCGCTCTCGCCGACCTTGCCGTTGAAGTTCTGGTACTCGAAGCGCGCGCCGTCCGGGTCGTGCAGTTGCGCGCGCAGGCGGCCGTCGGTGGAATAAGCCGGGGTGTCCGGCAGGGTCACGCCGGTCAGCGGGTAGAGGTTGGCCATGCTGTTGCCGGCCAGCTTCAGGCGCAGGTCCAGGGCGCCCAGGTGCAGCGGATCGGTAAGGGTGCCGACCACCGCGGCGCGGGTGTCACCCACCTTCACCTCGGCCTGCAGCGGGAACGGCCGGCTGGCGTCTTCCAGGGCCAGCACGCCGCCCACCTTGCCCTCGCCGGCCAGCGGCAGGCTCTTGTAGGTGCCGCGCACCTTCCAGCCGAACACGTAGTCCTGGGTGGCCGCCGCCTGTTCGCCGCCCAGCGCCTTGCCGGCCAACTGGGCGAAGGGCACCGGCTTGCCGAGGCTGTCCACCAGCACTTCCAGGCGCGTCTTCAGGGTCTGGTCGTCGAAGCCCACGCGGCCCTTGTCGAAGCCGATCTCGCCGATGGCCAGGGACCAGGGCGTGGGCTCCTCGGGCTGCCCCTCTTCCTTGGGCGGCAGGGTGAAGGTCCAGTTGGCGCGGCCATCGGCCAGGCGCAGCAGGTCGGCGCTGGGCTGCGTCAGGCGCACCTGCGGGATCACCACCTGGTGCCACAGCAGCGGCAGCGGCGAAAGGCGGAACTCCACGTGCTTGAGGCTGGCGAACTCGGCCGCGCGGGTCTTGCCCTGCGCCCAGTCGGGGTTGCCCAGGGTGATGTCGCTGGCGGCGAAGTGCGGCCAGGGCACCCAGGCGCGCCAGCCGCCCTCCTCCGGTTCGCGCTGCCAGAGCACCTGCAGCTCGCCGTTGATGGCGAAGGGGCGGCCGATGGCGGCGGAGACCTTGTCGTTGATCAACGGCCGCACGCGGTTCCAGTCGAAGGTGGCGATGAACGCCAGCGCCGCCACCAGCAGGGTGAGCAGGCCGGCAAGGCTGAACAGGCAGATCTTTGCGCCGCGCATCATGCAGAACTCCTTGTCGCCGCGTCGGTTGGGTGCGCCCAGGCAGGCTCTTCTACCGGGTTGGACCGCAGGGCGCCGGCGAAATGCCGGAAAAATCGCCGGGGCGGAAAATCGAACGCTTCCCCACCGTAGCACGCCACCCCGACCGCACGCCGGCATCCGCGCGTCGATGCAAGCCGACGCCATGCCCCAGAAACAGGCGCAACCGCTCTGGCATGCGGCTTAGCGAGCGTCCGGGCCGCTTGCGGCGATAGCCATGGCCTTTTGCGCTGGTAGATTTATCTAATCGACAGATATTAACAATCACGTCGATACGCCCCATCGAGACCATTGATAGAAGTCAATATTCACAATCAATTTATTGTTTTTAAAGGAATAAATTAAACATCATCGGCATCGATAACGACAATTGCCCGGCTTCGTTTTCAAATCGATAATCCAGATTGGATACTGGCTCCGTGTCCAGAACAACACCCCTTTCCTCCAGGAGCCACACATCATGAAACGCACTCTCACCTTCGGTTTCGCCCTTTCCCTGATCGCCGCCAACCTCGCCTTCGCCGCCCCGCAAGTGGCCGAGAACGGTTCCTCCTACAGCGTCGACCGTCTGCACCAGCAAATGCAGGCCCGCGTCGCCGAGAACGGCAGCGGCCAGACCATCGACCGTCTGCACAAGCAACTGAGCGAGCAGGTCCGCGTTTCGGAAAACGGCAGCAGCCAGACCATCGATCGCCTGCACAAGCAAATGGGTGAAGAAGCCCGCGTGGCCGAGAACGGCAGCAGCCGCACCATCGACCGCCTGCACCAGCAGATGGGTGAAGAGGCTCGCGTAGCCGAGAACGGCAGCTCCAACACCATCGACCGTCTGCACAAACAGATGGGTAGCGAGGAAGCCCGCGTCGCCGAAAACGGCAGCAGCCACACCATCGACCGTCTGCATGGCGCCATGAGCGTTGCCGAATCCGGTGGCGACACCGTCTTCAACGCCCACTTCCGACAGGCCTGAAGCCACGCGCAGTACACCGCAAGGTGAAAGAAAAGCCCGGCATTCGCCGGGCTTTCTCATTTCCGCAGGTCAGCTCGCCTGGTCGGGCGAACCGTCGGAGCGGCCGATGCTCGGCGGCGCCTCCACCACCAGCTCTTCCGGCACCTCGTCCACCCGCGGGTCGAGGGTGGCGGCCATGGGGCTGACAGTGTCGGGCATGGCCACGTGGTGCAGCGGCGCCTCGTCGACGCGGTGGATGCCGGTGACGCGCCGCGGCTGCACCCAGAAGATCAGCACCAGCGCATAGGCCGACACCAGCATGTAGAACATGCCCGGGCCGAAGTGGCTCATCAGCGCGCCGGCGAACAGCGGGCCGATGCACGCGCCCACCCCGTAGGTGGTCAGCAGCATGGCCGAGAGCGCCACGCGTCGCGGCTGCTCGACGTGGTCGTTGGCCAGGGCCACTGCCAGCGGGTAGAGGGTGAACAGCAGCATGCCGGTGACGAAGCCATTGGCCAGCAGCGCCCAGTAGGGCAGCTGGATCAGCCCCCACATCGGCGCGGCGGCCACGCACAGCAGCAGCGCGTTGCCGCGGATCAGCCAGCTGCGGTTGACGCGGTCCGACAGCCAGCCCAGCGGCCACTGCGCGCAGAAGCCGGCGACGATGCACATGCCGACGAACAGGCTCGACTGCGAGGTGTCCAGCCCGTTGCGGTTGGCGTACACCGGCGCCAGGCCGTAGAAGGCGCCGACCATCAGGCCGGCGACGAAGATGGTGCCCAGCGACTGCGGCACGCGCTTCCAGAAGAAGCCGATCTCCAGCGGCGCCGCCACCAGCTTGGCCGGGTGCACGCGGCGCGTCAGCGCCAGCGGGATCAGGCAGGCGGAAAAGCAGATCGCCACCAGCAGCAACGGCTTGTAGTCCAGCGCCGGGCTCGCCGCCAGCAGGCCCTGGCCGAGCACCAGGCCGAGGTCCACCGCCACCATGTAGCCGGCGAACACCTTGCCGCGCTGGTGCCCTTCGGCCTGCTCGTTGAGCCAGCTCTCGATCACCATGTACTGGTTCATCATCACCGCGCCCATCACGAAGCGCAGCGCCACCCAGACCGCCAGGGTGTCGATGAGCGCGTGCAGCAGCACGATCACCGTGGCCAGGCCCGCGCAGGCCACGTAGGAACGGATGTGGCCGAAGCCGGCGATCAGCTTGTGGCCGAACTTGCCGCCGCAGACCAGGCCGAAATAGTAGGCCGCCATCAGGCCGCCGACCCACAGGTCGCCGGCGCCCTCGGCGGTCAGGCGCAGGCCCATGTAGGTGGTGAACAGGCCGGAGCCGGCCAGCATCAGGAGGGTGGCGGTGTAAAGCGCGGGGAAGGTGACGAGCGGGCTGAACATGGGGCTACCTCGCCGGGCGACGCTGCGCACGGCGGACGAGAGGACCAGGGAGAGGGGCCGGGAAACCACGGGCGCAGCGGGGCGACCACCACCGCGCGGGAACCGGCCGCGGGCCACGCCGCAAAGCCGCGGCACGGCAGTGGCGCATTATCCACGGCGGCCGGCCGCCCCGCCATTGGCCGCGACGTTCGGCGAGCGCTGGAACCGTCCGACATAGACGCCCTCGAATGAAAAAACGCCCGGGAGATCGCCATGAACGTCAGAGACCCGCAGGAATTCCTGCTCTGGTGCACCCTGCTCAACTACGCCGTGCTGCTGCTCTGGTTCGGCGCCTTCAGCCTCGCCCACGACGGCCTGTACCGCCTGCACAAGCACTGGTTCGGCCTGGGCCGGGAAGCCTTCGACGCCCTGCACTACGGCGGCATGGCCATCTACAAGATCGGCGTGCTGCTGTTCAATCTGGTGCCGCTGCTGGCGTTGTGGATAACCGGGGGCTGACCGTCCCCGGAATGGCTCGCCGCGTTTCTGGCGTCAGATTTTTCTTACTTTTCCTACGGTTCCGCCATGCCCTGCCGATAACTCCTCCCTGGCGCGGTGCGCCTTGCCATGGCCTCGACAAGAACAATCTCCGAATGGCCTGCCTTCACCGAACCTTCTTTGGAGATCGTCAATGCATAGCTGGATATCCAACCTGAGCGTGAACCTCAAGTTGGCCCTCGGCTTCGGCGTGGTCCTGGCGTTTACCGCCATCCTCGCCGCGGTCAGCTGGGTCGGCCTGGGCTCGCTGATCGACCGCAGCAACTGGATGAGCGACATCACCGAGCTCAACGCCCGCCTCACCAAGCTGCGCATCACCCGCCTGCAATACATGATCGCCGACGGCGGCGAGCAGGAAGCCGGCGCCGTCATGAGCGCCCTGGGCGAATTCAAGGCCCACCAGCAGAAGCTGCGCGGCTACTTCGTCAGCCCCGAGAACGTGCGCATGCTCGACCAACTGGGCGGCGTCATCGCCGACTACGAGAAATCCCTGGCCGCCATGCGCAGCGGCTACCAGAACGCCAACGCCACCCGCCGCGCCCTGGAAGGCGAGGCCGCCCGCGCCGGCGAGCTGACCGCGCAGTTGCAGGAAGACGTGCTCAAGGCCCCGGCCGACGAAGAACGCGCCGCCCGCTACCAGGCCATCAGCCGCACCCGCGAGGACCTGCTGCAGGCCCGCTACGACGTGCGCGACTACCTGGCCACCGCCCTGTCCCGCGATGGCGACGGCGTCACCCGCCACCTGGACGAAAGCCTCGCCAGCCTGCCGACGCTGGAAAACACCCTCGGCCCCGACCTGGCGGCCCGCGTGCAGCAACTGGGCGCGGCGTTGCGCGGCTACCGCGAGGGCGTGCAGGCGCTGCGGGCAAACATGGCCGCCATCGTCCAGGCGCGCAAGGAAATGACCACCCAGGGCCAGGACATCGTCAAGCTCAGCGAATCCCTCTACCAGTTGCAACTGGACCGCCGCGACATCGAAAGCGCCCGCGCCCGCAACCTGCAGGTGCTCTTCACCCTGCTGGCCCTGGTGCTGGGCGGCCTGGCCGCGCTGGTCATCACCCGGCAGATCACCCGCCCGCTGCACGCCACCATGGAAGTGGTCGACCGCATCGCCGCCGGCGACCTGTCCCGCGACATCCAGGTCGAGCGCCGCGACGAACTCGGCCGCCTGCAACAGAGCATGCAGCGCATGAGCCACAGCCTGCGCGACCTGATCGGCGGCATCCGCGATGGCGTGACGCAGATCGCCAGCGCCGCCGAGGAGCTGTCGGCGGTCACCGAGCAGACCAGCGCCGGCGCCAACAGCCAGAAGGTGGAAACCGACCAGGTGGCCACCGCCATGCACGAGATGTCCGCCACCGTGCAGGAAGTGGCGCGCAACGCCGAGCAGGCCTCCCAGGCCGCCTCCGCCGCCGACCGCGAAGCCCACGACGGCGACCGCGTGGTGAACCAGGCCGTGGAACAGATCGAGCGCCTGGCCGAGGAAGTGGAACGCTCCGCCGACGCCATGCAGCGCCTGGAACAGGAAAGCGAGAAGATCGGCAAGGTCATGGACGTGATCAAATCAGTGGCCGAACAAACCAACCTGCTGGCCCTCAACGCCGCCATCGAAGCCGCCCGCGCCGGCGAGGCCGGCCGCGGCTTCGCCGTGGTGGCCGACGAAGTCCGCGCCCTGGCCCAGCGCACCCAGCAATCCACCGAAGAGATCGAAGCCCTGGTCGCCGGCCTGCAGAGCGGCACCCGCCAGGTCTCCAGCGTCATGCTCGGCAGCCGCGAGCTGACCGCCAGCAGCGTGGCCCTGAGCCGCCAGGCCGGCGAATCCCTGGGCAGCATCACCCGCACCGTGTCGAACATCCAGGCGATGAACCAGCAGATCGCCACAGCGGCCGAGGAACAGAGCGCCGTGGCCGAGGAAATCAGCCGCAGCGTGGTGAGCGTGCGCGACGTGTCCGAACAGACCGCCGCGGCCAGCGAAGAAGTCGCCGCCTCCAGCGTGGAACTGGCGCGCCTGGGCGGGCAGCTGCAGACGCTGGTGAGCCACTTCCGCGTCTGATCGGAATCGTCTGATTGCCCCGCCAGGCCCGTCCGGCGAATGCTGGGCGGGCCCTTGCTGAGGGCGGATAGGTCATGGCAGGGACGCCGGGCCCATCCTTGCCGACGGCTGAAGAGACAACCTCATCCCCTCGCCCGGCCTCGGCGGGTCAGTCGGTGCCGTACTTCGGCGAACGCGGGCCGTACAACAGCGCACCCGGCCGCCCGGCGGACAGCAGGCGCTGGCTGGCGACACCGGCGATGGGGTAGCCGGCATCGTCCTGGGCGCTGCTGATGATCTGCTTGACCGCCGCGGTGATCAGCATGCCCAGCAGGCCGCCGTTGTTATTGCTGCTGCCCTCCTCGCTGGAGGCGGTGGCGCTTCCCGTCCACAGCGTGGTGCCGGTCTTCAGGTCCACCAGCTTGGCCCCGGCGGTCACCACGGTCGCGCTGCTCAGCACCATGTAGCTGGTGCCGTACTGCGTCACGGTGATGTACAGGGCCGCATCCGCACCGAAGATTTCCTGCAGCTTCGCCGGGGACACCGCATGGATGTCCGCCGGGGTGGAGAGGCCGTTCTGGCGGAACGTCTCGGCCACCAACGCCACCGGCAACACGTAGTACCCGGCCTCGGCGAGTGGGAAGGTCACCTGCGAGAGCATGCTGTAGGTCGCCTTCACGTCCGGCGAATCGTTCAGCGGCGGCAGCACCAGGATCGAACGCGGCCGGGCCTGCTTGTAGGCTGAGTAGTCGACGGTCTTCTGCGGCGCGCAACCGGCGAGCAGCGCCAGCGCGAACAGGGCCAGCAGGGGCTTGATCGGGTTCCACATCACTTGCTACCCCCTTGCCTTGCGTTCTTCAGCAGAAAATCCATGTAGGCCGACGACTCCGGGAACAACGCCTTCTCGGTATTGAACTGCTGGACCATCTGGTCGTCCTTGCCCAGGCTCGAATACAGCAGGCCCAGTTGCGCGTGATAGCCCGGCGGAACATGGCCGTCGGTGGCGGCGATCTTCTGCAGGTCGCGCTCCAGCGCCTCGGCCTGCGCCTCCTTCGCCTCGGTGGTGAAATAGTCGTGGACCTGGGACTGGTAGCTTTCCCACTGGTACAGCGTCTTCGGCGAGGAACACCCGGCAAGCGACGCCACGCCTGCGCATACCAGCGCCACCAGGCAGCCCCTGGCAACAAAGTTCTTACCCATGAACATCACTACTCCCTGCTTTTCTTCGGGTTATCGGGCCGGGTTCCAGGCGCCGCTGTCCACCGCGTTCACCAGCTTGTTCACCGCCTCGCGCATGGCCAGGTCGAGGACCTTGCCGTTGAGCGTGGAGTCATAGCTGGCGGTGCCGCCGAAGCCGATGATCTCGCGATTCGACAGCTCGTACTCGCCCGCCCCCTGCGAGGAATAGACGACCTCGGAGGTGCTGATGTTGACGATGTTCAGCGCGACCTTGGCATAGGCCACCTGGGTCTTGCCGCGCCCGAGGATGCCGAACAACTGGCGGTCGCCGACTTCCTTGCGGCCGAACTCGGTGACGTCGCCGGTCACCACGTAGTCGGCGCCCTTGAGCTGCTGGGCCTGGCCCTTGATCGCGGCTTCCTGCTGGATCTCGCTCATGTTGTCGCGGTCCAGCACGTTGAAGCGGTTGGTCTGCTGCAGGCGGGTGATCAGGATGGTCTTGGCCTGGCCGCCAAGGCGGTCGACGCCATCGGAGAAAATCCCCCGCATGTAGCTGGAGCGGTTATCGAACTTGCCCACCGCGATGGGCGAACGCACGCCGGAATACGGCTTGTTGACGCTCTCCACCTGCTGCACCGGCAGCGCCCTGGAGCTTTCCGTGGCACAACCGCCGACCGTCAGCAGGGCGGCGGACGCCACGCCCAACAACAAGCCCCGGGACATTTTCATCTTCACACTGCATTCCCCCTCGGAAATCCAATAAACAGGGCCGCCAGCCAATGCCGACGGCCGTCTTCTCAATGGCCAGGCAATGCCATAGAGCCACCATGGCAACCGGAACCACGATGGGCCCGGGCACCCGACGCGCACGGCGGAACCCATGCACGCAGGCATGCGAGGAAGGAAAGTTCGAGCACGGGAAACGCAGCCGCTACAGGACGTACCGGCGTGAACGGCAGGAGGAGGCGAGACAAGGCCTGGCATCCAGCCTGTGGGAATGAACTGCATCCCGTCGATCCTTCGAAAACATCTTGTTACCTGGCCGCGCCATTAAAACACAAGCATTGCGCCACCACCCATACCACCTACGTGGAATCAGAAGTGCCTCAAGAAATCCTCTTCGCGCAGTGGACGGAACCGCGGCTCCAGCACGGTGCTCCTGGCCCTGGCGAGCACATCGGCGCGCAACAGTCCATGCAAAAAGCCCTTTCCCCGGCATTTTTCAGATGCGTCCTAAACCCATCGCATAGCGAAGCAAGCAGTCTCCGGGCAAGTTCTGGAGAACCGCAACCTAGAGCCTTCCGCGATGAAAACGCAGTCGAACGACGCCACCCGGCGCCCCGACGTTGCCTACCTGGCAACCCGGACACGAGCCCTCTACCACCGCCTGGTCGACCTGGATTCCGCACGCCTGCCGCCAGCCACACGCCTCAAGCAACTGGAGCGTTCGCGAGCGGAAGTCTTCGACCTGGGGCACAACCTCGCCGAACTGCTCGGCGACCGACGGGGCAGCACCGAGCGACGGCGGGCGGACAAGGCGGCGCAACTCATCGCCGCCCTGCACCGCCGGCTGATCCAGGGCTACTGGGCCCTGGCCCGGGGCGAATGCACCGAGGCGCAACTCAAGGCACTGCTCTTGCAGCGCACGCTGCGCAGCGCCCAGGAAATCCACTTCAGCGCCCTGCTCAACGGCCAGGAGGCACCGGCCGGTTTCTGGCGCCTGCTCCATCGCCTCTACGCCAAGGCCCGGCAGGCGTCGCTGCAGGACATCGACGTGAAGGACCCGGAAATCCCGGAAGCCCGCAGCCAAAGCATCAGCCGCGGCTACCTCGGCGCCCTGCTGCTGGCAAGCTCGGCCCCCTTGCAGATGCCCGGGGAAGCCCTGCAGGTGCTGATCGAATCCCTGGAAACGCTCGCCTCGACGGCCCGCCTGGGCAATGCCCGCGACACGGACCGCTGGATCATCGCCAGCGACCGCGACCAGGCGTTCCTCGACATCGACAAGACGCCCGCCACCGAGGGCCGGCTGGCGCTGCAGCTGGACGAAGCGATCAAGGTGATGCAGCACTTCAAGGGCCTCGGCGGCGCCAAAGAGGGGTTCGACCTCAAGGACCACCTGCTGCGCAGCTGGCGCGGCCAGCCGCCCGGCGCCGACTGGGAAGCCTGCCACGGCTTCGGCGCACTCCTGGAGCACCTGGGCGCCGGCAAGGACGAGGCCGCCCTGGACGCCCGTCACTTCGCCCTCCAGGCCAAGGCGCAGGACGTCTGGGCGATCCACAGCGACGGCCGGGCCGGGCTCGACGAAGAAGTGCCGCACCTGGAACCCATCGAATTCAAATCCCCCAGCGAAAGCGCCGCCGAACGGCCCCCGGTCATAGCGCTGAGCCAGGTCACGCCCCTTTCCAACGGCGTATCCGCGCTCTGGAGCAACGGCGAGCCCCCACCGCCCAAGGCCGGCGACCTGCTCGGCATCCGCCCCGGCTCCGAAGCGCCCTGGCAACTGGCGCGCGTCGACAGGGTAACCCCGGCAGGCAACGGCCAAGCCCAGCTGACCCTCGCCTGGCTCTCGAAACATCCCCGCGCCTGCCGCATCACCCTGCGCAGCAAACTGCAGGAAAGCGCCCCGCGCAACGCCCTGCTGCTGGACGACGCTGGCACGACACGCATCCTCTGCCCCACGCTGCCGCTGGCCAGCGGCAAGAAGCTGCTGGTGGAAGAAGCTGAAAGCCGCTACATCGCCCTGCTCGGCGAAGCACTGGACAGCGGAGCGGAGCCGGCCTGCTTCAGGTTGCAGCGCCTGGACATCGAAGTGGAGGCAGAGCCGGCTGGCAGCCCGGGATAAATCCGCCGCCTTGTCGCCAAGCCCCGTCCTACAGGGAATTTCGGAAATTATCCGTCTTCCGCCGCTCCAGCGACCTGCCTATCCTGCCCCGGCCACGGTCAGTCCCGTGGCCGGGTTTGACAGTCCGACGAATAGGCGCGATGCGCCAGAAGGTGCAGGCGAAAACGGCGAACGTTTTCGCAGGCTCCCGCACACCTGCAGTTTTCTGCTGCAATCCTCCATGGCGGATCGTGCGGGGGAGACCTTCGGGTCTGCCGGTTCCTATTCCCGGTCTGTCACCCCCGCACGGTCCGCCTCCATTCGACTGACAGCGGATGGCGGCGGCTCCTCAATGGAATAGGAGTCCGACAATGCACGACGCATACACCCCAACCACCTTCATTCGCCACGGCCGCCCCCTGCGCGGCGTGATGATCGACAACCAACCCTGGTTCGCCGCCCAGGACCTCGCCCGCCTCCTCGGCATCGGCTACCCCCAGCGCTTCCACCATCGCTTCCACCCCCACGAAACCCGCCGCATCCACGTCCGCTACGCCACCGACAGCGAAGAACCGCTCGACATGATCAACGAAGCCGGCCTCTACAAGGCCCTGATCCGCTTCGGCCACCCGGAAAGCCAGCACCTGGACCAATGGCTGAGCCGCGAAGTCATCCCCACCCTGCGCGACCAACACACCCCCGACCACCACACACCCCGCCGCGTACTGATGAGCTGGCAGGCACGCCGGGTGATGTTGCTGGATTGGCAGGGGGAGCTGTGGGTGCCGCTGGAGGAGATGCCGAGGTTGATGCTGGATAGGTGAGGGGTAGGTGCGGCTATTTACTGGTTCAGGAAAAAAGAGACAGGCTTATTTTGTGAGGACAGGAAAATAAGTCTGTTTCCTTTTCGCTCCCTTTCAGCTCCGCTAACTCTTCGGCAATGAAGCTGGCGCTGGAAACCTAGCACAATAGACGTCTCCGACATCAACCCCAGGAAAGAACCAGCGCTGCCAATTCTCGATAACCCATCTTTTTTTAAGGCACCTTCCTTCGGTACTTTCAACTGGGAAAATTGCCAAATACATACCCGCCTTCTGCCCTGAGACAATCAGCCCTCCCATTCCCCTGTTCCGGTCCAGCGGGTCAAATACAATAATATCCACATATTCCTCATACAACCCACCTGATGGAGATCTAATTACAACACCCCTTGCTATTAGATCATCAAAATCAGAGAGCCTTTTCCACTCATCCATCATCTAGACCTCAAATAGTAAGCACCAAAAGCAGAAAAGGGGATTTATTTCTCACACCCTAATCCTGCCCAGTCAGCCAGCTTTAGAGTAGAAAAAATAAATCCGTCACTCGCCAAATCAAAACTTACTCACAGTAACGATAAAGGTGTCATGCTGAAAACTTTCACTCTTAATAAAACTTGCAGCAGACCTATTACTTTTCTCCGCACTAACCTTATCTACCGAGGAGTCTGCCCCATCCCAGATACAATCCAGACGCGCTTCAAATCCAGGATTATGCCAAATACCACCTTCAACTCGAGAAACAATCAACCCATGACGGATAGCCTGCTCGCATACAGAGATAGCTGCGGCTACCGTCATTTTCATCACAACACTCCCATTAAGCGCGAAAAAATCATCAGCAGACTCATATTGCCTTAGCGAATCAATGTTCATATCTTTACTTCCAATTTATCCTAGCGTCTGGGCGATCCGGAGCTGAATCCTTACTGCGCGATCAGCCGCTCGCTGCGCTGCTTGGCCTCCGATGCCTGGTCGTTGTATCAGGCTGACTATGAGCAGCTAGGCAGGCGACAATAGTTGAGACGCTGAAAATCCCAGGCAGAGACCGGGGATTTTTATGCATTAGGGATGATCTGAAAAAGCCCCTACTCGAAAAATGCGCCCCAGTAGCCACGCGGCTTACAGGCCTGCAAACTCGAAAAGGCAGGCTTTTTCAGAGTTTCCTTAGCAGGTTGAAGAAGGCGTAAGCGTCCGTATTCGATGTATGCCGACGGGCGCGCTGCTGTTGATGAATGACGGCTTGGCGCTTAGGATTCATCTGGGCTGCTCCTTGGGCTCGGTGTGTGTTCGCAACTATCACCGTAGACCAAGAGCAGCCTTTCTTTTCTGAATCAATCGCTTAGCGCTTAAGTAAGTGCCATTCAAATCCCTTTTCGGTCCCAATATGAACATATGGCTTCATGGCATTAATACTTCATCAGATCACCAGTAGCAGTGGGGGCGACCTCAAGTGCTCTGAAAGTTAGCGACGTATCTTAAAAAAATAGTTTAAAATAATTAAGACCACTAACGAACAAAAGACAATACCTCCTAACACTCCGCCTTAGTGTAGGGAGTATACGAACCACCCCTCCACATCCAGCCCCTTACCTTGTACAAGCTCACTAATATTGCCTGCCAAAAATATTGCAAAAATACAACATTCAATACACACTGCAAGACTCTTAACTCCCCATAAAAACCAAAAAACAAATTTATTTTTCATTTCCGTCCAAATTCATTAGCACCTAAGCAAGATCCTTTTAAACAAGATAATTACTTCCGAACTCTAAACCAATAGTTCTTCAACATCACTGCTGCAGCAGCAGCAGTCATGACCGCCCCTCCTTTTAGTGAGTCAATTGCCGCATCCAGAATCACCCTCTCAAGATCTATATTCACATTCTCTATTGCAGCGGAAACATACACTCCCAACACCATAGCCACAAAGATAGCGCCAGTGCACACAACATAGCTCTTTATCAAAAATCGAAGAACAGAAAATTTCCCGTTCATTTCTTCTTATCCATAATTCCAGAAATTTGATCACTGACAAACTCTGACGAGATCGCCCCTCCCACTCCTTCCAACTGCTCTTTTACCCCAGACGAAACTTCACTTGCCACTCCTACCCACAGAGTCTTTCCAGCAGCACCTCCCGCTACAGCGCCAACTACGGCAGAGTTAGAATTTCCACCCTTAACTTGGCTTCCAATATAGGCCCCTCCCATATTGATATATGTGGACATAAGCAGCGAAAAGGGGACAGATTTATTTCTCACACCCTAATCCTGTCCAGCCAGCCAGCTTTAGAGTAGGAAAAATAAATCTGTCCCCTTTTCGTCCCTATGAGGTTGATGTCCTTTTATGGCTTAGGGTTCCACGGAGAACGCATTTGAGATAGCCCCGCCTGTAAATCTCCCGTTTCATAAAGCTCCTTGAAAATAGCTTTTGCTACTGAGATGTCCGTGCAAACCGTTCGGGCATCCCAATCATCATCACCAAACCTGACCACGCCTCTAAAAGTGGAGTCAGAATGTTCCCACCACTCAAGATACTCTTCCTTAGGATTAGACGCGCGAGTTAGGACTTCAAGTCTAAATTTACCTGGCAAGGATTTCATCGATAGCTGACTAACGAAAGATGTCTTAGGGGCGATAACTGCCAGCCGAACGAACCCACCAAATTCAAACGATCCCTTTATACCCTTTTCAATACTTTCCCAAACAGGCTTTTCCACTACATTAGCCAGCAGTGGCATTGATTTGTCTCGATAGCTCAATTCCAAATGAATCGAGATATCTTCATATTCAATCATAACTCCCACCCATTAGTTCCGCGTATCCAAGTAAAAATTCTGCCAGTTGCAGAGTCGGGGCTATTCACTATGAGTCAGGAGCTAATCTTAGTTGGTCAGGTGAAAGTGCTAGCTGTGCAATTGTACGCCCCTGTTCATCACAAAATTCCACCTCATATCCTTCAACAGGCTGGCTATATACATCAATTACTGCGCCTATCATTCCAGCACGCAGTCCTTCATCCGAAAGATCCTCATTCAAAACAACAACATCAAATAATTTGTACTTCACTGAATACGATCCTTACTTGACATAGAGAGTCGTCATTCTTGGAATCGAGGAGCCTGGATCATAAATCCAGCCGGTTCGAACAATTGCCGTCTTCCCATTAGGGCCAGTTATGGGCATGTCGATGGTTATGCGTTGGCCAAATTTATCAGCGACACCTAGCTTAGCTGGATACAGCGCAGCTCCTTCTTGCACCTTCGTGATTAGTTCAGAAGCGTTCTTTTGACTATAGCCTAAAGCTGACTCAAAAACTTTAGCCTTGTTGCCACCGACCGGATGCTCTGTATTCAGCGCATATGACGTAATTTTATTAGGATCAATAACTGCTTTTTCTGCGTTAACGAGTTGCCCAGAGATCCGAGTTTGAATTACAGCCTCTGCGTGAGTGTAGTTATTCCAGTTTCCTGTTGGCCCAGCTAACGGAGTACGCAAAGCAGTAGCCTCACCAACCCCTTTTGCACCACTCCCCCCGTCAAAATACTCTCTATAGCATCAGCCGACAGCTTCTGCCCAGTCTGCTGCTCCACCTCCTGTGCAATACGGACCTTGGTCGCCTGCTCAAGGGTGAGTTTTGTACCCGCCGCGCCCACCAGCCCGGCAGGCAGAGCTTCGCCGATCCCCATCTCGGCTACCGCAATGCTGGTTTCGTTAACACACAGAATGGGGTTGAGCTTGCAAGCCTCCACTGCTGCTCTCGCAACAGCGAGTATCGCCGGAGTACTGGCCGCTCCCGCAATGGCTACCGGCAAAAGTGCAAAGGTGGCGGCCACTTCAAGGCCGCCATTGGCCAATTGTTTGTTCTCGTAGTCCTGGCGGCACTGTTGACGTGCGGCTCCGCCACACCCCCCGCTCTGCACGTAAGCCTCGAATACACGGTCGAGGTATAGCCTGCCGCCGAACTCATTGTTCTCGACGGCGTTCTGTCCTCCTTTCGCACCGGCGACGGCACCCTCGGCTCCGCCTTCCAGCACCCCGCCCACCATGCCGCCCGCCAGCGAGGCCAGCGCCACCACTGTCTGCTTCTGTGCCTCGGTGAGGTCTTCGGAACCCTTGCCGTACAGTTGCTTGGCGATGGTTGATGCCAAACCCTCAGCAGTGGCCGCACCTGCCGCACCCGCGACGGCGGAGTTGCCTTGGGCCTGAGCGACCAGCGCCCCCAGCACAGCATGGGCCATCAATTGCGCTTCGGTGTTTCCATCGGTGTAACGCTTGATGAGATTCGCAAGGTAGGGCGCCGAAGCTCCCGCCAGGGCTGCCCCCATATCTCCACCGGCAAGCCCTTGCAGCGCGGCGGTTATGGCCTGAGCAGCACGCTGCAAGTCGCTGCCAGTGCCATAACGAGCCATCTCAGATTGGTAGATGGCGCTGTTCTCTATCTCTTCGCGCGTAGGATTCGGAGTACCGTTTTTGACTAGTTCCTCCCGCGCCTTGCTCTCGGCATTGATCTCCCCCTGCGTCCGAACGATATCCATCGCCTGGGTGCCAATCTCGGCGATCAGCTGCACCTGCTTCAGCCGGTTCTGTTCCTTCTCCTTGTCGAAGATCGGGCTGATGCTGCCGTTGGCGTGCTCGACGTCGCGGCTCAGGCTGGCCACGTCCTGCTGCTGGTTGGCCGGGTCGCGGATTTCGAGGGTGCCGTTGGAGATGGCCGAGCCGGTGGTGCCGCTGGCGCTGTCGCCGTGGTTGTAGGCGACCAGCATGCCGCTGGGCATGTTGCTGATGAATTTGCCGCTGCCATCGCTGGCGCTGCTGATGCTGACGCTCTGTTGCTGGCTCTTGTAGTCGGTCTTGTTGTCGATGCTGCTCCAGCCCAGGGTGCCGGTGCTCAGGCGGTTCTTGTCGGCTTCGGCGGTGCTGGCGATGACGCTGCCGTCCAGTTGCGTGTGGTTGCCCACGTCGATCTGGAAGCCGCCCTTGCCGGCGTAGAGGCCGGTCTGCTCCTGCACGCTCTTGTAGTTGGAGTCGATCTTGCTCTGGCTGGCACTGACGCTGGCGCTGCCGCCAGTGCCGATGATGGCGACGCTCGCCCCGGCGGAGACGTTCTTCTGCTTGGAGTCGTAGTAGTCGCTGTCCTGCAGGCTCTGCAGGGGCAGGTCGCGGCCGACATTGGCGACTGCCTCTCCAGCGGTGCAGTGCTGAACGCGGCATTGGGTGGTTTTCGCGGCAAGGGTGGCGATGAGCAAACCCTGTTGCGGTCGATGCTCGATACGTTGAACGCTGACTGAGCCAGGCTTACTACGAGCAAGTGCCTGACAGGTTGGAGGTTCGGGAGTTGAAAGCGGGCGACAAGATTCTGGTCACGACGCTGCGCTGCACGAGTCAAACGCCCAAGGCTGCCTTGAAAGCGCTGTTCAAAAGCCGCTGGCACGTAGAGTTGGATCTGCGCAATCTCAAAACCACGATGGGGCTCGAAATGCTGAGCTGTAAAGCTCCCGCGATGGCTATCAAGGAACTCTGGATTTACCTGCTGGCACACAACCTGATTCGCCTGATCATGGCGCAATCGACCTCGATGGCTGACTGTCTACCTCGTGAATTGAGTTTCAAGCACAGCCTCCAGCTATGGCTGGCGTGGCGGCAATTCGACGATGATCCTAACGGAGGCGCGAATCTTCGCGGCCTGCTGGCTCTGGTCGCGCAACAGCGTGTCGGCAAGCGCTCCGGGCGAGTTGAACCCAGAGCCCTCAAGCGAAGGCCAAAGCCCTATCCACTACTGACCTGCACATGTCAATCTGCTCAGGCAGAGATCAAGAAACATGGCCATCCGAAAAGGGTTAAGTAAGTGCCATTCAAATCTGCCCCCTTTTCCTCCAAAACTACCTCTCACAAAAAAAGAAATCTGAAACCAATTTCACATCATTTAGAAAGCCATCTAAGGCCTTCCCTTTCAGCCCGAAACTTTCAAGATCTGAAATATCAAAATCAGAATAAATCAACGACAAACTCTCAATCGCATCCTCTGTATCAGGGCTATCCGGGGACAATCTTAATCCGAACCCCATGCCAATCTTAAATATTGCAGTTTGCAAGACCAACTCCAGGCCAGGTTTGCCCATCAGTCTTAACGTATCCGTTTCCTCTTGAACATACGAAAAAGCCTGCTCAGGCAGAAACCCCTTATCTTCTATCGCCCTAATATATAGCCTCTGTACCAACACATATATTTCCTCCCAATCCAAATCATAATTCTTCATTATTTTTCCACCGTGAATATATTCAATTTAACATTAGGATATCGCTCCCTAAACTGTCGAACCACATCCGTGCAGCTAGGGCAGACCATTTTTTCGGATATTAAATTTATAGCACCAGATGCAAGCGGATTACTTTCTAAATTCTGAGCGACCGTCTCTAATATCTTAAATTCAGTATCCATATCCCGAAGATATGCAGCAGGGGTTCCAATGTATTTGGATGTCGCTTCCTGAGGTTTAAGCACCCAGGAGTCTAGATCACCTCCAGGTTTTGGCAGGAACTCACCTACACGCTCGTCGTACCGGCTAAACGCCTTCAATACCATCGTTTCAGGGGCTAGCTCAGCAATATTTATTTCTGCAAACGCTACATTTCCCCCAACGCTCAAGTCCTGGCGCCCAGTCAACCAGCTTTAGAGTAGGAAAAATAAATCTGTCCCTTTTCGGTCATTTCGCTTTCTAGTCTCGCATCCCACTATACGGATCATCTATATTATTTCTCAACTCCTCTACTGCTTCATGTATCTCCTTCAATACATCAGGAGACACTTGACTGGAGTCGAGGGCACTCAAAAACCTAAGAACACGCCCAAGCCCTAGTCTCGCAACTATCGAAACTATCGTTTCTGCCGCCCCTATGCTTTGGCCATCCCAAAGTTTGACTAAAGCATCCTCTATTGACGATCTTAATTCATCATTCAAAAAACCATAAGTATTCCATTGCCTATCGCTTAACTCTGAAAGAGCATTAAGAGCATCTTCCTTAGACACCACTCCAGACTTAACACTCTCCAACACCTCAGCAAACTCACAACTTATAGCCTCTATCGACATAGATTCTGGCAAACACCGATAATACTCAGCAGACTTCATACATTAAAAACCCACAGGAATATAAGTTAAATTAGAAAAAAGGGACAGATTTATTTTCATTACTCTAGCCCTGCCCGCCAGATCAGCTTTAGAGTAGAAAAATAAATTCCCCCTTTCGTCACTCGCCAAATAAAACCTTACTCACAGCAATGATAAAAGTGTCATGCTGAAAACTTTCACTCTTAATAAAAACTGCAGCAAACCTATTACTTTTCTCCACACTAACCTTATCTACCGAGGAGTCTGCCCCATCCCAGATACAATCCAGACGCGCTTCAAACCCAGGATTATGCCAAATACCACCTTCAACTCGAGAAACAACCAATCCATGACTGATAGCCTGCTCGCATACAGAGATAGCTGCGGCTACTGTCATCTTCATCACAACACTTCCATTAAGCGCAAAAAAATCATCAGCAGACTCATAACGCCTTAGCGAATCGATGTTCATATCTTTACTTCCAACTTACCCTACCATCAGGAATCCAACCCGGATCATTTCTCCCACTAACCTGCACTGTCTGCCTCTCCAGCGGTGCAGTGCTGAATGCGGCATTGGGGCGTTTTCGCGGCAAGGGTGGCGATGAGCAAACCCTGTTGCGGTCGATGCTCGATACGTTGAACGCTGGCGATGTTTTGCTGGGAGATGCCTACTATGCGACCTATTTCCTGCTGTGCGAATTGCAACGCAGGGGCATCGATGGTGTGTTTGAGCAATATGGTGCGCGTCGGCGCAGTACCGACTTTCGGCGAGGTAAGCGCCTGGGGACGCGCGATCATCTGATCGGTCTGGAAAAGCCCCGGAAACGCCCATCCTGGATGAGCCAGGCTTACTACGAGCAAGTGCCTGACAGGTTGGAGGTTCGGGAGTTGAAAGCGGGCGACAAGATTCTGGTCACGACGCTGCGCTGCACGACTCAAACGCCCAAGGCTGCCTTGAAAGCGCTGTTCAAAAGCCGCTGGCACGTAGAGTTGGATCTGCGCAATCTCAAAACCACGATGGGGCTCGAAATGCTGAGCTGTAAAGCTCCCGCGATGGCTATCAAGGAACTCTGGATTTACCTGCTGGCACACAACCTGATTCGCCTGATCATGGCGCAATCGGCCTCGATGGCTGACTGCCTACCCCGTGAATTGAGCTTCAAGCACAGCCTCCAGCTATGGCTGGCGTGGCGGCAATTCGACGATGATCCTGACGGAGGTACGACTCTTCGCGGCCTGCTGGTTCTGGTCGCGCAACAGCGTGTCGGCAATCGCTCCGGGCGAGTTGAACCCAGAGCCCTCAAGCGAAGGCCAAAGCCCTACCCATTACTGACCTGCACACGTCAATCTGCTCGGGCAGCGATCAAGAAACACGGTCATCCGAAAAGGGTTAAGTAAGTGCCATTCAAATCTGTCCCCTTTCGACCAACCCATTCCTTCCAAGAAGGTCTCAATGCCTTACTGGAAATTTCTCAATCAGCATATCAATATCTCTTATTAATCGCTTCAAATCGCCATCAAAGACCTTAAAGCTCAGCACAAACTCAGAATCAACCCCATATCGATATTTACCCCCTAACGGATGAAAGCCAAAGTCTAAAACAACATCAATAACTCCAGACTCCCCAGCCAAAAAACCAATTTCCCCCTCGGTAAACCTCAGCTGACTCCCAGATACCCAGCAACAACTAAGATCTTGAAGCCATTCTTTCAAAGCAAGCAACTCAAAGGTTCTAAGGCAAGCATCAGTGGCACACCAATATAGCTCCCCAACCCGCGCAGCCATCTTAACAATTAACCAGTTGGAGTCATAAATATCTTTAGAGTGAGAGTATTGATACCCAACCACATCAAAAGAAAAACAAGAAGCATCATCCTTTACAATTATCATTATTTACTCCTATTTTTTGCCGGCCTAAAAGTAATGATACGTTTAGATATTGGATCAATTATCGCCTCCAAACCACCGTAGGACAATCCGATCTCACCATTACCCGCATCAAACCGCTCTCCCTTATTAAACACTTTCACAATATCGTTAGGAGTTTCAAAACCAATATTACTTGTTCTAGCATCTTTAAGCCTAGCAATCGCATGATTCGAAAGCTCAAAGCCTGTCCCACTAAATACATCTACTATTTCTTGGTGGGTAAGCTCCTGCAAAGGCCGATTTTGCGAAAGTCCATTTAGTTTTATAGGTTCAAAGCCATTGCTGTACATGTTTCCCGGAGTAGAAACCGGGTCTGCTAATGTCGTAGTGTTCCAAGCCCCTGTCTCAACAATCCGACTCCCTTCAGTACTGTTTGGCAGTTCAACCTTCCCACCCGCACCGTAACCATTGCTATCCGGAGACGATGTTCCTTGCTCCGCAATCGGGAAGATGAATTTACCCAGCTCCCCCTTGTGGATTGGGAACCCATCCGTACCCAACAGATCGGCTAGGTTTTCGAGCCGGCGTCGCTCGGAATCGGAAAGCTTTGCCAGTGCATCAGCCAGCTTCTGCTGATACTCGGGGTTATTGGCGATTACCTCTCCACCAACCAGCACACCAACCAGCAGTACGACCGCCCCGGCGCCAATAGCCTGGGCAAAACTGGCACTTCCCGACGGCCCTCCCGGACCTTGGAGTTGCCTCAGGAGATCAAGAGCTTCGTTAGCCGCTGCGGGGTCCTGGCGAGCCAGGTCCGCCAAGCGGTTGGCCACCAACCGCCCGGGCTCGGTGCCTGCAGCGTCCCCCATTTGATATTGGAAGAGCTTCCGCGCCGCATCGCTCCGCTCGTCAGGCGAGCCATTGAGCATTTCATTGCGAGCCTGGGCACGCTGCCTTACCTCATAGACTTCATGTGCATACTCCGCGGCCTCTCCCACCTTCTCCACGGAGTTGGAGCTGATGTAGAGATCTTCCTCGCGCTTCTTGTCCTTGGTGATTTCCTGGGCCCTGTCGGGGTCGCGGTTCAACCCCGAGAGATCCTGATCAGGGTTGTCGCGCACGACTATCTCGCCAGCACCTACCGTGGCGCGGTTGATCTGTTCGCGGTCACGCGAGCTGTACTGCCCCTGAAGAATCAGGTTCGACGCTTTGCCCTCGTCATTGCGCACCAAGGGTTTGCCGTCGGCATCTTTACCAGCGAAGGAGCCTCCGAAGCTAATGTCGTAGCTCTTGTAGTGGTCCTTGTCGCGGATGTCGCTGTAGCCAAGCGTACCGGTATCGAGTAGCAGGTTGCCGTTGCCGGCAGTCACGACGGCGCCATCGATCTGGGTGTGCTGGCCGGTGTGGATGTCGACCTGGTTACGCCCTTCCAGGCGAGTCTGCTCGCTGACCCACTGGCTGGCCCCCTTGGTCTCGCCTAGACCGATATTGAGACCGCCGCCACCACCAAGGCTGAGCGAACCGCCAAGGCTATAGCGATCCCCCTGGACCTTGTCGCTGTCCTGGCGCGAAGCGATGGTCAGATTGCGCCCGGCATCCACCGAAAGCCGGTCGCCACTGACTCCAGCGCCGGCGATAGTAGTGTCGCGACCGCTGCTGAGGGCCACATCACCACCCGCCTCAATGTGAGCATTGACGTGCTGGGTACCACTGCCCTTCTGTTCAGCCTTGGCCACGGAACCAGCGACATAGGGGCCGCTATTGCCCTGCCCACCATCCCATGCGTTGTAACTGCCAACAGCGATACCTGCGGACAGGCTACTGCTGGAGTCCTTGCTGCTATGGCTGGAATGGCTTTCCGCACTTTGTATGGTCAGGTCACGCCCGGCATCCAGGCGGATATCACGCCCAGCCCCCGCCTGGGTACCTACCAGGGTGATGTCGCGCCCGGCCGAAGCAGTCAGATCACGGCCCGCGTTCACCGTTGAGGGGCGCGCATTTTCCTGCTGCGAGGCGTTGCGGTTGGTCGACTGGCTGACGCCACCGCTCACCCCGGCGGAAACGCCGAGATCGGTAGCCCCATCAATGCCACGCATCACGCTGGAAGCCTGGCTGAGCGGCGAACCACCCGAGCCGATCTTGCCGACATCCTGCAAGCCAGTGGTGACGCTCTGGCTGACCTGAGCCGAAATACCGGCGCGTTGAACCTGCTTGTAATGCTCGGAGCTAGATGTGTCCTGGCCGGTATCGAAGCGAATGTCACGCCCGGCATTGAGCGCGATATCACGCCCGGCGCTGATGTCACTACCTTGTTGGACAATATCGCGCCCGGCGCTGATGCTCATGTCCTGACCGGCACTGAGCTGACTGGGTGCGTTGCTGGTACTGACTTGGCGGTCCTTCTCCTTCAGCTTCTCCGCACCGGCGAAGACGCTAGCGCTGGTTTCGCTGAAGTCCCAACCCAGGCCGAGCCGCTTCTTGCTTTCCCAACTGCTGCTGGCCGCGGCGCTTTCGCCGGCAACCACATTGACGTCTCGCCCGGCCAGCACGCTGAGGTCACGCCCAGCATCCACAGCGCTGCCGACCACACTGACGTCACGCTCGGCACGCAGGGTGACATCCCGGCCGGCACTGACCAGGCTACCGACGTTTTCGCTGGTCTGACCCGCCTGGCCAGCCTGTTTGGAGGAGGCCAGCGACACGAAACTGCCCGAGCCGGAAAGACCTACCTTGCTACGGTACTTTTCGGACTCCTGGTAAGCCGTGTTGTTGCCAGCCTCCAGGCTGATATCACCAGTCGCCTGTACGAGCCCCGCCCGCATCTCGACATCATTACCGGCGCGGACTGCACTGGCACGAACGCCAATATCGTTACCGGCAGCAATCACCACGTCGTTGCCAGCATCCAGTTCGCTGCCTACCTGCGAAGTGGTGGTCTGCAACTGGCTGTTGCCACTCTTCGACAAGCCACCGAAGCCAGACTTGCTCTTCTTGCTGGAAGCACCATGCTCTTCGCTGCCGGCAAGCACCGAGACATCCCGGCTGGCACCAAGCAGCAGGTCATTGCCGGCCGATAATTGGCTGCCAACGACGGTAACGTCCCGCCCTCCGTTGAGACTGATGGCCCCATTGGCATCCTGACTCACATTGATAGTCAGGTCCTTGCCGGCCTGCACCACCGAGGCAACGTTCTCGCTGTCATAGGTCTCGGTCTGCTTGGTCTTGCTACGACCGAAAGAGCCCTCTTTCTTTTTCTTGTAGAAGTAGGCTTCCTCGTTCTGCGCAGACAGGATGGCGACATCCCGGACGGCGTCCAGGGCTACGGAACCCTGGGCCTTGGCCTGGCTACCGATGAGAGTCAGGTCCTGGCCGGCGTAGACGCTCAGGTCCCCGCCAGTATTCAGCTGAGTGCTGACTTGCTGGACGCTGTCACGCTTGCTGGTGACCTTCCGGCTCTTGCTGTAGCTATGGCTCTCATCCGCCGCCGAAGCCAGCGTCACGTCCCGCCCGGCGCTGAGCGCCGCATTGCGCGCGGCGTCGAGGCTACTCGCCACCGCGGTCAGGTCGCGGCCGGCGCTGATGTCCAAATCGCGACCGGCACTGACCTCGGCCCCCAGTTGCTGGAGGGTCTGGCTGTAGGAGCGGCTGCCGTTGACCTGGCCGTTCTCTACCTGCACAGCGCTGATGTTGACGTCGCGCCCGGCGTTCAGCAGCAGGTCGTTGCCGGCCTTGAGTGCGCCGCCGAGGTTGCTGATGTCGCGCCCGGCGCTGATGTCGAGGTTGCCGGCCGCTTCGATGCGTGCGGCGCTGTCGGCGAAGCTGGCGGTCCAGGTGCGGTTGCCCTGAGCGCTGTCGATACGGGTGACGCTGCGTTCGTTGATCACGTCGCCGGTCAGCGCGGTGAGGCTGACGTCGCGCCCCTTGAGGATGCCGCCGGCGGTATTGCGGATGCTGTCGGTGGCCAGCAGGTCGAGGCGGTTGCCGGCCTCCACCAGGCCGCTGTTGGTGATGTTCGCCGCGGTGGCGTTGAGGTTGTTGCTGGCGCGCAGGGTGCCGGCATTGTTCAGTGCGCCGCCGCTGATCAGGCTCAGGTTCTGGCCCTGGATCAGCGCGCCGTTGGGCGCCAGGCGGTTGTCGGCCTGGGCCAGGTAGAGCACCGGCACCAGTACCTTTTCGCCGTTCACCACGGCCTCTTCCAGCCAGACGATGTCGTGGGTCAGCGCCGCCACCTGTTCGGCGGTTAGACCCACACCCACCGTCAGGTTGAGGCGGTCCTTGTAGGCGATGGCGTTGTCCATCAGGTACTTGAACAGCGCCTCGTCGCTGGCCATGCCGTCGATGAAGCGCTGGCCGGTGCGGGCCACCACCGCCTGTTGGATCAGGCGCTGTTCGTAGAGGCCATCGCCCAGGCGCTTCTGCGCCTGGTCCGGGTCGTAGCCGAGCAGGCCCAGCAGGTAGTCGGAGCTGAGGAAGCTCTTCAGGCTGGTCAGCTCGGGATTGGTCTCGATCAGGTACTTGTGGCTGTTGCTCGGCGTGGTGCTGCTGGGCAGCCCCTGCACGCGCGGGATGTTCAGGCCGGAATCGGACTGGGCGCTACTGGCACCGGCCAGCGCCGGGTCGCCGGCCCCCTGCACGCTGCCGGCGGCCCCGCCGCTACCGGCTTCGCCGCTGAGGCGGAACAGGCCGTTCTGACCTTGCGGCAGGCTGAAGCCCGGCAGCGTGATGGGGTTGACCTGCTGCTGGGCGAGGTCCGGCGGCAGTTGGGCATTGATCGGCACCACGGTGCTCACCGGGCTGGCGCCGACGGCGGTGTCGCCGGTCTTCTGGCCCGGATTGACGTAGGTGTAGTTGTTGCGGATGACGCTGTTGTTGATCGGGTTGCTGGCGCTGATGCTGACGTTGCCGGCGGCCTGGATGATGCCGGCGTAGGTCTGGTCGCCACTGTTGAGCTGCGTCACCGAGCCGAACTGCGGCAGGTCACGCTCGGTTCGGGCGATGAAATGGCTCATCGCGTCGGCCAGGCCGGCTGGATCGTTGATGTAGTCCGGGCTTTCGTACCAGTACTTGTCGGTGAAGGCGTTGGCCTCGTTCACCCAACTGGACATGTTGCTCGTGCGCTGAGAAACGAATACGCGGAAGGTCTCGGTCTCGCCGGTGACCACGCCCTGGTTGGTCAGGTTGGCGACCGTGGCGTAGAGGTTCTGCCCGGCGCTGATCACGCTGCTGGCGTTGTTCAGGGTGTCGCCGGCGCTGATGGAGGATGCGGCGCTGGCCTGCAGCACCTCGAGCTTGTCGCGCTCGGTGATTTCCCATACGCCGTTCCGCTTGCCGGAGCAGTCGGCGATGCTGTCGTTGAGGTACTTGTAGCAGTTCACCTCAACGATCTTGGCGGTGTACTTGCCGGCATCGTTGACCACCAGCACCACACGCTGGTTGTTCAGCGCGGCGACGTTCAGGCGCATGTCGCCCACGCTCTCCAGGTTGGCGGAGAGGTTGTCCAGGCGCGCGGCACGGTTGCCGGCGTCGTCCGCCGCCAGGTCCAGCGCGCCGAGGCTGTATACGTCCGCCTCGCGGTTGGTGAAGCTGCCCACGCGCAGCGCCATGTCACCGCCGCTGAAGATCAGGCCGTTCTGGTTGAGCAGGTTGCTCGCCACCAGGCGCAGGTTGGCGGCGCTGCCGAGGGTGCCGTAGTTGTTCAGGTTGGCTGCGCTGACTTGCAGGCCCGCCGCAGAGGTGAGCCGGCCACTGTTGTCGAGGGTGCCGCTGCTGCTGACGCGGGTGCTGCCGCCGCCGGCGATGCTGGCCGAAGCGCCCAGGCCGATGTAGCCGGCGCCCAGGGTCAGGTCGCCCAGGCTGCTGAGGCGGCCGTTGCCGGTGTAGCTGCCGCTCAGGCTCAGGTCGAGGTTGCCGTCGCTTGCGATCAGGCCGTCGTTGGTCCAGTTGCCGCCACTGCCGTTGAAGCTCTGCGCGGCGAGCAGTTGGCCGCCGCTCCCCTGGTTCAGGCTGCCGACGTTCAGCGTCAGGTTGCGCGCCTGGATGATGCTGTTGTTGGTCCAGTTGGCCGCCTGGTAGCTGAGGCTGCCGTTGGTGGTGAAGCTGCCGCCGGCCTGGCCGGCCTGGGCCAGGTCGATACCGAAGCTGCCAGTGCCGACATGCAGCACGCTGCCGCCGCCGTTCTGCAGGGCGCCGGCCTGCAGGCTGAAGTCCTGGGCGGCGGTTTCGATGCGGCCGAGGTTGTTGTCCAGCAAGCCGGCACTGCTCACTCGGGTGCTGCCGTCCTGGCCGAGGGCGCGGATGGCGCCTACCACGTTGTCGATGCTGGCCGCGGACAGGTCGAGGCTGCCGCTGCTTTCGACCAGGCCGAAGCGGTTATTCAGCGCGCCAGCCAGGCTGAAGTCGATGTCGCCCGCGCCTATCTTGCCACCCTGGCCCAGGGCGGCGCCCTGGTTGAGCAACTGGTTGCCGGTGACGCTCAGCAATTCGCCGGCGTAGAGGCCGCCACCGCGGTTGTCGAGGTCGCTGGTGACGAGGGTGTTGTTGCCGCTGACCGCCGAAAGGTGGCCATTGCGGTTGTCGATGCCGCCCGTGGCCTGCACGTCGAGCGATTGCGCCTGGGTGATGCCGGCGTTGTTGCTGAACCCGCCAGTGACCAGTTTCAGCCAGCCGGCGGCGCTGTCGAGGACGCCGCCAGTGCCGTTATCCAGGCTGGCGCTGCGCAGGTCGAGGTTGCCGGCCTGGCTGCTGATGCGCCCGCCCTGGTTGTCGGCGGCGCCCTGGATGCGCAGGGTGGTGTCGAGTTGGCCCTGCAGGGTGCCGGCGGCGTTGTCGAGGCTGGCGGCGCCGATGTCGAGCTTGCCGGTCTTGCTGTAGATCAGGCCGTCCTGGCCGTTGAGCAGGTCGCCGCTGAGGCTGAGGTTGAGGGCGTCCTGGCTGGCCACGGTGCCGCCGGCGCTGTTGTCGAAGCGCCCGGCCAGAACCTTGAGCAGGCCCTGGCTGACCAGTTGCCCGCCACGGTTGTCGACGCTGCCGGCGCTCAGGTCCAGCGGGCCGGCGCTGGCCAGCTTGGCGTTCGGTCCCAGGTTCAGCAGCGCGCCGAGCAGGCCCAGGCGCAGGGCCCCGCTGCTGGCCAGGCTGCCACCGCTGTTGTCCAGGCTGGTGGCGTCGAGTTGCATACCGTTGGCGTTGATCTGCCCGCCGCGGTTGTCCAGCGCGCGGCCACTGCCGGCCAGTTCGCCCTGGGCGCTGAGCAGGCCGCCATTGCGGTTGTCGAGGTCGCCGGCCAGGGCCAGGCCGAGGTCGCCCTGGGTGGAGAGGATGCCGCCGGCGTTGTTCAGGCTGCCGGCTGCCAGGCTCAGCTTGCCCTGGCTGACCAGCGCGCCCTGGTCGTGGTTGTCGAGCACGCCGCTGAGCGTGACGTCGAGGGTGCCGTTGCGGCTGGAAAGCGTGCCGCTGGCGCTGTTGTCCAGGCTTGCGGCGTTCACCGCCAGCGCCTGCCAGCCCGAGAGCAGGCCCTGGTTGGCGTTGCGCAGGGCGGCTGCGGACAAGCTCAGTTGCCCGGCACTGATGATGCCGCCCTGGTCGCCGTTGTCGACGTCGCCGCTGGCGCTCAGGCTGAAGTCCTGCGCGCTGGAGATTTCCCCACCGCGGTTGTCGAGGTTGCCCAGGCCGTTGACCTGCAGCGCGCCGGCGGCGCTGAGCAGGCCGCCGCGGTTGTCGAAGTCGCCATGCTGGTCGTTGCTGCCCAGGTCGATGCGCACGTTGCCTTCGCCGATCAGCTTCGCCTGTTGCTGGATCAGCCGGGCCACGCTCAGTTGCAGGTCGCCCTTGGCGGAGACTTCGCCGCCGCCGATGGCCTCGAATTGCCCGGCGCGCAGGTCGAGGGCGCCCTGGCTAGTGATCAGGCCACCGGGCTGGCCGGCGGCACGGGTGCCGTTGCGGATGTCGCCGGCATGCAGCGACAGGCCCTGCTGGCCACTGAGCACGCCGTCGCGGTTGTCGAGGTCGGCGGTGCTGGCATCGAGGCGGCCCTGGGCGAGGATCTGCCCGCCACGGTTGTCGCTGGCGCCGCTGGCCAGTTGCAGGTTGCCGTTGCTGGAGAGCAGGCCGCCCTGGTTGTCCAGGCTGCCGGCCATGACGTCGAGCGTGCCGCTGGCGACCAGGGCGCCGTCGCCGTGGTTGTCCAGCGCGCCGCGGACATTCGCCCGCAGGTCGCCGCTGCTGGCCAGGGTGCCACCGTCGCTGTTGTCGAGGCTTTCGAGGTCCAGTTGCAGGCCGGCCTTGCCGCTGGCCACGCCCTGGGTACTGTTGTCCAGGCTGCCGCCGGAAACGCTCAGAACGGCATCGCTGACCAGCCGCCCACCGCGGTTGTCCACGGCACCGGCCTGCACGCCCAGCGCGCCCTTGGCCGAAAGCAGGCCGTCGGCATGGTTGTCCAGCTTCTGGCTGACCTTGGCCTGCAGCGTGCCGTTGCTGACCAGTGTGCCCTGGCCGCTGTTGTCGAGGTTGGCGAGGTCGAAGCTCAGCGCCTGGCCGGCACTGAACAGGCCGAGGCGGTTGTCGAGGTCGCCGCCGCTGACCTGGAGGCTGGCGGCGCCGGCCTGGCCGTTGCGGTTGTCCAGGCGCTGCGCGGCGAGCGTCAGGTTGCCGTCGGCCAGCAGGCGGCCCTGGCGGTTGTCGAGGGTGTTGGCCGTGAGGTTCGCGCTGCCGCCCTTGATGGCGCCACCCTGGTTGTCCAGGGTGCCGGCGACCTTCGCTTGCAGGTTGCGGCTGGCAAGCACGGTGCCGGCGTTACGCAGGTTCTGGGCGTCGATGGCCACGTCACCGCGGGCGTTGCGGCTGTTGTCGGCGTTGACGCCAGCCTCGATCACACCGCTGTTGTTGAGCTGGTTGGCCTTCAGTTCGAGGGTCGAACCCGCCGCCAGGCTCTGCGCATTGCTCAGCGCACCGCTGGCCTGCACGCTGGCACTGCCCCCAGCATAGGCCGGGCCGTTCAGGGCCACGTCCTGCCCTTTCAGCGCCAGGTTCCCGCTGGCCGCTACCTGGGCCAATTCCAGCTTGCCGTTGGCGTCGATGCGGATGTCGCCGGCGCTGGCCGCCATGTTGCCGGCCAGTTTCACGCCCACGCCCTGTTCGGTACCCACCAGGCGGATGGTGTTGGCGTACATGCCGCCGAGGGCGGAGCTGTCGATGGCCAGTTGCGGCTTGGCGCTGCCGTCGTCGGGCTTGGCGGTGGCGGCGAGACTTTCCGCATCCACCGTGTTGCGGCCAGCCACCACGGTGAGTTGCTTGGCGTACAGGTCGGCGTTGAGCTTGGCGCTGCGGGTGATCAGCTCGAACTGGTCGAGGTTGCTGGCATTGAGCCCGGCGCCTTCGATGGCGATTTCGCCGCCATCCACGTCGTAGCCCTGCAGGCGCTCGCCAGCCAGGATCGGCTTGCCGGTGGTGAGGGTGGCGCGCGGGGTGTTGATGAAGCCGCAGCCGTTGCAGGTGATGCCGTGGGGGTTCGCGACTATGACGTGGGCGCCCTGCCCGGCCACTTCGGTGTAGCCCTTGAGCTGCGAGGGGCTGCCGCCGGTGACTTCGTTGAGGATCTTCTGCGCCGCCTGGCCCTTGAGGTTGGGGTTGCCGATGACGATCCCGCCCAGCTGGGTGCTGGCGGTCTTGCCGGTGGCGTTGTTGAGGATCAGCCCCTGCTGGCCGACGTTGTAGTCGCTGAATTTATTGTGCGAGAGGCCGCTGCCATTGGGCGTGGCGATGTTGACGATGGGCACGCCGTTGCCCGCCGCGCCGATCTGCGTGTTGCCGCCGGCGGCCGCATCCACCGCCAGTTGCGCGGCGGTCGCGACTATGGGGTTGAGGAACAAGATGCCGGCCAGGGCGCTGGCGATGGCTTGGTAGAGGGGGCGGCGGATGTCCATGTCCTGGGGTCTCCGTGGTGTTGCGGCGTCAGAAGAACAGGTCGACGCGGAAGTAGACCGGGTGTTCGCGTTTGTCGATCACGCTGGGCCGCTCCAGGGAGCGGGCGAAGCTCAGGGTCGCGGCCAGGTACTGGCCGCGGGCGTTGAACTCCAGCGCGTGGCCGCTCAGGCGGCCGTGCAGTTCGGGGTTGTAGCGGTCGTGCGCGATGGCGCCGAAGTCGTAGCCGTAGCCCACGCCGTACTCCTGCAGCCAGGGCTGCAGCGCCACCCAGGTCACC
Source organism: Pseudomonas sp. NBRC 100443 (assembly GCF_030268185.1). Lineage (NCBI taxonomy): Bacteria > Pseudomonadati > Pseudomonadota > Gammaproteobacteria > Pseudomonadales > Pseudomonadaceae > Pseudomonas > Pseudomonas sp. NBRC 100443. Next base: position 160,427 of record NZ_BSQE01000001.1, read on the forward strand.
GGGCGGCGCCAGCGCAGCTGGTTGCGCCAGTAGTAGCCGCTGTCGCCGGACAGGCTCTGGTCCTTGAAGCCGCGCACCGAGTTGAGCCCGCCGAGGCTGATGCGCTGCGGGCTGTAGAGCACGTCTTCGCTCTTCTGCGCGGTGGCCAGGGCATCGAAGCTGAAGTTCTCGCCCCACAGCTGGAAGGGCTGCAGGTAGCTGAGGGTGAGGGTGTATTTGTCGTAGCGGGCGTGGGGCTGGTAGGGCTGCGGGTCGTGCTCGCCCTGGGCGCCGAGCGCGCCTATGCCCTGCTGCCAGCCGGCGTCGAGGTTGACGAAGGCGCTGCCGATGCGCCGGCCGTGGTTGAAGCCCAGTTGGCCCTCGGTGATGCGGCTGCTGGAGACGTCGAGCTTCTCGTCGTCGATGTAGTTGTTCGAGCGCACGTGGGCCAGGCCGAAGTTGACCGCGGTCTTGCTCAGGCTGTCGCGGTGCAGCACGCGCTCGGCACCGAACTGGTGGGAGCGGCTGTCGCCGTCGAGCTTGAAGGCGAAGCCGCTGCCTTGGTTGCGGGTGCGGTAGTAGCTCTGGTTGTAGCTGTAGCTGAAGGTCCACCAGCCGTAGGGCAGGCTGTAGAACAGGCCCTGGTTGTCGGAGTGCTTCCAGTGGTCGCTGACCACGTCCTCGGCCACCCGCAGGCCGAGCTGGTCGGCCAGGCCCAGCGGGCTGTCCCAGTCCAGGCCCAGGCCGGCCTGCTGCTCGCCGCTGCTGCGGTCGCCGTTGTTGTCGCGGAAGGTCGAGACGCGCCAGGGCTTGCCGCGCTCGCCGGCCAGCTGCACGCGGCTGCCGCCGACCTGCTCGCCGGGCACCAGCTCCACTTGCGCGTGGCGCGAGGGCAGGCGGTTGACCTGGTCCACCAGCTGTTCCAGCTCGCGCAGGTCGAGCACCTCGCCGGCCTTGCCGGGGAAGCCCATGGCCAGTTCGCGCGGGGTGGCCACGGCGGAGTCGTCGAAGCCTTCCAGGCGGCCTTCGACCACGATGATCTTCAGCGTGCCGCCGGAGAGGTCCTGCTGCGGCAGGTAGGCGCGGGTGGTGACGAAGCCGCGGGCCAGGTAGTGGTCGGTGATGGCCTTGAGCAGCGCGTTGAGCTGGGCCACGCCCAGGCACTGGCCGCGGTAGGGCGCCAGCAGGCGCTCGCGGGTGGCGGCGCCGAGGTGCCCGGCGCCTTCCAGGGTGATGTCGCGTATGTCGAAGCAGCGCGTGTCGGCGGGCTGCTCGGCGGGGGCCTGCGGCGCGGCCTTGCCGGGTAGCTGCTGCAATTCCTCCAGGCGCTTCTGTTGCTCGCGCAGCAGCTGCTCCTGGCGGTCGCGTTGCAGGTCGCGGTCGCCGGGGGTGGTCAGCGGCGCGGCGGAAACATCCAGAACGACGGCCAGGGCCAGGCCCAGCGTCCAGTAATGGGGAATGGACTTCATCCCTTCGATCCCTCGACTACGACATCCGGTTACAAAACCGGGCCGATTAAATCATGGCCAATTGATGTTGAGGGAGTGTCATTCGGCGACTGGTTTCTCTTTTAGGACTATTCCTATGAAGCCGGCAGACGGTGAACCCAGATGCGCCGCAGCACCGTGGCGAATTGCCGCGACAGGCGCCCTCTGTTGTAGTGCTGGCCATAGCGCTCGGCTATCTGCCGCACTTCGCGGGCCAGTTCGGCGTAGCGGCGCGCCGGCAGGTCGGGGAACAGGTGGTGCTCGATCTGGTGGCTGAGGTTGCCGGTGAGCAGGTGCAGCAGCGGCCCGCCCTCCAGGTTGCTGGAGCCGCGCAGCTGGCGCAGGTACCAGTGGCCGCGGCTCTCGCCCTGCAGCACGCTGACCGGGAACACCGCGGCCTTCTCGGTGAAGTGGCCGCAGAAGATCACCGTGAAGGTCCACAGGTTGCGCAGCAGGTTGGCCACGAGGTTGCCGCAGAACACCGCCCAGAAGCCGCCTGTCAGCAGGCCCAATAGGGGGAAGGCGAGGTAGTCCCTGGCCCACTGGCGGCCGAGCTTGGCGTTGAACTGGCGCAGCAGCGGGCGCAGTTCGTCCTTGCCCAGGCGGCCCTTGAAGTACTGGTCCAGGCGCAGGTGCTGGATGGCCACGGCGTACTGGAAGAGCATGGCCTGGATCGTCACCCACAGCGGCTGCCAGCGGTAGAAGGGCTTCCACTTCTGCTCGGGGAACAGGCGCACCACGCCGTAGCCGACGTCGTCGTCCTTGCCCAGGACATTGGTGTAGGTGTGGTGGATGTGGTTGTGGGTGTGCCGCCAGAAGTCGGAGGGGCCGGCGATGTCCCATTCGTACTGGCGCCCGGAGAATTCCGGGTCGTTCATCCAGTCGTACTGGCCGTGCATGACGTTGTGGCCCAGCTCCATGTTTTCGAGGACCTTGCCCAGGCCCAGGAGCAGGCTGCCGAGCAGCCAGGTGGGCGCGGACCAGCCGCACAGCAGCAGCGCGCGGCCGGTCCAGCAGCAGGCGCGCACGGCGCTGCGCACGCGGCGGATGTAGCGGGCGTCGGCGCCGCCGAGGTCGTCCAGGGTGCGTTGGCGCAGGGCGTCCAGTTCGGCGCCGAAGGCGGCCAGCTCGGCCGGGGTGAGGTCGCGGTCTTCGCGCATGCTGGGGTTCCGGGGAGGCTAGAGGTCGAGGCTGACGTCGCCCTGCGGGGCGCTGACGCACAGGCGGATGGGTTGTTGCGGCTCGCTGTGCAGCGCGCCGCTGCGCAGGTCGCGCACGCTGCCGGCGAGCAGGGTGCAGGTGCAACTGGCGCAGATGCCCTGGCGGCAGCCGTGGGTCGGGCGCAGGCCGGCGGCCTCGGCCTGTTCCAGCAGGCTGCGCTGGTTGTCGCCGGCCACCTGGCGGCCGCTGCGGGCGAAGAGGAGATGGACCTCGCGCTGGGCCTCGTCGGTGGCCCAGGCGGGCGCGCTGAAGGCTTCCCACTGCAGGCTGGCGGCGCGGGGTTCGAGCTGGTCGCGCACGGCGCCGACGAAGCCGGCCGGGCCGCAGGCCAGCACGTGCTCGGCGGGCAGGCCCTGCAGGTGTTCGGCGTGGAAGCGCCCGCGCAGTTCGCCGGCCTGCGCCGCGCCGCCGCTGATGGCCCAGCGCGGGCGGAAGTTGGGGTACTCGCGGGCCAGGGCCTGCAGGCGCTCGACGAAGGCGCGCTGGCTGCGTTCGCGCACGTAGTGCAGCAGCGTCACCGGGCCGCGATAGCCGTCGGCCAGGGCCTGGCGCAGCAGGCCGAGCAAGGGCGTCAGGCCGCTGCCGGCAGCCAGCAGCAGCACGCCGCGTTCGTCCTGCGGCCAGTGCAGCTCGCCGCCCGGCGCGCCCAGTTCCAGCACGTCGCCGACGCACAACCGGCCCAGCAGCAGCGGCGAGACCCGCCCGCCGGGCTGCAGCTTCACCGCGATCTCCAGGCAGCCGTCCTCCTCGGCGATCAGGCTGTAGCTGCGCCCCAGGCGCACGCCGTCGTGCTCGATGAACAGCTGCAGGTGCTGGCCCGGCCGCGCACCGCGCCAGTTGGCGTTGGGCCGCAGGCGCAAGGCGAGCATGTCGTCGGCCACCCACTGGCGGCCTTCGACGCGGGCGAACACCCGGTTCAGCGCCCAGGCCGGGTTGAGCACGGCCAGCACGGCATCGACGTCAGCCTCGCGCAGCCAGCGCTGGCGCACCAGTGCGCGCAAGGGGCCGAGCAGCGGGCGCAGGGCTCGCAGCCAGGTCAGGGGAAGCAGGGACATGCATGGCATCCAGACAGTAAACACCTGTTCACTAAACTGGCACGCCGCCACTTTTCAGTCAACAGTCGTTCACTGAAGTGGCCGGCGCAGTCGCCGATTTCCCCGGCCATTTGCTAGAGTGCCGGGGCCCCTGCCATGGAAGCCCCGATGTCCTCTCCCCGCGCCGAACAGAAACAGCAGACCCGCCAGGCCCTGATGGACGCCGCGCGCGGCCTGATGGACAGCGGCCGCGGCTTCGGCAGCCTGAGCCTGCGCGAGGTGGCGCGCGCGGCGGGCATAGTCCCGGCCGGTTTCTACCGGCACTTCGCCGATATGGACGCCCTGGGCCTGGCCCTGGTGGCCGACGTCGACGAGACCTTCCGCCAGACCCTGCGCGCGGTGCGGCGCAACGAGTTCGAGCTGGGCGGGGTGATCGAGGCCTCGGTGCGCATCTTCCTCGACGCGGTGAGCGCCAACCGCACCCAGTTCCTGTTCCTGGCCCGCGAGCAGTACGGCGGCTCGCTGCCCATCCGCCAGGCCATCGGCACCCTGCGCCAGCGCATCACCGACGACCTGGCGGCGGACCTGGCATTGCTCAACAAGCTGCCGCACCTGCAGGCCCAGGACCTCGACGTGCTCGCCGACCTGGTGGTGAAGACGGTGTTCGCCACCCTGCCCGAACTGATCGACGCGCCGGCCGAGGCACTGCCGGCGCACCTGACGCCGGAGGCCAAGGTTACCCAGCAGCTGCGTTTCATCATGATTGGGGCCAAGCATTGGCTGGGGATCGGGGCGCGGGGCTGAGGCTGGGGGCTTCCTTGTAGGAGCGAGCTTGCTCGCGAACCAGCCGGTGGCACCTGCGCACGGGTTCAACTCCGCTCCCTCTCCCCAGCCCTCTCCCTGAAGGGAGAGGGGGCTTGTCCGTGCCGAGAAAGGGAATGGTTTCAGCTGGAAACCGTCGGAGCTGTCGGCTAACTCCAGAACATCCAAGCGCTCCGAACGGTCCCCTCTCCCTTCAGGGAGAGGGTTAGGGAGAGGGAATGGAGCCAACCCAAAACACCGGCGTCACCGGATAACACCCTTCGCGAGCAAGGACTAGGCGTCCCCCTCGCTCCTACAAAAACCCTCATTCCGCCCCACATCGGTGCGCACCATTTACGTGCGCACCAGCAACGCGCACGCGCACCATTGCTGACCACTCGGACAACCCGCCCAGCCCCCGCCATTGCTGGCCGCGCCCGGCCCTGGCAAGGCCCTTGCTGTAGCTCGGCCATTGCCTACTGCCGGACACCGCCATGCTGGTCATCCACCAACGCATCGAGCCCCGCGAGCGCTGGGACGCCGAACTGCACCTGAACTACGAGGCGCGCAGCAAGAGCCGCCTGCGCTGCTACAGCCGCGATGGCGAGGACGTCGGCCTGTTCCTCGAACGCGGCCAGCCGCCGCTGGCGGATGGCGACTGCCTGCTGGCCAACGACGGCCGCGTGGTGCGCGTGTGCGCCGCGCCCGAGCAACTGATGCACGTGACCTGCGCCAGCCCCCGCGAGCTGAACCGCGCCGCCTACCACCTGGGCAACCGCCACGTGGCGCTGCAGGTGGGCGAAGGCTGGCTGCGCCTGCTCGACGACTATGTGCTCAGGGCCATGCTCGATCAGCTCGGCGCCACCGTGCAGAGCATCGAGGCGCCGTTTCAGCCCGAGCACGGCGCCTATGGCGGCGGCCATCACCATTCGCACCATGGCGAGGCGGAGTTCAACTATGCGCCGAAGCTGCACCAGTTCGGAGTGCGCAAGTGACCGGCGCAGGCCTCTGGCCGTTGCTGCGCCTCGCCAGCCCGCAGCTGCCCATCGGCGGCTACAGCTATTCCCAGGGCCTGGAAGCCGCCCTGGAGCACGGCCTGGTGAGTGATGCCGACAGCGCCTTCGCCTGGCTGGCCGACCAGTTGCAGCTGAACCTGGCGCGCTTCGAGGGACCGCTGCTGGCCGAGCTGCTGCGCGCCGCGCTGGCCGCCGACTGGGCCGCGCTAAGCGATGCCGCCGAACGCCACCGCGCCAGCCGCGAAACCCGCGAGCTGGCCCTGGAAAGCCGGCAGATGGGCTTTTCCCTGGCGCAACTGCTGGAGGCCCTGCCCGAGCTGGACGAAGCGGCCCGCGCCTGGCTGGCCGCGCAGCCGGAGCCCTCGCTGGCCGCCACCTGGGCGCTGGCCGCGCGGGCCTGGGGCCTGGACGTGGAGCAGGCCCTGGCCGCCTGGCTGTGGAGCTGGGCCGAGAACCAGCTCGCGGTGCTGATGAAGGCCCTGCCCCTGGGCCAGCTGGCCGCGCAGAAGCTCACCTCGCGCCTGCTCCCCGAACTCGAACGCGCCTGCGCCGCCGCGCTGGCGGAGGACGCGCCCGGCGGCGCGCCCTTCGGCCTGGCCCTGGCGAGCATGGTCCACGAAACGCAATACAGCCGTCTGTTCCGTTCCTAGGAGAACCCCGCATGAACTCCCAACCCCTGCGCGTCGGCATCGGCGGCCCGGTGGGCTCCGGCAAGACCGCCCTGACCCTGGCGCTGTGCCACGCCCTGCGCGAGCGCTACAACCTGGCCGTGGTGACCAACGACATCTACACCCAGGAAGACGCCCAGTTCCTGGTGCGCAACCAGGCCCTGGCGCCGGAGCGGATCATCGGCGTGGAAACCGGCGGCTGCCCGCACACGGCGATCCGCGAGGACGCCTCGATCAACCTGGAGGCGGTGGACCAGCTCAACCGCCGCTTCCCGGGCCTGGAGCTGATCCTGGTGGAGTCCGGCGGCGACAACCTCTCGGCCACCTTCAGCCCCGAGCTGTCGGACCTGACGCTGTACGTGATCGACGTTTCCGCCGGCGACAAGATCCCGCGCAAGGGCGGCCCGGGCATCTGCAAGTCCGACCTGCTGGTGATCAACAAGGTCGACCTGGCGCCGCTGGTCGGCGCCTCGCTGGAAGTGATGGCGCGCGACGCGAAGAAGATGCGCGGCGAGCGGCCCTTCGTGTTCAGCAACCAGAAGACCGGCCAGGGGCTGGACGCAATCATCGCCTTCATCGAACGCCAGGGGCTGCTGACCGCGGCCTGAGAACAACCCACAAGGAGTCCCCCATGTCCCTGCGCAAAAGCCTCTTCGCCCTGGCGCTGTGCCTCGCCCCGGCCGTCGCCTTCGCCCACCCCGGCCACGGCGAGCACGGCCTGGCCGCCGGCGTGCTGCACCCGCTGACCGGCCTCGACCACCTGCTGGCGATGTTCGCCGTCGGCCTCTGGGCCGCCCAGCAACGGGGCGCGGCGCGCCTGGCGCTGCCCTGCACCTTCGTCGGCGCCATGCTGCTCGGTGGCCTGCTCGGCTTCGACGGCGTGCAGTTGCCCTTCGTCGAAACCGGCATCGCCGCCTCGGTGCTCGCCCTGGGCCTGTGCGTGGCCCTGGCGGTGCGCCCGCCGCTGCCGCTGGCCATGGCCGTGACCGCGCTCTTCGCCCTGGCCCACGGCATCGCCCACGGCCTGGAGCTGCCGGAGCTGTCCAGCCCCTGGGCCTACGCCGCCGGCTTCGTCTGCGCTACCGCTGCGTTGCACGCCGCGGGTTATGCGCTGGTGCGCTTCCTGCCGCAGGCTGCGGCGCCGTTGGTGCGTGTGGCAGGCCTGGCCTCGGCGGGTGCCGGGGTGTGGTTGCTGGCGGGTTGATCGCGAATCCGGATTGAGAATCGCGGACGGAGTCCGCTCCTACGAGGGGAGGAATACCGTGCCTCCCAGCAACCTGTAGGAGCGGGCCCTGCCCGCGATTCGCGCGCAGGGCGCGCTCCTACATGGGAATGAGCATGGGACTGAGCCAAGGTGCTCTTCGTAGGATGGGTTGAGCTTGCGAAACCCATGCGGTCACGGTGATGGGTATCGCTTCGCTCAACGCCATCCTACGACGGCGCTGAGGCTCTTCGTAGGAGCGAGCCATACGCACCGCCCCGTCAGAGCGAAATGGGGTAGTTGAAGATCACCCGCGTCTGGTCGAAATCGCTGTTGAAGCTGCGCCGGTTGCTGCCATGGTTGACGCGCACGTTGAGCTTCTTCAGCGGCCCGCTCTGCACCGTGTAGCCCAGCTCCAGGTCACGCTCCCATTCCTTGCCGCCGCTGCCAGCCTTGGTGGTGGCGTTGTCGCCCTTGCCGTAGCGCACCATGCTCACCAGGCCGGGCACGCCCATCGCGGCGAAGTCGTAGTCGTAGCGCAGCTGCCAGGAGCGTTCGTCCTCGTTGGTGAAGTTGCCGTTGAACATGTCGTTGCCCATGGTCCTGCCGCTGCTGCCGTAGACCGACTGCCAGCCACCCTCGCCGCCGACCTTCTGCAGGCCGAGGTAGAGGGTATGCCCGCCATGGTTGGCCGAGAGCAGCGCGTAGGCGGTGTGGCTGTCGATGTCGCCGGCCAGGGCGCGGCCGTCGTCGCGGTCGAAGAACAGGCCGAGGTTGGCGCCCAGCACCCAGTCGCCCACCGGCTGCTTGTGCAGCAGGTTGAAGTAGCGCTGGGTGTAGATGTCCTCCAGTTGCGCGTACCAGGCGCCGACCAGGGTGTGCTGGTCGTTGAAGCGGTATTCGCCGCCGGCGTAGTTGAAGGCGTCGGATTTCGCCGTGGGCGCCGACCAGGACGACAGGTCCTGCATGTCCGCCGAATTGCGCAGGCTGACCTGGTCGTAGCGCCCGCCGTACAGGCTCGTCCCGGCCCACTCGCGGGACACCAGCACCGCGCCGCGGAAGGTCTGCGGCAGCAGGCGGCCGTCGTCGTAGCGCAGCACCGGCACGTCCGGCAGCATCTCGCCGATCTTCAGCTCGCTGGCCGACAGCCGCAGCTTGACCGCCACCGCCACGCGCCCGTATTCGTCGGCGGCCTTGCCGTCGTCATGTACCGGCAGCAGTTCGGAGCCGCTCTGCTCGCGGCTGCTGTTCAGCTTCACGCCATACAGGCCCATGGCATCCACGCCGAAGCCCAGCGGCCCGCGGGTGTAGCCGGAGCTGAACTTGAGGATGAAGCCCTGGGCCCATTCGTTGATCAGGCTCTTGCCGGCGCTGTGGTCGCGGAAGTCGCGGTTGAACGCGTAGTTGCGCAGCACCAGGTCGGTGCGCGAATCCTCGAAGAAGCCGCCCTCCTCGGCCAGCGCGGGCGCGCACAACAGCGGCAGGGCCACGCAGGCGAGGGACGGCAATACGGCGGTGTGACGGTTTTGCATTGTTATTGTTCTCCGTTTTTTTTCGGGGTGCAGCGGCCCGCGGCGCGTCCGTGTGAGCGCGCCCTGGGCGGGATTGGTGGCAGAACCGGCTAGGCGATCAGAACGGGTAGCGGCGCGCCTCCCGTTGCACGCTCACCCAGTGGTCGCAGGTGAATTCGTCTATCGCCCAGTCGCCGTTGAAGCGGCCCAGGCCGGAGTTCTTCTCGCCGCCGAAGGGCGCATTGGCCTCGTCGTTGACCGGGATGTCGTTCACGTGGGTCATGCCCGCGCGGACCTTGCGGGCGAAGGCCACGCCGCGTTCCAGGTCGCGGCTGAACACGGCGCTGGACAGGCCGTACTCGCTGGCGTTGGCCAGCTCCAGGGCGTGGGCTTCGTCACGGGCGCGCAGCAGGCCGATCAGCGGGCCGAAGATTTCGTCGCGGGCGATCTCCATGTCCGGGCCGACCTCGCCGTACACGTGGGGCGCCAGCAGTTGGCCCTGCACGCCGCCTTCGTACAGCGGCCTGGCGCCTTCGCGGCGGGCCAGGGCGACCTTCTCCAGCAGGCCTTCGAGCTGGCGGGCGTTGATGATCGGGCCGATGGCGGTGTCCATCGACTGCGGGTCGCCGACCTTCACCTGCTTCACGCGCTCGACGAAGCGTTCGGCGAAGGCGTCGTACAGCGCGTCGACCACGATGATGCGGTTGATCGCCATGCAGATCTGCCCCTGGTGCAGGAACTTGCCGAACACCGCGGCGTTCACCGCCTGCTCCAGGTCGGCGTCCTCCAGCACCACGAAGGGGCTGTTGCCGCCCAGCTCCAGGGCCACGTGCTTGAGGTGCGCGCCGCCGCTGGCGATGCGCCCGATGTTGCGCCCCATCGGGGTGGAGCCGGTGAAGGTCACCAGGCCCGGCACCGGGTGCTCGACGAAGGCGTCTCCGATCTCGCTGCCGGCGCCGACCACCACGCCGAGCACGCCGGCCGGCAAGCCGGCCTCCTCGAAGATGCGCGCCAGCAGCAGGCCGCCGCACACCGGGGTGTCGCTAGCCGGCTTGACCACCACCGCGTTGCCCAGCGCCAGGGCCGGGGCCAGCGAGCGCTGGGTGAGGTGCAGCGGGAAGTTCCACGGGCTGATGACGCCGACCACGCCGATGGCGCTGCGGTACACGCGGCTCTCCTTGCCGGGGATGTTGGAGTCGACGATGCGCCCGTGCACGCGGCTGGGGAAGGACGCCGACTCCAAGGTGATGCCCCGCGCCGCGCCCCATTCCAGGGTGGCCTTCAGGCGGGTGCTGCCGGACTCGCGGACGATCCAGTCGATGATCTCCTCGCGGCGCCGGTCGAACACCTCCACCACCCGGTAGAGCAGCGCGGCGCGTTCCGCCGGCGGCAGCGCGGCCCAGGCCGGCTGTGCCTCGGCGGCCTTGCGGTAGGTGGCATCCAGGTCCTCGCGGCTGGCCTGGGGGATTTCCGCCAGCAGGCTGCCGTCGTAGGGGTTGCTGTCGCGCAGCACCTTGCCGGCGCTGCCGGTGCGCCATTCGCCGGCGAGGGGTTGCAGGTGGAAGTCGGTGTAGGGGGTGTTGGCATCGCTCATGACAAAGCTCCTTGAAAGATGGGGTTCATACCAAGGGTCCGCTCGCGGCGGCGGCTTCGCGGGCGCGCGCCTCCACCAGGCGCAACAGCCCGAGCAGCATTTCCGTGCGCGGCACGGCGATGCCCGCCCGCCGCGCGCGAGCCACCACTTCGCCGTTGATCGAACCGATCTCCGTGGGCCGCCCCGCCAGCACGTCCTGCAGCATCGAGGGCTTGTGCGTGCGGTGCTGGGCGATGGCCTCGGCCACGCTCGCCAGGCAGTGCCGGGGGTCCACGGCAATGCCCTCGGCGCGGGCCACGGCCAGCACCTCCTGCGCCACGGCGCGGGCCAGTTCGGGGCCTTGCGGCACGGCCGCCAGTTGCCCCACCGCGCAACCGGTGACGGCGCACAGGCTGTTCAGCGCGGCGTTGAACGCGACCTTCTCCCAGATCGCCGCCCACACGTCCGCATCCGCCACGCAGCGCAGGCCCGCCGCATCCAGCACGGCCGCGACCTCCGCGCAGGCCGGGCGTTCGACACCGTCCGCCGAGAAGACCCGCACCACGCCGAGGCCGTGGGACTCGACATGGCCGGGGCCGTGCAGGTCTGCGGGCCAGGTGGTCATGCCGATCAACACCTGCTCCGGCGCGACGTGGCGGCACAGCGTCTCGGCGTTGCCCAGGCCGTTCTGCAGCGACAGCACCCGCGTGTGCCCGCCGATATGCTGCGCTACGCTGGCCAAGGCCTGCTCGGTGTGCAGGGTCTTGGTGAACACCAGCAACAGGTCCGGGTGCCCGCTGGCCTGTTCCGGGCGGCAGGCCGCCAGCCCTCGGATGCGCCGGTCGCCGCTGTCGGTGACCAGGCGCAGGCCCTGTTCGCGGATGGCCGCCAGGTGCGCATCGTTGATGTCCAGCAGGGTCACCCGCCGGCCGCTTTCGGCCAGCAGGCCGCCGAACAGCGAGCCCATGGCGCCGGCGCCAAGGATGCTGACGTGGGTAATGCTGCATTCGCTCATCGGATCGACCTCCCGCTCGTGAGCCGTTTCAAGACAGCCCCGGCGCGCGCCGGGGAATGTGCCGGCGCACCAGCATCAGGGCGATCATCGCCGCCACCATCACCGTGCCCAGCAGCGTCAGGTAGCCGTGCGCGCCGCTCAGGGTGATGACGCTGGCCCCGGCGAAGGCGCTGAGGATCGCGCCCAGGCGGCCGAAGGCCAGGGCCGAGGCGGTGCCGGTCGCCCGCACGCCGGTGGGGTAGATGAAGGCGCACAGGGCATAGAGCGTGGACTGCACGGCATTCACGAACAGGCCGTGCACGCCGAAGCCGAAGATCAGCAGGCTGGCATGCTGGTTCACGTCCACCAGTTGCATGGCGAAGGCGCTGGCGGCGCCGCCCAGGCAGCACAGCAGCAGCGGCCAGTAGGAACCCCAGCGGGTCATGGCCACGGCGCAGACCAGCGCGCCTATCACGCCGCCCAGGTTGTAGGCGGTCAGCCCGGAACCGGCCACGGCCAGCGACAGGCCTTCGGCCTGGAGCATGGTCGGCAGCCAGCTGAAGGCGCTGTAGACGGCGGTCAGGCACATGAAGAAGGCCACCCAGACGGCAACGGTGTCACGCCCGTAGCCGAGGTCGAACAGGGCTCGGAAGCCGGCGCGTTTCTCCCGTGCCTGTTCCAGCGAATCGGTGTAGCGCGCGCCCTCGGGCATGGGCCGCTGCATGCGCCCGAGCAGGCGGCCCAGTTCGCCCCAGCGCTGCGGCCGGCGCGCCAGGAAGCGCGGTGACTCCGGCAGCGTCGCCAGCAGCAGGAAGCCCAGCACCAGCGGCAGCGCGCCGCCGGCGAAGAACAGCGTGCGCCAGCCGTACAGCGGCAGGATGTGCGAAGCGAAGAAGCCCGCCAGCATGCCGCCCAGGGGTACGCAGACGATGGTCGCGGTCACCGCCAGGGTGCGCCGCCGCGCCGGGGTGAATTCGGCGGTCATGGTGGTGGCGCTGGGCAGCGCGCCGCCGATGCCCAGCCCGGCGACGAAGCGCAGCAGCGCCACCGTCAGGGCATCCGGGGCCAGGCCGATGGCGCAGGTCGCCGAGCCGAACACGAAGACGCTGGCGATGACTGCCATGCGCCGCCCGAAGCGGTCGGCGAACAGGCCGGCGCAGGCGCTGCCGATGCCCATGCCGATCAGCCCGGCGGCCACCGCCGGGGCGAAGGCCTCGCGGCTGATGCCCCACTCGGCGATCATCATCGGGATGGCGAAGCCGATGAGCTGGCCGTCGAAGCCGTCCAGCACGATGGACAGCGCGGCCAGCAGCACCACGACCTTCTGCATCCGGGTGAAGGGGCCTTCGTCCAGCAGGGTACCGATGTCGGCGCTGGCCGCAGGGCGGCTCGAGTGCTGGCCGGCAGCCTCCAGCGTCTCACTGACGGTAGTCGTATTCATATCCACCTCGTTCTTATTGTTGTGGCGTGGCCGCGAGCTGCGGTCGGTAAGTCGGGCCCTCAGGGCTCGATGGTCAGGGTGGGCACCTCGATCAGCACCGGCTCGTCGCCGGCCAGGGCGCGGGCCAGTTCCACGCGCAGGCTGGCGGCGTCGGCCGCCTGCACCGAGCGCACGCCGTAGCCGCGGCCGAGCTGGCAGAAGTCCAGGCCGGGCACGTCCAGGCCGGGGGCGTCGGGCACGTCGAGCACCCCGGCGAACCAGCGCAGCGCGCCGTAGGTACCGTTCTTGAGGATGATGAACACCGCCGGGATGCGGTATTGCGCGGCGGTCCAGAGCGCGGTGATGCCGTAGTTGGCCGAGCCGTCGCCGATGATGCCGATCACCCTGCGCTGCGGTTGCGCCAGCTGCACGCCGACCGCCGCCGGCAGGCCGAAGCCCAGGCCGCCGGCGGCCGGGAAGAAGTAGCTGCCCGGCTCGCGCATCCGCACGCGCTGCCAGAAGGCGGTCACGGTGGAGGTGGATTCCTTGACGAAGATGGCGTCGTCCGGAGCCAGTTCGTCGATCACGTCGAACACGGTTTCCGGGTGCAGCGGGCCCGCTTCGGCGGCGCGCGGCGCCGGGCGCGGCAGGGCTTCGGGCATCGGCCGCGCGCTGGGGCGAACGGCTTCCACCAGGGCTTCGAGGGTGAGGAAGATGTCGCCGACCAGGGCATCGCCCATGGGCGCGCGGGCGGCCTCGCCGGGGTCGCAGGTGATGTGCACCAGCTCGGCGCCGGCGGGCAGGTAGTCGCCCGGGGCGAACTGGTGGTAGCGGAACACCGGGGCGCCGACCACCAGGATCAGGTCGTGCCCGGCGAGCCGTTGCGAGATGCCGGCGATGGCCGCCGGCAGCACGCCGCGGAAGCACGGGTGGCGCGTGGGGAACGGGCAGCGCGAGGCCGAGGGCGCGACCCAGGCCGGCATGCGCAGCTTCTCCGCCAGTTGCACGGCCAGCGGGTTGGCGCGGGCACCGTCGACGTCCGGGCCCAGCACCAGCACCGGGTTGTGCGCCCGCGACAGGCGCCCGGCCAGCTCGCCCAGTTGCGCCGGCGAAGGCAGCCCGGCGCTGGCCACGTTGCGCGCGGCCAGGTGCTCGACGCCGGCCGGCGCCGGCTGCGCCCAGTCGTCGTAGGGAATCGACAGGTACACCGGGGCCTTGGGCGCCAGGTTCGCCATGTGGATGGCCTGGCTCAGCGCGCGCGGCACGTCCTGGGCGCAGGCCGGCTCGGCGCTCCACTTCACCAGCGGCTTGGGCAGCTGCGGCGCCTCGACGTTGGCCAGCATGGCCTCCACGCCGATCATCGAGCGCACCTGCTGGCCGGCGCTGATCACCAGCGGGCTGTGGCTGTACCAGGCGTTGGTCAGCGCGCCCATGCCGTTGCCGGTGCCGGCGGCGGCGTGCAGGTTGACGAAGGCCGGCCTGCCGCTGGCCAGGGCGAAGCCGTCGGCCATGCCGACCACCGCGCCTTCGTGCAGGCCGAGGATGTAGCGGAAGTCCGCGGGGAAGTCCTTGAGGAACGGCAGCTCGTTGGAACCGGGGTTGCCGAAGATGGTGGTCAGGCCGTGGCGACGGAGGATGTCGTAGGAGGCGCAATGGACGGTTTTCATGCTGGCCCTTCAGGCTCGTTCTTGGGTTTGCGCTACTCTCGCAGCGGCCTGATAATCGATCAAATCGATAGTCTTTCTATCGAAAATAAAAACCATCTATGTGACTGCCATGGCCCAGATCGACCTCAACCTGATCCGCACCTTCGTCACCCTCTACGAGGCCGGCAGCGTGACGGCCGCCGCCGAGCGCCTGTTCGTCACCCAGCCCTCGGTGAGCTACGCCCTGGCGCGGCTGCGCGAGCTGTTCGACGACCCGCTGTTCAGCCGCAGCCGCGACGGCATCCAGCCGACCTTCGTCGCCGAGCAGCTGTACGCCACCCTGCGCGAGGCGCTGACGCGCATCGAAGGCGCGGTGCAGAGCACCCGCCAGTTCGACCCGGCCACCACCGAGCGGCGCTTCCGCATCGCCCTGTCGGACCTGGGCGAGCTGGGCTTCCTGCCGCTGATCCTGGCGCGGCTGAACCGCGAGGCGCCGCTGGCCGAGGTGGAAGTGCTGCCGCTGCAGGTGGACGAGGTGGGCGACTGGCTGGCCAGCGGCAAGGTGGACACCGCCATCTGCCGCCAGGCGGTGCCCGGCAGCCGCAGCCGGGTGCTGATCCAGGAGCGCTACGTGTGCCTGCTCAGCGCCGACCACCCGCGCATCGGCGAACGCCTGGAGTTGCCCGGCTACCTCGCCGAACGCCATGTGGTGGTGACGCGCACCTCCGGCCACGGCATCGCCGAGGACGTGCTCCAGGCGATGAAGCTGGAGCGCCGCATCGCCCTGCGCGTGCCGCACTTCTCGGTGCTGCCGAAGATCATCCCCGGCACCGACCTGCTGACCATCCTGCCGGCGCAGATCGCCCGCATGTTCGTCGCCGAGGGCGGGCTGAAGATGCTCGAACTGCCCTTCGCCGTGCCGGCGTTCGAGGTGTCCCTGCACTGGCGCGCGAGCAGCGAGCAGTCGGCGGCGCTGGAGTGGTTCCGCAACGCCATCGCCGACGCGATCCTCCAAGGGCAGCATTGAGGCGCCCTCAGTGCGCGGCCAGCGGCTCGCCGGCCGGCGCCGCCGGGCGCAGGCCCAGCAGCACCAGGGCGGCGGCGACGAAGACCACGGCGAACACGCCGTACAGGTGCAGCGGTTGCCAGCCGTCGTCCAGCAGCAGCCCGGCCACGGTGGGCGAGAGGATGGCACCCAGTCGGCCGACGCCGATCGCCCAGCCCACCCCGGTGGCGCGCACGCCGGCCGGGTAGATCAGCGGCGACAGCGCGTAGAGCCCGGCGATGCAGCCGTTGGCGAACAGCCCGATGAGCAGCCCCAGGCCGAGCGCGGCGGCCAGTGACGAGGCCGAGCCGAGGAACAGCACCAGCAGCGCCGCGGTGACCAGCATGAAGCCCTGCAGCACTCGCGCCAGCGGCACGCGCGCCGAGAGCGCGCCGACCAGGGCGGCGCCGAAGATGCCGCCGATGCTCAGCAGCACGCCGCCGGTGATGCCCTGCTGCGCAGTGAGGCCGGCGGCGGTGAGCAGCTTGGGCGTCCAGCTCATGATGAAGTAGAAGCCGAACATGGCGAGGAAGAACAGCAGCCAGATCAGCAGCGTCGAGCGCCGCAGCGCGGGCGCCAGCAGCTGCAGCATCGCCACGCCGGAGGCCTCGCGCGAGCGGGCTTCGGGCAGCGCATCCAGGCTCTGCAGGCCCAGGCGCCGGGCCAGGCCGTTGACCCGCGCCAGGGCGTTGGCCGGGCGGCGGGCGAGGAGGAAGTCCAGGGATTCGGGCAGGCCCGCCAGCACCAGCGGGATGGCCGCCAGGGAGATCAGGCCGCCGGCCAGGAACACCGAGCGCCAGCCCCAGTGGCCGATCAGCCACACCGCCAGCAGGCCGCCGAAGGTGGCGCCCAGGGCGTAGCCAGTGGACTGCAGGCTGACCGCCAGGGGGCGCCAGCGGCGGTTGGCGTATTCGGCGGCGATCACGTTGCTGCTGGCGAGGATGCCGCCGATGCCAAGGCCGGTGAAGCCGCGCAGCAGGGCCAGTTGCGTCGGGCTCTGGGCCAGGGCCGAGCACAGCATGCCGAGGCCGCACAGCAGCAGGCAGAAGAGGATCAGCGGGCGGCGCCCGAAGCGGTCGGCGCGCGGGGCGATGAACAACGAGCCGGCGGCCATGCCGAACAGCCCGGAGCTGAGCAGCAGGCCGACCTGGGCGCCGTTCAGGCTCCACTCGGCGGAGACCGAGGCGGCGGTGAAGGCCATCACCAGCACGTCGAAGCCGTCGATCATGTTGAGCAGGATGCAGATGCCGATGGCCGTCCACTGGAAGCGGTTCATCGGGCCCTGGTCGAGGGCATGGCGCAGGTCACGATTCATGGGCGCACCTCCGGCGGACGGAGGTTCGGGGCTGG
This sequence comes from Pseudomonas sp. NBRC 100443, assembly GCF_030268185.1. NCBI lineage: Bacteria > Pseudomonadati > Pseudomonadota > Gammaproteobacteria > Pseudomonadales > Pseudomonadaceae > Pseudomonas > Pseudomonas sp. NBRC 100443. The sequence continues at coordinate 177,373 of NZ_BSQE01000001.1, forward strand.
GCGCACGGCATGGCGGGTTCCTCTTGTTCTTGTTGTGGAGGCTTGGTTGGCGCACACCCTGGCAGCGGTGGATCCCGAGCACAAGCCCCATTGGATCCCAAAATCACGGAATGGGCTGACGGAAACCACAGATCCCACAGCCTTTACGACGCCAAGATCCAGATTTTACGGAGCCTTCAGCTTGGAGCTGAAATTTGTTCGGTTATCGAACTGATTATTTTTCGACCACCACGGTTGACAGGCTTTCCGCTCGAAGCCAACCATTGGATCCAATAAAAACCACAAGATGAGGATCGCCCCATGTTCCCGAAGAACGCCTGGTACGTCGCCTGCACCCCCGACGAGATCGCCGGGAAGCCCCTGGGCCGGCAGGTCTGCGGCGAAAAGATGGTCTTCTATCGCGGCCCCGAAGGCCGCGTGGCGGCACTGGAGGACTTCTGCCCGCACCGCGGCGCGCCGCTGTCGCTGGGCTTCGTCGAGGACGGCAAGCTGATCTGCGGCTACCACGGCCTGGCCATGGGCTGCGAAGGCCACACCGAGTCCATGCCCGGCCAGCGCGTGCGCGGCTTCCCGGCGATCCGCAAGTTCGCCGTGGAAGAGCGCTACGGCTTCATCTGGGTGTGGCCGGGCGATGCCGCGCAGGCCGACCCGGCGCTGATCCACCACCTGGAATGGGCCGACAACCCGGACTGGGCCTACGGCGGCGGCCTGTACCACATCCAGTGCGACTACCGGCTGATGATCGACAACCTCATGGACCTCACCCACGAGACCTACGTGCACGCCAACAGCATCGGCCAGAAGGAGATCGACGAAGCCGCGCCGAAAACCCGCGTGGAAGGCGAGGAAGTGATCACCGAGCGGCATATGCAGAACGTCATGGCTCCGCCCTTCTGGCGCCTGGCCCTGCGCGGCAACGGCCTGGCCGACGACGTGCCGGTGGACCGCTGGCAGATCTGCCGCTTCACCCCGCCCAGCCACGTGCTGATCGAAGTGGGCGTGGCCCACGCCGGCCACGGCGGCTACCACGCCCCGGCGCAGCACAAGGCGGCGAGCATCGTGGTCGACTTCATCACTCCCGAGACAGAGACCTCCATCTGGTACTTCTGGGGCATGGCGCGCAACTTCCAGCCGCAGGATGAGGCGCTCACCGCGACCATCCGCGAGGGCCAGGGGAAGATCTTCGGCGAGGACCTGGAGATGCTCGAACAGCAGCAGCAGAACCTGCTGCGCCATCCGCAGCGGCAGTTGCTGAAGCTGAACATCGACGCCGGCGGCGTGCAGTCGCGGCGCATCCTCGAACGCCTCTGCGCGGCCGAGCAACAGCAACCTGCCGCCACGCTGATCGCCAGCGCCTGAGCCCCATCCCAGAGCCGGCCCGCGAGGCCGGCCAAGCGTGAGACCGCCACCGTGCTAGACGTCGTCATCACCCGCGTGCAGCGGGAAACCCCGGACATCCTCAGCCTAGAACTGGCCCGCCCCGACGCCGGCCCCCTGCCCGCCTTCAGCGCCGGCGCGCACATCGACCTGCACCTGCCGGGCGGGCTGGTGCGCCAGTACTCGCTGTGCAACGCGCCGGAGGAAACCCACCGCTACCGCATCGCCGTGCTGCGCTGCGCCGACTCGCGCGGCGGCTCCCGCGCGGTGCACGAACTGCAGGCCGGGCAGCCGCTGCGCATCGGCGAACCACGCAACCTCTTCCCCCTCGCAGAAGGCCCGGGGCGGCGCCTGCTGCTGGCCGGCGGCATCGGCATCACCCCGCTGCTGAGCATGGCCGAGCAGCTTTCGCGCAGCGGCGCCGACTTCGAACTGCACTACTGCGCGCGCTCGGCGCAGCAGGCGGCCTTCGTCGAGTACCTGACGCAGTCCGCCTTCGCCACCCGCGTGCATTGCCACTTCGACAACGGCGAGCCGGCGCGGCGCCTGGACGTGGCCGCGCTGCTGGCAGCGCAGGCGGGCGATGCGCAGCTGTACACCTGCGGCCCGACGGGCTTCATGGCGCATGTGCTGGACAGTGCGCGGGCCCTGGGCTGGGACGAGTCGCGCCTGCATCGCGAGTACTTCGGCGCCGAGCCGGACGTGGGCGGGGAAGCCTTCGAGGTGCAGTTGGCGAGCAGCGGGCAGGTGGTGCGCGTGGAGGATGGGCAGAGTGTGGTGGAAGCGCTGCGGTGCGTCGGGGTAGAGGTGCAGGTGGCGTGCGAGCAGGGTATCTGCGGGACTTGTCTGACGCGGGTGCTGGAGGGTGTGCCGGAGCATCGTGACCAGTACCTGACCGAGGATGAGCAGGCTGCCAATGATCAGTTCACGCCTTGTTGCTCGCGGTCGCGGAGTGCGCGGTTGGTGTTGGATCTGTAGGGATGGGATTGCTTGGGGAGTTTCCCGTGTAGGAGCGCGCCCTGCGCGCGATTCGCGGGCAGGGCCCGCTCCTACACCCTCCGGCAAACACACCGCCCCGTAGGATGGGTTGAGCGAAGCGATACCCATCACCGCGACCGCATGGGTTTCGCAGGCTCAACCCATCCTACGCAGAGCACCTCGGCGCGGCCGGCAGAACCATGCCCCTACGACCGGTCTTTTTCCGCAGCAGTGGGCTTCTTCAACACCGCCACACCCTCCCGCGGCGGATGAAAATACTCGGCGTAGCGCAGGGTGGCATTGGCATGCTCACGCATGATCGCCTCGGCGCGCGCGCCCTGGCCGTTGACCAGGGCGTCGTAGGCGGCGTGGTGCTGCATGTGGGCGAAGTTGAAGCGCTGGTATTCGCGGGGCAGGTTGTCGCGGTCCACCGCCAGCGAGCTGACCGAGGCGAACGGCAGGTGGTCGTTGCGCGCCAGGGCCTCGGCGATGGCGCGGTTGCCGCTGGCCTCGATGATCGCCTGGTGGAAGCGCATGTTGAGGCTGTGATACGCCTCCAGGTCCTCGGGCAGTACATGGCCCTTTGCGAAAATGCGGTCGCCTTCGTCCAGGCACTGCTGGAGCTGCGCCCGCGTCTCTTCGGAAATTCCCCGCTCAGCCGCCTGGCGCGCCGCCAGCCCCTCCAGCACGCCGCGGACCTCCACGGCGCCGGCGATATCGTCCTCGGTGACTTCGCGCACCGTATAGCCACGGTTGCCGGCCTTGACCAGCAGCCCTTCCTGCTCCAGCACGCGCAACGCCATGCGCACCGGCATGCGCGAAACCTGCAGGCGCTCGGCGGTGGGAATCTCGACGATGCGCTCGCCGGCGGCCAGCTCGCCGGAGGCAATCATCTTGCGCAGTTCAGCCAGCACGCGTTGGCCTGGTTTGCTCATCGAGGGGGCTCTTGTGGCGGGGAGTTGGCGGATGATAACGCGGAGTGGCGCTTTTCGTAGGAGCGAGCTTGCTCGCGAATGGCGTTACCCGGCAGCTCCGCAGTTGGCCCCAACCCCGGTCCCCTCTCCCCAGCCCTCGGCTGCGCGCCCCGCCCTGAAGGGAGAGGGGGCTTGTCCGTGCCAGCTGAAAGCAAGGCTTCAGCCGGGCGTCACAGCATCCGGCGAACTCCAGAGCATCCAGGCACGCCGAACGGTCCCCTCTCCCTTCAGGGAGAGGGTTAGGGAGAGGGAGCGGAGTCAAACCAACGCAGAGAAATCGCCGGGAAACTCCGTTCGCGAGCAAGAACTAGGCGTCCCCCTCGCTCCTACAAGAGCCCGCGCTCCTCACCCCTTGCGATGCACCGAGAACCCCGCCCAGGCCTGGCTCACCGGCATGATCTCCAGGCTGTTGATGTTGATGTGCGGCGGCTGGTTGACGATCCAGTGGATGGTCTCGGCGATGTCTTCGGGCTGCAGCGCCTCGGTGCCGGCGTAGGTCTTGTCGTAGCGCGCCTGGTCGCCGCCGAAGCGCACCAGGGAGAACTCGCTTTCGCACAGGCCCGGCTCCAGGTTGCTGACGCGCACGCCGGTGCCCTGCAGATCGCAGCGCAGGCTCAGGGAGAACTGTTCGACGAAGGCCTTGGTGGCGCCGTACACGTGGCTGCCCGGGTACGGCCACTGGCCGGCCACCGAGCCGAGGTTGAGGATGCTGGCGCCGCGGCCGTGGGCGATCAGCCGGGGCAGCAGCAGGCGGGTGCAGTACATCAGGCCCTTGATGTTGGTGTCGACCATGGTGTCCCAGTCGTCCAGGTCGCACTCCTGCGCCGGGTCCGCGCCCAGGGCCAGGCCGGCGTTGTTGATCAGCGCGCGCAGCTTGTCGAAGCCGGCCGGCAGGTTGTCCACGGCGCGGGCCACGGCGGCGCGGTCGCGCACGTCGAGGGTGATAGGCAGCACTTCGGCCTGGGCGGACAGCTCCTTGGCCAGGGCCTGCAGGCGGTCTTCGCGGCGGCCGGTGATCACCAGCGACCAGCCGTCGCGGGCAAAACGGCGGGCGCAGGCTTCGCCGAAGCCGGAGGTGGCGCCGGTAATGAACAGGGTGGGAGTCATGGGCCAATTCCTCTGCTGGCGGTTTTTCTGTCGGACTTCGCAGGATAGCAGCCCCGCCCCGCCAGCCAGCGCTACAGCGGCCGTCCACAATGGCCGAACAGTTCGGCAGGCGCCCAGGGGCGCGGGACGGAGAGGTTTTCCCCCAGGTTTTCCACAGGCTGCTCCACAGCCGGCAGCGGTTTTCCCGAATGTCTGGCGAGCGCCTGCCACGGGCGCAGCAGCTCAGGCGTTTCGCGGCTTGCGCCATGCCCTTGGTCAGTATTCAGGCAGTGCTGCGCAACCCACGGCGTGCCTGGGCCGGGAGCAGCTTTCCCAAGCTTATCCACAGCTTGCCCAACAGATTCCGTGGACAACCCGCTAGCCGCCCTGCTCCACCAGCAGGCGCGCGGCGATCAGGTCTTCCAGGGCGTAGCCGACCGATTTGAACAGGGTGATTTCCTGGTCGTCGCGGCGCAGCCCACGGCCCTGCAGCAGGTCGCCGAGCTGGGTGTGGATGGCCGATTCGGCGATGGCGCCTTCGGCCAGGGGGATCAGCAGGTCGCCGGCTTCCTCCAGCGCGCCTTCGCGGGTGTCGACGACGATGCGCGCGCGGCGCACGGCTTCGCTGTCGGTCTCGCGCATGCTCGGCAGGAAGGCGCCGACCAGGTCGAGGTGGGTGCCGGGGCTCAGCCACTCGCCGCGCACCAGCGGCTCGCGGGAGGTGGTCACGCAGCTGATGGTGTCGGCCGCGGCCACGCCTGCGGCGAGGTCTTCGCAGGCGCGCACCGGGTAGCCTTCGCCGGCCAGGCGCTCGACCAGCGCGGCGACCTTGGACGGGTGCCGGCCCCAGATGGCGACGTCGGTGTAGTCACGCACCGCGCAATGGGCGCGCACCATGTGCGGCGCCAGGGTGCCGCTGCCGACGATGAGCAGGCGCTCGGCGTCGCGCCGGGCCAGGTGGTCCGCCGCCAGGGCCGAGGTACAGGCGGTGCGCCGGGCGGTCAGCTCGGAGGCTTCGAGCAGCGCCAGCGGGCGGCCGTCGACGCCGTCGAACAGGCAGAACAGCGCCGCCACCGCCGGCAGGCCGCGCGCGCCGTTGCCGGGGAACACGGTGACCAGCTTGACGCCGATGTCCTGCCCCGGGCGCCACACCGGCATGGTCAGCAGCGTGGAGTTATCGGGCAGCGCATGGCAGCCGCGCACCGGCGCCTCGCAGGTGCCGGCCAGGCCCTGGCGCAGGGCCTCGATCAGTTGTGGATAAGCCAGGCGCTCGGCGACGTCGGCGTTGGTGAGGAAGCGAACGTTTTGCATGGAGATCCTCCGGATCAGCTACAAGCCGCAAGCTACAAGCCGCAAACGGCGCTTGCCGCTTACAGCTTGTCGCTTGCAACTGGCACGTCAGTGCCCACCCAGATAGGCGTCGCGCACCTCCTGGTTGCCCAGCAGTTCCGCGCCCGTGCCGCTCATGCGGATCTCGCCGTTGACCATCACGTAACCGCGGTCGGAGAGCCTGAGGGCGTGGTTGGCGTTCTGCTCGACGAGGAACAGCGTCATGCCGGTCTGCGCCAGTTCGCGCAGGGTCTGGAAGATCTGCTTGACCACGATGGGCGCCAGGCCCAGGGAGGGTTCGTCGAGCAGCAGCAGCTTGGGCCGGCTCATCAGCGCGCGGGCGATGGCAAGCATCTGCTGCTCGCCGCCGGACATGGTCATGGCGCGCTGGTTGCGCCGCTCCTTCAGCCGCGGGAACAGCTCGAACATGCGCTGCATGTCTTCCTGGGCATGGTCCATGCCGATGGGGATGGTGCCCATCAGCAGGTTCTCCTCCACGCTCATGTCGGGGAACACCCGGCGCCCTTCCGGCGACTGCGCGATGCCGTTGGAGGCCACGTAGTGCGCCGAGCGCCGGGCGATGTCCTGGCCGCGGTAGAGAATCTGCCCGGCGGCCGCGCGCGGCTGGCCGAAGATGGACATCAGCAGGGTGGACTTGCCGGCGCCGTTGGCGCCGATCAGCGCCACCGTCTCGCCTTCGCCCACGGTCAGGGAAACCTTCTTCAGCGCCTGGATCGGCCCGTAGAACACATCCACATCACGGAATTCCAGAATCGGCGCCGTCATGCGACCTCCTCTTCGTCTGCGCCCAGGTAGGCGGCGATCACCTTGTCGTTGCTGCGGATCTCCGCCGGCAGGCCGCGGGCGATCACGTCGCCGTGGTCGAGCACGATGATGTGGTCGGAGATGTTCATCACCATGCCCATGTCGTGCTCGATGAGCAGCACGGTGATGCCGTGGTGGTCGCGCAGGAAGCGGATGATCCGGCTCAGGGCCTGGGTCTCGGCCGGGTTGAGACCGGCGGCCGGTTCGTCCAGGCAGATGATCTCCGGGCGCGTACACATGGCCCGGGCGATCTCCAGGCGGCGCTGCTGGCCGTAGGACATCTCGCCGGCCAGGCGGTTGGCGCAGTCCACCAGGTCGACCACTTCCAGCCAGTAGAAGGCGTGGTCCAGCGCGTCGCTTTCCGCGCGGCGGTAGCCGGGGGTATTGAGGATGCCGGAAACCAGGTTGCGGTTGACGTACATGTGCTGCGCCACCAGCAGGTTCTCCACCACCGACATTTCGCGGAACAGGCGGATGTTCTGGAAGGTGCGCGCCAGCCCCGCGCGGTTCACCAGGTGGGTGCCGCCGAACATCTTGTAGTACACGCGGCTGCCGAACTGCGCCGGGTTGACGAAGTCGCCGGCCTGGAACGGCTGACCGAGGATCTTGATGACGTCGGTGGTAGTGCCCTGGGTGTTGAGCAGGATCTTCCCGCCGGTGGCCTTGTAGAAGCCGGTCAGGCAGTTGAACACGGTGGTCTTGCCGGCGCCGTTGGGGCCGATCAGCGCGGTGATGGAGCCGCGCTCCACGTCCAGGTTGACGTCGTTGAGCGCCTTGATGCCGCCGAAGTGCATCATCAGGTGCTCGACGCTGAGAATCTTGTCGCTCATGGCGCCACCCCCTTGCGCTTGGCGAAGCCCCGGCGGTTGATGCGGATCAGCCCGCGCGGGCGCCAGATCATCATCAGCACCATGAGCATGCCGAACAGCAGCACGCGGTAGTCGGCGAAGCTGCGCAGCAGTTCCGGCGTCACCGTCAGCACGAAGGCGGCGATCACCACCCCGAGGGTCGAGCCCATGCCGCCGAGCACGACGATGGCGAGGATCAGCGCCGACTCGAAGAAGTTGAACGAGGTGGGATTGACGAAGCCCTGCTGGCTGGCGAAGAACACCCCGGCCAGGCCGGCGGTAGAGGCGCCGAGCATGAACGCCGAGAGCTTCACCAACACGTGGTTCAGGCCCAGAGAGCGGCAGGCGATCTCGTCCTCGCGTAGCGCTTCCCAGGCGCGTCCGACCGGCATGCGCGTCAGCCGGTGCTTGATGTATAGCACCAGGATGACAACCAGGCAGAGCACGATGTAGAGGAACAGGGACTTGAAGTTAGCGCTGTACTGGATGCCAAGGAATTCGTTGATGGGTATCCCCCCCTCCTTGGCCCGCTTGCCGAACTCCAGGCCGAAAAAGGTCGGCGCCGGCACCTGCATGCCGTTCGGGCCGCCGGTGAAGGACAGCCAGTTGTTGAGCACCAGGCGAATGATCTCGCCGAAGCCCAGGGTCACGATGGCCAGGTAGTCGCCGTGCATGCGCAGCACCGGGAAGCCCAGCAGCGCCCCGGCCATCGCCGCGATCAACGGCGCCAGCACCAGCAGGGTCCAGAAGCCTAGACCGAGGTACTGGTAGCCCAGCGCCAGGCCGTAGGCGCCGATGGCGTAGAAGGCCACGTAGCCCAGGTCGAGCAGCCCGGCGAGGCCCACCACTATGTTCAGGCCCAGGCCCAGCAGCACGTAGATCAGCCCGAGGATGATCACGCCATACAGGTACTTGGTGGCGAAGAACGGGAAGGCCACGGCGACCACCACCAGCAGCGGGATGATCCAGCGCAGGCGCGTCTTGTAGCCCGGCGGCAGCACCTGGATGCCGGAGTCGGAGCCCTCGAAGCGGTCGAGCACGCGGCTGCCGACGGCGGTCTGCAGGAACAGGCTGAGCACCAGGCGCCCGGCCATGACCGCGCCGACCATCCAGGCCAGGCGCACCGGTTGCAGGTTGAAGCTGTAGCCGTCGAGCACGATGCCGACGATGGGGCCGAACACGATGAGGGCGACCAGGCCGGCCAGGACGGTGTCCACCAGGCTCTGCTTGAGGTCGATGCGCGGGGCGGAAGCGGTTGCGGTAGCCATGCTCACACCTTCGATACCTGGGGCCGGCCCAGGAGTCCTTGCGGTCGGAAGATGAGGATGGTCACCAGCAGCGCGAAGGCGAACACGTCCTTGTAGTCGGTGTTGACCATGCCGGAGAACTGCGCCTCGGCCACGCCCAGGATGAGGCCGCCGAGCATGGCCCCGGGCAGAGAGCCGATGCCGCCGAGCACCGCGGCGGTGAACGCCTTGATGCCGATGATGAAGCCGGCGTAGAAGTCGAAGGTGCCGTAGTTCATGGTGATCAGCACGCCGGCCAGCGCGGCCATGGCGGCGCCGATGACGAACACGTAGGAGATCACCCGGTCGGTGTTGATGCCCAGGATCGAGGCCATCTTGCGGTCCTGCTGGGTGGCGCGGCACATGCGCCCGAGCTTGGTGTACTGGATCACGTAGGTGAGCACGGCCATGCCGGCGAAGGAGGCCAGCAGGATGAACAGCTTGGTGTAGGTCAGTTGCACCCAGCCGTCGCCGATGTGCAGCTTGAAGGCGCCTTCGAGCAGCGTCGGCACGCCCTGCTGGCGCGGGCCCTGGGCCAGTTGCACGTAGTTCTGCAGGATCAGCGACATGCCGATGGCGCTGATCAGCGGCGCCAGGCGCGTGGAGTTGCGCAGCGGCTTGTAGGCGATGCGCTCGATCACCCAGCCGTACACGCCGGTGACCAGGATGGTGAAGATCAGCGTGCCGAGGATCAGCAGCGGGAAGGAATGCAGGCCGAAGAAGGCCAGCAGCGCCAGGCCGATGGCGGAAAGGTAGGCCGAGACCATGTAAACCTCGCCGTGGGCGAAGTTGATCATGCCGATGATGCCGTAGACCATCGTGTAACCGATGGCGATCAGGCCGTAGACCGACCCGAGGGTCAGCCCGTTGATCATTTGCTGGAGAAAGATGCCGTCCACGATTGGATACTCACGCAAGCGGGGCAGGAAAAGGCTGACGCAGCGCGCCTGATGCGGCTCGTGACCGCCAGCGGGCGACGTCGACCTGCGGGGATGCCGGCGCCGCTCGTGGCGGCGCCGGCAGGCGGCGCGTCAGGCCGGGATCACTTCTTGAAAGCGTCCAGCTGGTGGTACTTGCCCTTGTCGTCCCACTCGTAGACCACGTAGTCGGAGACTTTCAGGTCGCCCTTCTGGTCCCACTCCTTCTTGCCCATCACGGTCTGTACCGGGTGCGACTTCAGCCACTTGGCAGCGGCCGCCGGGTCGGTCTTGCCGGCGCCGTTGAAGCCGGCCGCCAGGGCCTGCACCGAGGCGTAGGCGTAGAGGGTGTAGCCCTCGGGCTCGAAGCCGCCGGCGCGGAACTTCTCGACCACCGCCTTGCCGTCGGGGATCAGCCGCGGGTCGGCGCCGAAGGTCATCAGCACGCCCTTGACGTACTGCGGGCCGCCGGCGGTGGTGACCAGTTCGTCGGTGACGATGCCGTCGTCGGACATGAACTTGGCGGTCAGGCCCTGTTCGCGCATCTGCCGCACCAGCGGGCCGGCCTCGGGGTGCAGGCCGCCGAAGTAGACGACCTCGGCGCCGGAAGCGCGGATCTTGGTGACCAGGGCGTTGAAGTCCTTCTCGCCGCGGGTCAGGCCTTCGTACAGGACTTCCTTCACGCCGCGTTTGTTCAGCTGCGCGCGGGTGGCGTCGGCCAGGCCCTGGCCGTAGGTGTCCTTGTCGTGGATGACCGCGACCTTCTTGGCCTTGAGCACGTCGACGATGTAGTCGCCGGCGACGATGCCCTGCTGGTCGTCGCGGCCGCACATGCGGAACATGCCGGAGAGGCCGCGCTCGGTGACCTGCGGGTTGGTCGAGCCGGGGGTGATGGCGATGATGCCGGCCTCGTCGTAGACCTCGGAGGCGGGGATGGTGGAGGAGGAGCAGAAGTGGCCGACCACCGCCACCGCCTTGTCTTCGTCGACCAGGCGGTTGGCCACGGCCACGGCCTGTTTCGGTTCGCAGGCGTCGTCCGCCTTCACCAGCTTGATCTTCTCGCCGTTGACGCCGCCGGCGGCGTTGATGTCCTCGGCGGCCTGGGTCGCTCCGCGCCAGTATTGCTCGCCGAAGGAGGCGTTGGCCCCGGTGTGCGGGCCGGCAACGCCGATCACGACGTCGGCCTGGGCGAGAGAAGTCATGCCCATCGCGGCGGTTACCGCCAGGGCCAGAAAGCCTTTTCTGAAAATCTTCTGCGACATGGAGTTTTGCTCCTGAGGTTTTTGTGGTGACGCGCGAAACAACAGATGTTGGCGATTAGCCAACAGCAAGCCGCGTGCCATCCGTTTTTGTTATTCGAAAAGTCGGACAGCAGAACCGGCCAGGGCCGGCAGAAAACAGCTTTTGGCGTGTGCAACCCCCAAAAACAAAAGGTGCAACCCAAACATCCGATGGGCGCAACCGTCCATCCCGCGAGCTGGCACAACCAGCAGCCAACGGGCGCAACCCGAGCGGTAACCATCGCTGTCACCTAACTGCACATTCTCGGTGCGCGCCCATCGAGGTAACGCACCAAAAAGGCTAGACCAAAGTGCAGAAGGGGCCAGACGAGGCGGACGGGGCCGGGCGCCCCCGTCCAGGGCGCGCCGCTAGATCACCACGCGCAGGCACTGCCCGGCGTGGTAGAGCGAGAAGCCCGCCTCGTACAGGCAGCTGCGCAGGCCCGCCGCGGAAACCTCCTCCAGCGGCCGCAGGGGCATGGGCAGGGCGCTGGCCTCGCCGCGCAGCAGGAAGTCGGCGAAGGCCTTGCCCACCACGGTGCCGGTGGTCACCCCGCGGCCGTTGTAGCCGCTCATGGCGAGCAGCCCCGGCGCCGGCTCGAACAGGCGCATCAGGTGGTCGGGGGTGAAGTCGATGCAGCCGGTCCAGGTGAATTCCCAGTCCACCTTGCCCAGCCGCGGGAAGTAGTGCTGCTGGATACGGTCGGCCCAGCTGCGGATGAACCATTCCGGCTTGCCGGTGCCCTTGCCCAGGCTACCGAGCAGCAGGCGGCTGTCGGCGTCGCGGCGGATGCTGCTGAGCACCTGGCGGGTGTCCCAGGAGCCCTGGCCGCCGGGCAGGATGCGCGCGGCCTCGGCGCCCTCCAGCGGGCGCGAGGCGACCTGGTAGTAGTAGCCGGGGAAGAAGGTGCGGCGCAGTTGCGTCCACTCGCCCTCGGTGTAGGCGCTGGAGGCGATCACCACCTTCTGCGCCAGCACGCTGCCCTCGCCTGTGATGACGCGCCAAGCGGCGCCCTCGCGCTCCAGCGCGGTCACCGCCGAGTTGTGGTACAGCCCGCCGCCCAGCTCGACCACGGCGCGGGCCAGGCCGCTGACGTAGGCCATGGGGTTGAGGGTGCCGGCGCGGCGGTCGAGCAGCGCGCCGGCGATTCTTTCAGTGCCGCAGGCTTCGGCACAGGCCGCCCCGGTGAGCAACTCGACCGGGGCGCCGCGGCGCTGCCATTGCTCGCAGCGGCTGCGCAGGTCGTCCAGGCCGCGCTGGTTGTGGGCCATGTGCAGGGTGCCCTCGCGGCGCGCCTGGCAGTCGATGGCGTACTTGTCGATCAGCGAGAAGACCAGCGAGGGCGCCGCGCCGAGCATGCGGTTGAGGCGCGAGCCGACCTCCTGGCCCATGCCCGCCTCGATCTCGTCCGGCGGAATCCACAGGCCGGCATTGACCAGCCCGACGTTGCGCCCGGCGCCGCCATGGCCGGTGCGATGGGCCTCCAGCACACAGACGCTGCGCCCCGCCTCCAGCAGGTGCAGGGCCGCGGAGAGCCCGGTGAAGCCGGCGCCGACGACGCACACGTCGGCCTCGTGTTCCCCCAGCAGCGACGGCGCCTGCGGCCGCTCGGGGGTCAGGTGTTCCCACAGACACTCTTGGCGAAGCGACATCCGCTGATCCTTGTACAAGGAGCTGCAAGCGGCAAGCGGCAAGCTCCAAGAAAGAGCCTGCCGCCCCACCCACAGCTAGAAGTCACACCCTGGTCTTGCGCTTTCAGCTTGCAGCTTGCAGCTTGCAGCTTGCAGCTTGCAGCTTGCAGCTTGCAGCTAATCGAACACTATGCCCTGGGCCAACGGCAACTCCCGCGACCAGTTCACGGTGTTGGTCTGCCGGCGCATGTAGGCCTTCCAGGCGTCGGAGCCGGATTCGCGGCCGCCGCCGGTTTCCTTCTCGCCACCGAAGGCGCCGCCGATTTCCGCGCCGCTGGGGCCGATGTTGACGTTGGCGATGCCGCAGTCGCTGCCGATCGCCGACATGAAGGCTTCCGCCTCGCGCAGGTCGGTGGTGAACACGCAGGACGACAGGCCCTGGGGCACGGCGTTGTTCAGCGCCACCGCCTCATCGAAGTCCTTGTAGGGGATCACGTAGAGGATCGGGGCGAAGGTCTCGCTGCGCACCACGTCGCTCTGCTCGGGCATCTCGACGATGGCCGGGGAGACGTAGAAGGCGTCGGGGAACTGCTGTTGCAGCTGGCGCTCGCCGCCGAACACCACGCCGCCCTCGCCGCGCGCCTGCTCCAGCGCGCCCTGCATGGCCAGGAAGCTGCGTTCGTCGATCAGCGGGCCGACCAGGTTGCCCTGCAGCGGGTGGCCGATGCGCACTTTCGAATACGCAGCCTTCAGGCGCGCGACTATCTCGTCCTTCACCGACTCGTGGGCGATCAGCCGGCGCAGCGTGGTGCAGCGCTGCCCGGCGGTGCCCACGGCGCTGAACAGGATGGCGCGCACGGCCATGTCCAGGTCGGCGCTGGGAGCCAGGATCATGGCGTTGTTGCCGCCCAGTTCGAGGATGCTGCGGCCGAAGCGGGCGGCGACGCGCGGGCCCACTTCGCGGCCCATGCGGGTGCTGCCGGTGGCGCTGACCAGGGCCAGGCGCGGGTCGTCCACCAGGGCCTCGCCGGCGGCGCGGTCGCCGATCACCACCTGGCTGAGGCAGGCCGGGGCGTCGCCGAACTGCGCCAGGGCCTTGTCGAACAGCGCCTGGCAGGCCAGCGCGGTGAGCGGCGTCTTCTCCGACGGCTTCCACACCACCGGGTTGCCGCACACCAGGGCCAGCGCGGTGTTCCACGACCACACGGCGACCGGGAAGTTGAAGGCGCTGATGACGCCGACCACGCCCAGCGGCTGCCAGGTCTCGCGCATGTGGTGGCCGGGGCGCTCGGAGGCGATGGTCAGGCCGTAGAGCTGGCGCGACAGGCCGACGGCGAAGTCGCAGATGTCGATCATCTCCTGCACTTCGCCCTGGCCTTCCTGGGTGATCTTGCCGGCCTCCCAGGACACCAGCTCGCCCAGCTCGGCCTTGTGCGCGCGCAGCTGCTCGCCGAACAGCCGCACCAGTTCGCCGCGACGCGGCGCCGGCACCGCGCGCCAGGCAGCGAAGGCCTGGGCCGCGCGGCCGATCTTCTGCTCCACTTCGGCGGCGCTTTCCAGGCGCACGGCGCCCAGGCGGCTACCGTCGATGGGGCTGTGGATGACATGGTCGCCGTTGGAGTAGAGGGAGGAATCGACTCCCAGTTTCTCGAGCAGTGCGGAAATCATCGCGTCTCCTGAGCCAGTCGGTTAAGCCATTGGAATGCAAGCAGTAATAACCGGCTTGCAGGCGGCCAACAAACGACGTTTCCTATGCACATCATTCCGTAAATTCATGCCAGGGGTGGCTGCGCGTCGGCGGAGCCGCCCTACCGGCATTCACAGAGCCGATCACGACGATGCTCAACAAACGCCACCTGCCCTCCATGACCGCCCTGCAGTGCTTCGAGGCCGTGGCCCGGCACCTGAGCTTCACCCGCGCCTCGGAGGAGCTGGCGCTGACCCAGAGCGCGGTGAGCAAGCAGGTGGCGCAACTGGAGGAGATGCTCCAGCACCTGCTGTTCCGCCGCGTGCGCCGGCGCCTGCAACTGACCCCGGCGGGCGAGCTATACCTGCAGGAGGTGCGCAAGATCCTCAGCCAGGTGGAGCTGTCCACCCGCTACCTGCTGTCCTACGGCGGCGAGACCGAGGTGCTGCGCGTGTCCACCCCGCCCACTTTCGGTGCGCGCTGGCTGATCCCGCTGCTCAACGGCTGGCGTCACCGCCACCCGAACATCCACCTGGACCTGCGCCAGGAACTGGAGCCCGACGACCTGCTGCATTCGCGCTGCGACGTGGCCTTCTTCTTCGGCCCCGGCACCCTGCCCGGCGCCGAGTGCCTGCACCTGTTCGGCGAGGAAATGCTGCCGGTGTGCTCGCCGGCGCTCCTCCCGGCGCAGCCGCTGGACGACCCGCTGCAGCTGGACGAACTGGTGCTGCTGCAGAACGCCACCCGCCCGGAGGCCTGGCACGAGTGGTTCGCCAGCCTCGACCGGCGCAGCGAGCACAGCTTCCACGGGCCGCGCTTCGACACCTTCTACATGTGCATCCGCGCCGCCCAGGCCGGCTGCGGCGTGGCCCTGCTGCCGCGCTTCCTGGTGGAGGAGGAGCTGGCCGAAGGCAAGCTGGTGGTCGCCTGGCCGCACAGCCTGCAGAGCCGCAGCGCCTACTACCTGGCCTACCCCGAGCAAGCCGCGGCGGTGCCCAAGGTGCGCGCCTTCGTCGAGTGGATCGGCGAGCACCTGCAACAGCCCTGAAGCGCCCGCGACCATCCGGGCATCGCCCGGCACGCCGCGTGCTGGTATTTTTTCCGCATCCGACGGGCCGCGCCCGTCCACAACCGGACAGAGAAGCCCATGAAAACCATCCAAGACGACATCGCCAAGGACCTCAACGTGCAGCGGCCCTTCGCCACCGAGGCCGACGTGCAGGCGGAAATCCAGCGCCGCATCCGCTTCATCCAGGACTGCCTGCGCGAGTCGGGCACCAGGACCCTGGTGCTGGGCATCAGCGGCGGTGTCGACTCCCTCACCGCCGGCATGCTCTGCCAGCGCGCCGTGGAAGGCCTGCGCGAGGAAACCGGCAACCCGGACTACCGCTTCATCGCCGTGCGCCTGCCGTACAACGTGCAGGGCGACGAGTCCGACGCCCAGGCGGCGGTGGACTGCATCGCCCCGGACGAGCGCCACACGGTGAACATCGGCCCGGCGGTCCAGGCCCTGGCCGAGCAGACCCGCGCCCTCGACGGCCTGCCCGCCGCCACCGTGGACTTCGCCCTGGGCAACACCAAGGCGCGCATGCGCATGGTCGCCCAGTACACCATCGCCAACGCCCGCCAGGGCCTGGTGGTGGGCACCGACCACGCCGCCGAGGCGGTGATGGGCTTCTTCACCAAGTTCGGCGACGGCGCCTGCGACATCGCCCCGCTGACCGGCCTGGTGAAGCACCAGGTGCGCACCATCGCCCGCACCCTGGGCGCCCCGGAATTCCTCGTGGAAAAAGTGCCCACCGCCGACCTCGAAGACCTGGCCCCGGGCAAGCCGGACGAACACGCCCACGGCGTGACCTACCAGGAGATCGACGCCTTCCTGCACGGCCAGCCGGTCAGCCCGGAGGCCTTCGAGATCATCAAGCGCACCTACGAGAAGACCCACCACAAGCGGCAGCTGCCGAAGGCGCCGTAAGCGCGCCCTGCGCCATCTCCTGTTGGAGCAACTGTCTTGCAAGCCGCGCTGGGGCGCTTTTCGTAGGATGGGTTGAGCTTGCGAAACCCATCGGGCCATGCTGATGGGTATCGCTTCGCTCAACACCATCCTACGGGTCTCGTGCTTGCCGGAGGGGGTAGCGGACCTTGTCCGCGATGGGCCGGAACCTCCGGCGCGATTCGCGGATGAGATCCGCTCCTACGCCGCCCCACTCGCGCCATTCCATGTAGGAGCGCGCCCTGCGCGCGATTTCGCGGGCAGGGCCCGCTCCTACAGGTTGCCGGGAGGCACAGTATTCCTCCCCCCGTAGGAGCGGACCTTGTCCGCGATTAGCCGGAACCTCCGGCGCGATTCGCGGATGAGATCCGCTCCTACGCAGCCCCACCCGCGCCATTCCATGTAGGAGCGCGCCCTGCCCGCGAAATCGCGGACAGAGTCCGCTCCTACAGGTTGCCGGGGGACACGGTATTCCTCCCCCCGTAGGAGCGGACCTTGTCCGCGATAGCCGAAACCTCCGGCGCGATTCGCGGATGAGATCCACTCCTACGCTGCCCCACCCACGCCATTCCATGTAGGAGCGCGCCCTGCCCGCGAAATCGCGGGCAGGGCCCGCTCCTACAGGTTGCCGAAAGGCACGGTATTCCTCCCCCCGTAGGAGCGGACCTTGTCCGCGATTAGCCGGAACCTCCGGCGCGATTCGCGGATGAGATCCGCTTACGCTGCCCCACCCGCGCCATTTCATGTAGGAGCGCGCCCTGCGCGCGATTTCGCGGGCAGGGCCCGCTCCTACAGATTGCCGGGAGGCACGGTATTCCTCCCCCCGTAGGAGCGGACCTTGTCCGCGATAGCCGGAACCTCCGGCGCGATTCGCGGATGAGATCCGCTCCTACGCCGCCCCACCCGCGCCATTCCATGTAGGAGCGCGCGCCCTGCGCGCGATTTCGCGGGCAGGGCCCGCTCCTACAGGTGCCGGGGGACACGGTATTCCGCTTCTACGCCACCCGCGCCGGCAGCACGTACTGCCACACCGCGATGAAGTGCAGCAGGCTGCCGGCGATCACGAACAGGTGCCAGATGCCGTGCCAGTGGCGGAAGCGCTCGTCGTAGGCGAAGAACAGGATGCCGATGGTGTAGCTGGCCCCGCCGGCCACCAGCCAGGCCAGGCCGCCCGGGCCGAGGGCGCGGTACAGCGGGCCCAGGGCGATCAGCACGATCCAGCCCATCACCGCGTAGATGACGATGGACAGCACCCGCGCCTCGGAGCGCGGCTTGAGTTCCTGCAGCATGCCCAGCACCGCCAGGCTCCAGACGATGCCGAACAGCGTCCAGCCCCAGGCGCCCTTGAGGCTCACCAGGCAGAAGGGCGTGTAGCTGCCGGCGATCAGCAGGTAGATCGACAGGTGGTCGAGCTTGCGCAGGATCGCCTTGGCCCGCCCGCGCACGCTGTGGTAGGTGGTGGAGACGCTGTAGAGCAGTAGCAGGCTGCCGCTGTAGACCGAGACGCCGACTATCTTCAGCGCATCGCCGAGCAGGCTGCTGGCGATCACCAGCCAGGTGCCGCCCACCAGCGCCGCCACGGCGCCGAGCAGGTGGGTCCAGGCATTGAATCGTTCACCGTGGTACACGTTCTTCCCCCCTGACGCGACCCAGGCACGGCGGGTCGCCTACCAGGATAAGTTAAAACGAAAAAGCCCGGCTGCAAGCCGGGCTTTCGTACGAAGCGACGAACTCACTTCAGAGCGAGGGTGCCCTTCATCATTGCCGAGTGGCCCGGGAAGCTGCAGAAGAACATGTACTGCTCGCCTTCCTTCAGCTTGGAGACGTCGAAGCTCACCGAGTCTTTCTCGCCGGAGCCGATGATCTTGGTGTGGGCGATCACGCGGGTGTCGCCGTCCTTCAGGTAGTTCTTGTCCAGGCCGGCGGCCATGCCGTCGGCGACCACGCCCTGCATGTCGGCGGCGGTGGTCAGCACCCAGTTGTGGCCCATGACGTTCTTCGGCAGGGCGCCAGGGTGGGACAGGTTCACGGTGAAGGTCTTGCAGCTCTTGTCCACGCTGATGGCGTTGGTGTTGAACTGCATCTGGTCGTTGCCTTGAATGTCCACCGAGCATTCGGCAGCCAGCAGCGGGGCGCTGAACAGACCGAGCAGGGTGACAGCAGCGAGTTTGTGGAACATACGAGCCTCCTGGGCAGGTTGGGCGGAGAATCCGGAACGGCAGACTGCCCGATAGTCGGGCGGCGCCTGCTGATCCAGGTCAATTCGGTGCGGGCGGCGCCATAGTCTTGCCAGCATGCAGTTCTATCAGGCTGATACGAACTTTCAACGAGGCAAATTAGCGCGCCCCGTCCAGCATAGACCGTCACGGATGCCTGACGGAGAGCGTCGCCATGCACGACAAATCGGATACAAACATGTATACAATTTTTCAGCAAGTCCTCGCGTGCTATGCCCAGGGCGCTTGCGGCGGCTAGGTCGGCCATGGCGGCTTGGAGCGCGGACACGCAGCAGTTACTCTGACGACCGTTTTGACGGTCACGGAGTTCCAGACAATGACCTTGCGTTCCATCTGCGTATTCTGCGGCGCCAGCCCCGGTGCCAGCCCCATTTACCGCGAAGCGGCCGAGAGCCTCGGCCGGCACATCGCCGAGCGCGGCCTGCGCCTGGTCTATGGCGGCGGCGCCGTGGGCCTGATGGGCATGGTGGCCGATGCCGCCCTGGCCGCCGGCGGCGAGGTGGTGGGGATCATCCCGCAGAGCCTGAAAGAGGCGGAAATCGGCCACAAGGGCCTGAGCCGCCTGGAAGTGGTCGACGGCATGCACGCGCGCAAGGCGCGCATGGCCGAGCTGAGCGACGCCTTCATCGCCCTGCCCGGCGGCCTGGGCACCCTGGAGGAACTCTTCGAGGTCTGGACCTGGGGCCAACTGGGCTACCACGCCAAGCCCCTGGGCCTGCTGGAAGTGAACGGCTTCTACGACCCGCTGCTGAGCTTCCTCGACCACCTGGTGCAGGAACGCTTCGTCCGTGCGGAACACCGCCAGATGCTGCAGCGCGGCGCCACCCCGGCCGAACTGATCGACGCCCTGCAGGCCTGGAAGCCCCTGGCCGCGCCCAAGTGGGTCGACCGCGCGCCGACCTAGCGCCAGCACTCGGCGGTGGCCGGGCTACGCTGCCCCAGGGCGTTGAGCGTCAGGGGGCCGCAGCGGGGGTCGTTGCGCTTTGGCGTGACCTTCAGCAGGTAGCCACCATCGCCATCTTCGCCGGCCGACAGCGTCAGGACGTAGCGCCCATTGCGCGAGGTCGCCTGCAGGCCGAGAGAGGCGATTTTTTTATTGTCCACCATATAGCGACGGTTCTGCGCGAAGAATCGTTCCTGGCGCGCCGCCGCCTCCATCAGCAGGGCCTGGCCTTCGGCGCGGTCGGAGCGCCGCGCGTATTCCACGTAGCTGGGATAGGCGACGCTGGCCAGGATGCCGACGATGACCACGGCGATCATCAGCTCCAGCAGGCTGAAACCCCGCTGCCCGCTCATTCCGATGCCTCCATCTGGCGCCAGCTCTGCCGGCCCGGGCGGATGCCGTCGTAGAAGCGCACCGCCCCTTCGCTGCCGTGGGCGACACCCAGGCCGCTGGACAGGTCGAAGCCGAGGGACGCCCCGCCCAGGCCGCCGGGGAGCAGCACACCGGCGACCTTGTTGCCGTCGTCACGGTCCCGCGCATCGACCACGCCGTCGTTGTTGTAGTCCAGCGCGTCCGTCAGCGGCGCCCCGCCAGTCAGGGGGTTGAGCGCCAGCAGCCAGGTGCTGACGCCATCCTGGCAGGGGTCGGCGTTCGGCGTCAGGGTGGCGAACAAGGCCAGCCGGCCGCTGCTGGCCGGGTCGGCGACGACCTGCTCGCCGGTCTTCGGCAGGTCCAGCAGCCAGCCATGCACGCCGTTGCCGCCCGCGCCGGGCTTCTGCGCAACGGGCGCCCAGGCCAGCGGGTTGCTGCTGAGGCTTCGGTAGCTGTCGGCGATCTTGGTGAACTCCTGGGCCTGGAGCCTGCTGCGCGTCACCGTCGAGTCGTTGCCGCCCTGCTCTCCCGCGACCAGCCTGTCCCAGATGCCGTAGAGGCTCATCGCCCGGCTGGTGTCGGCCTCGGCGTCGTGGACCTCGAAGTATTTGCCGGTGCCCAGCAGCGCCAGCACGCCCTGGCCCGAGGGATGGCGGACCAGCCAGGGCGCCGCGGTGATGGGCTGTACCTCGCCCTCTTTGCCCGGAGCAAGAGGGGCAAGGCGGGCGCGGAACAGCGGCCGGCCGGCCAGCCCGACCCGGTAGTCGGAGGCGCTGGCGGAGTCGGGGCCGCCATATCCGCCCTGGCTGGTGGCCTTGTAGAGGTCGAAGCGCCAGAGGTTGCCGAGCAGGTCGCCGGCGTAGGCGTGGTCGACGATGCCGTCGCCGTCCATGTCCGCGGCGCGGGGGCTGGACAGGCCGTTGGCGGCATCGCCGCCCTGGCTCACGTTGAGTTCGCGCAGCAGCGAGCCGGTGGCGATGTCGATCAGGTAGAGCACCGCCATGTCCTGCAGGCCGTCGTAGCCGTTGGCCGCCAGCACCGCCCACTGGCCGCTGTGCAGGCGGGTGATGACCGGGCGCGCCAGGGTATGGCCGAGGCGTGCGAACGGGCCGGCGCCGCCTTCGATCTCCCAGAGCAGCTTCGGCTGCTGCGGGTCGGTGACGTCCAGGGCGAAGAGCGCGCGGCCGCCGGCGCCGAGGCCGCCGACCAGCACGGTGCGCCAGGCGCCGTCGAAGAACACGTCTTCGGCGACCAGGGGGCCGTCCACCAGGTAGCGATGCTCCGCAATGGTGTAGCGCGGATCGGTCAACCGGTACATGCCGGCCAGGGCGGGACGGGGCACGAAGGCGAAGACCTCTTCGCCGGTCTCGGCGTCGAAGGCGTGCAGCATGCCATCGTTGGCGCCGACGTAGATCATGCTGCGCCGCGAGGCCTGCGCCGCCTTGAATTCGCTGTAGGCGTCGTCCCTGCTGCTCAGGCCGTCATTGTCGGGGCTTTCCAGGCGGTCGCGCGGCAGCGCCGGGCGGGACGGCGCCGTCACCAGCAGCGGCGCCGAGTTGACGATGTCGCCGAGCAGCCCGCCGCGCACGCGGAACTCGCTCCCTTCGAGGTCGCGCTTGCCGGCCAGGTACTGTACGCGTGCTTCGCCGCGGGAGTCCTGGTCGCCGGAGAGCGTCTGGTTGAAGACGCGCCGCTGCCCGCTGTCGAGGTTGCTCCAGGCGAAGTCCACCAGGCTCTTGCCCTTGCCCATGAGTACCCGCCGCGGGTTCTTGCGCGCGTCGAGCAGCGCCTTGGCGCTCCACAGCTGCTGCCGGCCGGCGTTCGCCGGTTGCAGGTACTTGACCAGGTCGCCGCTCCAGTCCTCGCTGGAGAAGGAGGCGACGTAGACATGCGCCTGGTCCTTCACCTCGCCGGCCGCCACCGCCGGCCGCGCCGCCGAGGCCGCACGGTTGACGATGCGCGAGAGGATGCTGGCGAAGGCGTCGACCATCTGCTGCGGGTCCTCGGCGCTGAAGAACTCGCCGCGGGAGTTGATCGCCGCGTGCCAGAGGTCGTAGACGTTGTTTTCATGATCGGAGCTCGCTGGCGGCCAGGCGATGCTGCCATTGGCCAGGCCCTGGTAGCCGGCCCCCTCGAAGGTGCCGCCGGACCATTGCGGGCTGAGCAGCGAGTGCCCCAGGCCCAGGCCCATGGTGAAAGTCACCAGGTGCTGCCAGGTCGCCGGGTTGTTGCGCGGGTCCCAGTATTGCAGGGTGGCATCCGCCTGGGCGAAGGGAACGTAGGGCTTCAGCTCGTTGGCAAGGTCCGTGCGCGCATCGGTGGCCCAGTAGTGGAAGGCCAGGTCGGCCAGGGTGTTCTTCGCCCCGTCCTTGAAGGGCGAGCGGGCCGCATAGTGAGCGCCGTCCGGCAACGTCCTGCCACTACCATCGACGTTGCCGCCCACCGAGCCCGCCCTGCCGTTCCACAGCCCATCGGTCATCATCAGGTGATAGCTGGGGCGACAGGTGAATTTCGGCTCTTTCTTGCCGCCGGGCTCGAAGTCGTAGGCTGGGCCGTCCTCGTCGGCGATGAATTTGCCGGCCCGGTCCAGCGCCTGACGCAGAGGCGTACCGCCGCTGAACCTGACGCTCGACAGCCAGTGGAAGAAATCCGCGCGGTGCTTCTTGGCGAATGGACGAAACGGGTTGCCACCGCTGTAGCTGATGCCGTTGCACCCCCACTGCCCGTCGAGCTGGCTGCAGCCGTTCAAATCCTGCCAGGTCAGCCGGATGGACTCGGGCAGGCTGTTGAAGGCCAGGTTGGCGGCGCTCTGGGTGGCCAGGGCGCGGTTGCGGTAGAAGGCGTACCAGATGGCGAAGTTCTCCCGTTCGTCCTCGCCGTTCGGGCCGGAGTTCGCGCCGACCTTGACCAGTTTGTAGCACTTGTCGTCGGTCGAGGACGCCGAGCAGCCGCTCAGGCTCGCGTCGAACCTGTAGTAGTAGGCCGGCACACCATGCTGGGTAAGGTCCACCGTGGAGGTGCCTGCGAGCACATTGTAACTACAGGGAACCCACCTGCCGTTGAGATGCCCATCGCACGCGAACCACTCCGTGCGCTTGATCTCCAGCCTAAGGCCGGGAGCGAGGTCACCATCCCAGGTCTGCCCGGTGGACAGCGAAGCGCTGCGCTTGAAGTCCCTTTCGGGATTCTTCGTCTGCTCGAGATCGCTCGACGAATCCGGAGAATAACGCCAGGTCACCCGGTACTCATTGGCCAGGTCGATCGTCTCGCGTCTTTCATCGAAGCCGTTACGCCTGACCCGGGTGAAATCGAAGCCACCGCCCTGGCTGACGGGGTATTCGCGCACCGTCAGTCGACCGTTGCTGAAGGTGACCTGCTTCGGCACCCGGTAGGTCAGTTGGGGGTTGTAGTACATCGGGTTGTAGCTGGCCGCCTTGGCCCGACGACTATCGGCGTGCTTACCGATGGCATCGGGAACGTAAGCCATGTGCATGCTGCCGGAACTGTCCATCGTCAGGATCAGGTTCGGCGCCACCGTCTGGCTGAGGAACAGCGGCTGCTGGCTGATGTGCAGCTTATCGGCGCTCGCCGGCATGGCCAGCCAGGCCGCTGCCAGGCCGAGGAAGAGACGGGGGTAGTGGCGGCGAAGGCTCATCGGTTTTCCTCAGTTCACGTAGCGCCGGGCGAAGACCGATTGCAGGAGCACCGGCGTGCGCCCGTCATCGCTCCCCGCGTAGGCGCCGGCGTAGTAGTAGTCGGTGCGCAGCTGCGGCTCGTCGAGGTTGCCCAGGTTCAGGCCGTCGCCATCGCTGGCGAAGTAGACTGCGTGCTGGCGCAGCGTCCGGTCGAAGCCGCTCTGGCCGTCGGCGCCGCGGTAGTCGATGGCGTTCTGCGCCTTTCCCCACCACGCACCCGGATCGCTGCTCCAGCTCCACTGCCAGGCGCCCTGCTCGTCGACGCGCCGCACGCTGTCCACCTGCAGCACGCAGAGGCCCTGGCGCCCGGCGCAACTGGCGCCGCGCAGGTCGTCGCCGCCGGCGATATCCGCCAGGCGCCGCTCGACGTTGCGCAAGGCCGATTCGGCCGCGTTGAAGGCGCGCACCTGTTCCGCGCGGTTGCCGGCCAGGCGGAACTCCAACTGGCTGGCGGAGATGCCGGACAG
Source organism: Pseudomonas sp. NBRC 100443 (assembly GCF_030268185.1). Classification (NCBI taxonomy): domain Bacteria; kingdom Pseudomonadati; phylum Pseudomonadota; class Gammaproteobacteria; order Pseudomonadales; family Pseudomonadaceae; genus Pseudomonas; species Pseudomonas sp. NBRC 100443. The sequence goes on from NZ_BSQE01000001.1 coordinate 201,299, forward strand.
GGCCAGCACGGTCATCAGCAGCAGCATGACCAGCGCCACGACGAGCACGGCGCCGCCCTGGGCCGTTGTGCTTGCACGGACATTCATGGCTTCAGGTTCCTCTGGGCGATGGCGGCGAAGGCGATCTGCAACGGACGGGTGTCGCTGGCGGCGATGGCGGGGGCTCGGCCACTCAGCGCCTGCCAGTCGTTGCGCACCCCGCTGACGATGCCGTCGCCCTGGCCGCCCTTGCCGGCGAACAGCAGGTACAGGCCGACCTGCTGTACTTGCTCGGTGCTGTCGGCCAGCGGCTGGAAGCTGAAATCCACCATGTCCTCGACCAGCACGCTGGCGGAACCGGGGCCGCTTCCCCCTTCGACGAAGGAAGTGCAAGTCAGCTTTCCGGCGTTGCTGTCCAGCGCCAGGTGGGCGACCACGTTGAGCGGTTTCGTCGAGAAAGGCAGCGACGCGCCGCTGCAGTCCGCCTCTTGCGCCTCCAGGCCACGCTGGTAGCGCACGCACAAGGCCGCGCTCCTGTTGCCCTGGGCCAGGGCCAGCGTCTGCCCGGCGGCGAAAGCCGGACAGCCATGGACGGCTCCCCGTGCCGGGAAGGCTTCCTCGGCTATTTGCGCCTGGGGCCTGGCCCGGTAGCCGGCGCGTGCCACCAGGCGCTCGATGGCGTGGGTGGCGAAACGGGCATTGCCCTGGTTGGCCAGTTGGCCGAACTGGAACTGGGCGTGGCGCTTCTGGTCGAGGAACAACTGGGTGACACCGATGATCAGCACGCTGCCGAGCAGCAGCGCCACCATCAGTTCGACCAGCGACAGGCCCCGCTGGCCATGCTGCAGATGGGAGGCCCTCATTTCACAGCTCCGCGCGCAGCACGTAGCTGCACACGCCCCCGTCGCACATTTTCGAACGCTTGTCGGCCCAGGCGACGCGGATCATCACCAGGGAACCGGCGTCGGAACAGGCTTCGCCCGAAGCGCTGCGGCAGACCGCGAACTCCTTCGTCAGGAGGTCCTCGGTCACCGGCAGCAAGCGCTCGATCCGGCCACGCCAGCAGCCGAGGTCGGCGGTCGCGACGCCGTCGCCACCGCTACCGCGCTGCCGTGTCCCGCAGTTGTCTGGTATGGCTGGAAAGACGGACTTCTCGGCCTTGAAATACTTCGACTCGCCGTTCAACTGCCCCGTCGCGTCGAGCACCGCGTCGCGGTTGCTGCGCATCATCTCCAGCAGGTCGTGGGCGAGCATCACCGCGTTGCCCTGCAGGGTGGCCGCCTGGGTGTTCTGCACCGCCTGCGACTGCAGGGCGAGCATGCCCAGGCTGCCCACCGTCAGCACCAGCAGCGCCACCAGCACCTCGATCAGGCCGACGCCTGCGCATGCGGCCCTCATGAGCAGCCTCCGCTGGCCGGCAAGGCTATCTGCCCGCTGGCGAGGATGCGGATGCGCTGGCAGGTCGCGCCGTCCACGGCCGGGCAGATGCTGATGCAGGTCGCGTTGCCGCCCAGGCGCCCATCGGCGCGGAAGACGATGCTGTTAGCAGCGCTGGCCAGGACGACGGCGTCACGCAGCGTCACCTGCCGCAGGCTGGTGCTGCCGGCCGTCACCGCCAGAGTCCCGCGCCAGGTACTGCCCTGGGCCGGCTTCAGTGTGACGGAGCGCCCGCGGCTGGCCGCCTCGCTGCGGGTATAGAGCAGCAGCGCATACAGCTCCTGGGCGGCGCCCTGCACCTGCTGGCTGCGTACCAGTTGGGTGAAGCCGGGTACCGCGATGGCGAGGGTGATGGCCAGCACGGCCAGGGTGACGAGCAGCTCGATCAGGCTGAAAGCGGCGAAACGGGAATGGCGTGGCATCGGGCCCCCGGGCGATGAAGACGGCGACCGGCGCGGGAAGCGTCGGTCGAGGTCCACCCAGGGTGCGCTTGTCGACGGGGGGAATATGCAGGATGAATCGCCAGCTTCGGCGGGGCCTCCCCACTCGCGGGAAGGTGAAATTTCCTATGGCGGCAGGAAAGCTCCTGCGCACTCACCGGCTGTCGAGGATTGACGACCGCCCATCCCCAACGGCGTAGGAAAACGCATTCGGAAGCACCAGGGGCACCCTTGCGGTGCCCCTGTGTGTGGCGCGGCGATCAGTTGGCGGATTGCTGCTGCACGATGATGGTCTGCGCCGGCATCGGCGCCGGGAAGCCGGTGCCCAGGGCTTCCTTGATGGTGCGGTTGGTGTCGAAGTAGACCTGCCAGTAGTTGTCGTTGTGGCAGTACGGGCGCACCGCCAGCACCGGGCCGACCAGGTTGAACTCGAGGATCTCCACCTCCACCGGCGGCTCGTCGAGCACGTTGGGGATCTGCGCGATGCGCTCCTTGAGCAGGGCCGTGGCGGCCGCGTAGTCGGCGGCGCCGGACAACTGGGCCTTGAGTTCGACGCGGCGGAAGGGGTTGTGGCTGTAGTTCTGGATGGTGTCGCCGAAGACCTTGTTGTTGCCCACCAGGGTCAGCACGTTGTCCGGGGTGTTGATGGCGGTGGAGAACAGGCCGATCTCCTTGACCGTGCCGGTGACGCCGGCGGCGGTGATGAAATCGCCGACCTTGAACGGCCGCAGGACGATGATGAAGCCGCCGGCGGCGAGGTTGGCCAGCAGCCCCGACCAGGCCATGCCGATGGCCACGCCGGCCGCGGCGATCAGCGCCGCCAGGCTGGTGGTCTGCACGCCGAAGTAGCCGAGGATGCCGATCACCAGGACGATGTTGAGGGTCACGGTGATGAAGGAGCCGACGTAGCGCAGCAGCGTCGGGTCGACGCTCTGCCGGGCCAGGGCTCGCTCGACCATGCCCACCGCCAGGCCGATCAGCCAGCGGCCGATCACCCAGAAGGCGATGGCGGCGAGGATCTTGATGCCGAAGGCCAGGGCGTACTGCTGCACCAGCGACCAGATTTCGTTGAACTTCTCCGTACCCACGTTGACGATGTTCGTGTCGCCCATGGCCTGGCCCATCCGTTGATTGGGAAATGACCAGGGAAAAGCTAGCACGCCGTTCGCGGCTTGCCCGGCGGGCGGGGTTGTCAGGAGCAACTAACTTGCCGGCTGCGCAGAGGCGCTTTTCGTAGGATGGGTTGAGCTTGCGAAACCCATGCGGCCTTGGTGATGGGTATCGCTTCGCTCAACCCATCCTACGACGGCGTTTCTCCTGCACCACCCTCACCCCAACCCTCTCCCGCAAGCGGGAGAGGGGGCTGTCCTGAGCGGGTGGGGAATCCGGGGTCGTCCTGGTACACCTGGCTACGAACAGCGCTTGCCCGTAGGGCGCAAGATCGTAGCGGACCTTGTCCGCGATAGCCGGAACCACCGGCGCGATTCGCGGATGAGATCCGCTCCTACGCTGCCCCACCCACGCCATTCCCCTGCGCGCGTTTCGCGGGCAGGGCCCGCTCCTACAGGCTGACGCCGAAACTCCAGCCCACGCCGAACGGCCCCCTCTCCCTCCGGGAGAGGGCTGGGGTGAGGGAGCGGAGTCAACCGGACACATAGCAGCCACCCGCAAGCACCGTTCGCGAGCAGGCTCGCTCCTACAGGCTGACGTCGAAACTCCAGCCCACGCCGAACGGCCCCTCTCCCTCCGGGAGAGGGCTGGGGTGAGGGAGCGGAGTCAACCGGACACACAGCAGCCACCCGCAAGCACCGTTCGCGAGCAAGCTCGCTCCTACAGGCTGACGTCGAAACTCCAGCCCACGCCGAACGGCCCCCTCTCCCTCCGGGAGAGGGCTGGGGTGAGGGAGCGGAGTCAACCGGACACGCAGCAGCCACCCGCAAGCACCGTTCGCGAGCAAGCTCGCTCCTACGAAGAGCACTCCGGCGCAGTCGGCAAGGCAGTGGACCTGGCCTTGGCCGCTCTGCTACACCGCCAATTCCCAATGCGGCATCACCGTCACCCGCACTTCCGGGTCGTGGCTGCCGCCGCCGAGGATCACCCCGCGCAGCGGCGAGACGTCGGCGAAGTCGCGGCCCCAGGCCAGGGTGATGTGTTCCAGAGCCGGGAGGATGTTGTTGGTGGGGTCGAAGTCTACCCAGCCGTTGGCCGGGCAGTACAGCGAGACCCAGGCGTGGGAGGCGTCGGCGCCGATCAGGCGGGGCTGGCCGGGTGGCGGGCGGGTCAGCAGGTAGCCGCTGACGTAGCGGGCCGCCAGGCCGCGCGAGCGCAGGCAGGCGAGCATCAGGTGGGCGAAGTCCTGGCACACGCCGCGGCGGCGCTCCAGCACTTCGGTCAGCGGCGTCGCCACCTGGGTGGCTTCGGCGTCGAAGGCGAATTCGTCGAAGATTTTCTGCATCAGCGCCGCGGCGCCTTCCAGCAGCGGCCGGCCGGCGGGGAAGCAGTCGGCGGCGAATTCGGCGAACTGGCGCTTGATGCGCACGTAGGGCGATTCCATGCGGAAGCGGCAGGCTTCCAGTTCCTGCGCCGACAGGGCGCGGCCGCGGAAGGCCAGGTCGGCGGCCACCTGTTCCCAGGCCGGCGAGGCGTGCAGCGGCAGGCGCGGCAGCACTTCGATCTGCAGGCGGGCGTTCACCTGCAGTTCGTCATGGGGCCGTTCGAAGGCCAGGCGCGTCAGCGGGTTGCCGAACACGTCGAAGCCGTCGCTGCGCTGGGTGGGCACGGGTTCGATTTGCAGTTCGCGGCCCAGGCAGCGCTGCCGGGGACAGTCGCGCGGCCACAGGTGCAGCAGTTGCTGCGACAGCGACACCGGCGCGGCATAGCGGTAGCGGGTGTCGTGGAACACCTGGTAGCGCGCCACCGGCGCGGACGTTGGGGAAAGCTGGGTTTCGGCCATCAGGTGGATACCGTGCGCTGGCTGACGTCGTCGACGTGGGCGAAGTAGCGCAGGCCGAGGCGGTCGGATGCCTGGCCGGCGCCCTGCGCCAGTTCGCGCAGCAGGCGCGCCAGGCCGGCGAGCACTTCGTCCTGCCCGGCGCTGCCGAACAGCGGGTTCTCCAGGGTGGCGAAGTCGAAGGCCAGCAGGCGCGCGGTGAGCAGCGCCAGTTCCTGCTCGCGGGGCATGCCGAATTCCTGGTGCAGGCGTTCCAGGGAGCGCTCCAGGGCCTGCAACTGGAAGTACAGGGCGTGGGGATTCTGCTCGTGCAGCAACAGCAGGTCGAGCACCGGGATCAGCTGCGGCCCGGCGAGGTAGCGCGAGCGGTAGGTGATGGTGCTGTTGCCCAGCTCCAGCAGCCATTCCAGGGCGCCCGGGTCCCAGGCCGCGCCGCCGTCGAGGAAGCCGGCGATGGCGTCGGCGAAGAACTGGATGCGCTCGATGCGCCGGCCGATCATCAGGAAGCGCCAGCCGTCGTCTCGGGTCATGTCGTCGAGGGCGAAGCCGGACAGCGCGGCCAGGGACATCAGCAGGCGGTTGAGGAAGTCCAGGGCGTCGCCCAGTTCGGTGTCGCGCGCGTCCAGCGCCTGTAGGTCGCGCTGCAGCTCCATCAGCGCCAGCCAGTTCTCCCGCGACAGCCGCCCGCGCACCTGGGCGGCGGCCCAGTGCAGGCGGCGCAGGTTGGCGCAGAGGCTGTTGCTCCAGTGCTCGTCCAGCAGGGCCGCCAGCAGGCGCTGCTCCAGTGGCGCCTCGCCCCGGGGGATCAGGCCCATGGCGCCGGCCAGGTCCAGCGCGCTGCGCAGGGCCTGCTCGTCGCCGTCGGCATCGACGTAGCGCGACAGCACCACGCGCAGCAGCCGGGCGTTGTCGTCGCAGCGCTCGGCGTAGCGGCCGAACCAGTAGAGGTTTTCCACCACCCGCGAGGGCAGGTACGGGTCCTGCCGGATCAGGTCGCGCGCGCCTATGTTGCGCGGCCGCAGCGGCTCGCCGTGGACCGGGCGGTCGGCCAGCACCCAGGTGTCCTTGCTGGCCCCGCCGCGCTGCATGGAGACCACTTCGGCGTCCGCCGCCGAGGCCACCCGCGTCAGGCCGCCGGGCATCACCCAGTAGCGGCCGTCGCTGGCGGCCACGGCGAACACGCGCATGCCGATGGCGCGCGATTGCAGCTCGCCGCGCGCCCCGACCTGCTGCCACACCGGCGCCTGGGACAGCTGCGCCTGGCGCTGCGCCACGTAGGCGTGGGGCTGCGCGCGCAGGCGCTGGCACAGCTCGGTGCGGGCCGCCGGGCCCAGGGTGTGGCCGAACAGCGGCTCGAAGCTCTGCGAGGGGAAGGCCGGCTTGATGACCAGGCGCTCCAGCTCGCCCAGCGCCATGTCCAGGGCGCCCGGTTCGCCGCACCAGCGCGTCTGCACCGCCGGCAGCAGCAGGTCTTCGCCGAACAGCCGGCGGCTGGCCGCCGGCAGGAAGCCCAGCAGCCCCGGCGACTCCAGCACGCCGCTGCCCAGGGCGTTGGCCACCAGCACGCGGCCGCGGCGCACGGCGTCGAGCAGGCCGGGCACGCCGAGGGCGGAGTCGGTGCGCAGTTCCAGCGGGTCGCAGAAGTCGTCGTCCAGGCGCCGCAGCACCGCATGGACGCGCTTCAGGCCGCCGAGGGTCTTCAGGTAGAGGGTGGCGTCGCGCACCGTCAGGTCGTGGCCTTCCACCAGCGGGAAGCCGAGCTGGCGCGCCAGGTACAGGTGCTCGAAGTAGGTTTCGTTGAAGCGCCCCGGGGTCAGCAGCACCACCAGCGGTGTCTCGCCGTCGGCCGGGGCGCAGTGCGCGAGGGTTTCCTGCAGGGTGCGGAAGTAGCCGGCCAGGTACTGCACGCGCAGTTCGCGGTACAGCTCCGGCAGGGCGCGGGAGATGATCTGCCGGTTCTCCAGAGCGTAGCCGGCGCCGGAGGGCGCCTGGGTGCGGTCGGCGAGCACGTGCCAGCGGCCGTCGGCGTCGCGCGCCAGGTCCACGGCATAGCTGTGCAGGTAGATGCCGCCGGGCACCGGCAGGCCGCCGCAGGGCCAGAGGAAGTTGGGGTGGCCGTAGACCAGTTCGGTCGGCAGCACACCCTCGGCGAGCAGGCGCTGCTCGCCGTAGAGGTCGGCCAGCACCGCGTTGAGCAGCCGCCCGCGCTGCGCCACGCCAGCGGCGATGCCGGCCCATTCCTCAGCGGACAGCAGGTTGGGCAGCAGGTCCAGCTCCCAGGGGCGGTCGGCGCCCTTGGGGTCGGCGTAGACGTTGTAGGTCACGCCGTTTTCCTGGATCTGCCGCGCCAGCAGGGCCTGGCGCTGCTCCAGCTGCGCGGCGCTGGCGCGTTCCAGGCGCTGGACCAGGCGTTGCCAGTGCGGGCGCACGCCGCCCGCGGCGTCCAGCAGTTCGTGGTACGCCGTGGCGGACAGCGGGTAGTGGGCGAGCAACTCGGACATCAGGGACTCGGCGTGCAAGGCGGCCTGTTCACTTTAGCGGGCGGCGGCGCTCATGTCCGCCGCAGGTCGAGGGTCATCGGCAGTTCGGCGTCGGCGCGCGGCGCCTCCACGTTCAGCTTGCCGGGTGTGTGGCCGTGGCGGAAGAAGCGCGCCAGGCGCCGGCTCTCGGCTTCGTAGGCGTTCACCGGGAAGCTGTCGTAGCTGCGCCCGCCGGGGTGGCTGACGTGGTACTGGCAACCGCCGAGGGAGCGCTGCATCCAGGTGTCGACGATGTCGAAGACCAGCGGCGCCTGCACACCGATGGTCGGCTGCAGGCAGGACGCCGGCTGCCAGGCGCGGTAGCGCACCGCGGCGACATATTCGCCGACCTGGCCGGTGGGCCGCAGCGGCACCGGGCGGCCGTTGCAGGTGACCACGTAGCGGTCCGGGGCCATGCCGCTCAGCTTCAGCTGCACGCGCTCCAGGGACGAGTCCACGTAGCGCACGGCGCCGCCGGGGGCGCCCTCCTCGCCCAGCACGTGCCAGGGCTCCAGGGCCTGGCGCAGTTCCAGGTCGATGCCCTTCACCGCGTAGTCGCCGTATTTCGGGAAGCGGAATTCGAAGTGCGGGGCGAACCAGTCGCTGCGCAGCGGGTAGCCGAAGGCGTTGAGTTCGTGGACCACGTCGGCGAAGTCCTGCTCGACGAAGTGCGGCAGCAGGAAGCGGTCGTGCAGCTCGGTGCCCCAGCGCACCAGCTTCGACGGCGTGTAGGGCTCGGCCCAGAAGCGCGCCACCAGGGCCCGCAGCAGCAGTTGCTGGGCCAGGCTCATGCGCGCGTGGGGCGGCATTTCGAAGGCGCGCAGTTCCAGCAGGCCGAGGCGGCCGCTGGCGCTGTCCGGCGAGTACAGCTTGTCGATGCAGAATTCGGCGCGGTGGGTGTTGCCGCTGACGTCCACCAGCAGGTTGCGCAGCAGGCGGTCGACCAGCCAGGGCGGGCAGTCGGCGCCCGGCTCGGGCATCTGCGCGAAGGCGATCTCCAGTTCGTAGAGCGCGTCGTTGCGCGCCTCGTCCACCCGCGGCGCCTGGGAGGTCGGGCCGATGAACAGGCCGGAGAACAGGTAGGACAGCGAGGGGTGGTTGTGCCAGTAGCTGATCAGGCTGCGCAGCAGGTCCGGGCGGCGCAGGAAGGGCGAGTCCGCCGGGGTGGCGCCGCCGAGGACGAAGTGGTTGCCGCCGCCGGTTCCGACGTGGCGGCCGTCGACCATGAACTTCTCGCTGGACAGCCGCGACTGGCGCGCCGCCTCGTAGAGGAATTCGGTGCGCTCGACCAGTTCGTCCCAGTTCGCCGAGGGGTGGATGTTCACTTCGATCACGCCCGGGTCGGGGGTGACGCGGAAGTTGCTCAGGCGCGGGTCGGCCGGCGGCTCGTAGCCTTCCAGCAGCACCGGGCAGCCCAGTTCGCCGGCGGTGGCCTCGATGGCGGCGACCAGCTCCAGGTAGGCCTCCAGCTCCGCCAGCGGCGGCATGAACAGGTACAGCCGGCCTTCGCGCGGCTCGGCGCACAGCGCGGTGCGGGTGATCCAGCCGGCGGACTGGTGCAGCAGCGGCTGGCGCGTGGCGTCCGGGCCGCCGGGCATGCGCTCGCGTACCTGTTGCAGTTGCGCGGCGCGGCGCAGCGGTGGGCGCGGCTGGCTGGGGTCGGCCGGGTTGACGTAGGGGTAGTCGGCCTCGCTGGCCCAGGGCTGCGAGTCCAGCGGCAGGCGGTAGCCCAGCGCCGAGTCGCCGGGGACCAGCCGGCAGTGCTCGCCACGGAGGAACCAGCGGCTGCTTTCCCAGGCGTCGCCGGCGGCGCTGCGCGCCAGCGGCAGCACATGGCCGACCTCCTCGCCCAGGCCGCGCTCGAACACCCGGCACAGGCGTTCGCGCTCCAGCGGGTCGGCCAGGCGCGGGTCTTCCGGGGTGACGTTGCTGGGTAGCCGGCGCTCGCGCCAGAGGTAGTAGAACCAGTCTTCGTAGGCGGCGAACAGGGTGTCGCCGACCAGGCCCAGGCGCCCGGCGAGGCGGCGCAGGAAGCGTGCGGCCAGGGCGGCGTCGGCGCCGTAGCTGCGGCCCTCCTCGGCGTAGAGCATGGGGTTGTTCCACAGCGGCTCGCCGTCGCGCCGCCAGTAGCAGTTGAGCGACCAGCGCGGCAGTTGCTCGCCCGGATACCACTTGCCCTGGCCGAAGTGCACCAGGCCCTTGGGCGCGTAGTGGCGGCGCAGGCGGTGGAACAGCTCGGCGGCCAGGCGGCGCTTGTTCGGGCCCAGGGCGGCGGTGTTCCACTCGGGGTCGTCGGGGTAGTCGATGGCGATGAAGGTCGGCTCGCCGCCCATGGTCAGGCGCACGTCCTGTTCGGCGAGGTCGGCGTCGATGCGCGAACCCAGCTCGCGGATCGCCTGCCACTGTTCCTCGCTGTAGGGCTTGGTCACCCGCGGCGCTTCCCAGACGCGCTCCACGCGCATCTGGTGGCTGAACTGCACCTCGCATTCCTCCAGCGCGCCGGTGATCGGCGCCGCCGAGGACGGCTCGGGGCTGCAGGCCAGGGGGATGTGGCCCTCGCCGGCGAACAGCCCGGAGGTCGGGTCCAGCCCCACCCAGCCGGCGCCGGGCAGGTAGACCTCGGCCCAGGCATGCAGGTCGGTGAAGTCCACTTCGGTGCCGCTGGGGCCGTCCAGGGCCTTCTGGTCGGCGCTGAGCTGGATCAGGTAGCCGGAGACGAAGCGCGCCGCCAGGCCCAGGTGGCGCGCCAGCTGCACCAGCAGCCAGGCCGAGTCGCGGCAGGAGCCGGAGGCCAGCTCCAGGGTCTGCTCGGGCGTCTGCACGCCGGGCTCCATGCGGATGAGGTAGCGCACGTCGCCGGCCAGGCGCTGGTTCAGCGCGACCAGGAAGTCCACGGTGGGGCTGGCGTCGCGCGGCACCGCGGCGAGGTATTCGGCGAACCGCAGGCTGGCCGGCTGGCGCGCGAGGTAGGGCGCCAGCTCGCGCTGCTCGTCGGCGCCGTAGGCGAAGGGAAACTGCTCGGCGTAGGGCTCGAGGAAGAAGTCGAAGGGGTTGAACACCGCCATCTCGGCGACCAGATCCACCTCCACCCGCAGTTCCTCGGTCTTCTCCGGGAACACCAGGCGCGCCAGGTAGTTGCCCTGCGGGTCCTGCTGCCAGTTGATGAAGTGCTTGCCCGGGGCGACCTTCAGCGAATAGCCGAGGATGCGCGTGCGGCTGTGCGGCGCCGGGCGCAGGCGCACCAGTTGCGGGCCGAGGTTCACGGCGCGGTCGTAGCGGTAGTGGGTGACGTGCTGCAAGGCGACATGGATCGACACAGCGGGCCTCCTGCGGGCCTGGGTGACACAGCTTCCGCGCAAGTCCCGTGCCAGCCGCCAGGGGCCGTGGAACGGGCTGCGCACGGGCGCCGGGCACCATCGCGGGGCCAGGGGGCGCATGCCGGGCATGGGGGCGCACGGAAATGGGGCGCCGGTGGGAATAGCCTAGACGGTGGGGTGTGACAGGGGGAGAAGGTTTGTGGTGGTTGGGTGGTCTTTCGTTGGGGCGAGGTTGCTCGCTAAGGGAGGGTGGCTGGGGTTTTGGTGTTGGGTTCTAGAGCGCCCTCTCCCCAGCCCTCTCCCTGAAGGGAGAGGGGGCTTGTCCGTGCCGAGAAAGGATTTGGTGTTAGCCGGGTAATCGGTACAAGCCGGCTAACGCCGAAACATCAGCACGCTCCGAACGGTCCCCTCTCCCTTCAGGGAGAGGGTTAGGGAGAGGGAACGGAGTCCCCCCACGCACCGAAGTCGAAGGAAAACTCCAACCTCAACTACACCCCCCCGCCAACCCCGCAATCCACCGCTCCAGCACCTCCAACCCCTCCTTGTGCACCAACGCCCGCCCCAGCTCCGGCATCATCTCCCCGGGCTTGTCGCTTCCCACTCGGTAGGTCAGCACCGACAGCTCCGGATGCCCCGGATGGATATCCTCGCGACGCCCGCCAGTACCATTGCCCGCCGCCACCGGCTGCTTGCAGAACCCGTAGTTCACGCCCAACTCGGCACTGGCATCGATATACAGCCCCGAGGTGCGCGCCGCCCCCTTCGGGTTATGGCAATGACCGCAGTTGGCGTCCAGATAGCTGCGCGCCTGCTTCTCCAGGCTCTCGCCTGCCCGCGGGTGGCCCCACAGGGCGTTCTGCGGCACCTGCGCCAGCGCCGGCAACCCCTGCAGGAAGCCGCGCGCCTGCCAGTGGCGCAACTGGTTGTCGCTGCCGTCTGCGTAGGCGAAGTCCTTGTTCAGGTGGCGGGCCTTGGGGCCCAGCGGGGCAATGCCGGCGCCCTTGGTCTCGGCGTGGCATTCGGAGCACTGGTTGGCGTCCGGCACCATGTAGGTAAAGGCCACCTTCTGCCCGGCCGCATCCTGCAGCTCCAGGGCCTGGCTGTCGCCGGCCAGTTCCAGGTGCGCTTCCTTCTGCTCGGCGTCCCACACGTAGGGCAGCGCCGTCCAGCCGTCCTTCTGCTTCACCAGCACGCGGGTCTCGACCAGGCGCACCCTGGCCAGGTCCAGGCCCTGCCGCGGGTCGCGGTCGTCCTGCGCGTTCTCCAGCAGTTGGCCCTTGCCGTCGGTGGGGTAGTAGAAGGTCTTGGTCAGCACCGTGCCCAGCGGATAGTCGAAGTGGTCCTCGGCGTACTTCGCCGCCTGCCCTTCAGGCATCCACACCGTGCGCAGCTTGTGCGCGTAGTCGGTGAACAGCAGCGTGTTGAGGTCGTAGGGCAGCACCTCGGGCGCAGGCGCGAGGTGGCCGTCGCCCAGGCGCAGCATGCCCCAGCCGCTCAAGGTCTGCGGGTAGTCGTCGCCCTCGGGCTGGTAGCGCGGCTTCGCCTGCTGCCCGCACCCGGCCAGCGCCACGGCCAGGGCGAGCGACAACCAGGCGCAGGCGGCTCGCGTCATGCCTTGCCTCCCTTCTCGCCCAGGCCGGCCTGTTCGATCTTCGGCAGCGGCTTGAGCTTGCAACGGTGGCCGCTCATGTCGGTGCTGATGTTCTTGTAGCCGTTGGGGCCGTCGACGTTGACGATGCCGGCCTCGCCGTTGTCGATGCAGATGGCCAGCTCCTCCGGCAGCTTGCCGTCGACCAGTTTCTTCTGGTTCACGTAGCCGTCCCAGAGGATGTCCGGCAGGCGTCCGTTGAGGCCGAACTTGGCGATCTTCAGCGCCTTCAGCTCCAGGTGGTCGGGGCTGTCGCCGCCGGGCCCGAAGGTGTTGCCGTGGATGTAGATGCCCTCGGGGTAGGGATCGAAGTTCGGCTGCGTCGCCTTGTCCGAGTAGTTGGTGCTGTAGTAGCTGCTGATGATGACGTTGGCGGTCTTGTGGTCGCCGATCCTGTTGTCGAAGATTTCCACGTCGTCGTTGGAGTTGACCACCACCCCGGAACCGGCCGGGACGCTGGCCACCGGCGTGCCCTTGTGGCCGAAGTTGTCGTGGTTGTTGCCCTGCACTTCGTTGTTGTAGACGCGGGAGCCACGCCCCGGCTGCTGCAGGTTGGGCATGTTGAAGACGAGGATGCCGCCGGTGTTGCCGGTGGCGACGTTGTCGTACACGTCGGCGCCGATGGTGTTCTCGATCTCGATGCCGGCGACGTTGCGCTCGGCGCGGTTGTTGCGCACCACCACGTTGCGCGACTGGCCGACGTAGATGCCCGCGTCCGAGGCGCCGATGGCCACGTTGCCCTCCAGCAGCACGTTCTCGGTCTGCACCGGGTACAGGCCGTAGGCGCCGTTCTCGGTGGCCGGGCCGTTGGTCCATTCGGTGCGCACGTTGCGGATCACGATGTTCTTGCCGCCCAGCACCTTGAGGGCGTCGCCCTTGCTGTCCTCGATGGCCAGGTTCTCGATGGTGAAGTCCGAGGCGTCCACCAGCAGGCCTTCGGCGCCGGCCTTCTGGTTCTTGAAGCTGAGGATGGTCTTGTCCATGCCGTCGCCGCGGAGGGTCACGCCATCGACCTTGAGGCTGAGGCCGCGGTCGAGGTGGTAGGTGCCGGCGGGGATCGCGATGACCTCACCGGGCTTGGCCTTGATCAGCCGGGCCTGCAGGTCTTTCTGGAAGTCCGCGCTGACCGCGGCGGTGGGTTTGTCCTGCTCGCCGCAGGCGGCCAGGAGCACGGCGAGGCTGAGAAGGGACAGGGCGGCGCGACGCATGGCGGGGTCTCCGGTCTTGTTTTTATGATTTTGGAACTATAGTACCAAGATTTTTCCGTGGATAGCCCGGACGCGGCTTCCTTCCTGTAGGAGCGAGCTTGCTCGCGAACCGTGCCTCCCGGGGCTTTGGGGATTGGGCTGTAGAGCGCCCTCTCCCTGAAGGGAGAGGGGACCGTTCGGTGCGCGTTGGTATTCCTGAGTCAACTGGCTAGCGCAGAGATTGCCAGCTGAAACCAGGCCATTTCTCGGCACGGACAAGCCCCCTCTCCCTTCAGGGAGAGGGCTGGGGAGAGGGTGCGGAGGTCGGTCTGATGCCGGCGTATCCGGGAAACTCTGTTCGCGAGCAAGCTCGCTCCTACAAAAGCAGCCCCGGAAACGAAAACGGGGCCTCACGGCCCCGTCATCGGTCATACAGCTCAGCGCGGTATATTCGGCTGGCGCTTGGTGGTGCGCTTCTTGCCCTTGGCGTAGCCCGCGGCCTTGCCCTCCTCGCCCTTGTTCCACGGGCGCGAGCCGTCGCTGGCGCGCGGCGGCAGGCCGGTGTGCTGGGTCAGCAGCGGCTTGCCGGCCTTCTTGCTGCCCACCGGGGTGGAGTTCTTGCGCCGGGCGCTCTGGTAGCTGCCGTCGGCGTCGGGCTGGTGGGTGGGGATCAGCTGGTGCTTGCCGTTGCCGATCAGGTCGGCGCGGCCCATGTCCTTGAGCGCCTCGCGCAGCATCGGCCAGTTGTTCGGGTCGTGCCAGCGCAGGAAGGCCTTGTGCAGGCGGCGATGGCGCTCGCCCTTGACGATGGTCACCGCGTCGCTCTTGTAGGTGACCTTGCGCAGCGGGTTCTTGCCCGAGTGGTACATGGCCGTGGCGGTGGCCATCGGCGAAGGATAGAAGGCCTGCACCTGGTCGGCGCGGAAGCCGTTGCGCTTGAGCCACAGGGCGAGGTTCATCATGTCCTCGTCGGTGGTGCCCGGGTGCGCGGCGATGAAGTACGGGATCAGGTACTGCTCCTTGCCCGCCTCCTTGGAGAACTTCTCGAACATCTGCTTGAAGCGGTCGTAGCTGCCGATGCCCGGCTTCATCATCTTCGACAGCGGGCCCTGCTCGGTGTGCTCCGGGGCGATCTTCAGATAGCCGCCGACGTGGTGCGTCACCAGCTCGCGGACGTACTCCGGCGACTCCACCGCCAGGTCGTAGCGCAGGCCCGAGGCGATGAGGATCTTCTTCACCCCCGGCAGGTCGCGGGCGCGGCGGTACAGCTGGATCAGCGAGGAATGGTCGGTGTTGAGGTTCTCGCAGATGCCCGGGAACACGCACGACGGCTTGCGGCAGTGCTTCTCGATCTCCGGGTCCTTGCAGGCGATGCGGTACATGTTGGCGGTCGGCCCGCCGAGGTCGGAGATCACCCCGGTGAAGCCCGGCACCTTGTCGCGGATCTCCTCGATCTCGCGGATGATCGAGTCTTCCGAGCGGTTCTGGATGATCCGCCCTTCGTGCTCGGTGATCGAGCAGAAGGTGCAGCCGCCGAAGCAGCCACGCATGATGTTCACCGAGAAGCGGATCATCTCGTAGGCCGGGATCTTCTCGCCGCCGTAGGCCGGGTGCGGCACGCGGGCGTAGGGCAGGCCGAAGACGTAGTCCATCTCCTCGGTGCTCAGCGGGATGGGCGGCGGGTTGAACCACACGTCGGTCTCGCCGTGGCGCTGGACCATGGCCCGGGCGTTGCCGGGGTTGGTCTCCAGGTGCAGCACGCGGTTGGCGTGGGCGTAGAGCACCGGGTCGTTCTTCACCTTCTCGAAGGACGGCAGGCGGATGACGGTGCGCTCGCGGGTCAGCTTCGGGTTGGGCAGCAGTTGCACCACCTTGGCTTCGTTGGGGTCTTCCTGCGGGCCCTTGTCCTGCTCGATGGCGCAGGCGGCGGTGTCCTGGGTGTTGACGTAGGGGTTGATGATCTTGTCGATCCTGCCCGGGCGGTCGATGCGCGTGGAGTCCAGCTCGAACCAGCCCTCGGGGGTGTCGCGACGGACGAAGGCGGTGCCGCGCACGTCGGTGATCGACTCGATCGGCTCGCCGGCGGACAGGCGCTGGGCCACCTCGACCACGGCGCGCTCGGCGTTGCCGAACAGCAGGAGGTCGGCCTTGGCGTCCATCAGGATCGAGTGGCGGACCTTGTCCTGCCAGTAGTCGTAGTGGGCGATGCGGCGCAGCGAGGCCTCGATGCCGCCGAGCACGATCGGCACGCCCTTGTAGGCCTCGCGGCAGCGCTGGCTGTAGACCATGCTGGCGCGGTCCGGACGCTTGCCGGCGTTACCGCCGGGGGTGTAGGCGTCGTCGGAGCGGATCTTCCGGTCGGCGGTGTAGCGGTTGATCATCGAGTCCATGTTGCCGGCGGCCACGCCGAAGAACAGGTTCGGCTTGCCCAGCTTCATGAAGTCGTCCTTCGACTGCCAGTCCGGCTGGGCGATGATGCCCACGCGGAAGCCCTGGGCTTCCAGCAGGCGGCCGATGATGGCCATGCCGAAGGACGGATGGTCGACGTAGGCATCGCCGGTGACGATGATGATGTCGCAGGAATCCCAGCCCAGTTGATCCATCTCTTCCCGGCTCATCGGCAGGAACGGCGCCGGGCCGAAACACTCGGCCCAGAACTTGGGATAGTCGAACAGCGGCTTGGCGGCTTGCATCACGGGCACCGGGGGCATCTCTAGGAATAGGGTCGCGAAATCGCGGGCGCGGAATATAGCACAAAAAGTGAACAATTCCGACCGGGATGCTGGGGTTTTTCCCGGCGCCGGGCGACCGCCGGACGGGGACGATTGGCGGCGCCGCCGCAGTGGCAACTGGCTATACTCGCTCCACCGTCTCAACAGGCTTGGCCACAGCGGCCGGGAACAGGGAGTGTCAACCGTGCGTCATCTGTGGTGTCTGTTGTTCCTCCTGCTCGGTTGCGCCAGCGCCGTGGCCCAGCCCCTGGTGCTCGACGAACGGGCCAGCGGGCGCTGGTTGAACGACGGCCTGATGCTGCTGGAAGACCCGGGCGCGCGCCTGGACCTGCAACAGGCACGCGAGCAGGACGCCGCCTTCGTGCCCGCCAAGGGCCGTACCAGCGTCGGCCAGAGCCCCAACCCCTGGTGGCTGCGCCTGGACCTGGAACGCCGGACTACCCCGCCCGGCGGCTGGTGGCTGGAGGTGGACGCGGTGAACCTGCTCGACCTGCGCCTGTACCTGCCCGACGGCCAGGGCGGCTACCGCGAGCTGCGTTCGGGCGAGGCGGTGCCCTTCGCCGAAGGCCGCGACCGCAGCTACCGCCGCCCGGTGTTCCACCTGCCCGCCGGCGAAGGCCCGCTGCGCCTGTACCTGCGCAGCCTGGACCCGGCCGGCAACTCCTTCCCGCTGCGCATCTGGTCGCAGGACGACCTGCAGGACCACCGCGCCGAGACCAACCTGTTCCTCGGCGGCGTCTACGGGCTGATCGCCGCGCTGCTGCTGTACAACCTGTTCATCCTGGTCAGCCTGCGCGACCGCGCCTACTTCTGGTACGTGCTCACCACCGGCTTCGCCCTGCTGTTCAGCATGGGCATGACCGGCCATGCCTTCGAACTGCTCTGGCCCGGCGACGCAGTGCCCTGGTGGCTGAACCGCATCACCCTGCCCTCGCTGTGGGGCCTGTGCGTCACCCGCTTCACCCAGACGCTGCTGCAGACCCGCCGCAACGTGCCCTGGGCGCACCACATGCTGACGCTGAACTGCCTGCTGTACGTCGCCTCGGTGCTGCTCAACGTCTTCGTCGGCCGCTCCGAGGCCGGCTGGGTGCTGGCCACCACCACCTTCATCGGCATCCCGGCGGCGCTCGGCGCGGCCATCACCCGCTCGCTGCAGGGCTCGCTGCCGGCGCGCCTGTACCTGGTGGGCTTCGGCCTGGTGCTGTCCAGCGTGAGCATTTCGGTGATGCGCGCCCTGGGCGTGGTGCAGCCCTCGCCCACCACCGCCTACCTGTTCCCGGTGTCGGTGGCCATGGAGTCCATCCTGTTCTCCTTCGCCCTGACCTCGCGCATCCAGGAGCTCAAGCGCGAGAAGGCCCAGGCCCTGGAGCAGGCCAACCGCGAGAAGAGCGCGCGCATGACCCTGCTGCAGAGCGCGCAGAACGACCTGGCGCAGGCCGTGGCGGCGCGCACCGCCGAGCTGACGCAGAGCAACCGCCTGCTGCTCGAACGCGAGGCCCAGCTGCGCCATGCCGCGCACAACGACCCGCTCACCGGGCTGCCCAACCGCCGCTACCTGGTGGAGCACGCCGAGCAGGCGCTGCAGCAAGCCCAGCAGAACGGCGAGAGCCTGGCGCTGATGCTGATCGACCTCGACCACTTCAAGCCGATCAACGACACCCACGGCCACGACGCCGGCGACTTCATGCTCCAGCACGTCGGCCACCGCCTGCGCCAGTGCGTGCGTTCCAGCGACTGCGTGGCGCGCCTGGGCGGCGACGAATTCGCCGCGCTGGTGTCCGGCCCCGACGCCGAAGGCCACGCCCGGGAGATCGCGGTGCGCCTGCTCAGCGAACTGTCGCGGCCGGTGCACTTCGACCGTCTGGAGCTGAGCATCACCCCGAGCATCGGCGTGGCCATCTACCCGCGCCACGCACTGCAGTTCGCCAAGCTGTACAAGGCCGCCGACCAGGCGCTGTACCAGGTCAAGGGCAGCGGCCGGGCCAGCTACGCGCTGGCCGGGGAGGACGCTGGCAATGGCGACTTCTGGCTGGAGACGCTGAAGACTTCGGACCGGTTGGTCTAAGGCAGCAGCCCACGATGAGCAGAGAAGTGATGCACACCGAAACCCTGAAAGCCAAGGCCCGGGCATTGCGGGCCAACCTGCAGCAGCACCTGGCGCGCGACCCGGCCGCAGGGCAATTGCTGCGTGAACTCGACGATCTGCTCGGCCGTGCCGAGGCCGGCAGCCTGGATGCGCCGGTGCAGTGGCGCGACATTCCCGGGCGCTATCTGTTCACCGAGCAGGGCCTGCAGCAATACCGCGAACTGGAACAGGCCTACGCCGAGTTCTGCATCGAGGCCACCGGCGGCGAGTCGCCGGCGCTGCGCAAGTTGCGCGAGCGCATGGGCGGCTGAAACTAACGGTAGCGCCGCGGCACCCGCGCGGTGACCTTGGTCAGCAGCTCGTAGCCGATGGTGCCGGCGTGGGCGGCCACTTCGTCCACCGGCAGCTGCGCGCCCCAGAGTTCCACCGGGGCGCCGACGGTGGCTTCGGGCAGGTCGGTGAGGTCCACCGCCAGCATGTCCATGGAGACCCGGCCGGCCAGCGGCGCGCGCTGGCCGGCGACCAACACTGGCGTGCCGCTGGGCGCGTGGCGTGGGTAGCCGTCGGCGTAGCCACAACTGACGGTGCCGATGCGCGACGGCCGTTCGGCCACCCAGGTGGCGCCGTAGCCGACGCTCTCGCCCACCGCCACTTCGCGAATGGACATCACCTGCGCGTGCAGGCTCATGGCCGGGCGCAGGCCCATCTCGGCCGCGCCCAAGTCGGCGAAGGGCGAGGCGCCGTAGAGCATGATGCCGGGGCGGATCCAGTCCATGTGCGCCGCCGGGATGCTCAGCACGGCGGCGGAGTTGGCCAGCGAGCGCTGGTCGAAGTCCAGGTCGAGCAGGCCGAGGAAGCATTCCAGCTGGTCCTCGGTGAGCGTATGGCCGCGCTCGTCGGCGCAGGCGAAGTGGCTCATCAGGTTCAGCTCGGCGACCTGCGGGGCGCCGCGCAGACTCGGGAAGACCGCGCGCAGGGCCTCGGCGGAGAAGCCCAGGCGATGCATGCCCGAATCCAGCTTGAGCCAGACATTGAGCGGCTGCGGCAGGTTGCTGGCCAACAGCGTCGCCAGTTGCTCCGGGCCCTGCACGGCGATGTCCAGGCGCAGCTGCGAGGCCACCAGGAACTCGCTCGGCTCGAAGCAGCCCTCCAGCAGCAGGATGCGCGCGGTGCCGTGCAGCGCGCGGACCTCGGCGGCCTCTTCCAGGCAGGCCACGGCGAAGCCATCGGCCTCGTCACGCAGCGCGGTCACCACCTCGCGCACGCCATGCCCGTAGGCGTTGGCCTTGACCACGGCGAACGCCTCGCGGCCCGGCGCGCAGCGCTTGGCCAGGGCGTAGTTGTGCTGGATGGCGGAGAGGTCGATATGGGCGATAAGGGGGCGCATGGGGGTCCAGGCTGAAGGCTGAAGGCTGAAGGCTGAAGGCTGAAGGCTGAAGGCTGAAGGCTGAAGGCTGAAGGCTGAAGGCTGAAGGCTGAAGGCAAACAGCATAACCCCCGGCCACTGCGCATCAAGCTCTTACGTACAGCCTCCAGCCTTACTCGTCTTTATTCGTCTTCGAAGTTGTACATGCCCGGGGCGAGGTTCTCGAAGCGGGTGAAGCGGCCGAGGAAGGCCAGGCGCACGGTGCCGATGGGGCCGTTACGCTGCTTGCCGATGATGATTTCGGCCACGCCCTTGAACTCGGTTTCCGGGTGGTACACCTCGTCGCGGTAGACGAACATGATCACGTCGGCGTCCTGCTCGATCGCCCCGGATTCGCGAAGGTCGGAGTTCACCGGGCGCTTGTTCGGGCGCTGTTCCAGGGAGCGGTTGAGCTGCGACAGCGCCACCACCGGGCAGTTGAATTCCTTGGCCAGGGCCTTGAGCGAGCGGGAGATCTCGGAGATCTCGTTGGTGCGGTTGTCGCCGGAGGAACCGGGGATCTGCATCAGCTGCAGGTAGTCCACCATGATCAGGGCGATCTCGCCGTGCTCGCGGGCCAGGCGCCGGGTGCGCGCGCGCATTTCCGAGGGCGAGATGCCGGCGGTGTCGTCGATGAACAGCTTGCGCTCGTTGAGCAGGTTGACCGCCGAGGTCAGGCGCGGCCAGTCGTCGTCTTCCAGCTTGCCCGAACGCACCTTGGTCTGGTCGATGCGGCCCAGGGACGAGAGCATACGCATCACGATCGAGTCCGAGGGCATCTCCAGGGAGTACACCAGCACCACCTTGTCGGTGCGCAGCACGGCGTTCTCCACCAGGTTCATGGCGAAGGTGGTCTTGCCCATGGACGGACGGCCGGCGACGATGATCAGGTCGGCCGGCTGCAGGCCGCTGGTCTTCTCGTCGAGGTCGGTGAAGCCGGTGGAGATGCCGGTGAAGGCGTCGTTGGTGTTGAACAGGTGGTCGATCCGGTCGATCGTCTTCACCAGGATGTCGCCGATGCCCACCGGGCCGCCGGTCTTCGGCCGCGCCTCGGCGATCTCGAAGATGCGCCGCTCGGCCTCGTCGAGCACCTCGTTGGCGCTGCGGCCCTCGGGGTTGAAAGCGCTGTCGGCGATGTCGCTGCTGATGCCGATCAGTTGGCGCAGGGTGGCGCGCTCGCGGATGATCTGCGCGTAGGCCTTGATGTTCGCCACCGAGGGGGTGTTCTTCGCCAGCTCGGCCAGGTAGGCCAGGCCGCCGACCTGCGACAGCTGGCCTTCGCGCTCCAGCAGCTCGGAGAGGGTCACCACGTCGATCGGCTGGTTGCCTTCGGCGAGCTTGTACACCGCGCGGAAGATCAGGCGGTGGTCATGGCGGTAGAAGTCGCCGTCGGACACCGCGTCCGACACGCGCTCCCAGGCGTTGTTGTCGAGCATCAGACCACCCAGCACCGCCTGTTCGGCTTCGATCGAATGCGGCGGCACCTTGAGGGTGGCCGTTTGCAGGTCGTATTGCTCGGGGACGGTGATGTCGTTCATGGGCTCGGCGCAGGAAACTCGGATGGATGCAGAAAAACAAAGGGCACGGACCGCTAGGCGGTACCGTGCCCGATGTTAGCGAACTGCCGCGTCCACGCAAGGTGTCCACGGCGTCGCAGCGACGGATCGCTTACTCGGCGACGACGACCACGTGCAGGGTCGCTTCGACGTCGGTGTGCAGCTGCACTTCGATGTCGTATTCGCCGACGGTGCGCAGGGCACCGTTGGGCAGGCGCACTTCGGCCTTTTCCAGCGGGTAGCCGGCAGCGGAGACCGCTTCGGCGATGTCGCGGGTGCCGATCGAACCGAACAGCTTGCCTTCGTCGCCGGCGTGGGCGCCGATGGTGACGATCAGTTCGGCCAGTTGGGCGGCGCGAGCTTCGGCGTCAGCCTTCTTCGCGGCGGCAGCCTTTTCCAGCTCGGCGCGGCGCTCTTCGAAAGCAGCGACGTTGGCCGGGGTGGCAGCGGTGGCCTTGCCCTGCGGCAGCAGGTAGTTACGGGCGTAGCCGCCCTTGACGTTCAGTTTGTCGCCCAGGTTGCCCAGTTTGGCGATCTTTTCCAGCAGGATGACTTCCATTTGAGTCTTACCTCTTAACTTTTAACCTTCACCGTTCGTGGAGCCCTGGCGACGTACCAGGCGACCACGAAAATCAAACAGACTATCGACGACAGCAACCAGACAGATCACATTCCCCAGCATCAGCGCCAGGCCGTACAACAGCACCAGCCAGAACCCCGGCAGGCGTTTCAGCGCGACCAGCCCATGGCCGAGCGCGAGCCCGGCGAACAGCAGCGGCACGGCGCACAACGGCGCCACCACGGCGAACTGCGGGCCCAGCAGCGGCACCACCAGCACGCCCAGCAGCAGCGCGATGGCCACCGCCGGCGCCAGGCGCAGCGCGCGGAACTCGCGGCCGAACCCTTGCGGGTTGTACAGCGCCGCTTGCCAGTAGCGCGCCAGCATCAGGCACAGCAGGCTGATGACCTGCAGCGAGGCGGCCAGCAGGCCGGTAACGGCCGGCACCAGCCCCGCTTGCAGCTCGGCCTGCTGGTCCGCCGAAAGCTTCGCTTCCGACAGCACCTGCGGCAGCACCTTGCCAAACGCCTCCGCCAGACCTTGAACCAGCCCGGCGGATACCGTGCTCAACAGCAGCACGTAGAACACGCCCAACACCACACTGGCCAGCATGACCCGATTCCAGGACATGCTGGAGCGCAACACCTGCGCCAGGACCGCCGAACCCAGCATCACCAGGGTGACCGTAGGGTCGCCCAGGTACCACCAGGTCAGGGCCGGGAGCAGCGCCCAGGCCAGGATGCCAATGGCATCGCCGGTTCCTCGGCGCAGCAGCACCAGGCTGCCGGCGGCGGCACCGAGCCAGAAGAACGGCTGCAGTACCGCGGCTGCGACGACCACCAGGGTCGCCTGCATGCGGCCTCGCATGACGAATTCAGCCAATGCGCGCATGCGATCTATCCATCAAGGCTACGTCGACTGCCCGATCAACGGCCGTGGCTGTCGGTGTAGGGAAGCAGGGCCAGGTAGCGAGCGCGCTTGATGGCGGTCGACAGCTGACGCTGGTACTTGGCCTTGGTGCCGGTGATGCGGCTCGGAACGATCTTGCCGGTTTCGGAAACGTAGGCCTTCAGGGTGTTGAGATCTTTGTAATCGATCTCCTTGACGCCTTCAGCGGTGAAACGGCAGAACTTACGACGACGGAAGAAACGTGCCATGTTATCGGCTCCTCAATACTGTCCGGGATTACTCGTCGGCGCTGTCGCGGCTGTCTTCGCCGTCAGCGGACTCGTTTTCGTTGGAGTCAGGACGCTCACGGCGCTCGCGGCGCTCGTTGCGGCTCTCTTCGGCCTTCAGCATTTCGGACTGGCCGGTAACGGCTTCGTCGCGACGGATCACCAGGTTACGGATGACGGCGTCGTTGTAGCGGAAGTTGTCTTCCAGTTCGGCCAGGGCCTTGGCGCTGCACTCGACGTTCAGCAGAACGTAGTGAGCCTTGTGCACGTTGTTGATGGCGTAAGCCAGCTGACGACGGCCCCAGTCTTCCAGGCGGTGAACCTTGCCGCCGTCTTCTTCGATGACCTTGGTGTAACGCTCGACCATGCCACCGACTTGTTCGCTCTGGTCCGGGTGAACCAGGAACACGATTTCGTAATGACGCATAAATGCTCCTTACGGGTTGCAGCCTGCCGACGATGCGGTCAGGCAAGGAGTGAATGTCTTTTTGACTTGCCGGCGGGTGGACGCGTGAGCGCCTGCCCGGACGGCAAGGGGCGACATTCTAGAGAAGGGGGGAAGGCGGCGCAAGGCAATTGATGAATATTTGAGCAATTGCTGGCGGGGGGCGGCAGAGGCTCTTCGCAGGATGGGTCGGGCTTGCGAAACCCATGCGGCCATGGCGATGGGTATCGCTTCGCTCAACCCATCCTACGACGGCATTTCTCCTATGGCTCCAACTGTCCTGCAGACCGCGCTGGGGGCTCTTCGCAGGAGCGAGCCTGCTCGCGAACCGGGCGGGCACGGTGCCGGATTTGGTTCGCGAGCAAGCTCGCTCCTACGGGGTTCTTAGGCCTGTTTCGCCTGGCGCTGGCGAACGATCTCGAACAGGCACACGCCGGTGGCCACCGACACGTTCAGGCTGCTGACGCTGCCGCCCATGGGCAGCTTGGCCAGGTAGTCGCAGTGCTCGCGGGTCAGGCGGCGCATGCCCTTGCCTTCGGCGCCCATGACCAGCACGGTGGGCCCGGTGAGGTCCAGTTCGTAGAGGGTCTGGGTCGCCTCGCCAGCCGTGCCGACCACCCACAGGCCGCGCTGCTGGAGCTTTTCCAGGGTGCGCGCGAGGTTGGTCACGGCCACCAGCGGGATCACCTCGGCGGCGCCGCAGGCGACCTTGCGCACGGTGGCGTTGAGGGTCGCCGACTTGTCCTTCGGCACTATCACCGCCAGCGCGCCGGCGGCATCGGCGGTGCGCAGGCAGGCGCCGAGGTTGTGCGGGTCGGTGACGCCGTCCAGGGCCAGCAGCAAGGCCGGCCCCGGGGTGCGCTCGAGCAGTTCCTCGAGCATGTTCTCGCCCCACACCTGGCTCGGGCTGACCTCGGCGACCACGCCCTGATGCACGCCCTCGGCCCACTCGTCGAGTTCCTTGCGCTCACGGGTGCCCACCGGCACCCGCGTCTGCCCGGCCAGCTCCACCAGCGCCTGGACCCGCGGGTCGTGCCGTCCCTCGGCCAGCCACAGCTGCTTGACGCGCTTGGGGTGGTGGCGCAGCAGCGCCTCCACGGCGTGCACGCCGTAGACTCTTTCCCACTGGCTCATGGCTTGGCCTTAGGCTTGCCTGCCGCGGCGCCCTCCGCCTTGGGCTTGGACGGGCCCTTGCGGTGCTTGCTCGGCTTGGCGGCCTTGGCTTTCTGCTTCGACGGCTTGCGCGGCTTCTCCGCAGCGGCCTTGGCGTTCTTCGCCGGCTTGCCCTGGGCCTTGGCCGGCGGCCGCTTGCCGCCCACCTTGGCTTCGTCGAGCAGCGCCTGCTTCAGCGCGCGGCTTCTGTTCACATCGGTGTTGCCGAGCATCTCGTCGGCCTTGGCGAGCATCTCCGGCGCCACCGAGGGCAACGCCTGGACCACACCGACCTTGCGCTTGCGCGGCGGCGCCACGGGCAGCGGCGGCTCCGGCACTTCCAGCTCCAACTCGCGCGGCTGGCCCTTGGCCCTGGCCGGCTTGGCAGCCGCCTTGGCAGGCTTGCCGGGCTTGGCCGTCTCGGCCTTGTCGCCGCGCTTCTTGCGGCCGATGGGCGCGCTGAGCGCGTTTTCGGCCAGCTCGAAGTCGATCTTGCGCTCGTCCAGGTCGACCCGCGCCACCACCACCTGGGTGATGTCGCCGAGGCGGAAGCTGCGCCCGGTGCGCTCGCCGGCCAGGCGGTGGTGCACGGCGTCGAAGTGGTAGTAGTCGCCGGGCAGCGCGGTGACGTGCACCAGGCCCTCGACATAGATGTCGGTCAGCTCGACGAAGATGCCGAAGCCGGTGACCGCGGTGATCACGCCGTCGAAGGTCTCGCCGACGCGGTCGCGCATGTATTCGCACTTCAGCCAGTTGGTGACGTCGCGGGTGGCCTCGTCGGCGCGCCGCTCGGTCATCGAGCATTGCTCGCCGAGCTGCTCCAGGCGCGGCTCGTCATAGGGGTAGATGCGCGCCTTGGCCATCGCGGCGGCGCCGGCGCGCTGCACCAGGTCGGTTTCGCGCTTGGAGCGGATCACGCTGCGGATGGCGCGGTGCACCAGCAGGTCCGGGTAGCGGCGGATCGGCGAGGTGAAGTGGGTGTAGGCCTCGTAGTTCAGGCCGAAGTGGCCGTGGTTCTCCGGGCTGTACACCGCCTGGCTCAGCGAGCGCAGCATCACCGTCTGGATCAGCTGGAAGTCCGGGCGGCCCTGGATGGATTCGAGCAGCGCCTGGTAGTCGCCGGGGGTCGGCTCGCCCTTGCCGCGGTAAAGGGCCAGGCCCAGTTCGCCGAGGAACTGCCGCAGGTTGTTCAGCTTCTCCTGCGGCGGGCCGTCGTGGACGCGGTACAGCGCGGGGATTTCCAGCTTCTCGAGGAACCTGGCGGTGGCCACGTTGGCCGCCAGCATGCATTCCTCGATCAGCTTGTGCGCGTCGTTGCGCTGGGTCGGGCGAATCTCCGAGATCTTGCGGTCGGCGCCGAAGACGATGCGCGTCTCCTGGGTCTCGAAGTCGATGGCGCCACGCACGTGGCGCGCCGCCAGCAGCACCTTGTACAGGTCATACAGGGTGTTCAGGTGCGGCACCACGCCCGGCAGTTGCTCGGCCAGGCGCTTGGCTTCGGGGCTGTCGGGGGTCTCCAGGTACTGGCTGACCTTGGTGTAGGTGAGCCGCGCGTGGGAGTAGATGACCGCCTCGTAGAACTGGTAGCCGGTCATCTTGCCGGCCCTGGACAGGTTCATCTCGCAGACCATGGCCAGGCGGTCGACCAGCGGGTTCAGCGAGCACAGGCCGTTGGAGAGGATTTCCGGCAGCATGGGGATGACGCGCTCGGGGAAGTACACCGAGTTGCCGCGCTTGGCCGCCTCCTCGTCCAGCGCCGAGCCCACCTTCACGTAGTGGGAGACGTCGGCGATGGCGACGTACAGCTTCCAGCCGCCGCCCTTGCGCTTCTCGGCGTAGACGGCGTCGTCGAAGTCGCGGGCGTCCTCGCCGTCGATGGTCACGAACGGCAGGGCGCGCAGGTCGACGCGCTTCTCCTTGTCCTTGTCCGCCACCTCGGGCTTGAGCTTGGCCGCTTCCTTCTCAACGCCTTCGGGCCAGACGTGGGGGATGTCGTAGCTGCGCAGGGCGACTTCGATCTCCATGCCCGGCGCCATGTAGTCGCCGAGCACTTCCACCACTTCGCCCTGGGCCTGGCGGTGCACGCTGGGCCACTGGTCGATGCGCACCTGGACGAACTGGTTGTGCCTGGCCGCGCCGTGCTTGCCCGGCGGGATCAGCACTTCCTGCTGGATCTTCGGGTTGTCGGCGACCACGGTGCCGATGCCGCTCTCTTCGAAGTAGCGGCCGACCAGGGTCTCATGGGCGCGTTCGATGACTTCGACGATGGCGCCTTCGCGGCGGCCGCGGCGGTCGAAGCCGGAGACGCGCGCCAGGGCGCGGTCGCCATCGAACACCAGGCGCATCTGCGTCGGGCTGAGGAACAGGTCGTCGCTGCCGTCGTCGGGAATCAGGAAGCCGAAGCCGTCGCGGTGGCCGGCGATGCGGCCGCGGATCAGGTCCAGCTTGTCCACCGGGGCGTAGGCGCCGCGGCGGGTATAGATGAGCTGGCCGTCACGCTCCATGGCGCGCAGGCGACGGCGCAGGGCTTCTTCCTGCTCCTCGCCGGACAGGCCGAGCTCTTCCAGTAGTTGCGCGCGGGTCGCCGGCGCGCCGCGTTCGGCGAGGTGCGCCAGGATCAGTTCGCGGCTGGGGATGGGGTTTTCGTATTTTTCCGCTTCGCGGGCGGCCTCGGGATCGAGGTTTTGCCAATCGGCCATCAGGGTGAGATCACCTTATCGTCTATATAAATGTAAGCGTCATGTGCTTATTGAAGCGCGAAATCCGCTCGTCGGTCAGCTTCGACCAAGAATAAATTTTTTATCGCATCAGGGGTTTACAAGCCAAAGCCTGCTCCGTATAGTTCGCGCCCACAGCGTCACTGCGACGTTGTAACACGGAAACGATGAGCAATCATCGCATCCAGTGCCCAGGTGGCGGAATTGGTAGACGCACTAGGTTCAGGTCCTAGCGGTGGCAACACCGTGGAAGTTCGAGTCTTCTCCTGGGCACCACTTATTTCACGATAGAGCCCCTGGCTGTATCGCGGCGGTTCGGAACCCTGATAACCGGACATTGAGACGCCGAAGCGACCGAAAGGTTGCATTACCGCAAGACGATGAGCGATCATCGCACCCCATGCTGAAAAGCATGCCCAGGTGGCGGAATTGGTAGACGCACTAGGTTCAGGTCCTAGCGGTGGCAACACCGTGGAAGTTCGAGTCTTCTCCTGGGCACCATCTTCAAGCGAAAAAGCCGAGCACTGCTCGGCTTTTTCGTTTCCGTCGTTCGCAGGAGCGGGCCGGACGAAACGCCCGGCCCTTCTCCCCTCATGCCTTGAACTGCCCCAGGCTGGCGCGCAGCTGCGCCGCCAGGCCGTCCAGCACGCGCCCGCTGCTGGCGGTGGCGGCGACGGCTTCCGCGGCGCGTCCCGCCTCGGCATGGATCACCTCGACGCGCCCGCGCACCGCGACCGCACCGGCGGCCTGCTGCTCGGCGGCATGGGCCGCCGACTCGATGGCGCCATGCACTTCCTCCACGGCCCGCTGCACTTCACGCTGCAGGCGCTCGCTGTCGTGTAGCGCGGCCAACCCCTGCACTGCCTGCTCGCGGGCCTGGCCGATGGCTTCCACCGCCTCGCGCGCGCCACGCTGCAAGGCATCGATATGCGTTTGTATGTCGCCAGTGGACTGCTGCGTCTTGCTCGCCAGCGCCCGCACCTCGTCGGCCACCACGGCGAAACCGCGGCCGCTCTCGCCGGCGCGGGCCGCCTCGATGGCGGCATTGAGCGCCAGCAGGTTGGTCTGTTCGGCGATGCCGTGGATCACCGAGAGCACCACTTCGATCTGCTCGCTCTGCTGCGCCAGCTTCTCGATCACCCCGGCGCCGCTCTGCACGCGGGACTCCAGGGTTTCGATGAGGCCGCCGACGCGCCGGGCGATGGCCGCGTTGTCGTCAGCCGCCTTGCGGATGGACGCCACGCGCTCCAGCGCCTCCTGCATGGCCTGGCTTTCCAGCTGGGCTTCGGCGGCCATGCCGGCGAGCGCCTCCAGGCTGCCGGCCACTTCGTTGCGCTGACGGTCGGCGGCCGCCTCGGCGCTGGCGCTGCGCGAGGCCAGGGCGGCGATCTCGCTGCCGGTGCGCTGCGCCACCTGCCCCGCCTCGCGGACGATGGGCTGCAGCTTGTCGACGAAGCGGTTCACCGCGGTCGCCAT
Organism: Pseudomonas sp. NBRC 100443; assembly: GCF_030268185.1. Taxonomy (NCBI): domain Bacteria; kingdom Pseudomonadati; phylum Pseudomonadota; class Gammaproteobacteria; order Pseudomonadales; family Pseudomonadaceae; genus Pseudomonas; species Pseudomonas sp. NBRC 100443. Next base: position 230,079 of record NZ_BSQE01000001.1, read on the forward strand.
CTCGCCCACTTCATCATTGCTGTCCAGGCGCACGCGGCGGGTCAGGTCGCCCTCCCCGGCCGCCAGGTCGTCGAGTGCATCGATCAACAAACGCAGGCGGTTCACTACCCGCCGCCCAAGCACCAAAGCCAGCACCAGCAGTACGCCCAGGCCGACCAGCAGCAGCCCCAGGCCGATATGCCAACGCAGGCTACCGGCGGAAGCCTCCACCGCGCCCTGCGCGCCCTGGCTCATCTCGGCGGCCGCCTGCTGCGCCGCCTGCAGACGGGCGCTCAGCGCCTTGTTGCTGTCGGCGGCGGCGCCGGCCAGGCTGTCGGCCACCAGTTGGTCGCCACTGGCGATCAGGGCGGAGAAGCGCTTGTCCAGGGCCTGCACCTGCTTCTCCACTTCGGCCGTGGAAATACCCAGGCGCACGGTACCGATCACCACGCCGTTGGGGCTGATGGGCACGCTGGAGAGGATCACCGAGTCGTCGTGGGCGGCCGCTTCCAGTACCTTGTCCAGGGCGCGCTCAGCCTGGCCCTTGGCGAGCAGCGCCTGGATGCGCGGGTCCTCGCGGTTGAGGTAGCGCGTCAGGTGCTGCCCCTGGGCATCGTCGTAGACCACGAAGAGCACGTTGGGGTTGGCCTGGGCGCGCCGGGCGTACTCGGAGAGCGTCGGTACGTCGTTGTCCCACATGGCCTTGGGCGCCACCGCGGCAAGCAGTTGGGCAAGCTGGTCGGCGGACTGCCGCAGGCTCTGTTCGAGGCTCTGGCGGGTTTCGCCGCGCTCCTCCTCCAGCCGCGCCGACAAGGCGGCGCCGAGGCGTTCGCGGGTCCGCGCGGACAGCTCGGTGAGCCCTGAACTGAGCTCGCCACCGGCGCGCTCCAGCTCGTCGGCCAGGCGCTGCGACTGGCCGCCCAGGCGTTCGCCCAGGTCGGCCACCAGTTGGTCCACGGTACTGCGGGTGAGCCACAGGGCGATCAGCAACTGCACCAGCAGCGCCAGGCCCAGGGCGATGAACACGGGGCGCAGCAGGCGGCTGCGCAACAGCGAAAGGACGGCGGACACGGAGTGCCTCCTCGGGTAACGGAATACTGGCGCGGGATGCGCCGATGCCATTTGCCAGCAAGGGGCGTGCCGTTGGGGTGGCCATTGGCCGACTGATTGGGAGAGATTACTTTTTGTAGGAGCGAGGGGGACGCCTGGTTCTTGCTCGCGAACGGAATTTCCCGGCAGTTGCAGTGCGGCTGGCACGGTTCGCGAGCAAGCTCGCTCCTACAATTTCAGCCCCCCCCCCCCGGAGGGTATAACGCCAACGGTTCCCGGGAAGCACGGCCGTAGGAGCGGACTCCGTCCGCGATAACCGGACATACCGGCGCGAATCGCGGATAAGATCCGCTCCTACGCAACCCCACCCACGCCATTCCCCTGTAGGAGCGCGCCCTGCGCGCGAATCGCGGGCAGGGCCCGCTCCTACGAAGAGCCCCAGCCCCAAACGAAAAAGCCGCTTCCCCATCAGGAGAAGCGGCTTTTCACACCCTTCGCAGCGACTAGCGCCGCGACGGATCAGCCGAACGGATGGCGCAGGACGATGGTCTCGTTGCGGTCCGGGCCGGTGGAGATGATGTCGATGGGCGCACCGACCAGCTCCTCGATGCGCTTGATGTAGGCGCGGGCGTTGGCCGGCAGGGCTTCCAGGGTCTTGGCGCCGACGGTGGATTCGCTCCAGCCCGGCAGGTCTTCGTACACCGGCTGCAGGCCGATGTAGCTATCGGCGTCGGTCGGCGCGTCGGTCAGCAGTTCGCCGGCGGCGTTCTTGTAGCCGGTGCAGATGCGCACGGTCTGCAGGCCGTCGAGGACGTCCAGCTTGGTCAGGCACAGCCCGGACAGGCTGTTGATCTCGATAGCGCGACGCAGGATCACGGCGTCGAACCAGCCGCAGCGACGGGCACGGCCGGTGGTGGCACCGAACTCGTGGCCTTTCTTCGCCAGGTAGGCGCCCACTTCGTCGAACAGCTCGGTCGGGAACGGGCCGGAACCGACGCGGGTGGTGTAGGCCTTGGTGATGCCGAGGATGTAGTCCAGGAACAGCGGGCCGAAACCGGAGCCGGTGGCGGTGCCGCCAGCAGTGGTGTTGGAGCTGGTGACGAACGGGTAGGTGCCGTGGTCGATGTCCAGCAGCGAGCCCTGGGCGCCTTCGAACATGATGTTCTGGCTGGCGCGACGCAGGTCGTGCAGGGTGCTGGTGACGTCGGCCAGCAGCGGCTTGAGCTGCTCGGCGTAGCCCATGCACTCGTCGAGGGTCTTCTGGAAGTCGACCGCCGGCTCCTTGTAGTAGTTCTGCAGGACGAAGTTGTGGTAGTCCAGCAGCTCGCCCAGCTTGGCGGCGAAGCGCTCGCGGTGGAACAGGTCGGCCACGCGCAGGCCGCGGCGGGCGACCTTGTCTTCGTAGGCCGGGCCGATGCCACGGCCGGTGGTGCCGATCTTGGCGTCGCCGCGGGCCTTCTCGCGCGCCTGGTCGAGGGCGACGTGGAAGGACAGGATCAGCGGGCAGGACGGGCTGATGCGCAGGCGCTCGCGCACCGGTACGCCCTTCTCCTCCAGCTTGGCGATCTCGCGCATCAGCGCGTCGGGCGCCAGCACCACGCCGTTGCCGATCAGGCACTGCACGCCTTCGCGCAGGATGCCCGACGGAATCAGGTGCAGCACGGTCTTCTCGCCGTCGATCACCAGGGTGTGGCCGGCGTTGTGGCCGCCCTGGTAACGAACCACGGCAGCAGCCTGGTCGGTGAGCAAGTCGACGATCTTGCCTTTGCCCTCATCACCCCATTGGGTGCCCAGGACTACGACATTCTTACCCATAACACTTGTCCCCATCGTGGATATTCGGTGCCGGCCTCGGCCGGCGGAAACTCGCGGTGCCCGTCGATCACGGGTCAGAAGGGCACCACCTGCCAATTGCCTTCGCGCAGCTGCAGTTGCGCATCGCAACCCGCCTCGCGCGCCGAAGCCGCATCCTGCCCGGGCAGCGCCTGAACCACGCGCCGCCCGTCGCGGCGCAGCTGCTGCACCGCCTGCCAGAGGCCGGCCCCTTCGGCCGGCGCCCAGATGCCTTGCACCGGCGCGTCCAGCTGCACCTGGCCCAGGGTCACCAGGGTCTTCAGGTCGGTGGAGAAGCCGGTGGCCGGCCGCGCACGGCCGAAGTCGGCGCCGATGTGGTCGTAGCGACCACCCTGGGCGATGGACTCGCCGACGCCGGGCACGAAGGCGGCGAACACCACCCCCGTGTGATAGTGGTAGCCGCGCAGCTCGCCGAGGTCGAAGTACAACGGCAGCTGCGGGAAGCGTTGCGCCAGGGAGTCGGCGATGACGACCAGATCCGCCAGGGCGGCCTTCACCACCGCCGGCGCATCGGCCAGCACTGCGGCGGCCTGCTCCAGCACCTCGCGGCTGCCGCACAGCTCGGCCAGGGCGCGAAGCATGCCGGCGAGCTCGGCCGGCAGGCCTTCGGTGAGCGCGGCAACTTCATCCACCGCCTTGCGCTGCAGGGCGTCGAACAGGGCCTGCTCGGCCTCGCCGGACAGGCCGGCGGCGCGGGCCAGGCCACGGTAGATGCCGACGTGGCCGAGGTCCATGTGCACGTCCGGCACCTCGGCCATGGCCAGCATGTCGAGCATCAGGCTGATGACTTCGACGTCGCTCGCCGGGCTGGCGTCGCCGTAGAGTTCGGCGCCCAGCTGGATCGGGCTGCGCGAGGTGGCCAGGGCGCGCGGGCGGGCATGCAGCACGCTGCCGGCGTAGCACAGGCGGTTAGGGCCCTCGCGGCGCAGGCTGTGGGCGTCCATGCGCGCCACTTGCGGCGTGATGTCCGCGCGGAAGCCCATGAGCCGGCCCGAGGCCGGGTCGGTGACCTTGAAGGTGCGCAGGTCCAGGTCCTGGCCGGCACCGGTCAGCAGGGACTCCAGGTATTCGATGTGCGGGGTGACGACGAACTCGTAACCCCAGCGCTGGAACAGGTCCAGCACCTGACGGCGGGCTGCTTCGACGCGCGCCGCCTCAGGTGGCAGCACTTCTTCGATCCCATCTGGCAGCAGCCAGCGGTCTACCGTTGCCATGTCGCCTCTCCCCTTTCAGCCGGGCGGCAATTCATCTAGTGAATCCAGTAAAGAAGGCCGGTGCCGAGCAGCATGCTGCCCAGCCCGATGAGCCGCAGGCGCCGGTCGTCGAGGCGACCGAGCCCGCTGACGGCCTCACGCCAGCCACGCGGATACAGGAAAGGGAGGATGCCCTCCAGCACCAGCAACAGACAGAACGCTTTGCCGAATTCCTGCCACATGGCTCTCTGTACATAAATCTCGCGGACGCAAAAAAGCCGGGATTTCCCGGCTGACCCATGATAACACGTTTTCTCCGGCGGGCGCTGCCGCCCGCCGGAGAACCCACTCAGGGCTTGGACTTCTCCAGATAACGGAAGAACTCGTTGTCCGGGCTCAGCACCAGGACGTCCTTCTTGTCGGCGAAGCTGTCGCGGTAGGCCTTGAGGCTGCGGGTGAAGGCATAGAACTCCGGGTCCTGGTTGTAGGCCTTGGCGTAGATCGCCGCCGCCTTGGCGTCGCCCTCACCGCGGGTTTCCTCGGACTGCCGATAGGCCTCGGCCAACAGCACGCGGCGCTGGCGGTCGGCGTCGGCGCGGATACCCTCGGCCAGTTCGCGGCCCTTGGCACGGTGCTCGCGGGCCTCGCGCTCGCGCTCGGTGCTCATGCGCTCGAACACGCTGCGGTTGACTTCCTTCGGCAGGTCGATGGCCTTGACGCGCACGTCGATGACCTCGATGCCCAACTCCTTCTGCGCCATGCGATTGAGCGACGCGGTGATGTCGCCCATCAATGCGTCGCGCTCGCCGGACACCACCTCGTGCAGGGTGCGCTTGCCGAACTGGTCGCGCAGGCCGGCTTCCAGGCGCCGCGACAGGCGCTCGTCGGCGATCTGCTTGAGGCCCGAGGTCGCGGTATAGAAGCGCTCGGCATCGGCCACACGCCACTTGGCGTAGGCGTCGACCATCACTGCCTTCTTCTCCAGAGTGAGGAAACGCTGGGTCGGCGAGTCCAGGGTCAGCAGGCGGCCGTCGAACTTGCGCACCTGGTTGACGTAGGGAATCTTGAAGTGCAGGCCAGGCTGCACGTCCGACTCGACCACGCGGCCGAAGCGCAGCAGCACCGCGCGCTCGGTCTGCTGCACCACGTAGATGCTGCTCCACAGCGCCACGGCAGCCACCACGGCGGCGATCAGGGCGATCAGGGACTTGTTACTCATCAGCGGCTCTCCCTGGTGCGCAGGTCACGTTGCTGCAGGTCGCTGGCGACCCGCGAGCCGATGTCCGGCGTGCTGCTCGTCGTACCCGCCGCGCCGCTGCCCGGCGTCGCCGAGCCACGGCCGTCGATCATCTTGTCCAGCGGCAGGTAGATCAGGTTGTTCTGCCCCTGCTGCCCGGTGACCAGCACCTTGCTGCTCTGCGACAGGACCTCCTGCATGGTGTCCAGGTACAGGCGCTCGCGGGTGACCTCCGGCGCCTTGCGGTATTCGCCGGCCAGCTTGCTGAAGCGGTCGGCCTCACCCTCGGCTCGGGCAACCACCTCGTCGCGGTAGCCGTTGGCTTCCTCGATGATGCGCTGGGCCTGGCCGCGGGCTTCGGGCACCACGCCGTTGGCGTAGGCTTCGGCCTGGTTCTTCTCGCGCTGTTCGTCTTCGCGGGCACGGATCACGTCGTCGAAGGCTTCCTGCACCTCGCGCGGGGCGGCGGCGCTCTGAATGTTCACCTGGGTCACGGTGATGCCGGTCTTGTAGGTGTCCAGGAAGCGCTGCAGGCGATCGCGCACCTCGGTGGCCATCTGTTCGCGGCCCTCGGTGAGGATCTGGTCCATGGTGGTGGAGCCGGCCACGTGGCGCAGGGCGCTCTCGGTGGCGTGCTGCAGGCTGACCTCGGGCTGGTCGACGTTGAGCACGAAGTCCTTCAGGTTGCTGACCTTGTACTGCACGGTCAGCGGGACCTCGACGATGTTCTCGTCCTCGGTGAGCATCTGCCCCTGCTTGCTGTAGGCACGCTCGCGGGTGACGTTCTCCTGGAACTTCCTGTCGATCGGCGGGAAGTAGAAGTTCAGGCCCGGGCCCACGGTGTCGTAGTACTTGCCCATGCGCAGGATCACCGCCTGCTCCTGCTCGTCCACCACGTAGATGGCGTTGTACAGCCAGAGCACGGCGAGCACGGCCAGGCCGATGCCGAACAGGCCCAGGCCACCGCCCTTGCCGCCGACGGGGCTGCCGCCGCGCGGTTTCTTGCCGCCGAAGATGCGATTGAGGCTGTCCTGCAGCTTGCGGAAGGCCTCATCGAGATCCGGAGGGCCCTGGCGGCCGCCGCCACGGCGCCCACCCCAGGGGTCCTGATCGTTCTTGTTCGAGTTGTCACCCGGCTCATTCCAAGCCATAGCGCTCTCCATCTAGTAACGCGAAACGCGCCAGCGGCGCGACCACCCATGCTACCGAATGCCCCGCCCGGTGCCAAAAGCACCGTTCCGGGCTTTATTGCAAAGTGTGTTGCGCAATGAACTCCGCCGGCTGCCATCCCTCGCGGCTGACCAGGCGGTTCAACTCGACACGCGGCAGGCGAACCTGCAAAACGGCGCGTCCCTGCTCGTCATGGTCCTCGGACTGCACCGCGCCCAGTTCGAAGAACTGCGCGCGCAGGCGCCCCAGGCGCTGCGGCAGGCAGAGCGTGCCGACGAACAGGTCGTCGCCCAGCAGCTCGGCCACCGCCTTTTCCAGCAGTTCCAGCCCGCGCCCGTCACGGGCGGAGAGCCAGACCCGCACCGGCTTGCCGGTCTCGTCGCGCTGGATTCGCGCGTCCATGTCCGGCAGCAGGTCGATCTTGTTGTACACCTCGAGCATCGGCAGCTCGTTGGCGCCGATATCGGTCAGCACCGCGTGCACCTGCTCCACCTGCGCGTCGCGCTCCGGCTCGTGGGCATCGATCACGTGCAGCAGCAGGTCGGCGTTGCTCGACTCTTCCAGCGTAGCGCGGAAGGCCTCGACCAGCTTGTGCGGCAGGTGACGGATGAAGCCCACGGTGTCGGCCAGCACGACCGGGCCGACGTCCTCCAGCTCGAGCCGGCGCAAGGTCGGATCGAGGGTGGCGAACAGCTGGTTGGCCGCATAGACCTCGGAAGTGGTCAGGGCGTTGAACAGCGTGGACTTGCCGGCGTTGGTGTAGCCGACCAGGGAAACCGAGGGGATTTCCGCCCGGCGCCGGCCACGGCGGGCCTGTTCGCGCTGGCTGCGGACCTTCTCCAGGCGCTGCTTGATCTGGCGGATGCGTGCGCGCAACAGGCGGCGGTCGGTTTCCAGCTGGGTTTCACCCGGACCGCGCAGGCCGATACCGCCCTTCTGCCTTTCCAGGTGGGTCCAGCCGCGCACCAGGCGCGTGCTCATGTGTTCGAGCTGCGCCAGCTCCACCTGCAGCTTGCCCTCATGGGTGCGGGCGCGCTGGGCGAAGATGTCGAGAATCAGACCGGTACGGTCGAGCACCCGGCATTCGAGGACGCGTTCGAGGTTGCGTTCCTGGCTGGGCGTGAGGGTGTGGTTGAAGATGATCAGCTCGACGTCCTGGACTTGCACCAGGTCGCGCAGCTCATCGACCTTGCCACTGCCGATCAGGAACTTGGCCGACGGCTGATGGCGCGAAACGTTGACGAATGCCACCGACTCCGCGCCCGCCGAACGGGCCAGCTCCTGGAATTCCTGCGGGTCTTCGCGCGCCTCGGGGTCCTGACCTTCCAGATGGACCAGAATGGCCCGTTCCCCACCACCCGGGCGCTCAAAGAACAAGGCGGGCTACCGTCAAGCGTTGCCCGGCTCGGCCGGTTGATCGCCGCTGGGCAGACGCACCGGACGGCTGGGCACGACGGTGGAAATGGCGTGCTTGTAGACCATCTGGCTGACAGTGTTCTTCAGCAAAATCACGAACTGGTCGAAGGATTCGATCTGACCTTGCAGCTTGATACCGTTCACCAGGTAGATGGAGACCGGTACGCGTTCTTTTCGCAGGGTATTCAGGTAAGGGTCTTGTAGCGAATGCCCTTTTGACATATGCCGCACTCCTTTAGGGAATCAATAGATTTAGTAGTAGTCGAATGGCTTGTTGCCGTCGGTAACCCCAAGGATAGACGGCTGAATTATGGTCTCGAACCTATATGGAGACCGCCTCAAGATATTTCAAGGCACGCGGCAGATTGTCGCCTGCCAGACTGTCCAACCAGTGTAGATGGCCCCAGCTGCGCAGCCAGGTGAACTGGCGCTTGGCTAGTTGCCGGGTGGCAATCACGCCGCGCTCCTCCATCTCAGCGTAGGACAGTTTGCCCTCGAGGTATTCCCATACCTGTCGGTAGCCCACGGCACGAATGGATGGCAGAGCGGCGTGCAAGTCGTCTCTCGCGCGAAGTGCTTCGACCTCGGCGATGAAGCCCTGTTCCAGCATCTGACGAAAACGTTGCGCGATTCGCGCGTGCAGTACCTGGCGCTGCTGAGGTGCAATCGCCAGTTGCGCCACAGTATACGGTAATTGCGCCGCGCCTGGCGCGCTGGCACCGGCATTTTCAGCCGCCTGGCGGCGGCGGTGGTCGCTCATCGACAAGCCGCTGACGCGTTGCACTTCCAGCGCCCTGACCAGGCGTTGCGGATCGTTGGGGTGGATGCGCGCCGCCGACTCAGGGTCGACCCGCTGCAATTCGGCATGCAGCGCCGCCCAGCCCTCGGCCGCGGCCCAGGCTTCCAGCTCGGCGCGCACCGCCGGATCGGCGCTGGGCATGTCCGCCATACCTTCCAGCAATGCCTTGAAATACAACATGGTGCCGCCAACCAGCAGGGGGATGCGCCCCGCCGCGGTGATCTCGGCCATGGCCGCCAGGGCGTCGGCGCGGAATTCCGCCGCCGAATAGCTTTCGGCCGGATCGCGGATGTCGATCAGGCGGTGCGGGAATTCGGCCAGGATGTCCTTCGAGGGCTTGGCCGTGCCGATGTCCATGCCGCGGTAGACCAGCGCCGAGTCGACGCTGACCAGCTCGATGGGCAGCAGCCGCGCCAGCTCCAGCGCCAGGTCGGTCTTGCCGGCGGCGGTCGGGCCCATGAGGAAGATGGCGGGAGGCAGGGAGGACATCGGCAACTCTTCGGCAGAACGGGCGCGCGCAAACCGCGCGCTGAATCGATTGGCGCGCAGTTTACTGCACTTGGCTTAACGCTGGCTTTATTTCAGCGCCCGCGCAGAAAGAGTTTGTCCAGCTCGTCCAGGCCCAGCTGCGTCCAGGTGGGCCGGCCGTGGTTGCACTGGCCGCTGCGCTCGGTGATTTCCATGTCGCGCAGCAGGGCGTTCATCTCCGGCAGCGTCAGGCGCCGGTTGGCGCGCACCGCGCCGTGGCAGGCCATGGTCCCGAGCAGTTCGTTGAGGTGCGCCTGGATGCGGTCGCTGGTGCCGTATTCCAGCAGGTCGGCGAGCACGTCGCGCACCAGTTGGGTCGCCTCGGCCTGCTTGAGCAGCGCGGGAATCTGGCGGATCGCCAGGCTTTCCGGGCCCAGGCGCTGCAGCTCGAAGCCGAGCCGGCTGAACCAGCCGCCGTGTTCCTCGGCGCAGTCGGCCTCGCGTTCGCTCACCGCCAGGGATTCGGGCACCAGCAGCGGCTGGCCGCGCAGGCCTTCGCTGTCCATGGCGACCTTCAGGCGCTCGTAGGTGATGCGCTCATGGGCCGCATGCATGTCCACCAGCACCAGGCCGTGGGCGTTCTCGGCGAGGATGTAGATGCCCTTGAGCTGGGCCAGGGCGTAGCCCAGCGGCGGGACATCCTGGGCGCTTTCCGGCAGAGCCTGGGGCGCGGCCGTCGCGGCCTGTTCCGGCAGCGGCGCGAAATAGGCGCGGTAGGCGCCCTGGGCCTCGGCGGCGGGCGGCATGTCCTGACGCTGCGGCTGGTAGGAATAGCCGCCGCCGGAACCGGAGGAACCGCCCGAGCCGCTCCAGCTGCGCGCCGCGGCCGGGGCCTCCAGCACCTTGTCCGACAGGCTCATCTCGCCCTGCGGGCCGAATTCCCCGGCGGCCTGCCCGGTGGGGCGCGGCACGGTCAGGGTGGTGGCCCCCGGCGGCGCCAGCTGGTCGTCCGGGCGCACCTCGGCGAGCGCCCGGTGCAGGGTGCCATAGAGGAAGTCGTGGACCATGCGGCTGTCGCGGAAGCGCACTTCGTGCTTGGTCGGGTGCACGTTGACGTCCACCGTCGCTGGGTCGACCTCCAGGAACAGCACGAAGGTCGGGTGGCGGCCGTTGTAGAGCACGTCGCGGTAGGCCTGGCGCACCGCGTGGGCGACCAGCTTGTCGCGCACCATGCGGCCGTTGACGTAGAAGTACTGCAGGTCCGGCTGGCTGCGGGAGAAGGTCGGCAGGCCGACCCAGCCCCACAGGTGCAGGCCGTTGCGCTCGATCTCGATGGGCAGCGCCTGCTCGAGGAAGGCCGGGCCGCACACGGCGCCGACGCGGCGCGCGCGGGCGGTCTCATCCGCGGCCTCGTGCAGGCTGAAGATGGTCTTGCCGTTGTGGCGCAGGTGGAAGGCCACGTCGAAGCGGGCCAGGGCCAGGCGCTTGATGACTTCCTGCAGGTGGTCGAACTCGGTCTTCTCGGCGCGCAGGAACTTGCGCCGCGCCGGGGTGTTGAAGAACAGGTCGCGGACCTCGACGCTGGTGCCCACCGGGTGCGCCGCCGGCTGCACCCGCGGCTGCATGTCGCGGCCCTCGGTCTCCACCTGCCAGGCCTGCTCGGCGTCGGCGGTGCGCGAGGTCATGGTCAGCCGCGACACCGAGCTGATCGAGGCCAGGGCCTCGCCGCGGAAGCCCAGGCTCATCACCGCCTCGAGGTCTTCCAGCTCGCGGATCTTGCTGGTGGCGTGGCGCGCCAGGGCCAGCGGCAGGTCGTCGGCGGGAATGCCACCGCCGTCGTCGCGTACCCGCAGCAGCTTGATGCCGCCCTGTTCCACCTCGACGTCGATGCGCCGGGCGCCGGCGTCCAGGCAGTTCTCCAGCAGTTCCTTGATCACCGAGGCAGGGCGCTCGACCACCTCGCCGGCGGCGATCTGGTTGGCCAGCCGCGGGCTGAGCAGCTGGATGCGGCGTGCTTCGTTCATTGCTGCGCCGCCAGGGAAGTCGCGGGGATGTTCAGCACCTGGCCGATGCGCACGCTATCGGTCTTCAGGTTGTTGGTGCTGCGCAGGGTGGCCATGCTCACGTCGTAGCGAGCGGCGATCATCGACAGGCTCTCGCCGGCGCGCACCACGTGCTGGCGCGGCCCGCTGGAAATCTGCCCGCCGTCGCGCAGCGAGGCGATGTAGGTGCCCGGCGGCGGCGTCTGCACGAAGTACTGGCGCACGCCGGCGGCGATGGAGCGGGCCAGGGCCTGCTGGTGCGAGGCGCTGTTGAGCTTCTGCGACTCGCCGGGGTTGGAGATGAAGCCGGTCTCCACCAGGATCGACGGGATGTCCGGCGACTTCAGCACCATGAAGCCGGCCTGCTCGACGCGGTTCTTGTGCAGCGAGGTGACGCGGCCGACATTGGTCAGCACCTTGTGCCCGACGTCCAGGCTGGAGGACATGGTGGCGGTCATCGACAGGTCGAGCAGCACGCCGGCGAGCATGTGGTCCTTGTCGTCGAGGCTGACGCTGCCGTCGCCGCCGATCAGGTCGGAACGGTTTTCGCTGTCGGCCAGCCAGCGCGCGGTCTCGGAGGTGGCGCCGCGGTCGGAGAGGGCGAACACCGAGGCGCCGAAGGCGCTGCGGCTGGGCGCGGCGTCGGCGTGGATGGAGACGAACAGGTCGGCGCCCTTCTTGCGCGCGATGGCGGTGCGCCCGCGCAGCGGGATGAAGTAGTCGCCGGTGCGCGTCAGCTCGGCGCGGAAGCCCTTCATCTGGTTGATCTGCCGCTGCAGTTCGCGGGCGATCGACAGGGTGATGTTCTTCTCGTGCAGGCCGTTCGGGCCGGAGGCGCCCGGGTCCTCGCCGCCGTGGCCGGCGTCGATGGCGATGATGATGTCGCGCTTGCCGCCGGCCGGCACCGGCGCCTTGGCCACCGGCTGCGTCGGCGTCACCGGGGTGGCCGGCTGGTTCGGCGTGGGCGTGGCGGGCACGTCGGGGGTAATGTCCGCGCCCTGGTCGTAGAGGTCCACCACCAGGCGGTTGCCGTACTGCTGGTTGGGCGGCAGGACGAAACTCTTGGGCGTCACCTGGGCCGAGAGGTCCAGCACCAGGCGCAGGTCGGTGGGCGAACGCTGCGCCGAGCGCACCGAGGTGATCGGGGTGTTCTTCAGCTTGAGCTGGTTCAGCGCGGTGCTCAGCTGCGCGCCATTGAGGTCGATGACGATGCGGTTCGGCGCGCTGAGGGTGAACAGGCTGTGCTGCACCGGGCCGGACAGGTCGAACACCAGGCGCGTGTTGTCCGGCGCGCGCCACAGGCGCACGCTCTTGATCTGCGTGATTTGCGCGGCGGCAAGAACCTCGCCGGCGCCCAGCGCCAGCAGGATGAACAACCCGGCCAACAGCGCCCGAAGGCGCAACCCCCAACCCATGTTTTTTCTCATGCTCCCGTAGCCAGGACGGCGCACCAGGCTTCGCCCCGCACTCCGTGCGGTTCCAGGCGCAGCATGCGGCCGCCCGCTTGCGGGGTAATGGTAATGTCCAGGTCGGCCTTTGGCAAAATGCCCGCGCCCCTTTCGGCCCACTCGATCAGGCACAGGGCGTCGCCTTCGAAGTAATCGCGGATGCCCAGATATTCCAGTTCCTCGGGGTCGGCCAGGCGGTACAGATCGAAATGGAAGGCGCGCACCTCGCCCAGCTCGTAGGGCTCGACCAGGGTGAAGGTCGGGCTCTTCACCGCCCCGGCATGGCCCAGGCCGCGCAGAATGCCGCGCGAGAGCGTGGTCTTGCCGGCGCCGAGGTCGCCGTGCAGGTAGATCACCCCGCGCCCGCCGGTAGCCTGGGCGATCCTCGCGCCCAGCGCGTACATGGCCTCCTCGCCGTCGGCGAACAGCTTCAGTTCAGGCATGGGGCGAACTCCTCGAGCAACTGACGAACGGCAGGGATCAGGTCGCTGGCCGCGAGCCCCCGCCCCTGCGCGCCAAGCAGCTCGCCGGCGCGGGCGTGCAGCCAGACAGCCAGGCAGGCGGCGTCGAAGGGTTCCATTTTCTGCGCCAGCAACGCGCCAACTATCCCGGACAGCACGTCACCCAGGCCGGCGGTGGCCATGGCCGGATGACCATGGGAGCACAACGCCAGGCGACCGTCCGGCGCAGCGACCAAGCTGCCGACGCCCTTGAGCACGGCCACCGCCTGGTAGCGGCTGGCCAGCTCGCGCACGGCGGCGGCTCGATCGGCCTGCACCTCGGCGGTGGAGCGGCCCAGCAGGCGGGCCGCCTCGGCGGGGTGCGGGGTGATCACCAGGCTGCCCGCCGGGCGCTGCACCTGGCCCTCGGCCAGCAGGTTGAGCGCATCGGCGTCCCACACCTGGGGCAGCTCCAGACTGGCCGCGGCGCTGGCCAGGCAGCGACCCCAGGCGTTGCGGCCGATGCCGGGGCCGACCACCAGCACGCTGGCGCGCTCGGTGGCGCGCAGCACCTCGGCTGACGAGGACACGCCGCGGGTCATCAGTTCCGGGCAGCGCGCCAGCGCCGCCGGCACGTGGGCGGCGCGGGTGGCGACGGAGACCAGCCCGGCGCCGCTGCGCAGGGCCGCTTCGCCGGCCAGCAGGGTGGCGCCGCCCATGCCGTGATCGCCGCCGATCAGCAGCAGGTGGCCAAACAGGCCCTTGTGCGCCGCCTTCGGCCGCGGCGCCAGCTGCGCCAGGCTGCTGGGCGCCAGGCGCGTGGCCTGGGCCTCCTCGGGCAGTTGCGCGGGGTCGGCGTCGAGGCTGTCGAAGGCCAGCTCGCCGCACTGGTCCGGGCCTTCGCCGGTGAACAGGCCGAACTTGAGGCCGATGAAGGTCACCGTCAGGTCGGCGCGCACCGCGCAGCCCAGCACCTGGCCGGTATCGGCGCTGAGGCCGGAGGGGATGTCGATGGCCAGGACCGGCAGGCCGCTGGCGTTGATCCGCGCGATGGCCGCCGCGTACGGGTCGCGCACCGCGCCACCGAGGCCGGTGCCGAGCAGCGCATCCACCAGCACGCCATGCAGTTCGGCGTGTTCGTGCCAGGGCAGGAGGGTCACGCCGGCGGCCAGGGCCTCGGCGTGGGCGGATGCGGCGTCGCCGGCCAGCCGCGCGGTGTCGCCCACCGCCAGCACGCGCACGTTCCAGCCGGCGCGCTGGGCCAGGGCGGCGACCAGGTAGCCGTCGCCGGCGTTGTTGCCGTGCCCGGCCAGCACCGTCAGGCGCCCGGCGTCCGGCCAGCGCCGGCGCAGGGCGCGCCAGGCGGCATGGGCGGCGCGCTGCATGAGCTCGAAGCCGGAGGTGCCGGCGGCGATCAGGCACGCGTCGAGGTCGCGCACCTGCCGGGCGCTGTACAGCGCGGTCGGCAGACTGTCGTGAAGGTGCGAATTCATCGGGTTTCCGCGGGGAATCGGGCGCCGGTCGGCGCGGTCTGGCAGAATTATACCTACCCCGGTCCCGCTTTCCCGCCCCCGCATGCACGATTCCACATCCGATTACAGCGCCATCGCCGAACGCATCAAGGCCTGGGGCCGCGAGCTGGGCTTCCAGCAGGTCGGCATCGGCGGGCTGGACCTGGCCAGCCACGGCGAGCACCTGCAGCGCTGGCTGGCCGCCGGCTACCACGGCGAGATGGACTACATGGGCGCCCACGGCAGCAAGCGCTGGCGCCCGGACGAACTGGTGCCCGGCACCCTGCGGGTGGTCTCGCTGCGCATGGACTACCTGCCCGGCGACACACGCATGGCGCAGCGCCTGGCCGAGCCGGAGAAGGCCTACGTATCGCGCTACGCCCTGGGCCGCGACTACCACAAGCTGGTGCGCAAGCGCCTGCAGCAGCTGGCCGAACGCGTCCAGCAGGAGGTCGGCCCGTTCGGCTACCGCGCCTTCGTCGACAGCGCGCCGGTGCTGGAGAAGGCCATCGGCGAACAGGCCGGGCTCGGCTGGATCGGCAAGAACACCCTGCTGCTCAACCGCAAGGCCGGCAGCTACTTCTTCCTCGGCGAACTCTTCACCGACCTGCCGCTGCCCCTGGACGAACCCCACGGCAGCGAGCACTGCGGGCGCTGCAGCGCCTGCCTGGACATCTGCCCGACCAACGCCTTCGTCGGCCCTTACGTGCTGGACGCGCGGCGCTGCATCTCCTACCTGACCATCGAACTGAAGGGCCCGATCCCCGAGGAACTGCGCGCGCCCATGGGCAACCGGGTATTCGGCTGCGACGACTGCCAGATCGTCTGCCCCTGGAACCGCTTCGCCCGGCCCAGCGAGCAGGGCGACTTCCAGCCGCGCCACGGGCTGGACAATGCCGAGTTGGCCGAGCTGTTCCTCTGGAGCGAAGAAGAGTTCCTCAGCCGCACCGAGGGCTCGCCGCTACGCCGTGCGGGCTATGAGCGGTGGCTGCGCAACCTGGCGGTGGGGCTGGGGAATGCGCCTTCGAGCATTCCGGTGATAGAGGCGCTGAAGGCACGGCGGGAGTTTCCGTCGGAGTTGGTGCGCGAGCACGTCGAGTGGGCGCTGCGGCGGCATGGGATCGCCCCTACACCTTCCGGCAATGCCCCGTAGGATGGCGTTGAGCGAAGCGATACCCATCGCCATGACCGCATGGGTATCGCAAGCTCAACCCATCCTACGAAAAGCACTTCAAATGCACCTTCGAGCACTCCAGTGATAGAGGCGCTGAAGGCGCGGCGGGAGTTTCCGTCGGAGTTGGTGCGCGAGCACATCGAGTGGGCGCTGCGGCGGCATGGGGTGGGACGGTAGGGGTTCTGCTGGCTGGGTTCGGAGCGCGTCCTGAAGAGCCCCTCTCCCCAGCCCTCTCCCTGAAGGGAGAGGGGGCTTGTCCGTGCCGAAAGAAGGAATGGTTTCAGCTGGAAACCATCGGAGTTGCCGGCTAACTCCAGAGCATCCAAGCACTCCGAACGGTCCCCTCTCCCTTCAGGGAGAGGGTTAGGGAGAGGGAGCGGAGCCAAACCGACACACCTCAGCCACCTGGAAACCCCGTTCGCGAGCAAGCTCGCTCCTACGAAAAACCAGCGACTCAGACCTTGATGAAGGTCTCGCGGTAATAGCGCAGCTCGGCGATGGATTCGCGGATGTCGTCCAGCGCCAGGTGGGTATTGCCCTTCTTGAAGCCATCCCGCACCTGCGGGGCCCAGCGCGCCGCCAGTTCCTTGAGGGTGGAGACATCCAGGTTGCGGTAGTGGAAGTAGGCCTCCAGCTTCGGCATGTACCTATAGAGGAAGCGGCGGTCCTGGCAGATGCTGTTGCCGCAGATCGGCGAGGCGCGCTTGGGCACCCATTTTTCCAGGAAGGCCAGGGTCATGGCCTCGGCCTGGGCGGCGTCGATGGTGCTTTCGCGCACGCGCTGGGTCAGGCCCGACTGGCCGTGCTGGCGGGTGTTCCACTCATCCATGCCGGCGAGGGTCTCCTCGCTCTGGTGCACGGCGATCACCGGGCCTTCCGCGAGAATGTTCAGCTCGCTGTCGGTGACGATGGTGGCCATTTCGATGATCACGTCCCGGTCCGGGTCCAGGCCGGTCATCTCCAGGTCGATCCAGATCAGGTTCTGTGGGTTCTGCATGCTGCGCTCCTCGGCTCAAGCCCCCTAGTTTAGCGGGAAGCGCGCCGGGGCATGCTAAACTCGCCGGCGATTTTTCACTCGGGTTCCCTATGGCCAAGCGTCATCTCACCCGCCGGCAGAGCTGGCGCATCGAAAAGATCCAGGAAGAGCGCGCCGCACGCGCCGCCAAGCGCGAGTCGCGCACCCTGGAGGAGCTGGAAGGCGGCGACCTGGGGCCGGAGCAGAACGGCCTGGTGATCGCCCACTTCGGCGTCCAGGTGGAAGTCGAGGCGCTGGAGGGCGAGCACGCCGGCGAGGTGCTGCGCTGCCACCTGCGCGCCAACCTGCCGCCACTGGTGACCGGCGACCGCGTGGTCTGGCGCCCGGGCAACCAGGGCATCGGCGTGATAGTCGCGCAGCTGCCGCGCACCTCCGAGCTGTGCCGCCCGGACATGCGCGGCCTGCTCAAGCCGGTGGCGGCCAACGTCGACCGCATCGTCATCGTCTTCGCCCCGCGGCCCGAGCCCCACGCCAACCTGATCGACCGCTACCTGATCGCCGCCGAGCACGCCGGCATCCAGCCGCTGCTGCTGCTGAACAAGGCCGACCTGATCGACGAGCAGAACGCCGAGCAGATCGACGCGCTGCTGGGCACCTACCGCGACCTGGGCTACCCGCTGCTGGAGGTCTCGGCCTTCAACGGCCTGGCCATGGACGCCCTGCGCGCGGCGCTGAACGATCACGTCAGCGTGTTCGTCGGCCAGTCCGGGGTGGGCAAGTCGTCGCTGGTCAACGCCCTGCTACCGGGGGTGGACACCCGCGTCGGCGACCTCTCGGAGATCACCGGCAAGGGCACCCACACCACCACCACGGCGCGGCTGTTCCACTTCCCCGCCGGCGGCGACCTGATCGACTCCCCCGGCATCCGCGAATTCGGCCTGGGGCACGTCACTCGCGACGACGTCGAGGCCGGCTTCATCGAGTTCCGCGACCTGCTCGGGCACTGCCGCTTCCGCGACTGCAAGCACGACCGCGAGCCCGGCTGCGCGCTGCTCAAGGCTCTGGAGGAAGGCCGCATCAGCCCGCAGCGCATGGCCAGTTATCGGCACATTCTCGCCAGCCTGCCGGAAACGGATTACTGATCAGCGCCCGCGCTCCGACAACTTTGTCGGAGCGCCAGGCCCGCCTTCACTGTAATGCTGTTCACTTAAGCGATATGTGGTAGTTCAGCGAAGGTGCGCCAGCTTGGCCTCGCTCCCTCACCCCAGCCCTCTCCCAAAGGGAGAGGGGGCTGTTCGGAGCGTGCGGGGAGTTCGGCGTCATCCCGGAACGCCTACCTCCTCTCGTCATTCCCGAGAGCGCGAACCCTGGGTTCGCGAGCAAGCTCGCTCCTACGAAAAGCCAAAGCGCATTCGCTCTGGCTTTTGCTCTTGAGACTTCCAGAGAAACATCCGCGCACTCCGAAACGCCCCTTCAGAAGGCCGAGCGAAACCGGCGCTCAGGAGGTCATGCGACATGGATGTCGCGAGAGCCCCGATGGGCTACAGGGACGTACCCTCGGGGCGGGCCTCCGTGGCGGGGGAATTCGCGAGGGTAGCCCGGCTCCATCGGGCCCGTATGCGGGGCAAGCCTTTTTGGTTCCTTTTGTGGCGTTTGACAAAAGGGACTCGCCCGAGGGGGCGAAACAAGAAGGTCGGGCAGACTCGGTGCGGCGCAGAAACACCCAAGCCAAGGCAACTGGGTTATTCCCCTTCGGGCCAGCGCAAGTATTGTTCGCGGCAATGACGAGGTTAAGGCCGGAGTGGGGCAAGCTTCGCGAGCCAAGCCATAACCCCAAATGAAAAATACCGTTTCCCCCAGGCAGAGAAACGGCATCCTTTCTTAAGTGAACAGCATTACCCGTAGGAGCGGACCTTGTCCGCGATAGCCGGACGTCCCGGTGCGATTCGCGGATGAGATCCGCTCCTACGCTGCCCCACCACGCCGTTCCCCTGTAGGAGCGCGCCCTGCGCGCGATTCGCGGGCAGGGCCCGCTCCTACAAGGGCCATCGGGGTCAGTCGGCGGCATCCGGGGCGTGCAGCGGCAGGTCCAGCTGCACGCGGCGGCGCAGCCAGGGGCTGGGGCGGTAGCGCGGTTCGCCGTAGCAGGCCTGCAGGCCCTGGAGGATGGTGAGGATGCGCGCCGCGCCGTAGTGCTCGCCGAAGGCCAGCGGGCCGAAGGGGTAGCCCAGGGCCAGTTGCACCGCGCGGTCGAGGGTCACCGGGGTGGCGATGCCGCGCTGGGCGATCTCGCAGCCCAGGTTGACGATGCCGGCGATCACTCGCTGGGTGACGAAGCCGGCGGAGTCGTTGATCACCTCCACCGGCACGCCGTCGGCGCCCAGGGCCTGGCGCGCCTGGGCTTCCAGCTGCGGGTCGAGGGCCGGCTGGCGCATCAGCACGCGGCGCTTGTCGAGGTCGCCGAAGCTTTCCAGGGCCAGGCTGCGCTCCGCCGGCAGGCCGAGGGCGTCGATGCGGGTGCTGGCGTCTTCCCCCAGCGGGGTGACCAGGCAGATGGCGCGGGCCGAAGGCGCCTCGGCGCTCTCCAGCACCAGCCCGGCCTGGATCAGCAACTGGCCGACGTGGTGGCGCAGCTCCGGGTCCTGGCTGTCCAGCCAGAAGGGCCGGTCCAGCAGCACTGGCTCGGGTTGTGGCTCCGGCTCGCGCAGCGGCTGGCCGTCGCGATAGCGGTAGAAGCCCTCGCCGCTCTTGCGCCCGAGCAGGCCGGCGGCCACCCGCTGCGCCGCCAGGGGCGAGGGCAGGTAGCGTGGGTCCTGGTAGAACTGCTGGTACAGCGACTCCATCACCGCGTGGGAGACGTCCAGCCCGGTCAGGTCGAACAGTTCGAAGGGCCCCATGCGGAAGCCGGCGCCGTCGCGCAGGATGCGGTCGATCTGCGCGGCGCTGGCGATGCCCTCGCCGAGGATGCGCAGGGCCTCGGTGCTGTAGGCGCGGCCGGCGTGGTTGACGATGAAGCCGGGGCTGTCCGGGCTCACCGCCGGGAAGTGCCCGGCCTGCTCGGCCAGGCGCGAAAGGCGCGTTATCACCGCCTCGTCGGTGCGCTGGCCGCGCACCACCTCGACGATGCGCATCAGGGGCGCCGGGTTGAAGAAGTGGAAGCCGGCCACCCGCTCGGGGCGGCGGCAGCGCGCGGCGATGCGGGTGACCGACAGCGACGAGGTGTTGCTGGCCAGCACCGCGTCGTCCGCCACCCGCGCCTCCAGCTCGGCGAACAGCGCCTGCTTGGCGCCGAGGTCTTCGACGATGGCCTCGACCAGCAGGTCGCAGCCGGCCAGCTCGTCGAGGCTGTGCGCCGCTTGCAGGCGCTGCAGGGTGGCGGCCAGGGCGTCGGCGCCGAGCTTGCCCTTGGCGGCGGCGCGCTCGAGCAGCTCGCGGTTGAAGTCCAGGGCCTGCTGGATGCTCTCGGCGCGGCTGTCGTAGAGCTGCACCGGCACCCCGGCGCTGGCGAACAGCTGGGCGATGCCGCGGCCCATGGCGCCGGCGCCGATCACGCCGATGCGGCGGAACGCGGGAAGGTTGCTGGCTGGCATGGACGTGGCGTCCCCGTCTGGCTGGCTTGTCTTCACCTTAGTCGCTGGGGTCACGGCGTGGGGTTCCGTCGTGCCTCCAGGTCGCGCAACTGGCGGCGGAGCATCTTGCCCACCGAGGTCTTGGGCAACTCGTCGAGAATCTCGACGAAGCTCGGCACCTTGTAGCCGGTGAGGTGCTCGCGGCAGTGGGCGATGATCGCGGCGGCGTCCAGGGCCGGGTCGCGCAGGCTGACGAACAGCTTCACCGATTCGCCCTTGCGCAGGTCCGGCACGCCGATGGCGATGCACTCGCGGATGCCCGGGTGGCGCATCACCGCGTCCTCCACCTCGTTGGGGAAGACGTTGAAGCCCGACACCAGGATCATGTCCTTCTTGCGGTCGACGATCTTCAGCAGGCCGTTGGCGTCCTGCAGGGCGATGTCGCCGGTGCGCAGCCAGCCGTCGGCGTCCAGCACCTGGGCGGTTTCCTCCGGGCGGCCCCAGTAGCCGAGCATCACCTGCGGACCGCGCAGGCACAGCTCGCCGGGGACTTCCAGCGGGCACGGGTTGCCCTCCTCGTCGAGGATGCGCACCTGGGTGTCGATCAGCGGCTGGCCGACGAAGCCCTCGCGGTAGGGCGTCAGCCGGGTGTTGGTGCACACCACCGGCGACGCCTCGGTGAGGCCGAAGCCCTCCAGCACCGGGGCGCCGGTGAGCGCCTGCCAGCGCCGGCCGACTTCCAGGTTCAGCGGCGCGCCGCCGCTGGTCACCCACTTCAGGTGGCTGAAGTCCAGGCTGGCGAAGGCCGGGTGGTTCATCAGCCCGACGAACAGGCTGTTCAGCCCGCTGAGCAGGGTGAAGGGGTAGCGGCGCATGGCCTCGATGATCTCGTCGAGGTTGCGCCCGTCGCGGATCACCACGGTGTGCAGGCCCATGGCCACGGAGCTCAGGCAGTTCGTGGAGAAGGCCATGATGTGGTACAGCGGCAGCGGCGCGATGCGCACGTCGCTGGCCGGGTCGAGCAGGCCCGGGCGCATGAACAGTTCCAGGGTCTGGATGACGTTGGCCAGCAGGTTGTAGTGGCTGAGCATGGCGCCCTTGGACAGGCCGGTGGTGCCGCCGGTGTACTGCAGCAGCGCCAGGCGCTCCAGGCCCGGCTCGGCGTCCAGCGGCGGGGCCTCGACGCCCAGGCGCAGGGCCTGCATGAAGCGCGTGGCGTCGGGCTCGTCGCAGGCGTACTGCGGGGCTTGCATGTCTTCCACCGAGGTCAGCAGCACCTGGCGCACCGCGCTGTCGCCCTGCACCTTGCGCAGCAGCGGCAGTAGGCGGTCGAGCAGCAGTATGGCCACGGCGCCGGAGTCGCGCAGCTGGTGGCTCAGCTCGCCGGCGGTGTACTGCGGGTTGGTGTTGACCAGCACCAGCCCGGCCTTGAGCGCGCCGAAGGCGGCGATGGGATATTGCAGGGAGTTGGGCAGCATCAGCGCCAGGCGCTCGCCGGGTTGCAGGCCGGCGCAGTGGCGCAGGTAGCGGGCGAAGGCGTCGGCCTGGCGCTCCAGCTCGGCGAAGCTCAGGCAGCTGCCGGCGCAGGAGAAGGCGGGGCGCTCGGGGTGTTCGCGGCTGGCGTCGCGCAGCAGGTCGTGGACGTTGCGGTAACCGCGCGCGGCGAATTGCGCGGCGACATGGCTTTCGGCAGTGACGGGCATCGTCGCCCTCCATCAGTGAATTGTTATTCTGCTCTGCGAAACATGATGTCGAAATCGATGGTATGCGATAGCCTTTGCCTGTGCAACGGCCCGTCGCCCTGCTGTCCGCGGCATGCCGATCTGCTATCGTTCGCCCGCGCCGGACGCCGCTCCGGCCCTTATTTCCCCATAGCCGAGGCAGCATGAGCGACGATTTCGAAGACTCCAGCGCACCCAAGGACCGCAAGTTCGTCGAGGCCCTGGCCCGCGGCCTGGACGTGCTGCGCGCCTTCACCCACGGCTCGGTGGTGCTGGGCAACCAGGAGATCGCGCGGATCACCGGCCTGCCCAAGCCGACCGTGTCGCGCATGACGTATACGCTGACCAGGCTCGGCTACCTCAGCTATTCGCAACAGCACGAGAAGTACCAGCTGGATTCCGGCGTGCTCGCCCTGGGCTATGCCTACGTGTCGAACCTGCGCGTGCGCCAGCTGGCCAAGCCCTACATGGACGCCTTCGCCCGCCGCACCAACACCACCGTGGGCCTGACCTGCCGCGACTGGCTATCGATGATCTACGTGGAGAACTGCCGGCCGCCGGAGGCTACCTCGCTGCGCATGGACGCTGGCGTGCGCCTGCCGTTGGCTACCACTGCTGCGGGTCGTGCCTACCTGGCGGCGACTCCGGAGCAGGAGCGAGAGCATTTGCTGCAGGCCCTGGAGGCGCGCCATGAAGGCGATTGGGCGGCCATGCGTGCGTCGCTGGAGCGTTCCTTCGAGGAATATCGCGAGCATGGTTTCTGCCTGTCCCTCGGCGATTGGGATCGCAATGTGCGTGCGGCTGGTGTGCCGCTGCGGCTGGCCGATGGGGGGCTGATGGCGCTGACTTGTGGTGCGCCGTCGTTCCAGTTGAGTGAGGAAACGCTCAAGGGGACGTTGGCCCATGAGTTGGAGATGCTGGCGCGGGATATCGAGAGCCTGGGGGCCTGAACCAACCCGGCTGCACGATTCGTAGGATGGCGTTGAGCGAAGCGATACCCATCGATCACGGCCTCGGCTTATCGGCGGATAACGCTGGCGCGTTATGCGCCCTACGGATTGGGCTCGGTGCTCGGGCTTTTCCCTCACCCCAGCCCTCTCCCAGAGGGAGAGGGGGCTGTCCGTGCCGGCTGGGAGTGGGGTTTCAGCCGGGGGCGCCTGGGTTTCCGACTGACTCCAACCTCCCCGCACACACCGAACGGTCCCCTCTCCCTCCGGGAGAGGGTTAGGGTGAGGGGGCCGCAGGCCTGCCCTGCGCCACCTCCATCAATTCCGCAAGGGCCTTTGAGTCAGGCTTCCCTCACCCCAGCCCTCTCCCAGAGGGAGAGGGAGCTGTCCGTGCCGGCTGGGAGTGGGGTTTCAGCCGGAAACGCCTGGGTTTCCGACTGACTCCAACCTCCCCGCACACACCGAACGGTCCCCTCTCCCTCCGGGAGAGGGTTAGGGTGAGGGGGCCGCAGGCCTGCCCTACGCCACCTCCATCAACCCTGCATAAGCCTTCAGGTGATGGTCGTCATCGCCCAACTGGTGACCCAGCATCACCAGCCGCTTGGCGTGGTGCGCCAGCACGTATTCCCAGGTCATGCCGATGCCGCCGTGCAGCTGGATCGCCTGCTCGGCGATGTAGCGCCCGGCGCGGGTGACGATGAATTTCGCCGCCGCCAGGGTGCGGCTGCGCTCGGCGCTGTCCGGCTGGTCCGCCACGCACGCGGCCAGGATGGCCATGCTGGTGGCCTGCTCCAGCTCGCTGCGCATGTCCACCATGCGGTGCTGCAGCACCTGGAACTTGCCGATGGGCACGCCGAACTGCTTGCGCGTCTTCAGGTAGTCGAGGGTCAGGGCGCAGGCTTCCTGCATGCTGCCCAGGGCTTCGGCGCACTGCGCGGCGATGGCGCGGCCCTGCTGATAGCGCAGCGCCGGCAATGCTTCATCGGGAACGCCCACGGCTTCGGCTACGGCACCGTCGAGGAACAGCTCGCAAGCCTTCTGCCCGTCGATGGTCGGATAGGTGCGGCGCTGCACGCCGGGTTGTCGCGGATCGACCAGGAACAGGCCGATGCCCGCCTCGTCCCGCGCGTTGCCCGCTACCCGCGCCGAAACCAGGATCGCCGCGGCGCTCTGCCCGCCGACCACCACCGCCTTGCGGCCGC
The DNA here is from genome assembly GCF_030268185.1 of Pseudomonas sp. NBRC 100443. Taxonomy (NCBI): domain Bacteria; kingdom Pseudomonadati; phylum Pseudomonadota; class Gammaproteobacteria; order Pseudomonadales; family Pseudomonadaceae; genus Pseudomonas; species Pseudomonas sp. NBRC 100443. Next base: position 254,275 of record NZ_BSQE01000001.1, read on the forward strand.
TGAGCTTCCAGCCGTCGCCGGCCTGTTCCGCGCGGGTCTGCACGTCGTGCAACTGGTAATGGCTCTGCGGCTCTTCCAGGGCCACCGCCAATTGCGCCTCGGCGCTGGCGATGCGCGGCAGCCAGCTTTCCTTCTGTGCCTCGCTGCCCAGTTGGGCGAGCAGCCCGCCGGCGTGTACCACCGATTGCAGGTAGGGCTCCAGGCACAGGCCGCGGCCCAGTTCGGTGAGCACCAGCATGCTGTCCACGCCGCCGCCGAAGCCGCCGTAGGCTTCGGGCAGCGACACCGAGGTCAGCCCCAGCTCGCCCAACTGACGCCAGAAGCCGGCGCTATAGCCCAGCTCGCTCTTGCCGAAGCCCTCGCGCTTGTCGAAGGCGTATTCGTCGCGCACCAGGCGCGCCGCGGTGTCCTGCAGCATCTGCTGCTCTTCGCTGAGTTTGAAGTCCATGCTCACGCCCTCACAGCTCGAGAATCATCTTCGAGACGATGTTCTTCTGGATTTCGTTGGAGCCGCCGAAGATCGACAGCTTGCGCAGGTTGAAGTACTGGCTGGCCGGCGCGCTGGCGTAGTCGGCGTGCAGCGGCTCGGCGCCCAGCTCGAATTCCTCTTCGAGGAAGGGCAGCGCGTAGGGGCCGATGACCTTGCGCAGCAGGTGGCTGATGGCCTGGCGGATCTCGGTGCCCTTGACCTTGAGGATCGAGCTTTCCGCCCCCGGCACGCCGCCTTCGCGGGCGGCGGCGAGGATGCGCAGGGTGCTCATCTCGATGGCCATCAACTGCATCTCCACCTCGGCCACCTGGGCGCGGAACAGCGGGTCTTCCAGCATCGGCCTGCCGTCGCACAGCTCGCGGCTGGCCACGCGCTTGAGGTGCGCGAGCACCGCCTTGGACGCGCCTATGCCGGCCAGGCCGGTGCGCTCGTAGGTGAGCAGGTACTTGGCGCAGGTCCAGCCTTCGTTCTCGCGGCCGACCAGGTTCTGCAGCGGCACCTTCACGTTGTCGAAGAAGACTTCGTTGACCTCGTGCTCGCCGTCCAGGGTGATGATCGGCCGCACGGTGATGCCGGGGCTCTTCATGTCGATCAGCAGGAAGCTGATGCCGCGTTGCTGCTGGGCCTCCGGGTCGGTGCGCACCAGGCAGAAGATCCAGTCGGCGTGCTGGCCCAGTGTCGTCCAGGTCTTCTGGCCGTTCACCACGTAATACTCGCCCTCGCGCACCGCGCGGGTCTTCAGCGACGCCAGGTCGGAGCCGGCGCCCGGCTCGGAGTAGCCCTGGCACCACCAGTCGGTGCCGTCGAGGATGCGCGGCAGGTAGTGGGCCTGCTGCTCCGGGGTGCCGAACCTGATGATCACCGGGGCGACCATGTTCACGCCGAAGGGGATGGTGCGCGGCGCGCCGAAGGCGGCGCATTCCTCTTCGAAGATGTGCTTCTGCACGGCGTTCCATCCGGTGCCGCCGAATTCCACCGGCCAGTGGCTGGCGTACCAGCCCTGCTCGCTGAGGGCGCGCTGCCAGCGCTGGTGGTCCTGTTTGTTCAGGTGCTTGCCCAGGCGCACCTTGCTGGCGATGTCGGCCGGCAGCTTGTCGCGCAGGAAAGCGCGGACTTCGTCGCGGAAGGCCAGTTCGTCGGGGGTGAAGTGGATGTCCATGGCGGTTCCTTAGAGGTCGGCGAAACGGCGGCCTTCGGCCACCAGGCGTTCGAGCAGCGGCGCCGGCTCCCACCAGGCGCCGAAGCGCTGGTGGAATTCGCGGATGCGTTGCAGCACCTGGTCCAGGCCCAGGCGGTCGGCGTGGAACAGCGGGCCGCCGCGCCAGGCGGGGAAGCCGTAGCCGTTGAGGAAGATCAGGTCGACGTCGCTGGCGCGCTGGGCGATGCCTTCGTCGAGGATGCGCGCGGCCTCGTTGACCAGGGCGAAGAGGCAGCGCTCGACGATGTGCTCGTTAGTCACCGGCTGGCGAACGATGCCGCGGGTGGCCGCGGCCTGCTCCAGCATGGCCGGCAGCGCCGGGTTGTCCTGCGGGGTGCGCGAGCCTTGCGGGTAGAGGTAGAAGCCGGCGCCGCTCTTCTGCCCGAGCATGCCGGCGGCGTACAGGTGGTCGAGCACCGTGGGCAGCGTCTGCCCGGGCTCGAGGCCGGGGCGCTGGCGCTCGCGGATGGCGTGGCTGATGTCCAGCCCGGAGAGGTCGCGCACCGCCAGCGGGCCCATGGCCATGCCGAAGTCGCGCAGGGCGGCGTCCACCTGGGCCGGGCTTGCGCCCTCCTCCAGGAGGAACTCGGCCTGGCGGCCGTACTGGAAGATCATGCGGTTGCCGACGAAGCCGTCACACACGCCCACCGCCACCGCGACCTTCTTCAGGCGCTTGCCCATTTGCATGGCGCTGGCCAGCACTTCGGCGGAAGTCTCGCGGCCGCGCACCACTTCCAGCAGGCGCATGACGTTGGCCGGGCTGAAGAAGTGCAGGCCGACCACGTCCTGCGGGCGGCGGGTGAAGGCGGCGATGGCGTCGAGGTCCAGCGACGAGGTGTTGCTGGCGAGGATGGCGCCGGGCTTGCACACCGCGTCCAGGCGCTCGAAGACCTGGCGCTTGACCTCCAGGCTCTCGAACACGGCTTCGATCGCCAGGTCCGCGTCGGCCAGCGCGGCGTAGTCGAGCACGCCCTGGATCAGGCCCAGGCGCTTTTCCATTGCGTCGCTGGTGAGGCTGCCACGCTCGACGCTGGCCTGGTAGGTGGCGCGGGCGCGTTGCAGGGCGCGGTCGAGGGCGGCGGCGTCGACTTCCAGCAGCTTCACCGGGATGCCGACGTTGGCGAAGCACAGGGCGATGCCCACGCCCATGGTGCCGCCGCCGATCACCGCGGCCGTGCGTATTTCGCGCACCGGGGTGTCGGCGGGCAGGCCGGCGATCTTCGTCGCTTCGCGCTCGGCGAAGAAGGCGTGGATGAGGGCGGCGCGCTGCGGTGACTCCAGGCATTCCTGGAATAGTTCGCGCTCGCGCTTCAGGCCCTCGGCCAGGGGCAGGCGGCTGGCGGCTTCCACCGCGGCCACGCAGCGCAGCGGGGAGAACAGGCCGGGCATGCGCTTCTGCACTTCGGCGTGCTTGGCGGCGATCAGCGCGGCGTCGCCTTGCACCTGGCGCTCGCCGCTGCGGCGCGGGCCGCGGCCCTCGTCCAGCAGGCGGCGGGCGTAGGCCAGGCCGGCTTCGGCCAGGTCGCCGTCGACGAGTTCGTCGAGGATGCCGTATTTCAGGGCCTGCGGCGCTTTCACCGGGTTGCCGGAGACGATCATCTCCAGCGCCCGCTCCACGCCAACCAGGCGCGGCAGGCGCTGGGTACCGCCGGCGCCGGGGAGCAGGCCGATCTTCACTTCCGGCAGGCCGACCTGGGCGTCGGCCCGGGCGATGCGGTAATGGCAGGCCAGCGCCACTTCCAGCCCGCCGCCCAGGGCGGTGCCGTGGATGACTGCCACGCTGGGCTTGGCGGAGGCCTCGATGGCTTCCACCACCTCGGGCAGCGAGGGCGCCTGCGGCGGCTTGCCGAATTCCTTGATATCCGCCCCGGCCATGAAGGTGCGCCCGGCGCACACCAGCACCACCGCGCGCACCGCGGCATCCGCCTCGGCCTCGCGGAAGGCCCGCAGCAACCCGGCGCGCACCGCCAGGCCCAGGGCGTTGACCGGGGGATTGTCGACCTTGATCAGGGCCACGTCGGCGTGACGTTCGACCTGCACTACCTCGGACATGCTCAGCGTCTCCGTTGTAATTGTGGTTTTTAACGGAATTATGTTTCGCTGTGCAGAATATAAAGATCACTGGGGGTTGTCGAGGGGTGTTGTGCTTTTCGTAGGAGCGAGGGGGGCGCCTAGCCCTTGCTCGCGAACGGTGCCTCCCGGCTGCTTCGGTGTCGTGGCTTGACTCCGCCCCCTCTCCCTAACCCTCTCCCTGAAGGGAGAGGGGACCGTTCGGTGTGCTTGGGCATTCCTGAGTTAGCCGGCAGCGCCAGCGGTTTCCGGCTGAAACCATCACTTCTCTCGGCACAGACTGCCCCCTCTCCCTTCAGGGAGAGGGCTGGGGAGAGGGCGCTCTTCGGACAAACACCATAGGCCCGGCCGGAAATCCGTTCGCGAGCAAGCTCGCTCAAATAATTTCGGAGAGCGCAAAGCGCAGGACGTTGGGGCATCGGCCGAAACGCAGACAAAAAAAGACCGCTCTCCCCTGCCTGAATCTGGAAAAGCGGTCTGTTAAGCGAAAAGAAGTCGTGGAAAGGTCGTTATAGCCCCCCGCCGTTGCAGCTTGTTTACAGGCGAAAAAAAGCCGCGCCCTTGCGGGGCGCGGCTTCTTCAAAGGTGCGGTCGGCTATCAGAAGGCCGGAACCACGGCACCCTTGTATTTCTCCAGGATGAACTGCTTCACCTCGGGGCTGTGCAGGGCGGCGGCCAGTTTCTTCATGGCGTCGCTGTCCTTGTTGTCCGGGCGGGCTACCAGGATGTTCACGTAGGGCGAGTCGGAACCCTCGATGGCCAGGGCGTCCTTGGTCGGGTTCAGCTTGGCTTCCAGGGCGTAGTTGGTGTTGATCAGCGCCAGGTCGACCTGGCCCAGCACGCGCGGCAGGGTCGCGGCTTCCAGTTCACGCACCTTGATGTTCTTCGGGTTGTCGGTGATGTCCTTCGGGGTGGCGGTGATGCTCTTCTCGTCCTTGAGCTTGATCAGGCCGGTCTTGGCCAGCAGCAGCAGGGCGCGGCCGCCGTTGGTGGCGTCGTTGGGGATCACCACGGTGGCGCCGGAGGGCAGCTCGTCGAGTTTCTTGTACTTGCTGGAGTAGGCGCCCAGCGGCTCGATGTGCACGCCGGTGACGGCTACCAGGCTGGTGCCCTTGGACTTGTTGAACTCGTCCAGGTACGGCTGGTGCTGGAAGAAGTTGGCGTCCAGGCGCTTTTCGGCGACCTGGGTGTTGGGCTGCACGTAGTCGGTGAATTCCTTGACCTTCAGCTCCACCCCTTCCTTGGCCAGGATGGGTTTGACGAAGTTGAGGATTTCCGCGTGCGGCACCGGGGTGGCGGCCACGCTGAGGGTTTCGGCCGCGTGGGCGCCGGTGATCGACAGCGCCGCGGTGGCGGCGAAGGCGGCAAGCAGTTTCTTCATGGATCGCTCCTTTTGGGATTTTCCTGTGGCCCGCGGGCCTTGTGGTTATTTGCGGGAGAAGTGGACCACCAGCTTGTCGCCGACGGTCTGCAGAACCTGTACCAGCACCAGCAGCATGATCACGGTGACCACCATGACGTCGGTCTGGAAGCGCTGGTAGCCGAAGCGGATGGCCAGGTCGCCGAGGCCGCCGGCGCCGACCACGCCGGCCATCGCGGTGTAGGACACCAGGGTGATGGCGGTGACGGTGATGGCGGCGATGATGCCCGGGCGGGCCTCCGGCAGCAGGGCGTTGCAGATGATCTGACGGGTGCTGGCGCCCATCGCCTGGGTGGCCTCGATGATGCCCTTGTCGACCTCGCGCAGGGCGGTTTCCACCAGGCGCGCGAAGAACGGCGTGGCGCCCACCACCAGCGGCGGGATGGCCCCGGCGACGCCCAGCGAGGTGCCGGTGATCAGCACGGTGAAGGGGATCATCACGATCAGCAGGATGATGAACGGCAGCGAGCGCAACACGTTGACCACGAAGGACAGCAGGGCGTAGACCGCGCGGTTCTGGAACAGCTGCCTGGGCCCGGTGAGGAACAGCAGCACGCCCAGCGGCAGGCCGAGGATGACGGTGAACAGCAGCGAGCCGCCGAGCATCCAGAAGGTGTCGATGCTGGCCTGGAGGATTTCCGACCAATCAATGTTTACAAAGCCCATGTTTTCAAAAAAAGCATTCATGCGCGCAGCACCTCCACATGCACCTCGGCCGCGTTCAGCTGGGCCATGGCCGCCTCCATGTCACCGCCCACCAGGGCCAGGGTCAGCTGGCCGTAGGGCTGGTCCTTGATGCGGTCGATACGCCCGGCGAGGATGCTGTAGTCCACCCCGGTCTGCCGCGCCACGGTGCCCAGCAGCGGGGCGTAGGTGGCCTCGCCGCGGAAGGTCAGACGCAGGATGCGCCCGGGCACGTGGGCGAAGTCGTCGTGCTGCTCGTTCTCGTCGACGCGCTCGGCCTCGAAGACGAAGCGCCGGGTGGTCTCGTGCTGCGGGTGGAGGAAGACGTCGGCCACCTCGCCCTGCTCGACGATGCTGCCGGCGTCCATCACCGCCACGCGGTCGCAGACGCGGCGGATCACGTCCATCTCATGGGTGATGAGCACGATGGTCAGCTTCAGCTCGCGGTTGATCTCCGCCAGCAGCTGCAGGACCTGGCCGGTGGTCTGCGGGTCCAGCGCGCTGGTGGCCTCGTCGCAGAGCAGCAGCTTGGGCCCGCAGGCCAGGGCGCGGGCGATGCCGACGCGCTGCTTCTGGCCGCCGGAGAGTTGCGCCGGGTACTTGCGGGCGTGGTCCTGCAGGCCCACGCGCTTGAGCAGTTCGTCCACCCGCGCGGCGATCTGCGCGGCGCTGAAGCTGCCGGCCAGCTTCATCGGCATGGCGATGTTCTCGGCCACGGTCTTGGAGGCCAGCAGGTTGAAGTGCTGGAAGATCATCCCGACGCGCTGGCGGAAGCGCCGCAGGCCGTCGGCGTCGAGGGCGGTGACGTCCTCGCCATCGATGACGATGCGCCCGCCGCTGGGTTCTTCCAGGCGGTTGATCAGGCGCAGCAGGGTGCTCTTGCCGGCGCCGGAGTGGCCGATCAGGCCGAACACCTGGCCGGCGCCGATGCTCAGGCGCGTCGGCTGCAGGGCCGGGATGTCGCGGCCGGCGACGCGGTAGGTCTTGTGGACGTCGTGGAATTCGATCACGTGGCGAACCTTGTGGGTACGGCGAAGTGTGGGAATGGCGCGCTCTGCCGGGGTGTCCTGGCAAACGAGCGTAGGCGCTCGGCAAAAACCGCGCATTTTACCCTGCTTTCCTATAGCCGATTAATCCTTGTTCGGATAAGGGCCGAGCGAAATGGAATAAGACGGGCGGACGCGGCTTTCAGGGCTCGCACTTGACCGGGGCGGCGGCCTTGGGCTGGCCGATGTCCTTGACATCGGCGGCCAGCGCCGGGGCGCGCGGCATCAGCGAGCGGGCGCGGGCCAGGGCGTTGCTGGCGCCGTTGACGTCGCCGGCCTGCAGGGCCTCGCGGCTGCGTTGCAGGTAGGCGTCGGCCAGGCGCTGGCGGCGTTCGGCCAGCTGCGCGGCATCCTCGTGCTCCTGGCCCAGCTGCAGTTGCGCGGCTTCCAGCTGGCCGGCGGCCAGGCGGGCCTCGAAGCCAGAGCCGCTCGGCGCCTGGCCGGGCAGGCTCTGGCACGCGCCCAGCAGCAGGGCGAGGGAGAGGACGGAAAGCAGACGGAGGGCAAGGGACTTCATGCCAGTCATTCTCGATTGATCAAAAAATCGACAAATTCTACACCGTCCGCCGCGGCAGGACAAAACTCAGCAGGAACAGCGCCGCCGCGCTGACCACGATGGACGGCCCGGCCGGGGTGTCCTTGAACCACGACAGCGCAAGCCCGGCGCACACCGCCACCAGGCCCACCAGGGTGGCGCCGAAGGCCATCTGCTCGGGGCTGCGGGCGTGACGCTGGGCGGCGGCGGCGGGGATGATCAGCAGCGAGGTGATCAGCAGCACCCCGACGATCTTCATGGCCACGGCGATGACGATGGCGATCAGCAGCATCAGCGCCAGGCGGATGGCGGTGACCGGCAGGCCCTCGACCCGCGCCAGCTCCTCGTGCACGGTGATCGCCAGCAGCGGCCGCCACAGCCAGCAGATCAGCCCCAGCACCAGGGCGCTGCCGGCGACTATCCACATGAGGTCGGTCTGGCTCACCGCCAGCAGGTCGCCGAACAGGTAGGCCATCAGGTCCACCCGCACTTCCTTCATGAAGCTCAGGGTCACCAGGCCCAGGGACAGGGTGCTGTGGGCGAGGATGCCCAGCAGGGTGTCGGCGGCCAGCGGCTGGCGCTGCTGCAGGGTCACCAGCAGCACGGCCAGCAGCACGCAGCCGACGGTCACCGCGAGGGTCGGGCTGACGTCCAGCAGGAAGCCCAGGGCCACGCCGAGCAGCGCGGCGTGGGACAGGGTGTCGCCGAAGTAGGCCATGCGCCGCCAGACCACGAAGGAACCCAGGGGGCCGGCGACCAGCGCCAGGGACAGCCCGGCCAGCAGCGCGTAGAGAAGGAAATCAGCCATGGTTGCAGTCGGGGCCGTGCTTGTGGACCGGGGTCAGTTTGCCGTGGATCGCCAGGCCGGCGCCGTCCTGCGGCACCACTTCGCCGTGCAGGTCGTGGGCATGGTCGTGGTGGTGGTGGTAGACCGCCAGGCTGCGGGCGTCCTGGCCGAACAGCTCGACGAAGGCCGGGTCGCCGCTGACCTGCTCGGGGTGGCCGTGGCAGCACACGTGGCGGTTCAGGCAGACCACCTGGTCGGTGGTGCTCATCACCAGGTGCAGGTCGTGGGAGACCATCAGCACGCCGCAGCCCAGGCGGTCGCGCAGGCGGGTGATCAGGCGGTACAGCTCGGCCTGGCCGGCGACGTCGACGCCCTGCACGGGCTCGTCCAGCACCAGCAGCTGCGGCTTGCGCAGCAGCGCGCGGGCCAACAGCACGCGCTGCAGTTCGCCGCCGGAGACGGTCTGCAGCGGGCTGTCCAGCACTTGCGCGGCGCCCACTTCCTTGAGCGCGGCCAGGGCCTGCTCGCGGCCCACGCCGGGCACCAGGCGCAGGAAGCGCAGCACCGAGAGCGGCAGGGTCGGGTCGACGTGGAGCTTCTGCGGCATGTAGCCGATGGTCAGCTTCGGCTGGCGCCACACCGTGCCGCTGTCGGGCTTGAGCAGGCCGAGCACGCTGCGCACCAGGGTGGTCTTGCCGGCGCCGTTGGGGCCGATCAGGGTGACGATCTCGCCGGCGCCGATGCTCAGGCTGACGTTCTGCAGCACCGCCTGCCCGGCATAGCGCACGCCCACCCCTTCGAGGCGGACCAGGGGCTGGCTCATCAGGCCTCCCGCTGCTTGGGCGCGCAGGCGGCGCAGAGGCCGACCACTTCGACGGTCTGCGTCTCGACGCTGAAGCCGACGCCCTCGGCGCCGGCGACTATGGCCTGGCTGATGGCCGGCTGTTCCAGCTCGATGGCGGTGTGGCAGGCGCGGCAGATGAGGAACTGGCCCTCGTGGGCGTGCTCGGGGTTGTTGCAGCCGACGAAGGCGTTGAGCGAGGCGATGCGGTGCACCAGGCCGTTTTCCAGGAGGAAGTCCAGCGCCCTGTAGACGGTGGGCGGCGCGGCGCGGCGGCCGTCTTCCTCGCTGAGCACGGCGAGGATGTCGTAGGCGCCCAGCGGCCTGTGGCTCTGCCAGACCAGTTCCAGCACGCGCCGGCGCAGCTCGGTCAGGCGCACGCCCTGGCGCGCGCAGAGCGCGTCGGCCTCGGCCAGGGCGCCGGCCACGCAGGTGGCGTGGTCGTGCGGGCGGCAGGCCAGCGGGGTGTTGGGCATCAACTTGTACATTGCGGCGACGACGCTCGGGTACGGAGACGTTATTATATTACCCTTTACCTCCCTGCCCGTGTGAGTCCGCCGTGTCCCTGCGCCCATCCGCCCTGCTCCTCGCCTGCTGCACCCTGTTCCTGAGCCTTGGCGCCAGCGCCGAGGTCAAGGTGCTGACCAGCATCAAGCCGCTGCAACTGATCGCCGCCGCCGTCCAGGACGGCGAGGGCAGCCCCGACGTGCTGCTACCGCCCGGCGCCTCGCCGCACAGCTACGCCCTGCGCCCCTCGGACGTGCGCCGCCTGCGCGAGGCCCAGCTGTTCTACTGGGTGGGCCCGGACATGGAAGTGTTCCTCGGCAAGCCGCTGCAGGCCCGCCAGGCCCCCAGCGTGGCGGTGCAGGAGCTGCCGGGCATGCACCTGCGCAAGTTCGTCAACTTCGAGACCATGAGCCACGCCGACTACGAGGACCACGACCACGATCACCGCCCCGGCACCCTGGACGCGCACCTCTGGCTGCTGCCGGCCAACGCCCAGGCCATCGCCGCGCGCATGGCCGAGGACCTGGCCATCGCCGACCCGCTCAACGCCGGGCGCTACCAGGCCAACCTCAAGGCCTTCGACGAGCGCATGGAACAGCTCGACGCGCGCCTGAAGCAGCGCCTGGCGCCGCTGGTCGGCAAGCCCTACTTCGTCTTCCACGAGGCCTTCGACTATTTCGAGGAGGCCTACGGCCTGCGCCACGCGGGGGTCTTCGCCCTGTCCGCGGACGTGCAGCCGGGGGCGAAGCACGTCGCCGCGATGCGCGCGCAACTGCAGAAGGCCGGCCCGTCCTGCATCTTCAGCGAACCGCCGCTCCGCCCGCGCCTGGCCGATACCCTCAGCGCCGGCCTGCCGGTGCAACTGGCCGAGCTGGATGATCTGGGCGTGGCGGTCAAGGTCGACGCCAATGGCTACGAGAAGCTGCTGGGTAACCTGGCCGACGAGTTCGCCGGGTGCCTGGAGAAGCTCTGAGGCGGCGCTCTTGTAGGATGGGTTGAGCGAAGCGATACCCATCGGGCCATGCCATGGTGATGGGTATCGCAAGCTCACCCCATCCTACGGTCTTTGGTGGGGTGAGAGGGAATGGTGCCTGCCGGGGGGCCATGGTGCTGGGATGGGTACCGCTCCCTCTCCCCAGCCCTCTCCCTGAAGGGAGAGGGGGCTAGTTCGTGCCGAGAATAGAACAGGCATCAGCTTGAAAATTTCGGCGTTGCCGGCTAACGCCTATACCTCCGACTCTGCCCAACGGTCCCCTCTCCCTTCAGGGAGAGGGTTAGGGAGAGGGCGCTCTTGCGCTCTTGGGCACTTAGGCTCTTGCCCCCACCCCAACCCCCTCCCTCCCGCCCCCGCTCACCTACACTTTCCCCCTGCGTCCCATCGCCTCATAGGCAAATACCTCTTCCGGGTACTAGAGTCTCCGGCTGGACTAAATACACAATATGTAGTTTCGTGTATTTACTGGATAACTAGATATTGCGGTCTGCCCCAAGCCGGCCGCGCACCAACGGGAGGATCTTCAGCGGATGGCCAAGACCGATGCTCGCCCGCAGGGCACAGACCAGGCGGCACTCGAACTGCAGCCGGCGTCCCAGGACATCTGGGACAGCAAATACCGGCTCAAGCAGAAGGACGGCACGCCCATCGACGCCAGCGTCGACGAGACCTGGCAGCGGGTGGCCCGCGCCCTGGCCGACGTCGAGCCGGACGCGGCGACCCGCGAGCACTGGTACGAGCGCTTCCTCTGGGCCCTGCGCCATGGCGCCATCCCGGCCGGGCGGATCATCTCCAACGCCGGCGCCCAGGGGCACAAGCCGGCCACCTCGACCATCAACTGCACCGTCTCCGGGATCATCCACGACTCCATGGACGACATCCTGCAGAAGGTCCACGAGGCCGGCCTGACGCTCAAGGCCGGCTGCGGCATCGGCTACGAGTTCAGCACCCTGCGCCCGCGCGGCGCCTACGTGTCCGGCGCCGGCGCGCACACCAGCGGGCCGCTGTCGTTCATGGATATCTTCGACAAGATGTGCTTCACCGTCAGCTCCGCCGGCGGCCGCCGCGGCGCGCAGATGGGCACCTTCGACGTCGCCCACCCGGACGTGCGCGAGTTCATCCGCGCCAAGCGCGAGGACGGCCGGCTGCGCCAGTTCAACCTCAGCCTGCTGATCACCGACGACTTCATGCAGGCGGTGCAGGCCGACGCCGACTGGCCGCTGCTGTTCCCGGTGCACCACAAGGAGCGCGACGAGGTCGACCTGGACGACCCGGCCCAGGTGCTCTGGCGCGACTGGCCGATCCACGACGAATATCTGGTCGGCGAGGACGGCCGCGTCGCCTGCAAGGTCTACGGGCGCGTGAAGGCGCGGCACCTGTGGGACATGATCATGGTCTCCACCTACGACTATGCCGAGCCGGGCTTCATCCTCATCGACCGCGTCAACGAGCTGAACAACAACTGGTGGTGCGAGGCCATCCGCGCCACCAACCCCTGCGGCGAGCAGCCGCTGCCGCCCTATGGTTCCTGCCTGCTGGGCTCGGTGAACCTCACCGGCTTCGTCGTCGATCCCTTCGGCGAGGAGCCGCACTTCGACTGGGAGCGCTACCGCGAGGTGGTGCGGGTGTTCACCCGCATGCTCGACAACGTGGTGGAGGTCAACGGCCTGCCGCTTGCGCAGCAGCGCGAGGAAATCCTCGGCAAGCGCCGCCACGGCATGGGCTTCCTTGGCCTGGGCTCGACGCTGACCATGCTCAAGCTGCGCTACGGCAGCCCCGAGGCCTGCGTGTTCACCGAGGAAGTGGCGCGCGAAATGGCCCTGGTGGGCTGGGAAGTGGCCCTCGACCTGGCCCTGGAGAAAGGCCCGGCGCCGGTGCTGGCGCAGGACTACGAAGTGACCGCGGAAATGCTGCGCAAGCGCCCGGAAATGGCCGCCGACGGCCTGAAAGTGGGCGACCGGGTGCCCGGCCGCGTCCTCCACGCCAAGTATTCGCGCTACATGCAGCGCATCGCCGAGCACGCGCCGCAACTGGTCGAGGCCCTGGCCCGCCACGGCGCGCGCTTCACCCACCACAGCTCCATCGCGCCCACCGGCACCATCAGCCTGAGCCTGGCCAACAACGCCTCCAACGGCATCGAGCCGAGCTTCGCCCACCACTACTCGCGCAACCTGATCCGCGCCGGGCGCAAGACCAAGGAGAAAATCTCGGTGTTCAGCTACGAACTGCTGGCCTACCGCGCCAAGGTCGACGCCAAGGCCGTGCCCGACGCCGAGGACGGCAAGCACCGCCTGCCGGAGTACTTCGTCACCGCCGACGACATCACCCCGCAGCAGCACGTGGACATCCAGGCGGCGGCGCAGCGCTGGATCGACTCGTCGATCTCCAAGACCGCCAACGTGCCCACCGACTACCCCTTCGAGGACTTCAAGGACATCTACCTCTACGCCTGGCGCCAGGGCCTGAAGGGCTGCACCACCTTCCGCTTCAACCCGGCGGCCTTCCAGGGCGTGCTGGTCAAGGACTCGGACCTGGAGAAGACCCTCTACCGCTTCGAGCTGGAAGACGGCAGCACGGTAGAACTCAAGGGCAACGAGGAAGTTGAGTACGACGGCGAGACGCATACCGCCGCCAACCTGTTCGATGCCTTGAAAGAAGGCTACTACGGCAAGTTCTGAAGCCGCGGAGGAATCCCATGCCAGTGAAAATCAACCAGAAGATCCGCAGCTTCGAAGTGGTCGACGTCGCCGAGGAAAAGGCCCGCGCCGAGGCTGCCGCGGCGGCGGCCGTGGTGAAGATGGACGAAACCCTGCAGCGCCCGGAGATCCTGGTGGGCGCCACCTACAAGATCAAGTCGCCGCTGTTCGAGCACGCGCTCTACGTGACCATCAACGACATGGTGCTCAACCCCGACACGCCCTACGAGCAGCGCCGGCCCTTCGAGATATTCATCAACTCGAAGAACATGGACCACTTCCAGTGGATAGTCGCCCTCACCCGCATCATGTCGGCAGTGTTCCGCAAGGGCGGCGATTGCACCTTCCTGGTGGAGGAAATGAAGGCGGTGTTCGATCCGCGCGGCGGCTATCTCAAGCGCGGCGGCATCTACATGCCCTCCATCGTCGCCGAGATAGGCGCGGTGGTGGAACGCCACCTGGTAGCCATCGGCCTGATGCAGGGCCCGCAGATCGACGAGGAACAACGCCTGTACCTGGCGGAAAAACGCGCGGCCTACGAAGCGGCCCAGGGCACCAACAAGGCCGAACCCGGCGAAGGCTTCCCCGCCGGCGCCCAGCTGTGCGGCAAGTGCAGCACCATGGCGGTGGTGCAGATGGACGGTTGCGCGACCTGCCTGAATTGCGGGTATTCGAAATGTGGGTGAGCCGGCGCTACGCGACGCATGCGTCGCGCCGGCGAACGACTGACCATGGATGGTCAGGCCGGGGTTGAACTTGGGCAGAGGAGTATCGACAGGGATGTCTGCTCAAGATCGGATCTTCACTCCGTACGAGCATGCGTCGCGCCGGCGAACGACCGGCCAAGGATGGTCAGGCCGGGGTTGAACTTGGGCAGAGGAGCAACGACAGGGATGTCCACTCCGACTCAGATCTTCACACCCGCATGCGTCGCACCAGTACACCCCTGTAGGAGCGAGCTTGCTCGCGAACCAAGCCCTGCAGAGAAGCCATTCGCGAGCAAGCTCGCTCCTACGAAAAGCCGTGCCACCCGGCAGAACCGTGGGGCGTCATCCCGCGATCGCGCGCAGGGCGCGCTCCTACAGGTGGGCATCGAGGCCCCTGGGACGCACGGACGTAGGAGCGGACTCCGTCCGCGATAGCGTATATACGCCGGCGCTGCCGGCGGAAATCGCGGATAAATCCGCTCCTACACAAAATCGTACCGTCCGGCGGCGGCCCTACAACGCAAACGGCAAATGAATGTCCACCTTCTGCCGCTTCGCCAGGCGCCGTTCGAACTCGCCCGGGTCGTGGATCAGCACGTCCTGCCCGGCGAAGGCCTCGGCGGCGATCAGGCGCGACAGCCAGAAGCGCACGCAGGCCACGCGCAGCATTTCCGGCCACAGCTCGGCCTCCAGGGCGGTGAACGGCCGGCGGCTGGCGTAGGCGGCCAGCAGCGCGCGGGCGCGGGGGCCGTCGAGTTCGCCGTCTTCGTGGGAACACCAGTCGTTCAGGGTGATCGCCAGGTCGTAGAGCATCCAGCCCGAACAGGCGTTGTAGAAGTCGATCACCCCGGCCAGGTGCGGGCCGTCGAACAGCACGTTGTCGCGGAACAGGTCGGCGTGCAGGTTGGCGCGCGGCAGCTCGGGCTGTTCGGCGAGCAGCCGGGCGATTTCCTCCAGGGCGTTTTCCAGCAGTTCGCGCGGGGCCGGGGCCAGGTGCGAGGCGAGGTTCTCGCCCTGGTGCAGCATCCAGCTCAGGCCGCGGTCGCTGGGGCGTTCGATGATGCGCCCGCGGGTGGCCAGGTGCAGGCGCGCCAGCAGGGCGCCGACCTCGCCGCAATGGTGGGCGTTGGGCTGGCGCTCGTGGCGGCCGGGCAGGCGCGGCTGCAGCAGCGCCGGCTTGCCCTCCAGCTGGCGCAGGGCCTCGCCGGTTTCGGTGCGCAGGGCGTAGGGCACCGGCAGGTCGGCCTCGTGGAGCACGTCGAGCAGTTCGACGAAGAACGGCAGGTCCTGCACCGGGCCGCGCTCGACCAGGGTCAGGACGAATTCGCCGCGCTCCAGGCTGACGAAGAAGTTGCTGTTCTCCGAGCCCTCGGGGATGCCGCGGAACTCGTGCAGGCGCCCCAGCCCGTAGGGTGCGAGGAAGCTTTCCAGGGTGGAACGCTCAAGAGGGGTGAATACCGACATGCTCAGGCCTCGTGAGCGCCATGGGGTTGAAGGTTTACCAGCTGAAGATCTGCCACTGCGGGATCAGCTTGTCCGGCTGGTCGGAACGGATGAAATTGCCATCGCTGCCGTCCTGGCGCACCAGGAAGTACGGCTTGCCATGCTTGGGCGTGACCTTGATGGCGTAGAGGAAGCCGTTGACCCGGTATTCCTGGATGGTCTTGTCGCCCTCCTGGCGGATGGTCACATCCGGTTCGGGCGTCGGCGCTTCCTCGTCCACCGCCATGGCGACCAGGGGGGATACGGCCAGCAGGGCGGCGAGCAACCAGCGTTTGCGACTGCGCATGATAACCTTGTTCCTTTGTCGATTCGGCTGGGGTCATTCTAGCCCCTGGCCTCCGGAAAAGGTTGATTCCACTCATGAGTCAAGCACCCCTCGTCCTCGTGGACGGCTCTTCCTACCTGTACCGCGCCTTCCATGCCCTGCCGCCGCTGACCACCTCCACCGGCATGCCCACGGGCGCGGTGAAGGGGGTGCTGAACATGCTCAAGAGCCTGCGCAAGCAGTACCCGGACAGCCCCTTCGCGGTGGTCTTCGACGCCAAGGGCCCGACCTTCCGCGACGAGCTGTTCGCCGAGTACAAGTCGCACCGCCCGCCGATGCCGGACGAACTGCGGGTGCAGATCGAGCCGCTGCACGCGGCGGTGCGCGCCCTGGGCCTGCCGCTGCTGTGCGTGGAAGGGGTGGAGGCCGACGACGTGATCGGCACCCTGGCCCGCAGCAGCGCCGCGGCGCAGCGCCCGGTGGTGATCTCCACCGGCGACAAGGACATGGCCCAATTGGTCGACGGGCACATTACGCTGGTCAACACCATGACCGGTAGCACGCTGGACGTGGATGGCGTTAAAGAGAAATTCGGCGTCGGTCCTGAGCTGATCATCGACTACCTGGCGCTGATGGGCGACAAGGTCGACAACATCCCCGGCGTGCCCGGGGTCGGCGAGAAGACCGCGCTGGGCCTGCTCACCGGCGTCGGCGGCGGCCTCGACGTGCTCTACGCCAGCCTGAACAAGGTGCCCGAGCTGCCGATCCGCGGCGCCAAGGGCCTGCCGGCCAAGCTCGAGGAAAACCGCGAGCAGGCCTACCTGTCCTACCAGCTGGCCACCATCAAGACCGACGTCGCCCTGGACATCGAGCTGGACGCCCTGCACCCGGGCGAACCGGACCGCGACGCGCTGATCGAGCTGTACCGCCAGCTGGAGTTCAAGAACTGGCTGGACGACCTGCTGCGCGAGGCCAAGGACGCCGGCGAAAGCCCCGCCGAGAGCGCCCCGGCCCAGGACTCGCGCTACGAAACCGTGCTGGAGCAGGCCGCTTTCGACGCCTGGCTGCAGAAGCTGCAGGCCGCCGAGCTGATCGCCTTCGACACCGAGACCACCAGCATCGACGCCCAGCAGGCGCAGGTGGTGGGCGTGTCCTTCGCCGTCGAGCCGGGCGAGGCCGCCTACGTGCCCCTGGCCCACAGCTACATGGGCGTACCCCAGCAACTGGACCGCGACGCCGTGCTCAAGGCCCTCAAGCCGCTGCTGGAAGACCCGAACAAGGCCAAGGTCGGCCAGCACGCCAAGTACGACATCAACGTCCTGGCCAACGCCAGCACGCCCATCGAGGTGCGCGGCGTGGCCTTCGACACCATGCTCGAATCCTACGTGCTCAACTCCACCGCCACCCGCCACGACATGGACAGCCTGGCGCTGAAGTACCTGGGCCACAGCACCATCCGCTTCGAGGACATCGCCGGCAAGGGCGCCAAGCAGCTGACCTTCGACCAGATCGCCCTGGAGCAGGCCGGCCCCTACGCCGCCGAGGACGCCGACGTGACCCTGCGCCTGCACCAGGCCCTGTGGGAGAAGCTGCAGGCCATCCCGTCGCTGGCCAAGGTCCTCACCGACATCGAGATGCCGCTGGTGCCGGTGCTGGCGCGCATCGAGCGCAACGGCGCGCTGGTCGACGCCAACCTCCTGGGGCTGCAAAGCCGCGAACTGGGAGAGAAAATGGTCGAATTGGAGCGCAAGTCCTTCGAACTGGCCGGCCAGGAGTTCAACCTCGGCTCGCCCAAGCAGCTCGGCGCCATCCTCTACGAGAAGCTCGGCCTGCCGGTGCTGGCCAAGACCGCCACCGGCCAGCCGTCCACCGCCGAGAACGTGCTCGCCGACCTGGCCGAGCAGGACTACGAGCTGCCCAAGGTGATCATGCAGTACCGCTCCCTGAGCAAGCTCAAGAGCACCTACACCGACAAGCTGCCGGAGCAGATCAACCCGCGCACCGGGCGCATCCACACCAGCTACCACCAGGCGGTGGCGGCCACCGGGCGGCTCTCCTCCACCGACCCGAACCTGCAGAACATCCCGATCCGCACCGCCGAGGGCCGGCGCATCCGCCAGGCCTTCGTCGCCCCCGCGGGCTGCCGGCTGCTGTCGGCCGACTACTCGCAGATCGAACTGCGCATCATGGCCCACCTGGCCCAGGACGAGGGCCTGCTGGACGCCTTCCGCCACGACCGCGACGTGCATCGCGCCACCGCCGCCGAGGTCTTCGGCCTGCCGCTGGACGAGGTCACGCCCGAGCAGCGCCGCCGCGCCAAGGCCATCAACTTCGGGCTGATCTACGGCATGAGCGCCTTCGGCCTGGCCAAGCAGATCGGCGTCGAGCGCAAGGAGGCCCAGGCCTACATCGACCGCTACTTCGCCCGCTACCCCGGGGTGCTGGCCTACATGGAGCGCACCCGCGCCCAGGCCGCCGAGCAGGGCTACGTCGAGACGCTCTACGGCCGCCGCCTGTACCTTCCGGAAATCGGCTCGAAGAATGCCGCCATGCGCAAGGCCGCCGAGCGCACCGCGATCAACGCGCCCATGCAGGGCACCGCGGCGGACATCATGAAGCTCGCCATGGTCGCCGTGGACGACTGGCTGCAGGCCAGCGGCATCGATGCCCGGGTCATCCTCCAGGTACACGACGAACTGGTGCTGGAAGTGCGCGAGGACCTGGTCGAGGAGGTGTCGGCGAAACTGCGCGACCTGATGGGCAAGGCGGCGGAGCTGGCGGTACCGCTCATCGTCGAAACCGGCAGCGGTTCGAATTGGGACGAAGCCCACTGACGAACGGTCGCAGGGCCCGGGTGACGGGCCCTGCGGGGCGCCTCAGGAAACCCTGAAAAGGGCCTCGGGAAAATTTTTTCAGCCACCACTGAACTTTCCCGCCGCAGCCCGGGTCAGAACTCGTGAATGGCTGGAGAAGCCCTTCGATGCTCCTTTGCAGTGTTTAGTGTTGGCAGAATCCTGGACCCCGCCCTAGCGGTCCGGACTTAAACCCCGAACTTCCCCCTCCCCATACGAAGCTCGGGGTTTTTTTTGCCTGCGAAAAAGTGCCGGCGGCCAGCCGGCACCCTCTACGCCAGGCCTTCAGGCCTGTTCGGCCTCCTCTCCGTCTTCTTCCAGCAGGCCCAGCCAGGCCGCCAGGACCTGTTGCGCCTCCTCCACCCCCTCGCGCTTGGGCGCCGAGAACAATTGCACGCTGGCGACGTCGCCCCAGCCCTGCTGGATTTCGCGGCGCACCTTGAGCAGCGCATTCTTCGCCGCGCCGAAGGCCAGCTTGTCGGCCTTGGTCAGCAGCACGTGGATCGGCAGCCGGCTGGCCTGGGCCCAGTCGAGCATCAGGCGGTCGAATTCGGTCAGCGGGTGGCGGATGTCCATCATCAGCACCACCCCGGCCAACGACTCGCGGCTGCTCAGGTAGGCTTCCAGGTGCTGCTGCCAGTGCAGCTTCAGCGGGATCGGCACCTTGGCGTAGCCGTAGCCGGGCAGGTCGACCAGGCGGCGCTCGTCGTCCAGGCGGAAGAAGTTCAGCAACTGGGTGCGCCCGGGGGTTTTCGAGGTGCGCGCCAGATTGGCATGGGTGAGTGCATTTAGCGCGCTAGACTTACCAGCGTTGGAACGGCCGGCGAAGGCGACTTCGCGGCCGCTGTCTTCCGGGCACTGCTCGACCTTGGCCGCGCTGATGAGGAAGGTTGCCTGCTGGCAAAGGCTGAGGATGGGGTTCTTGGCAGGGCTCTTGGGGGGCATGGGGGGCTTCCGCGGCGGGGTGCGACTCGGTGTCGCGGGGGCCGGTCTCGTTTTCGAACAGGCAGGCGAAGTATATAATGCCGCGGATTTTGTGTGCGCTTTATCCCCCAGGGTCGGGCGCCACGGGAACGCGATAATCAACCGGCCGCGCAATAGAACGCGGACGTTCCCTCCCGATGAGGACGATCATGAAGAAACTGCTGTTCGCAGCCGTAGCCGCCGCGATGGCTACCAGCGTGCAGGCCGCCCAGGACCCGGAAGCGGTATTCAACCGGGCCTGTGGCGCCTGTCATGCCGGCCAGTTGCCGATGGCCCCGAAGAAGGGCGACGCCGCAGCCTGGAAACCGCGCCTGGACAAAGGCATGGATACGCTGGTGCAGCACGTCACCAACGGTTTCAACGCCATGCCCCCGCGTGGCCTGTGCACCGACTGCAACACCGAGGACTACAAGGCAATCATCCAGTGGATGTCCAAGTAACCCGGGCTTTTCTCTTTCACCTATTAGCCGTAATGGATTAGCTGATGAACAAAATAATCGTGAGTCTGCTCTTGACCCTGGGACTGACCGCCATGGCCCACGCCGAAGTCGGCGATGCCAAGGCCGGCCAGGCGAAGGCCGCCGTGTGCGGCGCCTGCCATGGTGCCGATGGCAACAGCATGGCGCCGAACTTCCCGAAACTGGCGGGCCAGGGCGACAAATACCTGCTCAAGCAGATGCATGACATCAAGGACGGCAAGCGCACCGTTCTGGAGATGACCGGCCTGCTGACCAACCTCAGCGACCAGGACCTGGCCGACATCGCCGCCTACTTCTCCAGCCAGAAGATGAGCGTCGGCGCCGCCGATCCCAAGCTGGTCTCCGCCGGCGAGGCCCTGTACCGCGGCGGCAAGCTCGCCGAGGGCATGCCCGCCTGCACCGGCTGCCACTCGCCCGACGGCGTGGGCAACGAGCCGGCCGCCTTCCCGCACCTGGGTGGCCAGCACGCGGCCTACGTGGCCAAGCAGCTGACCGCCTTCCGCGAAGGCGAGCGCACCAACGACGGCGACAGCATGATCATGCGCAGCATCGCCGCCAAGCTGTCCAACAAGGACATCGCCGCCGTCTCCAGCTACATCGAAGGCCTGCACTGAGGCCTTCGCCCCGCGGCACGGCTTGAAAAAAAAGGGTGGCTTCGGCCACCCTTTTTCGTATCCGCCGCCACTACAATGCCTGGAACCGCCGCCGGCCTCCCCAGTCCAATCACCGCCGCGCCGCGGCGCCCCCGATCCAGCCAAGGAGTGAACCATGCGTAACCTGATTTTCACCGCCGTACTGGCCTTCGCCGGCCTGTTCGGTCTCAGCGCGCAAGCCGCCGAGTTCGAATCCGGCAAGCAGTACACCGAGCTGAGCACCCCTGTTCCGGTGTCCCAGCCCGGCAAGATCGAGGTGGTGGAGCTGTTCTGGTACGGCTGCCCGCATTGCTACGCCTTCGAACCGACCATCAACCCGTGGATCGGGAAACTCCCGGCCGACGTGCACTTCGTCCGCATCCCGGCCATGTTCGGCGGCATCTGGAACGTCCACGGCCAGCTGTTCCTGACCCTGGAAGCCATGGGCGTGGAGCACAAGGTGCACACCGCCGTGTTCGAGGCCATCCACAAGGAAGGCAAGAAACTGGCCACCCCGGAAGAGATGGCCGACTTCCTCGCCCCGCTGGGCGTGGACAAGGACAAGTTCCTCAGCACCTTCGACTCGTTCGCCATCAAGGGCCAGATCGAGAAGGACAAGAAACTGGCCATGGCCTACCAGATCAGCGGCGTACCGACCATGGTGGTCAACGGCAAGTACCGCTTCGACATCGGCTCGGCCGGTGGCCCGGAGAAGGCCCTGGAGCTGGCCGACTTCCTGATCGCCAAGGAACGCGACGCCGCCAAGGCCGCCCAGTGAGGTAACCCAGCCATGCTGAGCAGGCTCCGCCAGCAGCGGGTGGTCGCATCCCGCCCCGCGCAGGTCAACCCGCAGGCCGCGGAAACCGGCTATCCCGCCGATGGCCGCCTGCGCCTGCTCAGCTTCAACATCCAGGTGGGCATCAGCACCGAACGCTACCGCCACTACCTGACCCGCGGCTGGCAGCACCTGCTGCCCGCCGCCGGGCGCGCCGGCAACCTGCAGCGCATCGGCGACCTGCTGTCCGGCTACGACCTGGTGGCCCTGCAGGAGGCCGACGGCGGCAGCCTGCGCTCCGGCTACGTCAACCAGGTCGAGCACCTGGCCCAGCTCGGCGCCTTCCCCTACTGGTACCAGCAGCTCAACCGCAACCTCGGGCGCATCGCCCAGCACAGCAACGGCCTGCTCAGCCGCCTGCGCCCGACCCTACTGGAAGACCACCCGCTCCCCGGCCCGCCCGGCCGCGGGGCGATCCTCATGCGCTTCGGCGAGGGCGACAACGCCCTGGCCGTGGTGATGATGCACCTGGCCCTGGGCCCGCGCACCCGCACCCGCCAGCTCGCCTACATCCGCGAGCTGCTGCAGAACTACCGCCACCAGGTGCTGATGGGCGACATGAACACCCACGCCAGCGACCTGCTGGAGACTTCGCCGCTGCGCGATCTCGGGCTGATCGCCCCGCAGGTCCAGGCGACCTTTCCCAGCTGGCGCCCGCAGCGCTGCCTGGACCACATCCTGCTCAGCCCCGGGCTGACCCTGGAGCGGGTCAGCGTGCTGCCGGAGCCGATCTCCGACCACCTGCCGGTGTCCGTGGAGATCCGCCTGCCCGACGGCTGCCGACAAGACTCCGCGCTTTCTCTCAAGGACGCTCGATGAGCCGCGACGACAACCAGCGCTGGAAGGAAAAGTACCTCGCCAACATCGACCAGCAGGAGCGCCTGGAGCGCCGCTGGGAGGTGCGCGTCGACCTGCTGCGCCGCGGCCTGGTGCGCAGCAGCCTGGCTGCCGAGGGCAGCGACAAGGCGGTCGACCAGTGCATGCAGGAGCTGCGCGAGCTGCTGCGCCGCAACGATATTGACGCGGGCCTGGCGCGGCTGATCCCGCGCCTGGAAAAGACCGTGCTGGACTCCGAACAGCGCCGCCAGCAGCGCATCCGCC
Source organism: Pseudomonas sp. NBRC 100443 (assembly GCF_030268185.1). NCBI lineage: Bacteria > Pseudomonadati > Pseudomonadota > Gammaproteobacteria > Pseudomonadales > Pseudomonadaceae > Pseudomonas > Pseudomonas sp. NBRC 100443. Next base: position 276,901 of record NZ_BSQE01000001.1, read on the forward strand.
AGAACATCACGGCGCTGCAGCAGATCGCCCAGCAGCTGCTGAACCTCGACCTGCCGCGGGACGTGCGCCTGCCGCTGAAACTGTTCGCCCGCGACCTGGAGGCGCGCGCCAGCCAATCCCGCGAGCTGCCGGTGCTGCTCGGCGAGCTGGGCAACCTGCAGCGGCGCGTGCTGGAACAGCTTTCCGACGCCGAGGCGCCGCGTCCCGGCCTGCTGCAGCGCCTGTTCGGCGGCCGCGAAGACGGCGAGGACGGCCCCGCCCAGCCCGCGCCCGCCAGCAACGGCGCGCCGGCCAGCGAGACGCCGGCGGCGCCGGCCAGGGCCGAGGCCGCCGCGGTCGCCGAGGCTGGCGTAGCCGTCGCGGACGAAGAACCCCCGGCCATCCCGCAGCAGGCCGCCGCCGTGGCGGTGCAAGCCGATCCCGAACCGCTGCCGTCACCCGCGCCGTCCGCCGCCCTGCTGGACAGCCTGCCGCTGCCCGCCGACCTCATCCCCAGCGCGCCGCGCCCGGTGCTGCTGGACGGCGAGGGCGAGCAGCACTACGCCCTGCCGCCGATGCCCGAGCCCGGCTACAGCGCGGTGGCGCCGCACATCGAAGCCAGCCTGCTGAACCTGCTCGACCAACTGCAGCTGCCGGCTACCTACCGCCCACAGGCCCAGGCCCTGCGCGAGCGCATCAACGGCAGCCTGAACTGGTACGAACTGGTGCCGGTGCTGGACGACCTGGCGGTGCTGGTGCTGGCCCTCAACGACAGCGGCCAGGCCGCCTTCGAAGGCTACCTGCACCAGCTCAACGACCGCCTGAGCACCTTCCTCGACAGCCTCGGCGCGGTGCAGCAGGGCCAGGACGCCGTGTCCGACAGCGCGCGGCGCCTGGACGATGAACTGCGCGACCAGGTCAGCGGCCTGCAGAGCAGCGTGCAGCAGGCCACCGACCTGGACAGCCTCCGGCGCTCGGTGGATGAGCGCCTGGAAGGCCTGCTCGGCAGCATCGAGCGGCACCGCCAGGAACGCGAGGCCCGCGAGCGCGAGGCCGGGGAGCGCCTGCAGGCGCTGGTGGCGCGGGTTTCCTCGATGGAGGAAGAGGCGCGCAGCTTCCAGGCCAGCATCGAGGACCAGCGGCAGAAGGCCCTGACCGATCCCCTCACCGGCCTGCCCAACCGCGCCGCCCTGAGCGAGCGCCTGGAACTGGAAGTGGCGCGGGTGCAGCGCTTCGGCGGCGAACTGCTGCTGGCGGTGCTGGACGTCGACCACTTCAAGCGCATCAACGACGACTACGGCCACCTGGCCGGCGACAAGGTGCTGAAGATCATCGCCGGCGAGCTGGCCAAGCGCCTGCGCAAGACCGACTTCATCGCCCGCTTCGGCGGCGAGGAATTCGTCGTGCTGCTGCCCTCCACGCCCCTGGACGGCGGGCAGCAACTGCTGGAAGCCCTGCGCACGTCGGTGGAACGCATCCCCTTCCACTTCAAGGGCGAGCCGCTGGTCATCACCTGCTCCGCGGGCCTCACCCAGTTCCGCGCCGGCGAGCGCAACGAAGCGGCCTTCGAGCGCGCCGACCAGGCCCTGTACCGCGCCAAGCGCGGCGGCCGCAACCGCCTGGAGATGGGCTGAGGCGCTGCCCGTGGGCGCTCCTGCACCCGCCGGCAAACACAACCCCCGTAGGATGGCGTTGAGCGAAGCGATACCCATCGCCACGGCAGCATGGGTTTCGCAGGCTCAACCCATCCTACGGAAAGCAGTGTCCGCTCGTGCGTCGTCGCCCCAACCTCCCATCACCCGAACTTGACGAATGAAAGCTCTTGGGTTTTGATTCGCATCTGTAACTTTCGAATCGAAACATAAACCTTCATGTCGAAACGCAACACGCCCCAGCGCCGCCACGAGATCCTCGCCCTGCTCAACCAGCAGGGCGAGGTCAGCGTCGACGACCTCGCCCGGCGTTTCGCCACTTCCGAGGTGACCATCCGCAAGGACCTGGCCGCCCTGGAGAGCAACGGCCTGCTGCTGCGCCGCTACGGCGGCGCGGTGCCCATGCCGCAGGAACTGCTGGCCGAGCCGAGCCCGCCGCTGTCGCCCTACAAGCAGGCCATCGCCCGCGCCGCGGCGGCCTGCATCCGCGAGCACGCGCGGATCATCATCGACAGCGGCAGCACCACCGCCGCGCTGATCCCCGAGCTTGGGCACAAGCCCGGCCTGGTGGTGATGACCAACTCGCTGAACGTCGCCAACGCCCTGCGCGAGCTGGAGCGCGAGCCGGTGCTGCTGATGACCGGCGGCACCTGGGACCCGCACTCGGAGTCGTTCCAGGGCCAGGTGGCCGAGCAGGTGCTGCGCTCCTACGATTTCGACCAGCTGTTCATCGGCGCCGCCGGCCTCGACCCCGCGCGCGGCACTACCACCTTCAACGAACTGCTCGGGCTGAGCCGGGTGATGGCCGAGGTCGCCCGCGAGGTGATCGTCATGGCCGAGGCCGACAAGCTCGGGCGGCGCATGCCCAACCTGGAACTGCCGTGGAGCAGCATCCAGACCCTGATCACCGACGAGCGCCTCAGCGACGAGGCCTGTGCCCAGATCGAGGCGCGCGGCGTGAAAGTCATACGCGCGCGCTGCACGAACTAAGGAGAACGCCCCATGTGTGGAATCGTTGGCGCCATTGCCGAACGTAACGTCACCCCGATCCTGATCGAGGGCCTCAAGCGCCTCGAATACCGCGGCTACGACAGCGCCGGCCTGGCCCTGGTGGACGCCGCCGGCGAGCTGCAGCGCCGCCGCCGCGTCGGCAAGGTGGCGAGCTTGGAGCAGGCCCTGGCCGAACAGCCGCTGGCCGGCCACCTGGGCATCGCCCACACCCGCTGGGCCACCCACGGCGCGCCCAGCGAGGCCAACGCCCACCCGCACTTCTCCCACGACCGCCTGGCGGTGGTGCACAACGGCATCATCGAGAACCACGAGGAGCTGCGCGAATACCTCAAGGGCGAGGGCTACGTGTTCACCTCGCAGACCGACACCGAGGTCATCGTCCACCTGCTGCACCTGCGCCTGCGCGAGCTGGGCGACCTGACCACCGCGCTCAAGGCCACGGTCCGGGAACTGCACGGCGCCTACGGCCTGGCGGCGATCAGCCTGGACCAGCCGGACCGCATCGTCGCCGCCCGCAGCGGCAGCCCGCTGGTGGTCGGCCTGGGCCTGGGCGAGAACTTCCTCGCCTCCGACCAGTTGGCCCTGCGCCAGGTCACCGACCGCTTCATCTACCTGGAAGAAGGCGACATCGTCGAGCTGCGCCGCGATAGCGTGCAGCTGTGGGATGCCGAAGGCCGCCCGGTGAAGCGCGAGGCGGTGCAGTACCACGAGGGCGCCGAGGCCGCCGACAAGGGCGAGTACCGCCACTTCATGCTCAAGGAGATCCACGAGCAGCCCAAGGTGGTGCAGCGCACCCTGGAAGGCCGCCTGGGCTCCGGCCAGGTGCTGGTGGAGAGCTTCGGGCCGAACGCCGCCGAATTGTTCGCCAAGGTGCGCAACGTGCAGATCGTCGCCTGCGGCACCAGCTACCACGCCGGCCTGGTGGCGCGTTACTGGCTGGAAGAGCTGACCGGCATCCCCTGCCAGGTCGAGGTGGCCAGCGAGTTCCGCTACCGCAAGGTGGCGGTGCAGCCCGACGCCCTGTTCGTCACCATCTCGCAGTCCGGCGAGACCGCCGACACCCTGGCCGCGCTGCGCAACGCCAAGCAACTGGGCTTCCTTTCCAGCCTGGCGATCTGCAACGTCGCCACCAGCTCTCTGGTGCGCGAGTCGGACATGACCCTGCTGACCCTGGCCGGCCCGGAGATCGGCGTGGCCTCGACCAAGGCCTTCACCACCCAGCTGGTGGCCCTGCTGCTGCTGACCCTGGCCATCGGCCGGGTGCAGAACCGCCTGGGCGAGGGTGTCGAGGCCGAACTGGTGGAAGCCCTGCGCCGCCTGCCGACGCGCCTGGAAGAAGCCCTGGCGATGGACAAGGTGGTGGAGAAGGTCGGCGAGCTGTTCGCCGAGAAGCACCACACCCTGTTCCTCGGCCGCGGCGCCCAGTACCCGGTGGCCATGGAGGGCGCGCTGAAGCTCAAGGAAATCTCCTACATCCACGCCGAAGCCTACCCGGCCGGCGAGCTCAAGCACGGCCCGCTGGCCCTGGTGGATGCCGACATGCCAGTGGTCACGGTGGCGCCGAACAACGAGCTGCTGGAGAAGCTCAAGTCCAACCTGCAGGAAGTCCGCGCCCGCGGCGGCGAGCTGATCGTCTTCGCCGAGGCCAACAGCGGCCTGGGCAACGGCCCGGGCACCCACGTGGTGAGCATGCCGCCGATCCACGACTGCCTGGCGCCGATCCTCTACACCGTGCCGCTGCAGCTGCTGTCCTACCACGTGGCCGTGCTCAAGGGCACCGACGTCGACCAGCCGCGCAACCTGGCCAAGTCGGTTACGGTGGAATAAGCCGCGCGCCCGGTGAATCCAATCGCGGACAAAGTCCGCTCCTACCGCATGAGCGAGCATGGCTTTTCGTAGGATGGTGTTGAGCGAAGCGATACCCATCAGCGCAACCGCATGGGTATCGCAAGCTCAACCCATCCTACGCAGGAACACTTCAGCCTAGGCAGCTGGGTCATTTCCCTTCGGGCCGGGTCACCCCCACGGATAACCGAATCGTCATGCACGCCTCAGGCTCCCGTTAGGCCCCGCTGCTTAAGGTGAAGGCAGTTTCCACCACCACCGACGAGGTGACTGCCATGAACCTGTTCCGCCCTCTCCTGCTCGCCGGCCTGCTCGGCGTTTCGTCCCTGGCCCTGGCCGAGAGCGGGGGCGATCGTACCTTCGCGCGCATGGAGCAGAACCGCCTGGCGGCCATGGCCGCCGCGAACCCGCCGGCGCAGGCCGACGACTTCCGCCGCTACGAGTACGGCATGCGCCTGGACATCGCCCAGGTGCTGGAAGTGACGCCGGCCCGGGGCTGCGGCGTGGTGCCGGTGCGCATGCGCTACCTGGACTCCGACGGCGCCGAGCAGCGCCTGGAATACCGCGCCGAGCGCGTCAGCTGCAACCGCGGCAAGTGATCAGGCGGCCGCGTTGGGAAAGCGCAGGTGGAAGCGCGTCGGGCCTTCCGCCGCGCTGTCCACCGCGACGCTGCCGTTGTGCAGGCTCATGATCGAGCGGACGATGGCCAGGCCCAGGCCGGTGCCGCCCTCCTGGCGCGAGCGGCCGCCATCGGCGCGGTAGAAGCGCTCGAACAGGTGCGGCAGGTGCTGCGGCTCGATGCCGGGCCCGGGGTTGCTGACGCAGAGCGCTACGCCCTCCGCGCCGCCCTTGATGTCGATGTCGACCTGGCTGCCGGCCGGCGCGTGACGGATGGCGTTGGACAGCAGGTTGGAGATCGCCCGCTGCACCATCAGGCGGTTGCCGTGGACCCAGGCATCGCCGGACAGCTCGATGTCCACCCCCTTCTCCTCGGCGGCATACAGGAACAGCTCCGCCACGCGGCAGGCCTCGGCTCCCAGCGAGAGACGCTCGAAAGGCACCTGCGCCTGGTTGACCTGGGCCAGGAACAGCATGTCGCTGACGATGCGCGACAGCCGCTCCAGCTCCTCGACGCCCGAGGCCAGCACCGCCTGGTATTCCTCCAGCGGCCGCTCGCGGGACAGGGTGACCTGCGCCTTGCCCAGCAGGTTGCCGATGGGCGAGCGCAGCTCGTGGGCGAGGTCGTCTGAGAACTGCGTCAGCTGCTGCACGCCCTGGTCCAGGCGATGCAGCATGACGTTCAGCGCCTGGGCCGCCTCGCCCAGTTCCAGCGGCAGTTTCTCCACCGGGATGCGGTGGCTGAGGTCCTCGGTGGAAATGCGCGCGGCCACCTTGCGGAAGCGCTGCAGCGGCGACAGCCCGCGGTGCACCGCGTACCAGGCGCCCAGGCCCACCAGCAATAGAAGGAAGGGCACGCCGGCCAGCACCGACTGGCGGAAGGCGCCGAGCAGCGCATCGTCGTTGCCGCGTTCGAGGGTCAGCAGGGCGCGCACGCTGGCGCCGTTGGCCATCGGCACCCGGCTGCCGATGCTGAGCAGGCGCCGGCCGGCGTCGTCGGTCCAGGCGTGGTACTGCGGTTCGCTGCCCGGTTGCAGGCTGTCCAGGGTGGCCAGCCGCTGCGGCTTGCCGGTGTCGAGCAGCGGCGCCTGGCCCTGCTCCGGGGCCAGCAGCGTCAGCTCCAGGTTGTCGTGGCCGGCCACCACGTCCAGCAGTTCGTGCGGGCCGCGCGCCAGGGCGCGGTCGTCCAGGCCGGCATCCAGGGCGTGGCGGACCTGGCCGAGCTTGTCGGCCAGCTCGTTGCGCGCGCGGCTCTGCAACTCGTGGTCGAGGGCCGTGTAGGCGAGCAGGGCGAACACCACCACCAGGCCGGCGCAGAGCAGGCCGATGCCCAGGGCCAGGCGGGTGGACAGGCTGGCCGGCTTCATTCGCGCGCCTCCAGCACGTAGCCGACGCCGCGCAGGGTGTGGATCAGCTTGCTGTCGAAGGGGTCGTCGACCTTCAGCCGCAGGCGGCGGATGGTGACTTCCACCACGTTGGTGTCGCAGTCGAAGTTCATGTCCCACACCAGGGAGATGATCTGGGTGCGCGTCAGCACCTCGCCGCTGCGGCTCATCAGCAGGTGCAGCAGGGCGAATTCCTTGGTGGTCAGGTCGATGCGCCGGCCGTCGCGGTAGGCGCGGTGGCGCGCCGGGTCCAGCTCCAGGCCGGCGATGCGTAGCACCGGCGGCGCGCTCACCCGCTCGCTGCGGCGCAGCAGGGTACGCACCCGGGCGAGCAGCTCGGGGAACTCGAAGGGTTTCACCAGGTAGTCGTCGGCGCCCAGCTCCAGGCCGCGCACGCGCTCGGCCAGGCGGCCGCGGGCGGTGAGCAGCATGACCCGCGTGTCGCTCTCGCGGCGCAGTTGCTGCAGCACTTCCCAGCCATCCATCTGCGGCATGTTCACGTCGAGGATGACCAGGTCGTAGGTGCCCTGGCGGGCCAGGTGCAGGCCGTCCACGCCGTTGTCGGCGCGGTCCACCACGAAGCCGCTTTCGCTCAGGCCCTGGTGCAGGTAGTCGGCGGTCTTGGCTTCGTCCTCTACAACTAGGATTCGCATATGGGGAATGACCTTACTTATGAAGTCTGAAAATTCTGTACTTATCGGACGTGTGAATTACGGATATGTAGACAGGGAACTTTCCGATATTTAACTGGCCAGTGAGGCTAAGGGCTGTAGCCGCTTCAGGGTCAATGCCGCTGGCTCCCAAAGGATGTTTCCGGATATTGCCATTGCGGCGCATTAGTTGTTCCAAATCCTTGATAAGGCGGCTTTATCGGTGGTTTTCAGGGCCTGGTTCGGAGCGCCCTGGATAGCCGGATAAAGCCGATGCTAACGCAGGAAAATATGAACTTCGGTTGAATGACATATTTGTAATTGACGGGTCACCTTGCCGATAAAAGCAGGAAATTAACGTTGCGGCAGTGGGTGGAACTTCCCTGGAAGTTGCCGCCTGTCCATGGGGCGAAAACGCCGTCCCGGGCCGTTTCCTGAGGTGTGCCGTGTCCTACTTTCGTGGCCTGTTCCGCTGGCCGGCTGCGGGCCTGTGTCCGTGGCCGGCATCGTTGTCGCTGTTCCTGCTTCTGCTCGGCCTGCCGGGCGTGCCGGCCGAGGCCCGCGCCCTGGGCTTCGACGAGGCCCTGCGCACCGCGCTGGCGGCCAACCCCGAGCTGGCCGCCGTGGCTCGCGGCCGGGGCATTGCCGCGGGCGAGCGGCGCCAGGCGGCGCTGCTGCCGAACCCGAGCCTGTCCTGGGAGACCGAGGACACCCGCCGCGAGCGTTCCACCACCACCCTCGCCCTGACCCAGCCCCTGGAACTGGGCGGCAAGCGCGGCGCGCGGGTGGCCGTGGCCGAGCGCGGCGAGGCGATTGCCGAAATGGAACTGGAGGTACGCCGCAACGCGCTGCGCGCCGAGGTGCTGGAGGCCTTCCAGGCTGCCTTGCAGGCGCAGGAACGGCTGCGCCTGGGCGAAGAGTCGGTGGCTCTGACCCGCCGCGGCCTGGCTGCCGCCGAGGCGCGGGTGCGCGCCGGCAAGTCGGCCCCCCTGGAGGCGACGCGGGCACAGGTGCAGCTGACCGAGGTGGAGCTGGAACTGCAGCGCGCGCGCATCGACCGCGACCAGGCCTACCGCGCCCTGGCCGGGCTCATGGGCGAGGCCGAGCCGGGCTTCGCCGAAGTGGCCGGCAACGCCGAGCTGCCGGCGCCGCCCCAGGCCGCGCAGTTGCTGCGGCGCCTGGAGCAGACCGCCGAGCTGCGCCTGGCGCTGCTCCAGGTCGACCAGCGCGAGGCCGCCATACAGCTGGCGCGGGCCGAGCGCGTGCCCAACCTCGACGTCACCCTGGGCAGCCAGTACGACCACGAGGCCCGCGAGCGGGTGAACCTGGTCGGGCTGTCCATGCCGCTGCCGCTGTTCGACCGCAACCAGGGCCGCCTGCTGGCCGAGGCGCGCAGGGCGGACCAGGCCCGCGACCTGCGCAACGCCACCGAGCTGCGCCTGCGCCGCGAGACGCAGCAGGCGCTGGACCTGTGGGGCACCGCGCAGCATGAGGCGCGGACCCTGCGCGACAGCCTGCTGCCGGCCGCGCGCCAGGCCTTGGACGCCGCCACCCGCGGCTTCGAGATGGGCAAGTTCGGCTTCCTCGAAGTGCTCGACGCCCAGCGCACCCTGCTCGCCGCGCGCGACCGGTACCTGCAGGCGCTGGCCCGCCTCGCCGAGGCGCGCGCTCGCACCGAGCGCATCTTCGGCGACCTGGCGCTGCGCTGATGGCCGGGCGCTCCCTGCGCGCCCGGCTGTCGTCGGCTCTGCTGCTGGCGGCGTTGCTGGCTACCAGCAGCCACCTTCCCTACCAGGCCTACGGCTCCGCCGCCGGGCACTGGTGCATCCATGACCTGTTCCGCGCCCTGGGCGCGCTGTCGAGCCTGATCGGCGCCTGAGGCGCGGGGCCATCCGGGAGAGTCCATGAAGTCGAGAGAAATGAAGATCGCCGCCGCCGTGCTGTTCCTGCTGGCGCTGGGTGGCGCCGCCACGCTGTTGCCGGGCGGGGCCGCGCAGGCGCCGGAAGGGCATGGCGAGGCGGCCGCGCACCAGGATGGCGAACACCACGGCGAAAGCGCCGCCAAGGCCCATGGCGAGGCCGCTGGCCACGAAGACGACGAGCACCACGCCGATAGCGAAGAACACGGCGAGGAAGACGCCGGCCTGCGCCTGAGCGACGAGCAGTTGCGCGCCGCTGGCGTGGAGCTGGAGCGCGCCGCGCCGGCCGAGTTGTCCGCGCGCCTGAGCCTGCCCGGCGAGATCGCCTTCGACGCCGACCGCACCGCGCACCTGGTGCCGCGCGTGGCCGGGGTGGTGCAGCAGGTGGCGGCCGAACTGGGCCAGGCGGTGAAGCGCGGCGAGCTGCTGGCGGTGATCGCCAGCCCGCAGCTGTCGGACCTGCGCAGCGAACTGGCGGCGGCGCAGCGGCGCCTCGAACTGGCGCGGGTGACCTACGAGCGCGAGCGCCAGCTGTGGCAGGAGAAGGTCTCCGCCGAGCAGGACTACCTGCAGGCGCGCCAGGCCCGGCAGGAAGCCGAGATCGCCCTGGCCAACGCCCGGCAGAAGCTCGGCGCCCTGGGCGCCGGCGGCGGCGACCGCTACGAGTTGCGCGCGCCCTTCGACGGCGTGGTGGTGGAGAAGCACCTGGTGCGCGGCGAGGTGGTGGACGAGAACACCGCCGCCTTCACCCTTTCCGACCTGTCGCGGGTCTGGGCCACCTTCGCCGTGGCGCCGCGCGACCTGGCCTGGGTGCAGCTGGGCAAGGCGGCGCAGGTCGAGGCCGTGGACCTGGGCATGAGCGCCGAGGGCCGCGTCGCCCAGGTCGGCAACCTGCTGGGCGAACAGTCGCGCATGGCCAGCGCGCGGGTGGTGGTGGAGAACCCCGGCGGCGCCTGGCGGCCGGGCCTGCCGGTGCAGGTGACGCTGGCCGGCGCGCCGCGCGCGGCGGCGGTCAGCGTGGCGGAGGCGGCCATCCAGCGCGTGGAGGAGCAGGACGTGGTGTTCGTCCGCCGCGACGGCGCCTTCGTCGCCCAGCCGGTGCGCCTGGGCGCGCGCGGCCAGGGCCGGGTGGAGGTGCTGCAGGGCCTGGCCGCCGGCGAGCAGGTCGCTGCCGCCGGCAGCTTCGTCCTCAAGTCGGAGCTGGGCAAGGCCAGCGCCGAGCACGCCCACTGACCGCGAGAGCCCCCCATGTTCGAACGCATCATCCGTTTCGCCATCGAGCAGCGCTACCTGGTGCTGCTCGCCGTGCTGGGCATGGCCGCCCTCGGCGTGGCCAGCTACCAGAAGCTGCCGATCGACGCGGTGCCCGACATCACCAACGTCCAGGTGCAGATCAACACCGCCGCCCCCGGCTACTCGCCGCTGGAGACCGAGCAGCGCATCACCTACCCCATCGAGACCGCCATGGCCGGCCTGCCGGGCCTGCAGCAGACGCGCTCGATCTCGCGCTCGGGGCTGTCGCAGGTGACGGCGATCTTCGCCGACGGCACCGACATCTACTTCGCCCGGCAACTGGTCAACGAGCGCCTGCAGCAGGCCCGCGAGCAACTGCCCGAAGGCGCCGAGGCGGCGCTGGGGCCGATCTCCACCGGCCTGGGCGAAATCTTCCTGTGGACCATCGAGGCCGCCGAGGACGCGCGCAAGGAGGACGGCACGCCCTACACGCCCACCGACCTGCGGGTGATCCAGGACTGGATCGTCAAGCCGCAGCTGCGCAACGTGCCCGGCGTGGCCGAGATCAACACCATCGGCGGCCAGGCCCGGCAGTACCAGGTGGCGCCCGACCTGCAACGCCTGGCCGCGCACCGCCTGACCCTGGCCGACCTGCTGGCGGCGCTGGAGCGCAACAACGGCAACGTCGGCGCCGGGTACATTGAGCGCAACGGCGAGCAGCTGCTGGTGCGCGCGCCGGGGCAGCTGTCCGGCCTGGAGGACATCGGCAACGTGCTGGTGGCCAACCTGGAAGGCACGCCGATCCGCGTGCGCGACGTGGCGCAGGTGCAGATCGGCCGCGAACTGCGCAGCGGCGCGGCTACCGAGAACGGCCGCGAGGTGGTGCTGGGCACGGTGTTCATGCTGATCGGCGAGAACAGCCGCAGCGTCGCCGCCGCCGTGGCCGAGCGCCTGGAACAGGTCAACCGCAGCCTGCCGGCGGGGGTGCGCGCGGTGCCGGTGTACGACCGCACGCAGCTGGTGGACAAGGCCATCGCCACGGTGAAGAAGAACCTGGTGGAGGGCGCGGTGCTGGTCATCGCCGTGCTCTTCCTGTTCCTCGGCAACCTGCGCGCGGCGCTGATCACCGCCATGGTCATCCCGCTGGCGATGCTGTTCACTTTCAGCGGCATGTTCGCCAACCGCGTCAGCGCCAACCTGATGAGCCTGGGCGCGCTGGACTTCGGCATCATCGTCGACGGCGCGGTGGTCATCGTCGAGAACGCCATCCGCCGCCTGGCCCACGCCCAGCAGCACCACGGCCGCCTGCTGACGCGCAGCGAGCGCCTGCACGAGGTGTTCGCCGCCTCGAAGGAGGCGCGCCGCGCGCTGATCTTCGGCCAACTGATCATCATGGTGGTGTACCTGCCGATCTTCGCCCTCACCGGCGTGGAAGGGAAAATGTTCCACCCCATGGCCTTCACCGTGGTCATCGCGCTGTTCGGCGCCATGCTGCTATCGGTGACCTTCGTGCCGGCGGCCATCGCCCTGTTCGTCAGCGGCCGCGTGCGCGAGGAGGAGAACTGGCTGATGCGCGGCGCGCGGCGCGGCTATGAGCCGGTGCTGGGCTGGGTGATGGGCCACCGCGCGCGGGTGTTCGCCGGCGCCGCGCTGCTGGTGCTGGGCGCGGGCCTGCTGGCCACGCGCATGGGCAGCGAGTTCGTGCCCAGCCTCAGCGAGGGCGACTTCGCCCTGCAGGCGCTGCGCGTGCCGGGCACCAGCCTGACGCAGTCGGTGGAGCTGCAGGAACGCCTGGAGCGCCACATCCTCGCCAGGGTGCCGGAGGTGCAGCGGGTGTTCGCCCGCACCGGCACCGCCGAGATCGCCTCCGACCCCATGCCGCCGAACATCTCCGACAGCTACCTGATGCTGCGCCCGCAGCAGGACTGGCCGGACCCGCGCAAGCCGCGCGCGCAGCTGGTGGAGGAGATCCAGCGCGCCGCCGCCGAGGTGCCGGGGAGCAACTACGAGCTGTCGCAGCCGATCCAGCTGCGCTTCAACGAGCTGATCTCCGGGGTGCGCAGCGACGTGGCGGTGAAGGTCTTCGGCGATGACATGGCGGTGCTGGAACAGACCGCCGGGAAGATCGCCGAGGCCCTGCGCCGGGTGCCCGGCGCCTCCGAGGTGAAGGTGGAACAGACTGGCGGCCTGCCGGTGCTGACCGTCGACATCGACCGCGACCGGGCGGCGCGCTTCGGCCTGGCCGTGGGCGACGTGCAGGACTTCGTCGCCATCGCGGTGGGCGGGCGTCAGGCCGGCACGCTGTTCGAGGGCGACCGCCGCTTCGACCTGCTGGTGCGCCTGCCCGAGGCGCAGCGTAGCGACATCGACGGCCTGTCGCGCCTGCTGCTGCCGTTGCCGGCCGGCGCCGACGGGCGCATCGCCTTCATCCCGCTCGGCCAGGTGGCGCAACTGCAATTGCTGCAGGGGCCGAACCAGGTCAGCCGGGAGAACGGCAAGCGCCTGGTGGTGGTCAGCGCCAACGTGCGCGGCCGCGACATCGGCTCCTTCGTCGCCGAGGCCGAACAGCGCCTGGCCAATGAGGTGCAGGTGCCGGCCGGCTACTGGAGCGCCTGGGGCGGCCAGTTCGAGCAGCTGCAATCGGCGGCCAAGCGCCTGCAGGTGGTGGTGCCGGTGGCGCTGCTGCTGGTCTTCGTGCTGCTGTTCATGATGTTCGGCAACGTCCGCGACGGCCTGCTGGTGTTCACCGGCATCCCCTTCGCCCTCACCGGCGGGGTGGCGGCGCTGTGGCTGCGCGACATCCCGCTGTCGATCTCCGCCGGGGTGGGCTTCATCGCCCTGTCCGGGGTGGCGGTGCTCAACGGCCTGGTGATGCTCGCCTTCATCCGCAACCTGCGCGAGGCGGGCCGCGGGCTGGATGCGGCCATCCACGAGGGCGCCCTGACGCGGCTGCGCCCGGTGTTGATGACGGCGCTGGTGGCGTCGCTGGGCTTCGTGCCCATGGCGCTGGCCACAGGTACCGGCGCCGAGGTGCAACGGCCGCTGGCTACGGTGGTGATCGGGGGCATTCTCTCCAGCACTGCGCTCACGCTGCTGGTGTTGCCGGCGCTGTATCGCTGGGCGCACAGGCGCGATGAGGTGGGCTGAGCAGGGACGTAAAAAAGGCGCCCGCGGGGGGCGCCTCAGGGGCCATCCCTTACCAAAGGAGCTTTCGCTGCCGGGACGGCCGTCAGTTCACACGAGTGGGGCTGACGGGGTTATTGGAACCTGTCGTCGGTAACAGGATGCTGAGGTGGGGATGACGATTTTGATAGGGAGGGGGTTGGGCTTTTGTGTAGGAGCGAGCTTGCTCGCGAACGGAGTTCCCCCGGTTGCAACGGAGCCTTGGATTGACTCCGTTCCCTCTCCCCAGCCCTCTCCCTGAAGGGAGAGGGGGCTAGTTCGTGCCGAGAGGCGGTGTGGTTTCATCCTGATACCCGTGTAGTAGCCGGCTAACGCCGAAATACCCGAGCACACCGAACGGTCCCCTCTCCCTTCAGGGAGAGGGTTAGGGAGAGGGCGCTCTTCAGGCCAGGCACCGAAGCCACCGGGAAACCGGGTTCGCGAGCAAGCTCGCTCCTACGCAAAAGCAAAACCACCCCCGCAAACGAAAAAGGCCCCCGCAGGGGCCTTTCTCCACAGCCGAACCTCAAAGCACCCGCAACGGGTACTCCACTATCAACCGCACCTCGTCCAGGTCCGACTCGAAGGCCGTGGCCCGGGTCGTCGCCTGGCGCAGGCGGAAGGACAGGTCCTTCAGGTTGCCGTTCTGCACCACGTACTTCGCCTCGACGTCGCGCTCCCAGCGCTTCTGGTCGGTCAATGGATCGCCGTTCCCGTCGCGGCGCATGTAGACCGCGTTGGCGTGGCTGTAGTCGGCGTCGCTGCCGCGGGCGTAGCGGGTCATGAAGCTCAGGCCGGGGATGCCGTAGGCCTGCATGTCGAGGTCGTAGCGGAGCATCCAGGAGCGCTCCTTCGGCGAGTTGAAGTCGGTGTACTGGATGGAGTTGTCCAGGTAGATCGAGTCCGACTGGCGCAGATAGTCGAAGTCGTTATTGCCGTTGTTGCGCTGGTGGCTCAGGGCCAGGGTGTGGGCGCCGAAGCGCACGCCGAGCTTGCCGCTCCAGATGTTGGTGTTGAACTCGCCGAGCAGCTCGCGGCCGCCGTCGTCCACCGACTTGTAGTAGGTGAAGCCGCCGATCAGGTCCAGGCCGTCGGCCAGCGGGTAGGTCGCCGAGGTGGCCGCGTAGTACTGCTTCCAGGCGTCCTTCAGGCGGCTGCCGTAGAGGCTTACGCTGACCTGTTCGGTGAGCGCGTAGTCGCCGCCCAGGTAGGCGACCCAGGGGGCGTCGACGGGGCCGGCGTAGAAGGTCGCGAAGCCTTCGCTCATCTTGCGCTCGTTGGGCTGGCTCATCGAATGCAGGCGCCCGGCCTGCAGGTCCAGGCCCTTGATGCTGGCGTTGTTCAGGGTCACGCCGCGGAAGGATTCGGGCAGCAGGCGCGAGTCGCCGTAGTGCACCACCGGCGTCTGCGGGAACACGTCGCCGATCCTCACCTCGGTGTCGAACAGGCGCAGCCTGGCGGCGCCGCCGGCCTTGGCGTATTCGTCCTGGGTGCGGCCCCGGGCGTCCACCGGCAGCACGTCGAACGAACTGTGCCCGCCGTTGCGGCCGTCGCCGCTGTCCAGCTGGATGCCGAGCATGGCGAAGGCGTCGACGCCGAAGCCCACCGTGCCCCGGGTGTAGCCGGACTGGTAGCGGGCGAAGAGGCCCTGGGCCCAGGCCTCGGAGTAGCCGTTGCCCTTGGGGCTGGACTGGCCGTGGCGGTCGTCGCGGTTGAAGTAGAAGTTGCGGTTGAGGATGTCCAGGCGCTGGCCTTCGAGGAAGCCCTCGGCGCCTTCCTCGGCGCCGGCCAGGGGGCTGGCCAGCCCGGCGGCGAGCAGGGAGAGGGCCAGGGGAATGTGCCGCTGTGTCATCGATCGCTCCATGGGGTGTTGGGCGGCTGCCGGAGAGGCGCCGCATCGTTGTTGTGCACCCGCAGCGGCTGGGAGCCGCGCGCAGGCAGGCTCCATCCTGATGACGGCGGAATGACGCGGAGATGAGGCGGACATGACAATTCCGTCAGCCGGCGAACGGCGGACGAAGACGGGAGCGACTGCGGAGATGAAGAAGGCGGGGGGACCATTATCCCCCCGGTGCCTGCGCGTCCGGGGGTGTGGACGGGGCACCGAGGCTTTGCGGCAGGAGCCGCCCTGCGAGGGGAAGGTAATCGACCTTGTCTTGTGGACAAGGTCGGACCCTGCGGCCCACCGAGGGGTACCTGACAAGTAGTCCCGGCAGGCACGCGTGGGTGGCGAAACGATAGAAGCTGGCCTTGTGCCGGTCAATCGGAAATGCCGAACGGACGTTCGATATTCGCCCTTTCGATGGTTGGCACCCCGTCGATCGGCAGGATTTATCGTTAGCTGGCTATCGGCAGGGGGCTATACTCCTGTAACAGATTGTGTCGGCAAGCTGCCCGAGTGCGGCCTGCCGCACCTCGTCCGGTGGCGAAAGGGACGGCCGCCGTACAACGCCAACAACAGTGTCATCGACGAGAGAACCCGCATGAACGCACCCGTACCGCATTACTCCGCCGAAGAACGCGCCCGACGCATCTTCGCCATTGTCGGCGCCTCCTCCGGCAACCTGGTGGAGTGGTTCGACTTCTACGTCTACGCCTTCACTGCCATCTACTTCGCCCACGCCTTCTTCCCCTCGGGCAATCCCACGGTGCAGCTGCTCAACACCGCCGGGGTGTTCGCCGCCGGCTTCCTGATGCGCCCCATCGGCGGCTGGATGTTCGGCCGCATCGCCGACAAGAAGGGCCGCAAGACGGCGATGATGATCTCGGTGCTGATGATGTGCGGCGGCTCCCTGGCCATCGCCGTGATGCCCACCTACGAGACCATCGGCGTGCTGGCGCCGGCGGCGCTGCTGCTGGCGCGGCTGTTCCAGGGCCTGTCGGTGGGCGGCGAGTACGGCACCAGCGCCACCTACATGAGCGAGGTGGCGCTCAAGGGCCAGCGCGGCTTCTTCGCCTCCTTCCAGTACGTGACGCTGATCGGCGGCCAGCTGCTGGCGGTGCTGGTGGTGGTGATCCTGCAGCAGCTGCTGAGCAACGAGGAGCTGCGCGCCTGGGGCTGGCGGATTCCCTTCGTGGTCGGCGCCATCACCGCGGTGATCGCCTTCTACCTGCGCCGTTCGCTGAGCGAGACGGCCAAGGACGAGAACCTGCACCGCGCGGAGTCCGGCACCCTCACCGAGCTGTTCGCCCACCACAAGCGCGCCTTCTTCACCGTGCTCGGCTTCACCGCCGGCGGCTCGCTGATCTTCTACACCTTCACCACCTACATGCAGAAGTACCTGGTCAACACCGTGGGCATGGACGCCAAGGTGGCCAGCGGCGTGATGACCTTCGCGCTGTTCGTCTACATGTGCATGCAGCCGCTGTTCGGCGCCCTCTCCGACCGCATCGGGCGCAAGACCTCGATGCTCTGGTTCGGCCTGCTGGGCATGCTCTGCACCTGGCCGATCCTCTCCGCGCTCAAGACCACCACCAGCCCCTACATGGCCTTCGTGCTGATCATCGCGGCCATGGCCATCGTCAGCCTGTACACCTCCATCAGCGGGCTGATCAAGGCCGAGATGTTCCCGCCGCAGATCCGCGCCCTGGGCGTGGGCCTGTCCTACGCGGTGGGCAACGCCATCTTCGGCGGCTCGGCGGAATACGCGGCCCTGGGCCTGAAGAGCCTCGGCGTGGAGTCGTACTTCTACATCTACGTCTCGGTGATGTGCGGCGTGGCGCTGGTGGTCTGCCTGCTGCTGCCGGACCTGCGCAAGGTCAGCTACCTCAACGACGAGGACTGACGGCGCGCGGGCGGTGGAGGCTCAGTCCTCCACCTTGCCGCGCAGGCGGCTGTTGGGCAGCGCCAGGGCGATGAGCAGCGCCAGCACGCCGACGCCGGCGTTGACCAGGAACAGCCGGCGGAACACTTCGTCCAGCAGCAGGCGGCGGTCCTCGTGGCCGGGGCCGGCGAGGCTGGCGAGCAGTTCGTTGGCGGAGATGCCGTGGCCGAAGCCCTGCCCGGCCGCCAGCGGCTGCAGCATGGCCAGGAGGATCGCCGACATCAGGGCGACGCCCACCGCCCCGCCGAGGGAGCGGAACAGCGTGGTGTTGCTGGTGGCGACGCCCAGGTGGCTATGCGATACGGCGCTCTGCGCGGCCACCAGGCTGGTGGGGAACTGGGTGCCGGCGGCGGTGCCGCACAGCAGCATGAACAGCCCCGACAGCCAGAAGCTGGACGGCGTGACCAGGGCCAGGCCGGCCACCGCGCAGGGCAGCAGCAGCGCGCCGGCGACTATCTGCGGCTTGTAGCGGCCCAGTATGGTGGTCAGGCGCCCGCAGCAGTAGGCGCCGATCGGCACGCCCATGGCCAGCGGCAGCATGTGCAGCGCGGCGCTGTCGGCGCCGGCGCCGGTCACCGACTGGAAGCGCAGCGGCACCAGCACCGACAGCGAGATGATCTGGAAGCTGGCGAAGAAGCCGACCATCCAGCTCAGCGTCGCCGCGCGGATGGCGAACAGCTGCATGGGCACCAGCGGCTCGGCGGCGCGGCGCTCCTGCAGGACGAACAGCACCAGCAGCACCAGGGCCGCGGCGAACAGCCCGAGCAGCTGCGCATCGCGCCAGTCGGCGCCCTGGCCGACGTCGGTGATGGCCAGCAGCAGGCTGCCCAGGCCTGCGATCATCAGCAGCGTGCCCAGGTAGTCGATGCGCGGCCGCCGCCCCGGCACCGGCAGGCCCACCAGGGTGCGCCGCGACACCGCGAAGGCCACCAGGCCCACCGGCAGGTTGATCAGGAACACCCAGCGCCAGGACAGGTACTCGGTGAGCAGCCCGCCCAGCACGGGGCCGGCGATGCTCGCCACCGCGTACATGCTGCTGAAGTAGCCCTGGTAGCGGCCGCGTTCGCGCGGCGGGACTATGTCGCCGATGATCGCCTGGCTCACCGACATCAGCCCGCCGGCGCCCACGCCCTGCAGCACCCGCGCCAGCACCAGCTGCTCCATGCTCTGGGCCAGGCCGCAGAGCAGCGAGGCGAAGGTGAACAGCGCGGTGGCGAAGAGCATCAGCCGGCGCCGCCCGTAGAGGTCGCCGAGCTTGCCGTAGATGGGCATGGAGATGGTCATGGCGACCATGTAGCCGGAAATCACCCAGGCCAGCAGGTCGAAGTTGGCGAAACCGGCGGAGATGGCGGGCAGCGAGACGGCGACTATGGTCTGGTCGAGCGCGCCGAGGAAGATCGCCAGCATCAGCCCGATGAGGATGGTGCGCACCGGCGGACGCGGGTGGCTCAGGGTATTCAAGCAACCCCCTTGAGGACGAGCGAATTTGTTGGGACGGGATGGATGCTTAGCAGTCTAACGGATTGTGCCTGCGGCGCGCTGCCGCACTTTTGCAATCCGGTAAAGGCTCTATCTCGATATGGACACGCTGACTGTCAGAAATCTCCTGCTACGCTTTTGCAGCGCTCCGTTCGCACCTGCCGCCGAATCCACCGATAGACGAAGGGCGGGAACACCCATAGGCGAAGGCTATGAGGGTCCTGTTCTATAGTTTTTCTGTTCGTGACCAGGAGGAATGCATGAAAGCCAACCTGCCCTCTGAGTTGCTGTCCCTGCAATTGCCGTTGCGCATCCGCATCGGCGATGCCCAGGCCTTCGACCTCGGCCCGGACCCGCAGGTGACGCTGATCGTCCGCGATCCGACGCTGCTGGCCGAGATCAGCCAGCCCAGCCTGGACGCCCTCGGCCGCGCCTACGTCGAAAAGCGCATGGATATCGAGGGGCCGATCGGCGACGTCATCGCCATGGGCGATGCCCTGAGCGAGGCCCTGGGCGTCGACGACGGGCCCGCCGACTTCGTCCGCGAAAGCCACGACAAGCGCACCGACGCCGAAGCCATCCACTACCACTACGACCTCTCCAACGACTTCTACAAGCTCTGGCTGGACCCGGAGATGGTCTATTCCTGCGCCTACTACGAGACCGGCACGGAAGACCTGGCCACCGCCCAGTTGGCCAAGCTGCGCCACCTGTGCCGCAAGCTGCGCCTGAAGCCCGGCGAGCGCCTGCTCGACGTCGGCTGCGGCTGGGGCGGCCTGGCCCGCCTGGCGGCGCGCGAATTCGGCGCCGAGGTCTACGGCATCACCCTGAGCGAAGAGCAGCTCAAGCTCGGCCGCGAACGGGTCAAGGCCGAGGGGCTGGAAGGTAAGGTGAGGCTGGAGCTGCTGGACTACCGCGACCTGCCCCGCGACGGCCGCTTCGACAAGGTGGTCAGCGTGGGCATGTTCGAGCACGTCGGCCACGCCAACCTGGGCCTCTACTTCCAGCAGCTGTACGACGCGGTGCGCCCGGGCGGCCTAGTGATGAACCACGGCATCACCGCCAAGTACACCGACGGCCGCCCGGTGGGCCGCGGCGCCGGCGACTTCATCGACCGCTACGTGTTCCCCCACGGCGAGCTGCCGCACCTGTCCCTGGCGGTGTCGCGCATGAGCGAGGCGGGCCTGGAAGTGGTCGACGTCGAGGGCCTGCGCCTGCACTATGCGCGCACCCTGGACTTCTGGAGCGCCAGCCTGGAAGCGAAACTGGCCGAGGCCGCCAAGCTGGTGCCGGAGCAGGCCCTGCGCATCTGGCGCTTGTACCTGGCCGGTTGCGCCTACGGCTTCAAGAAGGGCTGGATCAACCTGCACCAGATCCTGGCGAGCAAGCCGCACGCGGACGGCAGCCACGAGGTGCCGTGGAGCCGGGAGGATATCTACGCCTGAGGCGGGGCCGTAGGCGCGGGCCCTGCCCGCGATTCGCGCGCAGGGCGCGCTCCTACATGGGCACGGTGTTGGGGCATCTCGTAGGAGCGGATCTCATCCGCGAATCGCGCCGGAACCTCCGGCTATCGCGGACAAGGTCCGCTCCTACAGGCTCCGGCAAACACAACGCCCGTAGGATGGTGTTGAGCGAAGCGATACCCATCGCCATCACTGCCGGATGGGTTCGGTGCGCACCCCGAAGAGCGCCCTCTCCCTAACCCTCTCCTGAAGGGCGAGGGGACCGTTCGGAGTGCGTGGGTATTCCTGAGTCAGCCGGCAGCACCGAAGGTTTCCGACTGAAACCATCACTTCTCTCGGCACGGACAAGCCCCCTCTCCCTTCAGGGAGAGGGCTGGGGAGAGGGAGCGTAGTCACCCCAAAGCACTACTGCATCCGGCATGCTCCATTCCCAAGCAACCCTGCTTCCTCTGCGGCACAATACGCCCCCTCCAGCCCCCGCCCGGATGCTCTCCCGTGCCCACCCTCCAGGAACTCCCCCTCACCCAAGCCCCCTGGCCCCTGCTCCTGCTCGCCGACCCCAGCCGCGAGCAGATCGAACGCTACCTCCCGCAATCCCGCCTGCTGGCGCTGGTCGAGGGCGAGGCAGTCCGCGGCGTGCTGGCGCTGACACCGGTGAGCTGGGGCGTGCTGGAAGTCACCAACCTCGCCGTGGACGAGGCCTGGCAGGGGCGTGGGCTGGGCAAGCGCCTGCTGGCCGCGGCCATCGACGCGGCGCGGGCGGCCGGGGCGTTGCGGCTGGACATCGCCACCGGCAACTCCAGCCTGGCGCAGTTGGGGCTCTACCAGCGCATGGGCTTTCGCATCTGCGCCGTGGAGAGCGACTACTTCAGCCTCAACTACCCCGAGCCCATCGTCGAGAACGGCATCCCCTGCCGCGACCGCCTGCGCCTGAGCCTGGTGCTCTAGTCGGTCAGCGCCTGGTAGAGGGTGTCGACGTTGCTGCGGTACAGGCCCAGGTAGGTGCTGGCCGGGCCTTCGCTGGCCAGGGCGTCGGAGTGCAGGGTGCCGCCGATCTTCGCGCCGCTTTCCTCGGCGATCTGCTGCATCAGCCGCGGGTCCTTGATGTTCTCCACGAAGACCGCGCGAATGTGCTGCTCGCGGATCTGCCGGATCAGCTCGGCGACTTCCGTGGCCGAGGCCTCGCGCTCGGTGGACAGGCCCTGGGGCGCCAGCAGCTTCAGGCCGTAGGCCTGGCCGAGGTAGCCGAAGGCGTCGTGGGAGGTGACCAGGGTGCGGCGGTCGGCGGGCAGGTTGCCGAGCTTGTCCTTGGCGTAGGCGAGCAGCGCGTGGGCCTGCTTCAGGTAGGCCTCGGCGTTGCGCCGGTAGTCGGCGGCATTGGCCGGGTCGAGCTTCTCCAGCGCCTTGGCGATGTTGTCGACGTAGATGTCGGCGTTGGCCAGGTTGTTCCAGGCGTGCGGATCGGGGATGGTCTGGCCGTCCTCCTCCAGGCTGCGCGGGATCACGCCGTGGCTGGCCTGGATCACCTGCGCGCGGGTCTCGGTGCTCTTCACCAGGCGGTCGAGCCAGGGTTCGAAGCCCAGGCCGTTCTCCACCACCAGCTGCGCCTGGCGCACGGCGCGGGCGTCGTCCGGGGTGGTCTCGTAGGTGTGGGCGTCGCTGTCGGGGCCGACCAGGTTGTTCAACTGGATGTGCTCGCCGCCGACCGCGCGGGTCATGTCGGCGAGGATGCTGAAGCTGGTCACCACGCGCGGCTTCTCGGCGGCGGGCAGCGACAGGGGCAGGCAGAACGCGAACAGCAGCAAAAGGGCGCGCATGGCGGGTTTCCTTGGGTGGAGGGTCATTGGGGGATGGGCAGCAGGCCGCGGCGCAACAGGCCGTGCACCGGGCCGAACAGCACGGAGAACAGGTAGAACAGGCCGGCGAGCAGGACGATGGCCGGCCCGCTGGGCAGCGACCAGGCGTAGGACGCCGCCAGGCCCAGCCACACCGAGAGCGCGCCGATGCCCGCGGCCAGGGCCAGCAGCGCCGGCAGGCGGCGGCTCCAGAAGCGCGCGGCGGCGGCCGGCAGCATCATCAGGCCGACCATCATCAGCGCGCCCAGGGCCTGGAAGCCGATCACCAGGTTGAGCACCACCAGGCCGAGGAACAGCCCGTGGGCGAAGGGTCCGAGGCGGCTGACGCTGCGCAGGAACAGCGGGTCGAGGCTGTCCAGCAGCAGGCTGCGGTAGATCAGCGCAAGCACGCCGAGGCTGAGCGCGGCCACGCCGAGCATGCCCAGCAGGGTCGTGCGGTCCACCGCCAGGGCCGAGCCGAACAACAGCTCCAGCAGGTTCAGGCGCTTGCCGGCCAGGCCCAGCAGGAGCACGCCGCTGGCCAGGGAGATGGGGTAGACCGCGGCCAGGCTGGCGTCCTCGCGCAGCCCGGTGTGGCGCGTCACCCAGGCCGCCAGGCCGGCCACCGCCAGGCCCGCGCCAAGGCCGCCGAGGGTCAGCGCCGGCAGCGACAGCCCGGCCAGCCAGAAGCCGATGGCGGCGCCGGGGAGAATGCCGTGGGCGATGGCGTCGCCGATCAGGCTCATGCGCCGCAGGATCAGGAACACCCCCAGGGGCGCCGCGCTCGACGCCAGGACCACGCCGCCCAGCAGCGCGCGACGCATGAAGGCGAATTCGACGAAGGGCTGCCACAGCGTGTGCAGGACCATCACGCCACCCGCGCCAGGCAGCGGCTGGCGAGCAGCTCGCGGCTGCTGCCGTGGCGGCAACCCTCGGCGGCCACGCACAGGCAGTCGGGGACGCGCTCGCGCACCGCGCCCAGGTCGTGGCAGACCAATAGCAGGGTGCGGCCTTCGCGGTGCCAGGCGTCGATGTGCTGCCAGAGCAGCGCCTGGCCGGCTTCGTCGAGGCATGCGTCGGGCTCGTCGAGCAGCAGCAGCGGGCTGTCCAGCAGGCTCAGGCGGGCCAGCAGGGCGCGCTGCAGCTGGCCGCCGGAGAGCGCCGCCAGCGGGCGCTGCTCCAGGCCCTCCAACTGCCAGTCGGCCAGCGCCCGGCGCAGCTTGTCGCGGCGCTCGGCGGTGGGCAGGCGGCTGTTCCAGAAGCCGGCGCCGACCAGCTCGCCGAGGCCGATGGGGAATTGCCGGTCGAGGGCCTGCTGCTGCACCAGGTAGCCGATCTCCCGCGGCCGCAGCTGGACGCGCACGCGCCCGGCCAGGGGCTTCTGCAGCCCGGCGATGACCTTCAGCAGGCTGCTCTTGCCGCAGCCGTTGGCGCCGACGATGGCGGTCAGGCTGCCGGCGCCCAGGTCGAGGTTCAGCGGCGGCGTCAGCGGCAGGCGCGGCGGCCCCCACTGCAGGGCCTGGCAATGGATCATGGGGCCTCCCTGCGCCACTGGCTGCGGGCCACGGCGTCGTGGGCGTGGAGGCTTTCGGCGTGGACCACGCTCAGCGCGAAGGCCTCCAGTTCCCCGCGTTGCGCCAGGGCGCGGTGCAGGCGGCGGGCGGCGTCTTCGCAGAACATCAGGTTCTGCCCATTGGCCAGGGCGAAGGCCTGCTCGTCGGCGCGCTTCACCGCGGTCTGCACGGCGGTGCCCAGGGCGGCCTCGGCGCAGTCGAGCAGCTCGCGCAGCGGCAGGCTGTCCAGGCCCTCGCGCAGGTGCAGATGCAGGTCGGCGAAGCTGCGCTGGCTGTGGGGCGTGGCGACTATGCCGGCGCTGCTGCCGAGCCAGGTGTGGACTTCCTGGTGGCTGGGCGAGCGGTCGGCGAAATCCTCGGTGAAGCGCTGCTGGATCAGCTGGCGCGCCAGGGCCGCCGAGCAGGGGCAGGTGGAGGAATAGGCCAGGCGCAGGCGCAGCTCCAGGCGCAGGCCCTGATCGTCCAGGCACGCGTGGACCTCGCAGGGGTACTGCTTCCAGCCGCTGAGCGGGCTGACCAGCGCCGGGCGGCTGAGCAGGGCGTCGAAGGCCAGGCGCAGGCTGGCGCGGCGCGACAGGCCGGCGTGGCTGGCGAGGAAGTCGTCGAGCACTTCGCGCAACAGCTGCGGGCCCAGCTCGGCCTGCTCCAGGCGGGCCAGGGCCAGGTACAGGCGCGACATGTGGATGCCCCGGGCGGCGGCGGCGTCCAGGCTGACGCCGGCGTCGGCCAGCGCGTTCAGGCGTTCGCCGTGCAGGCGCATCGGCAGGGCGATGCCCTGCATGCCGACCCAGTCCAGGGCGAGGGTGTCGGACGCGGCCTGGCTGGCGACGTCGGGGAGAAAGGCGGTCATGGGAATGGCTGGCACTGGTGAATGTTATAATATAACGTATTGTTTCCTACTCCTTCCTGCAAGCGCCATGAATCGACGCCGCCTGCTGCAAACCTTGCTCGCCAGCGCCGCCTGGCTGCCCGCCCTGGACGTTTTCGCCGGCCCGCGCCTGCTCGGCGCGCGCAGCGAGGCCATGGCCGGGGGCCTGCGCCTGGTCCTCGACCTCGACGGGCCCTTCCACTACCGCACCTTCACCCTTTCCGCGCCGGAGCGCCTGGTGGTCGACCTGGACGGCGCCAGCCTGGGCACGCCCCTGGCCTCCCCTGCCCCGTCCGGCCCGCTGCGCGGCCTGCGCAGCGGGCGCCTGGCCGACGGCGGCACGCGCCTGGTGCTGGACCTGGCCGAGCCGGTGCAATTGCAGGCCTTCGCCCTGGGGCCCCAGGCCGGCAGGGGCCATCGCCTGGTGCTCGACCTGCATCCAGCAGGGGCACCTGCCCCGGTCGCCACGGCGAAGCCTGCCGGCAAGGGCCGCGACATCCTCGTGGTGGTGGACGCCGGCCACGGCGGCAAGGACCCCGGCGCCCTCGGCCCGCGCGGCGAGCGGGAGAAGGACGTGGCGCTGCTGATCGCGCAGAACCTGGCGCGGCGCATCGACCGTCAGAGCGGCTTCAAGGCGCGCCTGGTGCGCAACGTCGACGTGTTCATCCCGCTGCGCCAGCGCGTGGAAGTGGCGCGGCGCTGCAACGCCGACATGTTCGTCTCGGTACACGCCGACGCCGCGCCCCGCCGCACGGCCTCCGGCGCCTCGGTGTTCGCCCTCTCCGAGCACGGCGCTACCTCGACCCTGGCGCGCTTCATGGCCGAGCGCGAGAACGGCGCCGACCTGATCGGCGCCGCCGGCAACCTGCCGCTGCAGGGCAAGGACCCGGCGCTGGCCAAGGTGATCCTCGACATGTCGCTGAGTTCCACCATCGCCTCCAGCCTGGACCTGGGCCACAGCGTGCTGCGCAGCCTCGGCGGCATCACCCGGCTGCATCAGGAGCGCGTCGACCAGGCCGGTTTCGCCGTGCTCAAGTCACCGGACATCCCCTCGATCCTGGTGGAGACCGGCTTCATCTCCAACGACGCCGACTGCCGCCGCCTGCACGACGCGCGGCACCAGCAGGAGCTGGCCGGAGCGATCTTCGATGGATTGCACGGCTATTTCCGCCAGCGCCCGCCGGTGGGGAGCCTGCTGGCGGCGTTGCGGGAGCAGGGCAAGGCGTAGGGCGAGGAGCGGATTCATCTGCGATTTCGCGGCGGGGCTCGGCCTATCGCGGACGGAGTCCGCTCCTACGAGGAAACTCCGTGCTTCACGACAATTGTAGGAGCGGGCCCTGCCCGCGATTCGCGCGCAGGGCGCGCTCCTACAGGGGAATGGCGTGGGTGGGGCAGCGTAGGAGCGGATCTCATCCGCGAATCGCGCCGGAATGTGGAATACCGTGCTGCCCCGCGAACCGTAGGAGCGGACTCCGTCCGCGATTCCCCATGCGTCCGGCAGTGGCGTGGCCGGGCGCCTACCGCACCTGCTGGCTGCACCCGCTGACGCGCCCGCAGGTCAGCTTCGCCTGGCCGCCGCTGGAGCTGCTGAAGCGGCTGATGTGCGTCCAGCCGATGCCGCGGCTGGTGCCCAGCCACACCTGGCCGTCGCTGCTCACGCCGCTGAAGAAGGTCAGGCGCCCGTAGCGCGTGCCGGTCTGCGCCCAGCGCTGGCCGCTGGCGGCGTCGAAACCGCGCAGGTAGGTGTCGTGGCCGAGGGTGGCGATGCTGTAGTGGCTGCCGTCGCGGTCCATGCAGGCCAGCACGTTGGCCAGCCAGGCGCAGGCCGCCGGCGGCAGGCCGGGGAAGGCCAGCGGCGGCTCCCCCGCGGCCCGCGCCAGGGGCGCCAGGAGCAGCAGGCAGAGCGTCAGGGCGGCGGCTTTCATCGGGACCTCGGGGCGGGCTGGACGGGCCTCCATGGTACGCCGGCGGATTGTCGAATACGAAATGTTATATTATAACAATTCGATCCCGTCCTTCCGGAGACCGCCATGTCCCTGCAAGCCGAACCGGTCCTCAGCGAACGGCAACTGCTGGCACAACCCGCCAGCGCCTACATGAACGAGGCCCAGCAGGCCTTCTTCCGCGACCTGCTGCTGCGCCAGCGCGCCGAGCTGCAGGCGCGCATCGACAGCGAATTCGACGCGCTGCGCGAGGTGGAACGGCCCGGCGACGAGGCCGACATCGCCAGCCGCGAGGAGCAGCGCCAGTGGCAGCTGCGCCTGCTGGAGCGCGAGAAGAAGCTGCTGGACAAGATCGACCAGTCCCTCGAGCGCCTGGCCCGCGGCGAGTACGGCTGGTGCGCCGAGACCGGCGAGCCGATCGGCCTGCGCCGCCTGCTGCTGCGCCCCACCGCCAGCCTCAGCGTCGAGGCCAAGGAACGCCAGGAGCGCCGCGAGCTGCACCTGCGCGACGCCTGAAGAATCCATAACAGAGAGCCACCACCGTGAAGCAACGCCTACCCGTCACCGTCCTTTCCGGCTTCCTCGGCGCCGGCAAGAGCACCCTGCTCAACCAGGTGCTGAAGAACCGCGAGCACCGCCGCGTCGCAGTGATCGTCAACGACATGAGCGAGATCAACATCGACGGCAGCGAGGTGCAGCGCGACGTCAGCCTCAACCGCGCCGAAGAGAAGCTGGTGGAGATGAGCAACGGCTGCATCTGCTGCACCCTGCGCGAAGACCTGCTGCAGGAAGTGGCGAAGCTCGCCGCCGAAGGCCGCTTCGACTACCTGCTGATCGAGTCCACCGGCATCTCCGAGCCGCTGCCGGTGGCCGAGACCTTCACCTTCCGCGACGAGCAGGGCCGCAGCCTGTCCGACCTGGCGCGGCTGGACACCCTGGTCACCGTGGTCGATGGCCTGAACTTCCTGCGCGACTACCAGGGCAGCGACAGCCTGGCCAGCCGCGGCGAGAGCCTGGGCGAGGAAGACCAGCGCTCCATCGCCGACCTGCTGATCGACCAGGTGGAGTTCGCCGACGTCATCCTGCTCAGCAAGGTCGACCTGATCTCCAGCGCCGAGCGCGAAGAGCTGCTGGCGATCCTCCGCGGCCTCAACCCCGACGCCGAGATCCGCCCCATGGTCATGGGCCAGGTGCCGCTGGAATGGATCCTCGACACCGGCCGCTTCGACTTCGAGCGCGCCGCCCAGGCCCCCGGCTGGCTCAAGGAACTGCGCGGCGAACACGTGCCGGAGACCGAGGAGTACGGCATCGCCTCCCGCGCCTATCGCGCGCGCCGGCCCTTCCACCCGCAGCGCTTCCACGACTTCCTTGCCACGCCCTGGAGCAACGGCCGCCTGCTGCGCTCCAAGGGCTTCTTCTGGCTGGCCAGCCGCTACCGCGAGGCCGGCAGCTGGTCCCAGGCCGGCGGCCTGATGCGCCACGGCCTGGCCGGGCGCTGGTGGCGCTTCGTGCCGAAGGAACGCTGGCCGCAGGACGAGGACGGCCTGCGCCAGGTGATGCGCCACTGGAGCGCGGAGACCGGCGATTGCCGCCAGGAACTGGTGTTCATCGGCCAGGGCATCGACTTCGCCCGCCTGGAGGACGAGCTGGACGCCTGCCTGCTGGACGACGCCGAATTCGCCGCCGGGCCCCAGGCCTGGGCGCGGCTGGCCGACCCCTTCGAGTCCTGGACGGAGGACGCCTGATGCTCGCCCGGTCATTGCAATGCACGCCGCGCCAGGTGCTCGGCGACGACCCGCAGGTGCTCGCCGAGGTGCTGCACGACGGCGTCAACCTGGCGGTCTGGCGGCGCCGCCTGTTCCCCGAGCTGGCGGCCTATGCCGAGGCCCTGGTGCAGGACGAGGCGCTTTACGCCCGCCACGCGACCCTGGAGCTGGACGAGGCCGGGCGCAGCGACCAGCTGCGCGGCCTGTTCGACGAGAGCCCGGGCGCTACGCTCTTCGCCAACGACCTGGCCTGGCTGGTGGAGGCCTTCGCCTGCCTGACCGGCGCGCGCCGCGTGGGCCTGCGCCTGCGCAGCCTGGAGCGGGCCATGTGCCCGCGCTTCCACGTCGACCACGTGGCGCTGCGGCTGGTCACCAGCTACGCCGGCTGCGCCAGCGAATGGCTGGAGGAAGGCGCCCTGCCCCGCGACCGTCTCGGCGAGGCCGAGCCGGCGAGCATCCAGCGCCTGGAAGTGGGCGACGTGGGCCTGTTCAAGGGCGAGAAATGGATCGGCAACGAGGGCGCCGGCATCGTCCACCGCTCGCCCGCCCCGGCGCCGGGCACGCGGCGCCTGCTGCTGACCCTGGACTGGCTCTAGGCCGGGCGGCGCATGTCGATGTGCGGGATGTCGTCTTCCAGGTACACCTCGCCCTCGGCGACGAAGCCGTAGCGGCCGTAGTAGCCCTGCAGGTGCGCCTGCGCTGAGAGATACACCGGGCTGCCCGGCCAGCGCCGCGCCGCTTCGTCCAGGGCGCGCTGCATCAACTGGTGGCCGAGGCCGCGACCGCGCCCGGCGGCGGCGGTGATGACGCGGCCGATGACCACTTCGCCGTCGTGCGTCGTCGGGTCGAGCAGGCGCAGGTAGGCCAGCAGCTGGCCGCCCTCGTGGGCCATCAGGTGGCAGGTGTCGCCGGACAGGTCCTGGTCGTCGATGTCCTGGTAGGGGCAGTTCTGCTCCACCACGAAGACCTCGCAGCGCAGGCGCAGGAGGGCGTACAGCGTCTCCTTGCTCAGTTCGCTGTGGTGTTGGCAGCTCCAGGTGAGGTCCATGGCGTGAGGCTCCGGCGGCAGGTGGAAAAGGCCGCCCATCCTCTCACGCCCGGGCGCTTCACACAGCCACCCGCGGCCCCGTCGGCGACAGCCCGCCGAGGTGCCGACGCAGCGCCTCGATGGCCACCCGCACCTTGGCCGGCTGGGCGTCGCGCCGTGGCGTCACGGCGTAGATGCCGTAGGTGGGCAGGCGCCATTGCGGCAGCAGGCGCAGCAGCCTGCCCTCCTCCAGCGCCTCGCGCACTTCCGGCTCCGGCTGCAGCGACACGCCCAGGCCGTCGAGGGTGAACTGGCGCAGGGCGAGCATGCTGTTGGCCGCCACCCGCGGCTCCAGGCGCAGGCGACAGCTCTCCCCGTCCGGCCCGTCGAACTGCAGCGCCTGGCCGTGGCCGCGGGTGTTCAGCGCCAGCCAGTCGACCTGCAGCAATTGCTCGGGACGGTCGATTGCCCCGCAGCGGCGCAGGTAGGCCGGGGCCGCGCAGACCAGGTTCTGCCAGTCGCCCAGGTGGCGCGCCACCAGGCTGGAATCGGCCAGGTTGCCGACGCGGATGGCCAGGTCGATGCGCTGCTCGATCAGGTCGATCTGCTCGTCGTGGAAGAACAGCTGCAGGCGCAGCTGGCGGTGGTTCTCCAGCAGCGGACGCAGCGCCTCGGTGATCAGCCGCCCGGAAAAACCCACCGGCGCTGCCAGGCGCAGTTCGCCCACCGGCGCTTCGCGCCACTCGCCCAGGCGCTGCTCGGCCTCCTCGGCGATGGCCAGCATCTGCGCGCAACTGCGGTAGAAGGCCTCGCCGGCCTCGGTCAGCGTCAGCCGGCGGGTGGTGCGGTGCAGCAGGCTCACCTGGGCCTGCGCCTCCAGCTTGCGGATTTGCTGGCTGACCGCCGAGGGGCTCATGCCCAGGGCCTCGGCGGCGGCGGCCATGGAGCCGCGGGCGACCACGGTGGCGAACACGGCCATGCCTCGGAGGTTGTCCATTGTGAAGCTCCGCTTAAGAGTGAAAGGCACGATAGCCGGTTTTTCCCGGGCTTTCTTGCGCCTAGCATACGAAGCCTCTGAAAGAAGAGGATGAACGATGCCGACTTCCCGTGCCGACGTGCCCACCCCCGATGGCGCCCGCTACCTCAAGCGCCTGTGCAACCACTTCGCCCACAAGCTGCCGGTGGAGCTGAGCGAGGACAGCGGCGTGCTGAACTTCGAGTTCGGCACCTGCCGGCTCGAGGCCGACGCCGCCGCGCTGCACCTGCAGGCCGAAGCCGAGGACGCCGAGCGGCTGGCCCGCGTGCAGCAGGTGGTGGTCAGCCACCTCGACCGCTTCGCCTGGAAGGAAGGCCAGCTGCCGGTGAACTGGAGCTGAGCCCCCTGCCCTTTTCCCTTGCCGCCGTGGCCGCCGTGGCCGCCGCGGTTCAGCGCTGGCCGCTGAGAATCTGCTGGATCAGGCCGCTGGCCAGTTCGATCAGCAGGTAGTCGCCGTCCACTTCCTGCCACTGGTAGCCGTAGGCCGGCGGCGGCAGCTGGCGGCTGCGCCAGTCTTCCACGTAGTAGCGCTGCGCGCGGTATTCCGGCGGCAGGTACTGGCCGGTCTGCCAGTGCCGGCGCTCGGCCTCCTGGCGGCGCATGGCGTCTTCCCATTCGCGTTGCCGCTGCTCCTGCTGGCGGCGTTGCGCCTCTTCCCACTGACGCTGGCGCTCATCGGCCTGGCGGCGCTGCTCGTCCTGCCACTGGCGGTCGCGCTCGGCCTGCTGGCGTTGTTCCTCCTGCCAGCGCCGCTGCTGTTCCTGCTGGCGGCGCTGGGCTTCCTGGCGCTGCTGCTGCTCGGCCTGGCGGCGCTGTTCGTCGCGCTGGCGCTGGAACTCCTGTTGCTGGCGCTGCCGGTCCTCCATCTGCCGACGTTGCTGCTCGGCCATCTGCCGCTGCTGCTCCTGCTGGCGGCGCTGCTGTTCCTCGTTCTGCCGGCGCTGCTGCTCGGCCATCTGGCGTTGCTGTTCCTGTTGCTGGCGCTGTTGCTCCTGCCATTGCTGCTGTTGCTGGGCGTCGTTGGCGTTCCAGGCGAGGGCCGCGCCGGCGGGCAGCAGCAGGCCCAGGCAGAGGGCGCGGAGGGAGGCGGTGTTGGGCATGGTCGGGTCGTCGGGCAGGGCGGCGAAATGGCCGGGAAAGTCAGGAAAGTGGACAGGGAAATGCTGGGAAAAGTTCCGATCTTGGAAAAACGCGTCGCCGCATGAAAAGACGATTGGTCATCATTCGGTCGTAACTAGATCGATATTTCAATTTATGGTCGCAAATAGACCAAATTACCTTGAAAGATGCATTTGATCTATTTTTGTACAAAATTAATAAGTCAATACTTTGAAATATTTTGTAACCGTGTGGCCACTTTTACCCCGGGTTATCCACAGAATCGATGCGCAAAATTTGTACATCGCGGCCTTTTACCCGGTAGGCGGCCTGGTAGGGCCAGCGTTCCAGCGGCAATTCGCGCACGCCGGGCACCTCGCTGGGCCGACCGACGCTGCTCAGGCTGAGGTCGGCCAGCGCCTTCACCTGGCCGACCACGTCCTGGATGGCCTTCAGCGCCTTCTCCGGGCCGATCAGCACCACGTAGTGGTCGTACAGGCCGTCCAGGTCGGCCGCCGCCTTGTGCGTCCACTGCAGGCTCATGCCAGCCCCCACTTGGCTTCTATCTCGGCGTGCGGCAGCAGGTGCCCGGCGTTGGCGTCGGCCAGGCCCTCGTCGATGGCCGCCACGTGCCAGCTCTGGCGCTCCAGGTACTGCGCCAGGGCCTGGCGCAGGTGGTAGGGGCGGTCCCGGTGGGTGGCCCGGGCCAGTTGGTCCAGGGCCTTGGCCAGGGCGTCATCGGCGCGGAAGGAGATTACGGTGGTCAATTTCTGAGCAGTCCGTTTACGCTGTATACAGTGTCTACAACGATAACATAAGTATACGAATCAGGCACTTGGCGTTGGCGAGAAGGGCAATGGGAAGGAGAGGGCGCGAGTGCGGCCGGGCGCTGGCGCGGAACTGGCCAGGAAGGCGGAAAGGCCCGGCTGGCGCGGCTTCTAGGGCACTTTCGCGGCGGCGCAAGTTGGCTTGCCGCTTTCGGGATTTGCCGCCGCCGCGGGGCGGTCCAGGCTGGCGGAGCAGCCCCTTTCCCGCCAGGAGACGCCCATGCCCCATGACTTCCCGCAACCGGTGGACGCCGCCGAGGTCCCGCGCTTCGCCGGCATCCCCAGCTTCATGCGTCTGCCGATCTTCGAGGACCCGGCCCAGGTGGATATCGCCCTGGTCGGCGTGCCCTGGGACGGCGGCACCACCAACCGCGCCGGCGCCCGCCACGGCCCGCGCGAGGTGCGCAACCAGTCCAGCCTGATGCGCAAGGTGCACCACGTCAGCCGCATCGCGCCCTACGACCTGGCGCGCGTCGGCGACGTGGGCGACGCCCCGGTGAACCCCATCGACCTGCTCGATTCGCTCAAGCGCATCGAGGGCTTCTACCGGCGCATCCACGCCGCCGGCGCGGTGCCGCTGTCGGTGGGCGGCGACCACCTGGTGACGCTGCCGATCTTCCGCGCCCTGGCCGCCGAGCGGCCCATCGGCATGGTCCACTTCGACGCCCATTCGGACACCAACGACCGTTACTTCGGCGACAACCCCTACACCCACGGCACGCCGTTCCGCCGCGCCATCGAGGAAGGCCTGCTGGACCCGCGGCGCACCGTGCAGATCGGCATCCGCGGCTCGGTGTATTCGGCGGACGACGAGGCCTTCGCCAGGGAGTGCGGCATCCGCGTCATCCACATGGAGGAGTTCGCCGCGCTGGGCGTCGAGGCGACACTCGCCGAGGCGCGGCGGGTGGTGGGCGAGGGGCCGACCTACGTCAGCTTCGACGTCGACGTGCTCGACCCGGCCTTCGCCCCCGGCACCGGCACCCCGGAGATCGGCGGCATGACCACGCTGCAGGCGCAGCACCTGGTCCGCGGCCTGCAGGGCCTGGACCTGATAGGCGCGGACGTGGTGGAGGTGTCGCCGCCGTTCGACCTGGGCGGCGCCACGGCGCTGGTCGGCGCGACCATGATGTTCGAGCTGCTGTGCATCCTCGCCGACGCCCGGGCCCGGCGCCGCTGACCGCCGCGGGGGTTCACGGGGCGGCGCCCGCGGGGCTATAACGAAGGCCTGCCCCCGCCGCCGCGAGAACCCCCATGCTGGGCAACCTTTCCGACATCGACCTGCGCCTGCTGCGCACCTTCTGCGCCATAGCCGAGGCCGGCGGCTTCACCGCTGCCCAGGTGCGCCTGAACACCAGCCTGTCGCGCCTGAGCGTGCTGGTGCGCGACCTCGAACTGCGCCTGGGCTACTCGCTGTGCCGGCGCGGCAGCAGCGGCTTCCAGCTCACCGAGGAAGGCCAGCAGCTGTACGACGCGGCCCAGGGCCTGTTCGTCGACATCGAGCGCTTCCGCGAGCAGGTCACCGGCCTGGGCGGGCGCGCCCGCGAAACCCTGCACCTGGGCTGCGTCGACGGCGTGGTCGGGCAGCACTGCTGGGCGCTGCCGCTGGCCATCCGCCTGTTCCGCCAGGGCAACCCCGGCGTGCGCCTGAACCTGCACACCCAGCGCCCGGACGAGCTGGAGAACGCCGTGCTGGAAGAGCGCCTGCAACTGGCCATCGGCGCCTTCCACCATCGCCTGTCCGGGCTGCGCT
Source organism: Pseudomonas sp. NBRC 100443 (assembly GCF_030268185.1). NCBI lineage: Bacteria > Pseudomonadati > Pseudomonadota > Gammaproteobacteria > Pseudomonadales > Pseudomonadaceae > Pseudomonas > Pseudomonas sp. NBRC 100443. The sequence goes on from NZ_BSQE01000001.1 coordinate 310,845, forward strand.
ACCAGTTGCTGTTCAGCGAGGAACAGAACCTCTACTGCGCCCCCGGCCACCCGTTCTTCGCCCGCGCCGACGACGAGCCGGGCCTGGAGGCGATCTGCGCCGCCGATTACGTCGGCCGCGGCTACATGGCCGAAAGCCGGCGCCCCCACGGCCTGGTGTTCAACCGCACGACCACCGCCTACAGCATGGAGGCCATCGCCAACCTGGTGTTCAGCGGCACCTTCATCGGCTACCTGCCGACGCCCTACGCCGCGGCCTGGGTCGCCGAGGGGCGGCTGCGGGCGATCCGCCCGGCGCAGCTGGCCTACCACTCGGAATTCCACTGCGTGACGCGCCAGGGCGCCGAACCGGGCGAAGCCCTGGGCGCCTTCCTCAGCGCGCTGGAACAGGCCCAGGCGCAACTGGGGCGGGGAGGGCTGGACTCATGAACGCACTGCACGCATTGCACGAGGACGGCTTCGTGCTGCTGCCCGGCCTGCTGGATGCCGCGCAGGTCGCCGAGGTGCGCGGGCTGATCGACGCCCTGCGGCCGATCCACTGGGACTACGAGGGCCTGGTGGACCACTACAAGTGCGTGTTCAACCGCTCGCCGCGCTGGCTGCCCTACCTCGACCCGCCGGGGCTGATCGAGGTGGCCGAGGCGGCCCTGGGCGCGGACTGCCACGTCATCGGCCAGACCGCCTGGCGCTGCCACCCCGGCTTCATCGGCGGCGACATGCACCAGGACTACCTGCCGCTGCGCCTGCCGGAAGCGCTGTTGCTGGGCGGCTTCGAGCTGCCGATGTTCATCTGCACGGCGCAGGTCTACCTCGACGACATCGACCACGACCTCTGCCCGACCTGGGTGATCCCCGGCAGCCACCGCGCCGGCCGCGCGCCGCACCCGGACGAGCGCAGCTGGCGGGGCAGGGCGGCCGAGCCGGTGCTGTGCCGCGCCGGTGATTGCCTGCTGTTCCGCAGCGACCTGTGGCATTCCGGCAGCCGTAACCTGAGCCAGCGCACGCGCTACCTGTTGCAGGTGCACTACGGCCGGCGCATGGTGGCGCAGAAGTTCTCGCCCTATCTCGACTGGTGTTTCGACCCCGAAGTGCTGGCCGCCTGCACGCCCCGCCAGCGCCGCCTGCTGGGCGACCACGAGGCGGCGGAATACGACTGAGGAGCCCGGCCATGAGCCAGACCCACCAAGGGGGCTGCCATTGTGGCGCCCTGCGTTATGAGTTCACTGCGGAGCTGGATGATGTCGGCCACTGCCATTGTTCGATCTGCCGGCGGAGTAGTGGGGGCATGGTGGTCACCTGGGCGACGGTGCCGCGCAGTAGTTTCCGTTGGTTGAAGGGGGCGCCGGCCTGCTATGTGTCGAGTCCGGGTAATCGGCGGTTGTTCTGTGGCAACTGTGGGGCGCAGGTGGTGTTCGAGACGGAGCGGACGCCGGAGACGTTGGATGTGACTGTTGCGACCTTCGATCATCCGGAGGTGGCGCCGCCGCAAAGGCATGTTTGGGTGAAGAGCCGGGTTGCTTGGCTGCATCTGGATGAGCAGTTGCCGGGAGAGGATGGGGAGGTTTTGTAGGCGCGAGCTAGCCGGCGGTTCTTGTGCGCTGGATCGGTTCCGTACCCTCTCCCCAGCCCTCTCCCTGAAGGGAGAGGGGGCTTGTCCGTGCCGAGCGGAGGCCTGGTTTCAGCCGGCAATCTCTGTGCTAGCCGGCTAACTCCAGAACATCAGTGCCTGCCCAACGGTCCCCTCTCCCTTCAGGGAGAGGGTTAGGGAGAGGGCGCTCTTCAGGCCACACACCGAACCTCGCCGGCTGACTGCTGTTCGCGAGCAAGCTCGCTCCTACGAAAAGCATCCTCCGGACTTGTGGGCCGGGCGTAGGGCGCATAACGCCTACAGCATTATCCGCCGTTTGACTCTGATCCCAGGCGCGCTTCGGGGGCGGTTGCGGAGTGCCTGTTTCCGGGCGCTCCGGCCTTGACCACCAAGCCGGGCATGGGCCGGGTGAAGCGGCGGATAACCGCGAACGGTTATTCGCCCTACGTCGAGGGTGGGCCGGGCGTAGGGCGCATAACGCCTACGGCGTTATCCGCCGTTTGACCTTGATTCCAGGCGCGCTTCGGGTTCGGTCACGGAGCGCCTCTTTCCGGGCGCTCCGAGTTCGACCGCGACGCTGGGCATGGCCAAGGTGAAACGGCGTATAACCGCGAACGGTTATACGCCCTACGCGGCGTTTCAGAACACCATCTGCCACTGCGCGATCAGCGCATGGTTCTGCGCCTGGCTGCCTTTCTCGCCGCTGTAGGCCAGGCCGATGCTGTGGCGGGCCGACAGGCCCAGGTCCAGGCCCAGGTCCAGCAGCAGGCTGTTGCGGTCCAGCGCCGTGCCCTGGACGCTGAAGGCGCCGCCGCCGGCGAGGAAGGCCTGGCGGGTGCTGCTGTCCAGGTCGCCGTAGGTGTGGCGCCAGCCCAGGCCCAGGCGCGGGGTCAGGCTCATGCCGTTGTCCAGGCTGGTGAGCCAGGCCGTGCGCACGCCCAGGGTGCTGCTGAAGTTGTGCTGGCTTTGCTCGTCCACGTGCAGGGCCGCGGCGCCGCCTTTTTCGTCGTAGGCGTCGCGCTTGTAGTACTGGTAGCCGAGGTTGGCGTAGGGCTCGGCGCTCAGGCGGCCGTCGCCGAGCTGGTAGCCGGCTTCGGCGAAGGCCTGCCAGCTGTGGGCGTCGTAGTCGCCCTTGGGGCGGTCGCTGAAGCCGTCGAACTCGACGCGGCGTTTGCTTTCGCCGTCGTGGCTGCTGTAGGCCGCGCCCAGGCGCAGGGCCAGCGGGCCGCCCTGGCGCAGGGCGTAGGTGCCCAGGTGCCAGCTGTCGATGTCGCCGGAGGTGCCGCCCTGGCCGTCGAGGTCGGTGTGCGAGTAGCCGCCCAGCACGCCCAGGCGCCATTGGCCGTCCAGCGCCCAGTCGGCGCCCAGCAGGGTGCCGCCGGTGTCCTGGTCGAGGTCGCCGCTGCCGTGCTCGCCGTCCAGTTGGCCGTGGCTGCCGATGCCTTGCAGCCAGAGGCGGCCGGCGGCGTTCGGGTCGTTCAGGTTGCGTGCCTCGCTGGGTACGCCGAGGGCGGCCAGTTGCGGGGTGTCGCGCTCGTCGCTGGCCACCAGCAGGCCGCCGCCGAACTGGCGCAGCGCGCCGAGCATGGCGCCGCCCACCGCCTGGCTGCCGGCCAGGGTGGCGGCGGCCAGGTTGGCGTTGCTGGCGCCGGCCAGCTGCTCCACGGCGCGGCCGGCGTTGCCGGCGTCGCTGGTGATCAGCGCGTTGTACAGCTGGCCCATGCCCTGGCCCTGCAGGGCGCTGGCGGCGTTGCGGCCGTTGCCGCTGCTGGCCAGGTCGGCGAACTGCACGTCGTTGCGCGTCAGTTGCAGGTCCACGCTGTTGGCGCCGTAGCCGAGGCTCGGGGTGAGGAAGGCGAAGTTGCTGCTGACCTCGGCGAACCGGCCGCTGACGCCGCCGCTGGCGTTCAGCACCTGGTAGCTGCTCTGCCAGGGATAGTTGCCGGGCCCGGCCTGCAGGGCCAGGCGCGCGCCGTCCAGGGTCGCGCTGCCATCCACTTGCAGGGTGGCGTGGCTGCCGTCGGCTTCCACGCCGTAGGCCAGGGTCGAGCCGCTGCGCAGGGCCAGGTCGCCGGTCACGTGGGTGGCGCCCTGCTGCGGGTTGGCCAGCAAGGTGCCGCTGACGTCCAGGCCGCCGACGCTGCCGCTGCCGGCATAGCTGGCGCCGCTGTCCACCAGCAGGCTGCCGGCGATGCCGCCCTGGTTGATCAGCTGGGCGCCGGCGAAGACTTCGCCGCCTTCGCTGAAGTCGCCGCTGCCAGTGAGGGTCCAGGCGCCCTGGCGCACCTCCAGGCGCTCGAAGTTGTGGCTCTGGCCGAAGCTGCCGCCGCGGGCGTCGTCGAAGCTCACCCGGTCATGGCCGTCGCCGCCGTCCACCAGGCCTTCGAAGCGGCTGCCGGCGAGCAGCGTCAGGCTGTCGTCGCCGCCGCCCAGCTCCAGGGCGATGCCGTTGCCGCCGTGGATCAGGCCGTCGTTGATCACGCTGTCGGCGAAGTCGCCGACCAGGCTCACGCCGCTGGAAGCCAGGCCTTCGATGGTGCCGTGGTTCTCCAGGGTGGTGGCGCCGTAGCCGCTGCCGGCGGAGCCGTCGTCCACCAGGATGCCGCGGCTGGCGCCGCTGATCAGCGCGCCGGCGGCGTTGTAGACGCTGCCGCCGCCCATGGCGATGCCTTCGCTGCCGTTGGGCTGGCCGCCCTTGTCGACGCCGGCCGCGCCTGTGCCTTCGATGATCCCGTGGTTCTCGATGTGGCCGATCAGGTCGATGTCCACGCCATCGCCGTCGCCATCGGGCACCAGGCCGTTGTAGGCGCCGGTGATGCGCCCGTAGTTGGTGACCGTGCCGTTGCCGTCGGAGCCGTAGCCCGAGCCGTTGCGGCCGATGATCACGCCGTCGGCGTAGTTGACCAGGGTGGCGCCGACGTCGGTGGTGATGCCGTGGCGGCCGCCGGAGATCAGCCCGTGGTTGTAGACGCTGCCGCCCTCGGTGTCCTGGAAGTCGATGCCGTCGTTCTTGGCGTCGGCGTCGATCATGTCGCCGCTGCTGATCTCGCCGTAGTTGGTGATGCTGGCGTTGGCGCCGGGGCGGATGCCGTCGTTGCCGTCGCCGTGGATGACGCCGGTCTCGCGGTTGATGATGGTCACCGGCACGCCGCTGCGCAGGTCGTCGAAGTCCACCGCCTGGCCGGTGGCCGAGCGGATGCTGCCGGCGTTGTCCAGCAGCAGGCTGCCGCTGTCGAAGCCGTCCTTCACCCGCACGGCGTCGTCGCTGGCGCTGATGCCGGCGCCGGCGCGGTTGTAGATCCGGTAGTCGCGGGTGGTCGCGGTGCTGCCCGAGCTTTCGATGGCGCGGCCGTTGCTGGCGGTGATCTGCCCGCTGTTGTCGACCACCACGCCGGCGCCGCTGGTGGCGTCCTTCAGGGCGACGGTCTTGTCGCTGGCGGTGATGCTGCCGCTTGCGGTGACCTGCAGGCTGGTCTCGCCGGAGAGCGTCTGCTTGCTGGTGCTGGGCGTGCTGATGACGATGGGGCCGGCGGGCGCGGCGTGGGCGCCGGCGCTGAAGACGAGGGCGATGCTGAACGCCAGCGGGGAAGGCTTGAACGACATGGCGACGACCTTTTTTCTTCTGGAAGTGGCCGTCGTTTATAGCGATGCAATCTTACGCTTTTGTAACCATGCTGGCTTTTTGCCCAGGCCGGGCGCGGGGCGCCCGGCCCTTGCCGTCACTGCTTGTAGTAGACGATCTGGTTGCTGGTGGCGAGCAGTTCGCCGGCCTCGCTCCACAGCTCCGCGGCCTGGTCGAAGTAGCCGTTGCGGAAGGCCTGGCCGCGGGCCTCGCCGAGCAGGTAGCCGCTGCCGACTTCGGCCAGTTGCGCGGCGTCGGTGTGGAAGTAGGTGGTGATCGACACGGTGCCGGCCGGCACCGGGGTGGCGCGGCGCAGCCAGACGCGCGGGTAGAAGATGTCGCTCATCGCCGCCAGCGCCGGGAAGTCCAGGGCCCGCGGCTGGGCGTCGCGCAGCCAGAGGCGGGTGCGGCTGTGCTCGCCGCTGCCGTCCCAGGTGCTGGGGAAGGCGCCGTCGATGGCGCGCATCTCGTACTGCTGCGCCCAGGCCACGCCCTTGCCGCTGGTGTTCAGCGGCGGCGTCTGCGCCGGCGCCGTGGCCTGCGGGCGCGCCAGGTCGAGCTCGCTCCAGGTCTCGCGGCGCAGAGCGGTGACCGCGGTGCCGGTGGTGGAGACCTGCTCCACGCCGTCGCCGTCCACCTGGCTCAGTTGCAGCAGCCAGTGCTGGGTGGAGCGGTTGGTGCGGATCGGCGTGGCGCGCACGGCGAAGGCGCCGGCCTCGATGGCGGCGGCGAAGTTCACCGTCAGCGCGACGGGCGCGCCGAGCAGCCGCGGGTGGCGCAGCACGGCCTGCAGCAGGGTGGCGGCGGTGATGCCGCCGAAGGGCCCGACCATGTTCCAGTAGTCGGCGCTGGTGTGGCCGTGGAACAGGTCGGCGTCGCGGGCGTCGGCTTCCAGGGCCAGGGCGCGGTCGAAGGGGTGCAGGGCGGAGTCGGTCATGCTCGGTGCTCTCGGCGCGGGTATCCGGTCCTTTTAGGGGAGCGGCCCGGGCGCGGTCAAGCGAACCGGGCGGTCAGGGCGTGACCTCGAAACGCAGGGTGCCGATCACCTGGCCGACCTCGGTGATCACCTGCACCTGCCAGCGCCCGGTCGGGTCGGCGGGGAAGTTCTGCTTGTGCGTCCAGGCGCGGTAGCCGGCCTCGCGGCCGCCGTGGATGTCCAGGGCGATGCGGTCGACTTCCTGGCCGTTGTGCAGCCACACGTGGAAGATGCGCTCGTCCAGGCCGCGCGGCGCGCTGATGGCGGTGTAGGCGTAGAGGCCCTGGGCGCGGATCTGCGCGGCGCCGACCTGCTCGACGCTGTCGCCGGGGGTGCGCTGGCTGTTGTCGAACTGCTCGGTGACCGCCATTTCCGCCAGCCACAGGGTGGACGGCGGCACCCAGGCGCGGCCGAACCAGCCGACCACGCCGATGCACAGGGTCAGGCCGAGCAGGGCGAACCAGCGCCACCACTTGTGGATGCCCACCGACACCACCAGGCTGGGGAAGGACAGCGCCACGGCGATGCCCAGGGCCCAGCGGTAGCTTTCCGGGGTGCTCAGCTGGAGGATCAGCGGCAGCGCGGTGAGCAGCACGGCGAACAGCGTCAGGGTGTGGTAGCCGAGGAAGGTCCAGCGCCGCGGCGCCAGCCACTTGTAGTAGACCGGGTCGGTGATGGCGATCAGCCCGGCCAGCCCCAGGGCGCCGGTGAACAGGGCCTGGCCGCTGTTCCAGGTGGTGGTGACGAAGAAGAACGGCAGGACGAAGAACAGGCTTTCCTGGTGGATCAGTTGGGTCGCGTAGCGCAGCAGCCCCGGCGGCACCGACCAGCCGAAGCGCTCCTTGAAGCGCTGGGTGAGCAGGTTCTCCAGCATCAGCCAGAGCCAGCTGACCAGCATGACGATGGCCATGGCGCGGGCGAAGCCGGCGCGGTGGCGGTCGACCATCATGAAGCTGAACAGCCCCGAGCAGAAGCCGAACAGGGCGACCAGCCGCGGGTAGCGTTCGAGGAGCGAGAGGGCCAGCGCGATCAGGCGCTGCACGCGGGATTTCAACACAAGCATGACGAAAGGCCGAAGCCGGACAACCGGAAGGCCGGGGATTGTAGCGCTTGTGCCGGGCGCGGGGCAGCGGCGCTGGACGGAGGGTAGGGGGCCGGCGGCTCTTCGTAGGAGCGGACCTTGTCCGCGATAGCCGGCGGTTCCGGCGCGATTCGCGGATGAGATCCGCTCCGCTGCGCCACCCGCACCGTCCCCATGTAGGAGCGCGCCCTGCGCGCGATTCGCGGGCAGGGCCCGCTCCTACAAGGGTTGGCATTCAGCCCCGTAGGATGGGTATCGCTCCGCTCAACCCATCCTACGAAGGCTGGTGTGCGGGCTCTGACACCACCCCGCCACTCAGTTCCTCGCGGGCATAGTCGACGAACAGCCGCGCCGGCTTGGTCAGCTGCGCGCGCTTGAGCCAGGCGGCCACCAGGCCGGAGGCGCTGACGTCTTCGGCGATGTTCACCATCACCACCTTCTTGCCGTCGTAGGTGCATTCCGAATGCGGCCGGGTGACCAGCACCGAGAAGCCGAAGCCCTGGCCGACCATGCCGCGCACCATCTCGATGGAAGGCGAGCTGAAGGCGATGTTCGGCGTCAGCCCCAGTTCCTCGAAGATGCTCACGAAATAGGTGCGGCTGGGCTGCACGTCGAGCAGGATCATCGGTTCCAGCGCCAGGTCGCGCAGCGACACCTGGGCCTGGCGGGCGAAGCGGTGGTCGGCCGGGAGCAGGGCGTAGGGGCGCTGCGCCGGCATCAGCGGCTCGGTCTCGATGGTGCCGTCGAGGTCGTGGCGGTACAGCAGGGCCAGGTCGAAGCGCCCGGAGGTCAGGCCCTGCACCAGTTCCTGCTGCTCGCCGTCGCGGATGCGGATCTCCACCCCCGGGTAGCGCTCGCGGAAGCCGGCGATCAGCCGCGGCAGGTACAGCGGCGCCACCGTCTCGAAGCAGGCCAGGTCGATCTGCCCGGCCACCACGTCGTTGTCGGCCAGGGCGTTCTGCTCGAACTCGTGGGCCATGCGCAGCAGTTCCTGGGCCTTGCGGTAGAAACGCGCGCCGCTGGGGGTGAGGGACACGCCCTGGGCGTGGTGGCGGATGAACAGCTGCACGCCGAAGCTCTCTTCCAGGCCCTTGATCGCCGTGGAGATCGACGGCTGGGCGATGTAGAGCTTGCGCGAGGCCTCGGCCACGCTGCCGCATTCCACTGTGGTCACGAAATACTTCAATTGCCGCAAGGTATAGGAAGCCACTGCAAGACCTCTATGGCGCGGCTTCGCCGGTGGCGTGCGCGCTCTCGTTGTGTCATCGGTTCATCGGAAAGCAAGGATCGGGCCCGCCGGCAGGCGCCGGGGAGCGCCGAGGCGCCTCCAGGTGCCGCACCATAACCCAGCATGGCGCACTTTGCCGGTGCGCGCCTGCCCAGCTTTTTCATATACCCCGAAGACATATTTAATATTTTTCCTCCGCCGGGGCATGCGCGACCATCAGGGCACCACAGAACAAAACAATAATTGCTCGTGAGCAGGAGTGCCCTGGTGTATCAACTCAGCGACTGGCAGCAGCGTGCAGCCCGCCAGACCTTCATCGACGCCGCCCTGATCGATGGCCGCCGCATGGCCGCCGCCGACGGCGCCACCTTCGCATCCATCGACCCGGCCACCAACCGCCTGCTGGCCAACGTCGCCGCCTGTGGCGCGACCGAAGTCGACGCCGCCGTGCGCAGCGCCCGCCGTGCCTTCGAGCAGGGCCCCTGGGCACGCATGGCGCCGCGCGAGCGCAAGGCCGTGCTGCTGAAGCTGGCCGAGCTGATGCTGGCCCACCGCGACGAGCTGGCCCTGCTGGACTCGCTGAACATGGGCAAGCCGGTGATGGACGCCTGGAACATCGATGTGCCCGGCGCCGCCGGCGTCTTCTCCTGGTACGCCGAGGCCCTGGACAAGCTCTATGACCAGGTCGCCCCGACCGCGCCCAGCGCCCTGGCCACCATCACCCGCGCGCCCCTGGGCGTGATCGGCGCCGTGGTGCCGTGGAACTTCCCCCTCGACATGGCCGCCTGGAAACTGGCCCCGGCCCTGGCCGCCGGCAACTCGGTGGTGCTCAAGCCGGCCGAGCAGTCGCCGTTCTCGGCTTTGCGCCTGGCCGAGCTGGCCCTGGAGGCCGGCCTGCCCGAGGGCGTGCTGAATGTGGTGCCGGGCCTCGGCGAGCACGCCGGCAAGGCCCTGGGCCTGCACCCGGACGTGGACTGCCTGGTGTTCACCGGCTCCACCGAAGTGGGCAAGTACTTCATGCAGTATTCCGCCCAGTCCAACCTCAAGCAGGTATGGCTGGAGTGTGGCGGCAAGAGCCCGAACCTCGTGTTCGCCGATTGCCGCGACCTCGATCTTGCGGCTGAAAAAGCGGCATTCGGCATTTTCTTCAACCAGGGCGAGGTCTGCTCGGCCAACTCGCGGCTACTGGTGGAGCGCTCCATCCACGACGAATTCGTCGAGCGCCTGATCGCCAAGGCCCGCGACTGGGCTCCGGGCGACCCGCTGGACCCGGCCAGCCGCGCCGGCGCCATCGTCGACGCCAAGCAGACCGCCAGCATCCTGCGCTTCATCGAGGAAACCCGCGGCAGCGCCGCTACCCTGGCCTGCGGCGGCCGCCAGCTGAGCTTCAATGGGTCGGGCAACTTCATCGAGCCGACCATCTTCACCAACGTCGACCCGCAGCAGCGCCTGGCCCGCGAGGAAGTCTTCGGCCCGGTGCTGGCGGTGACCGCCTTCGACAGCGAGGACGAGGCCCTGCGGCTGGCCAACGACAGCCCCTTCGGCCTGGCCGCCTCGGTGTGGAGCGACGACCTCAACCGCGCCCACCGCGTGGCCGGCCGGTTGAACGTCGGCACCGTGTCGGTGAACACCGTGGACGCCCTGGACCCGGCCATCCCCTTCGGCGGCGGCAAGCAGTCCGGCTTCGGCCGCGACCTGTCGCTGCATTCGTTCGACAAGTACACCCAGCTGAAAACCACCTGGTTCCAGCTGCGCTGAGGGCAGCCCCGGGGCCGGCGCACCGCCGGCCCGTGCTGCCCCGGCGAACCGCTCGAGACGGCCGGTGAGACTGCCCAGGTAAGTCCGTCGCCCTCGATCCCCTGCAAACCCCTCAGGCCGGCTGCCGGAGCACCGCCGAGGGAACTAGGAGAAAGTCGATGACCGACAACACCAAAGCGCAACGCGAAACCCGTGACTACCAGGCGGCCGACGCGGCCCACCACATCCACGCCTTCCTCGACCAGAAGGCGCTGAACGCCGAAGGCCCGCGGGTGATGGTGCGCGGTGAGGGCCTGTACCTGTGGGACAACGACGGCAACCGCTACCTGGATGGCATGTCCGGCCTGTGGTGCACCCAGCTGGGCTACGGGCGCAAGGACCTGACCGCCGCGGCGAGCGCGCAGATGGACCAGCTGCCGTACTACAACATGTTCTTCCACACCACCCACCCGGCGGTGATCGAGCTGTCCGAGCTGCTCTTCAGCCTGGTGCCGGGCCACTACAGCCATGCCATCTACACCAACTCCGGCTCCGAATCCAACGAGGTGCTGATCCGCACCGTGCGCCGCTACTGGCAGATCCTCGGCAAGCCGCAGAAGAAGATCATGATCGGCCGCTGGAACGGCTACCACGGCTCGACCCTGGCGGCCACCGCGCTGGGCGGCATGAAGTTCATGCACGAGATGGGCGGGATGATCCCGGACATCGCCCACATCGACGAGCCCTACTGGTTCGCCAACGGCGGCGACCTCACCCCCGAGGAGTTCGGCCGCCGCTGCGCGCAGCAGCTGGAGGACAAGATTCTCGAGCTGGGCGCCGAGAACGTCGCCGGCTTCATCGCCGAGCCGTTCCAGGGCGCCGGCGGCATGATCTTCCCGCCGGAGAGCTACTGGCCGGAAATCCAGCGCATCTGCCGCAAGTACGACGTGCTGCTGTGCGCCGACGAAGTGATCGGCGGCTTCGGCCGCACCGGCGAATGGTTCGCCCACCAGCACTTCGGCTTCGAGCCGGACACCCTGTCCATCGCCAAGGGCCTGACCAGCGGCTACATCCCCATGGGCGGCCTGGTGCTGAGCAAGCGCATCGCCGAGGTGCTGGTGGAGCAGGGCGGCGTGTTCGCCCACGGCCTGACCTACTCCGGCCACCCGGTGGCGGCGGCGGTGGCCGTGGCCAACCTCAAGGCGCTGCGCGACGAGGGCATCGTCACCCAGGTCAAGAACGACACCGGCCCCTACCTGCAGCAGTGCCTGCGCGAGGTGTTCGGCAACCACCCGCTGATCGGCGAGATCCAGGGCGCCGGCCTGGTGGCGGCGCTGCAGTTCGTGCAGGACAAGGCCACCCGCAAGCGCTTCGACAACGAGAACGACCTGGCCTGGCGCTGCCGCACCATCGGCTTCGAGGAGGGCGTGATCATCCGTTCCACCCTCGGCCGCATGATCATGGCCCCGGCCCTGGTGGCCGGCCGCGCCGAGCTGGACGAACTGGTGGACAAGACGCGCATCGCGGTGGACCGCACCGCGAAAGAGATCGGCGTGCTCTGACGCCAGTCTCGCAGGCGCTGCCTTCCGTAGGATGGCGTTGAGCGCAGCGATACCCATCGATGGGTATCGCCGCGCACATCCCCTCCTGCGAGCAGCGCCCTTCGCCACAACCGAACAACAACGCCGCGGGCCCACGCAGGCCCGTGCCGTGGAACCTTTTTGCCGCCCGTTCGGCAACTGCCCAGCAATCCAAACCAACAACGCCAACCGGCTGTGGGAGTTCGTTCCATGAAATCGTCCTTGCATTGCATCCTCGCCTGCGCGGTCCTCGCCGCCACCGGCGCCGCCCAGGCGCAGGATCTCACGGTGATCTCCTTCGGCGGCGCCACCAAGGCCGCCCAGGACCTGGCCTACTTCAAACCCTTCGATGCCAGCGGCGCCGGCAAGGTGATCGCCGGCGAGTACAACGGCGAGATGGCCAAGGTGAAGGCCATGGTCAACGTCGGCAAGGTCACCTGGGACGTGGTCGAGGTGGAAAGCCCCGAGCTGCTGCGCGGCTGCGACGAGGGCCTGTTCGAGCGCATCGACCCGGCCGCCATCGGCGACGAGTCGAAGTTCGTCCCCGGCACCTTCAGCGAGTGCGGCGTGGCCACCTACGTCTGGTCGATGGTCATGGCCTACGACAGCAAGCGCCTGGCCAAGGCGCCGACTTCCTGGGCGGACTTCTGGAACGTCAAGGACTACCCGGGCAAGCGCGGCCTGCGCAAGGGCGCCAAGTACACCCTGGAAGTGGCCCTGCTGGCCGACGGCGTGAAGCCCGAGGACCTGTACAAGGTGCTGGGCACCCCCGAGGGCGTCAGCCGCGCCTTCAAGAAGCTCGACGAGATCAAGCCCTACATCCAGTGGTGGGAAGCCGGCGCGCAGCCGCCGCAGTGGCTGGCCGCCGGCGACGTGGTGATGAGCGCCGCCTACAACGGCCGCATCGCCGCCGCGCAGAAGGAAGGCGTGCCGCTGGCCATCGTCTGGCCGGGCAGCCTCTACGACCCGGAATACTGGGCAGTGGTCAAGGGCACGCCGAACAAGGCCCTGGCCGAGAAGTTCATCGCCTTCGCCAGCCAGCCGCAGACGCAGAAGGTGTTCTCCGAGAACATCCCCTACGGCCCGGTGCACAAGGGCACCCTGGAACTGCTGCCGGCCGACGTGCAGGCCGCGCTGCCCACCGCCCCGGCCAACCTGCAGGGCGCCCGCTCGGTGGACTCGGCCTTCTGGGTCGACCACGGCGAGGAACTGGAACTGCGCTTCAACGCCTGGGCGGCCCGCTGAGGCCCCCGGCCAACCCGAGTGCCCGGCGTGCCGGGCACCGCTTTGCCTTGCGAGAACCACAATGACAACGACGCAAACCCCGGCGGCGACCCTGGAGCTGAGCACCATCCAGCCCATCGCCCGGCACGAACGCCACGGCCGCGCCCGCGACCTCTTCACCATCTGGTTCGGCAGCAACATCATGCTGCTCACCGTGGTCACGGGGGCGCTGGCCGTCACCGTGTTCCAGCTGTCCTTCGTCGCCGCGCTGCTGGCGCTGGTGCTGGGCAACCTGGTGGGCGGGGTGTTCATGGCCCTGCACTCGGCCCAGGGGCCACAGCTGGGCGTGCCGCAGATGGTGCAGACGCGCGGTCAGTTCGGCTCCTTCGGCTCGCTGCTGGTGGTGGCCCTGGTGGTGATCATGTACCTGGGCTTCTTCGCCTCCAACCTGGTGCTCGGCGGCCAGACGCTGCACGCGCGCTTCCCGGCCGTGGCCACCAACGCCGGCATCCTGCTGGTAGGCGCGGTCAGCGTGGTCGCCACCGTCTTCGGCTACCGCCTGATCCACGGCTACACTCGGCTGATGTCCTGGCTGTCCGGCGCGGTGCTGCTGGTCAGCTTCGCCTGGGTGCTGTTCATCCACGGCCTGCCGGCGGACTTCCTGCAGCGCAACGGCTTCAACCTGCCGGGCTTCCTCGGCGCGCTGTCGATCGCCGCGCTCTGGCAGCTGGCCTATGCCCCCTACGTTTCCGACTACTCGCGCTACATGCCGCAGGACACCGGCGCGCGCACCGCGTTCTGGTCCAGCTACTGGGGCTGCTGCCTGGGTTCGATCCTGCCCATGGTCCTGGGCGTGATCGTCGGCCTGTGCCTGGACGGCGGCGACGTGGTCGCCGGGCTGATCGGCATGACCGGCGGCTTCAGCGCCGTGCTGGTGGCGGTGTTCTCCATCGGCATCGCCGCCACCAACGCCATGAACCTGTACTGCGGCACGCTCTCGGCGATCACCGTCGGCCAGACGCTGATCCCGGCCTGGGCGGCCGGCGCCGGCTGGCGCGCGCTGATCGCCCTGAGCCTGTTCGGCGGCTCGCTGGCCATCGCGCTGCTCGGCCAGGACAACTTCATGGCCAACTACACCAACTTCATCCTGCTGCTGCTCTACGTGCTGGTGCCCTGGAGCGCGATCAACCTGGTCGACTACTACCTGGTCGCCCACGGCCAGTACGACGTGCTGTCGTTCTTCCGCCGCGACGGCGGCATCTACGGCACCTTCAACTGGACCGCGGTGAACTGCTACGTGCTGGGCATCCTGGTGCAGGTGCCGTTCATGTCCACCGAGCTGTACACCGGGGTAGTGGCGCGCGCCATGAACGGCGCCGACATCTCCTGGATCGTCGGCCTGGGTGTGGTCTCGCCGGTCTACTGGCTGTTCAGCCGCAAGCGCCAGCGCGCCCTGGCGGAGGCCCGCGCATGAGCCGCCGCACCGGGTTCTTCTTCGACGAACGCTGCTTCTGGCACGCCGCCGGGCTGCACGCGCTGATCCTCCCGGTGGGCGGCTGGCTGCAGCCGCCGGCCGGCAGCGGCCACGCCGAGTCGGCGGAGAGCAAGCGGCGGCTGAAGAGCCTGATGGATGTCTCGGGCCTGAGTGCGAAGCTCAGGCTCGCCAGCGCGCCGTTGGCCAGCGAGGAAGACCTGCTGCGCGTCCACCCGCTGGACTACCTGCAACGCTTCAAGGCCATGAGCGACGCCGGCCATGGCGAGCTGGGCGAGGAGGCCATGGTCGGCCCCGGCACCTACGAGATCGCCCGGCAGTCCGCCGGGCTGGCCATCGCCGCGGTGGACGCGGTGCTCAGCGGCGAACTGGACAACGCCTACGCGCTGTCGCGGCCGCCGGGCCACCATTGCCTGGCCGACCGCGGCATGGGCTTCTGCTACCTGGCCAACATCGCCGTGGCGGTGGAGGCGGCCAAGGCGCGCCACGGCATCCGCCGCGTCGCCGTGCTGGACTGGGACGTGCACCACGGCAACGGCACCCAGTCGATCTTCTATGGCCGCGACGACGTGCTGACTCTGTCGATCCACCAGGCCGACTGCTTCCCGGTGGGTTCCGGCGCCGTGGAAGAGCAGGGCGAAGGCGCCGGCCTGGGCGCCAACGTCAACGTGCCGCTGTACCCCGGCAGCGGCGACGACGCCTATCGCCACGCCATGCAGCGCATCATAGTGCCGGCCCTGGAGCGCTTCCGCCCGGAGCTGATCGTGGTCGCCTGCGGCTTCGACGCCAACGGCGTGGACCCGCTGGCGCGCATGCTCGCCCACAGCGAGACCTTCCGCGCCCTCACCCGCAGCGTGCGCGAGGCCGCCGAGCGCCTGTGCGACGGGCGCCTGGTGCTGGTCCACGAGGGCGGCTACGCCGAAGCCTACGTGCCCTTCTGCGGTCACGCGGTGATCGAGGAACTGGCCGGGGCGGCCACCGAGGTGGTCGACCCCTTCCTGCCGATGCTCGAAGGCCAGCAGCCGGACGCGGACTTCCGCGCCTTCCAGCGCCAGGCCATCGAGCGCATGGCGCAGAAGCTGGGCCTGTAGGCCGGGATCAAGCCTGCGGCAGCGTGCCCGGGCGCAGGTAAGCCAGCACGTGCGCGACGTAGTCGGCCTTGCCCAGTTCGATGCCCAGGCTGCGCAGGATGGCGTAGGCGGTGATGCAGTGGAAATAGAACTGCGGGAACGACCAGTCGCGGGCGTACTGCTGGCTGTCCATGTCGAAGATGATGCCGTTGGGCAGGTCGAGCGCGATCGGCGCCTCGGGCCGGCCATCGAGCGCGTCGCCGGGCAGGTCGGCGAGCGCTGCCAGCGCTTCGGCGATGCAGGCCCGGGCCTCGGCCAGGGTGCCCGGCCGCTCGTTCGACGCCCAGCCGTCGTTGCGCACCTGCAGCCACGCCTGCGGAACGGCCAGGCCACGTAGGCGGTAGGTCGGCTCCAGCGCCTGGAAGCAGGCGAAGCGCACCTGCGCGGCCAGCGGGTACATGTCCGGCGCCAGGCGTTGCGCCATCAGTTCGTCGACGTCGTTGCCGGCAGCGCTTTCATGGGCGGCGGCCTTGTCGAGCCATTGCGACAGGTTCGTGAGCATGTGGGTGAACGAGGGAACGAGAAGGCTGGTCAGCGGCATGGCGGGCTCCGGGAAAGGGGAGCCGTCAGCTTAGTCCGGGCTCGCCGGCCGTGCTGCGCCATGAAGTCCCTGTCGTACTCGGCCTGCTGTGGATATCGCGGACGGAGTCCGCTCCTACACCTCCAGGGAAGCACGGCTTTTCGTAGGATGGGTTGAGCGAAGCGATACCCATCCTACGAAGAGCATGCGGCGCGTGCTGGCTGTGGGTCCTTTGTCTCCGGCTGACCCCAGCCTCCCCGCACACGCCGAACGGTCCCCTCTCCCTCCGGGAGAGGGTTAGGGTGAGGGGCCGTTGAGGCACGGGGCGTCATGTTTACCGTAGCGGGCCCTGCCCGCGATTCGCGCGCAGGGCGCGCTCCTACAGGGGAATGCCGCGCAAAAAAAGAGGGAGCCCGAAGGCTCCCCTGGAGAGAAACCGCGGCGGGGGACGCCGCGGTCGGAGCGCTGGCCGCGGCTCAGGCGGCGCGGAACAGGTTGTGCGGGTCGATGACGAATTTCTTCGGCACGCCGGCATCGAACTCGCCGTAGCCTTTCGGCGCCTCGTCCAGGGTGATGACTTCCACCCCGACGATGTCGGCGATCTTGATGCGGTCCCACATGATCGCCTGCATCAGCTGGCGGTTGTACTTCATCACCGGGGTCTGGCCGGTGTGGAAGCTGTGCGACTTGGCCCAGCCCAGGCCGAAGCGGATGCTCAGGCTGCCGTGCTTGGCGGCGTCGTCCACCGCGCCCGGGTCCTCGGTGACGTACAGGCCCGGGATGCCGATCTGGCCGGCCACCCGGGTGATGCCCATCAGCGAGTTGAGCACGGTGGCCGGGGCCTCGTGCTGCGAACCGGAATGGCCGTGGCCGCGGGCCTCGAAGCCCACCGCGTCGACCGCGCAGTCCACTTCCGGCTCGCCCAGCAGGTCGGCGATCTGCTCGTGCAGCGGGGTGTCCTTGGACAGGTCGGCGATCTCGAAGCCCTGGGCCTTGGCGTGGGCCAGGCGGGTCGGGTTGACGTCGCCGATGATCACCACCGCGGCGCCCAGCAGGCGGGCTGAGGCGGCAGCGGCCAGGCCCACGGGGCCTGCGCCGGCGATGTACACGCTGCTGCCCGGACCGACGCCGGCGGTGACCGCGCCGTGGTAGCCGGTGGGCAGGATGTCGGACAGGCAGGTCAGGTCGCGGATCTTCTCCATGGCCTTCTCGCGGTCCGGCAGCTTCAGCAGGTTGAAGTCGGCGTAGGGCACCAGCACGTATTCGGCCTGGCCGCCGACCCAGCCGCCCATGTCGACGTAGCCGTAGGCGCCGCCGGCGCGGGCCGGGTTGACCGTCAGGCAGACGCCGGTGTGCTGCTCCTTGCAGGTGCGGCAGTGGCCGCAGGCGACGTTGAAGGGCACCGAGACCAGGTCGCCGATCTTCATGGTTTCCACGCCGCGGCCGATCTCCACCACCTCGCCGGTGATCTCGTGGCCCAGCACCAGGCCGGTGGGCGCGGTGGTGCGGCCGCGCACCATGTGCTGGTCGGAGCCGCAGATATTGGTGGAGACCACCCGCAGGATCACCCCGTGGTCGATCTGCTTGCCTTGCGGGTCCTGCATCTTGGGATAGGGGATGTTCTGAACTTCGACCTTACCTGGGCCGAGATAAACCACACCACGATTGCCAGACATACGCATTCCTCTTTTTTGTCGTTGTGGGTACAAATGCGCGGCGCGGCGGCCACGCGGCTTTGCACTGGGAATTCGAGCTGGAAGCTCAAAGCGCGAAGCTTGAAGCCAGGCCGCATGCTTCCAGCTCCAGGCTTCCCGCTTCCAACTGCTCTTTTTAGAGAACCACCGTCCGATTCGCGTTGAGGAACACCCTCCGCTCGATGTGGTAGCCCACCGCTCGCGCCAGGGTCAGGCACTCGACGTCGCGGCCCTTGGCGATCAGGTCCTCGGGGTAGTGGGCGTGGTCCACGGCCTCGACGCCCTGGGCGATGATCGGGCCCTCGTCGAGGTCGTTGTTGATGTAGTGGGCGGTGGCGCCGACCAGCTTGACGCCCTTCTGGTACGCCTGGTGGTAGGGCTTGGCGCCCTTGAAGCCGGGCAGCAGCGAGTGGTGGATGTTGATCGCCCAGCCGTCCAGCCTGCGGCACAGCTCAGGGGAGAGCACCTGCATATAGCGGGCGAGGATCACCAGTTCCGCGCCGCTTTGCTCGATCACCTGCCACACCTTGGCTTCCTGGGCGGCCTTGTCCTGCGGGTCGAGGGCGAAGTGGTGGTAGGGGATGCCGTGCCAGCGCGCCAGGGGCTCCAGGTCCGGGTGGTTGGAGACCACCGCCGCCACGTCCATCGGCAGCTGGCCGATGCGCTGGCGGTAGAGCAGGTCGTTCAGGCAGTGGTCGGCCTTGGAGACCATGATCACCACCTTGCTGCGGTAGCCCGGCGGGGTCAGTTCGGTCTTCATCTGGAAGGGCTCGACGCGCTCGGCCAGGCTGGCGCGGAAGGCCGCCTCGTCGAAGCCGGGCGGGGCGCGGAACTCCACGCGGATGAAGAAGCGCTGGGCCAGGCGGTCGTCGAAGGAGTGGTGCTCGGTGACGTAGCACTGCTGTTCGAACAGGTGGCGCGTCACCACGTCGACGGTGCCGAGCAGGCTCGGGCTGTCGGCGGTGAGGATCCAGGTATCGGGGGTGCGGCTCATGACGTGGCTCCGGTGGCGACGCGGGAGGGCGGGCCGGGTGGCCCGCCCGCCAGGATCAGGCGGCGATCTGCAGGCCGTACTCGGCGCTGGCGTCCTGCAGCCACAGCCAGAAGTAGTCGGCGAAGCTGCGGCGCACCACCAGTTCCCAGGTGTCCTCGCCGGTGTGGCGGATCACGCATTGGGACTTGGCGAAGATGCTGCCCACCGCCTTGCCCACCGGGAAGTTGCTCGGGTGCACGTCGTAGCTGGTGGACTTCATCAGCAGTTCGCGCACCTTCGGCCCGGTGAGTTCCAGCAGGGTCTGCCCGCCGCTGACGTTGACCACCGAGTAGTGCAGGTCTTCGCCGAGGGTTTCGCGCAGCTTCTTCTCAACAGTGAATTCCTCGCCGCCGGGGACGATCAGCAGCCACTCGTCCGGGCCCAGCCACTGCAGCGAGACCTCGCCCTTGGCTACCAGGCCCAGGGCCACCGGCAGCTCCAGGCCCAGGGCCTTGTGCACGCCTTCGGCGAAGGCCGCGTCATGGGCGCTGCCGCGCAGGGTCAGGTGGCCCAGCAGCTTTTTCTCGCGCAGGGTGATGCCGGCGTTGGCGACGCTGCGGCCGGCGAGCTTGTCCAGCTCGGCGTGGTGCAGCGGGGTCTCGACTTTCACCCCGGCTTCGGGGCATTGCTGGTAGAGGTTTGCCTTGCTCATTCGTATTCACCTTGGGGCGCCGTGCGCCCTGGAATCCTCTCACCCTCCCCCCGTCGGAGGAGGGCTCGGCCTTCGCTTGCGGCTTGTCGCTTACCGCTTGCAGCTGCTCTTAATCCACATTCTGCCGTTCGCCTTTCGGGTCGTAGAACACCGAGCTGCAGATTTCCGCCTCGATCACCCGGCCGTCGACCAGGGGCGCGTAGACCTTCTCGCCCATGCGCTTGAGGCCACCCTTGACCACCGCCAGGGCGAAGCCGTAGCCGAGGGTGCTGCTCATGTAGCTGGAGGTGACGTGGCCGACCATGTTCATCGGGATCGACTGTTGGGTGGTGAACACCAACTGGGCGCCTTCGGGCAGCACGTCCATGGGGTTGGTGGGCTTGAGGCCGACCAGCTGCTTGCGGTCCTCGCGCAGGCAGTCGGCGCGGTTCATGCCGCGCCAGCCGATCCACGAGAAGGGCTTGGTGCGGCCCACGGCCCAACCCATGTTGAGGTCGTCCGGGGTCACCGAGGCGTCGGTGTCCTGGCCGACGATGATGAAGCCCTTCTCGGCGCGCAGCACGTGCATGGTCTCGGTGCCGTATGGGGTCAGGTCGTACTTCTTGCCGGCCTCGACTATGGCTTCCAGCACGCCCATGGCGTAGTTGGCCTGGATGTTCACCTCGTAGGAGAGCTCGCCGGTGAAGGAGATGCGGAACACCCGCGCCGGCACGCCGGCCACCTTGCCTTCCTTCCAGGTCATGAAGGGGAAGGCGTCCTTGTCCAGGTCGATGTCGGTGACCTCGGCCAGCAGCTTGCGGCTGTTGGGGCCGGACAGGGTCAGGGTGGCCCAGTGGTCGGTGACCGAGGTGAAGTACACCTTCAGCTCCGGCCATTCGGTCTGGTGGTACAGCTCCAGCCACTCCAGCACGCGGGCGGCGCCGCCGGTGGTGGTGGTCATGACGAAGTGGTTGTCCGCCAGGCACGCGGTCACGCCGTCGTCGAAGACCATGCCGTCTTCCTTGCACATCAGGCCGTAGCGGGCCTTGCCCACGTCCAGCTTGGTCCAGGCGTTGGTGTAGACGCGGTTGAGGAACTCGCGGGCGTCCGGGCCCTGGATGTCGATCTTGCCCAGGGTGGAGGCGTCCAGCAGGCCCACCGACTCGCGCACCGCGCGGCATTCGCGGGCCACGGCGGCGTGCATGTCCTCGCCGGCTTTGGGGAAGTACCAGGGGCGCTTCCACTGGCCGACGTCCTCGAACTCGGCGCCGTTCTTCACGTGCCAGGCGTGCAGGGCGGTGAAGCGCACCGGCTCGAACAGGTGGCCGCAGTGGCGGCCGGCCACGGCGCCGAAGGTCACCGGGGTGTAGTTCGGGCGGAACATGGTGGTGCCGGTCTCGGCGATGCTCTTGCCCTGGGCGCGGGCGGCGATGGCCAGGCCGTTGATGTTGCCCAGCTTGCCCTGGTCGGTGCCGAAGCCCAGCGCGGTGTAGCGCTTGACGTGCTCGATGGACTCGAAGCCCTCGCGGCAGGCCAGCTCGATGGCCGCGGCGGTGACGTCGTTCTGCGGGTCGACGAACTGCTTGGGCGCGCGGGAAGTGGGCTTCTCGTGGGGCACCTGGAACAGCGCCACGGTCGGCTCCTCGACCCGCTCGGAAGCCTTCGGCAGCTCGCCTGCGACGGCCTTGAAGCCGGCGTCCTCGGCGGCCTGGGTGCCGGCGTTGTAGCCGTCCTGCAGGTTGTCGGCGAGGCGGAACACGCCGTTCACGGCGCCTGCGCAGATGCGCTTCTGCAGGCCTTCGCCGGGGACGAAGGCGAGGATGTCCTCGCGCCACTCGGGCTTGCCGCCCAGGTGCGAGGCCAGGTGCACCACCGGGCTGTAGCCGCCGGAGCTGGCGATCAGGTCGCAGTCCAGCCAGTCGCCGGGGGCGGTGACCTTCAGGCGGATGGGGTCGATGGCGGCGATTTTCGCGCCGCTCACGCGCTTGCCGCCGCGGGCTTCGATCACCGCACTGCCGGTGATGACGCGCATGCCGCGCTTGCGGGCTTCTTCCACCCACTCGCCGCGAGGGTTGGCGCGGGCGTCGGCGATGGCCACCACTTCCAGGCCGGCTTCCTGCCAGTCCAGGGCGACGCGGTAGGCGTAGTCGTTGTTGGTGGACAGCACCAGCTTCTTGCCCGGCGCCACGCCGTAGCGGCGCACGTAGGTGGAGACCGCGCCGGCCAGCATGTTGCCCGGCAGGTCGTTGTTGGCGTACACCAGCGGCCGCTCGTGGGCGCCGGCGGCCAGCACCACGCGCTTGGCGCGCACGCGGTGCACGCGGTGGCGCACCTGGCCCAGCGGCGCGGTTTCACCGAGGTGGTCGGTGAGGCGCTCGTGGATGGTGAGGAAGTTGTGGTCGTGGTAGCCGTTCACCGTGGCGCGCGGCAGCAGCACGACTTCCGGCAGCGACTTCAGCTCGGCCAGCACCTGCGCCACCCATTCGGCGGCGGGCTTGCCGTCGAGGGTCTCGCGGGTGTCCAGCAGGCTGCCGCCGAACTCTTCCTGCTCGTCGGCCAGGATCACCCGGGCGCCGGTGCGCGCGGCGGCCAGGGCAGCGGCCAGGCCGGCGGGGCCGGCGCCGACCACCAGCACGTCGCAGTGGCGGTTCATCCAGTCGTAGCTGTCCGGGTCTACCTCGGTGGGCGCGCGGCCAAGGCCCGCGGCCTTGCGGATGTACTTCTCGTAGGTCAGCCACATGGACTGCGGGTACATGAAGGTCTTGTAGTAGAAGCCGGGGGGCATCATCTTGCCGCCGACCTTGCCGAACACGCCCATCAGGTCGTTCTGCACGTTCGGCCAGCCGTTGGTGCTGCTGGCCACCAGGCCCGGGTACAGGGCCTGCTGGGTGGCGCGCACGTTGGGCACCTGGGTGGCCTCGCGCGAGCCGATCTGCAGGATGGCGTTGGGCTCCTCGGCGCCGGCCGCGACTATGCCGCGGGCGCGGGAGTACTTGAAGCTGCGGCCGACCACGTCGACGCCGTTGGCCAGCAGGGCGGCGGCCAGGCTGTCGCCGGCGAAGCCCTGGTATTGCTGGCCGTTGAAGGTGAAGGTCAGCGGCTTGCTGCGGTCGATGCGACCGCCACGGGAAAGGCGATTGATCTGGCTCATGTTCAGGCCTTCGCGACTGCGGGCTGGGCGGCGGGTTTCTTCTCGGCGCTGGTCACGCTGGGTTTCTCGCCGATCTTGTAGGTTTCGAGGATCTCGTAGGTCACGGTGTGGCGGGTGGCGTTGAAGTACTGCCGGCAGCCGGCGGCGTGCACCCACAGCTCGTGGTGGATGCCGCGCGGGTTGTCGCGGAAGAACATGTAGTCGCCCCACTCCTCGTCGGTGCAGGCGCCGGGGTCCAGCGGGCGCGGGATGTGCGCCTGGCCCTTGGCGTGGAATTCCTCTTCGGAGCGCAGCTCGCCGCAATGGGGGCAGAAGATGTGAAGCATGGTCTAAACCTCCGGGGTTGCCTTCCGTGGGAGGCGGGGCGCCGGCTCTTCGCCGAACCACCCTCTCCCGCCCTTCGGGCACCCTCTCCCGCAAGCGGGAGAGGGGAATCAGTTGTCGCCCTGCGGGCGAATGTTCAATGTGCGACAGCCGCAGCACCGTGCTCGTCGATGAGCGCGCCACTGTGGAAACGTTCGATGGAGAAGGGTGCGGCCAGCGGATGCGGCTCGCCGGTCGCCAGGGTGGCGGCGAAGACGTTGCCCGAGCCGGGGGTGGCCTTGAAGCCGCCGGTGCCCCAGCCGCAGTTGAAGAACAGGTTCTTCACCGGCGTCTTGCCGATGATCGGGCAGGCGTCCGGGGTGGTGTCGACGATGCCGCCCCACTGGCGGTTCATGCGCACGCGGGAGAGCACCGGGAACATCTCGACGATGGCCTGCAGGGTGTGCTCGATCACCGGGTAGGAGCCGCGCTGGCCGTAGCCGTTGTAGCCGTCGATGCCGGCGCCGATGACCAGGTCGCCCTTGTCCGACTGGCTGATGTAGCCGTGCACGGCGTTGGACATGATGACGCTGTCGATGATCGGCTTCAGCGGCTCGGAAACCAGCGCCTGCAGCGGGTGCGATTCGATCGGCAGGCGGAAGCCGGCGAGCTTGGCCATGTGCCCGGAGTTGCCCGCGGTGACCACGCCGACGCGCTTGGCGCCGATGAAGCCGCGGTTGGTCTCGACGCCGATCACCGCGCCGTCCTGCTTGCGGAAGCCGATGACTTCGGTCTGCTGGATCAGGTCCACGCCCAGGGCGTCGGCGGCGCGGGCGAAGCCCCAGGCCACCGCGTCGTGGCGGGCCACGCCGCCGCGGCGCTGCACGGTGGAACCCATGATCGGGTAGCGGGCGCTCTTGGTGCAGTTCAGGTAGGGGATTTCCTCGGCCACCTGCTGGGCGTTCAGCAGCTCGCCGTCCACGCCGTTGAGGCGGTTGGCGCTGACGCGGCGCTCGCCGTCGCGCATGTCCTGCAGGGTGTGGCAGAGGTTGTAGACGCCGCGCTGGGAGAACATGACGTTGTAGTTGAGGTCCTGGGACAGGCCTTCCCACAGCTTCATGGCGTGCTCGTAGAGCTGCGCCGACTCGTCCCACAGGTAGTTGGAGCGGACGATGGTGGTGTTGCGCGCGGTGTTGCCGCCGCCCAGCCAGCCCTTCTCCACCACCGCGATGTTGCGGATGCCGTGTTCCTTGGCCAGGTAGTAGGCCGTGGCCAGGCCATGGCCGCCGCCGCCGACGATGACCACGTCGTACACCGGCTTGGGCGTGGGCGTGCGCCACATGCGCTGCCAGTTCTCGTGGTGGCTCAGTGAGTGCTTTAACAGGCCGAAGCCGGAGTAGCGTTGCATGTGGGTGCTCCTGAAAATCTCGTGTCGCGGCGTTCTACCTGTAGGAGCGGGCCCTGCCCGCGATGCTTTCGGCCATTCGCGGGCAGGGCCCGCTCCTACGGAACAAGGGCCGCGGGAATCTCAACGATAGACCGGGAAGTCGGCGCACAGGCCGGCGACCTGGGTGGCCACCTTGGCCTCGACGTCGGCGTCGCCCAGGTGGCCGAGCACGTCGCAGATCCAGCCGGCCAGTTCGCGGCTCTGTTCTTCCTTCAGGCCCCGGCTGGTGATGGCCGGGGTGCCGACGCGGATGCCCGAGGTGACGAACGGGCTCTGCGGGTCGTTGGGCACGGCGTTCTTGTTCACCGTGATGCCCACGCGGCCGAGAGCGGCGTCGGCTTCCTTGCCGGTCAGGCCCTGCTTGACCAGGCTGATCAGCATCAGGTGGTTGTCGGTGCCGCCGGAAACCACGTCGTAGCCGCGGTCGATGAAGACTTCGGCCATGGCCTTGGCGTTCTTGATCACCTGGGCCTGGTAGTCCTTGAACTCCGGCTCCAGCGCTTCCTTGAAGCACACCGCCTTGGCGGCGATCACGTGCATCAGCGGGCCGCCCTGGGCGCCGGGGAACACCGCGGAGTTGAGCTTCTTCTCGATCTCCTCGTTGCTGCGAGCCAGGATCAGGCCGCCGCGCGGGCCGCGCAGGGTCTTGTGGGTGGTGGTGGTGACCACGTCGGCGTAGGGCAGCGGGTTGGGGTACAGGCCGGCGGCCACCAGGCCGGCGACGTGGGCCATGTCGACGAACAGCAGCGCCCCGACCTTGTCGGCGATGGCGCGGAAGCGCGGGAAGTCGAGGGTCTTGGAGTAGGCGGAGAAGCCGGCGACGATCATCTTCGGCTTGTGCTCCACGGCCAGGCGCTCGACCTCGTCGTAGTCGATCAGCCCGGTGGCGGTGTCCAGGCCGTACTGCACGGCGTTGTACAGCTTGCCGGAGGAGGAGACCTTGGCGCCGTGGGTCAGGTGGCCGCCGTGGGCCAGGCTCATGCCCAGGATGGTGTCGCCGGCGTTGAGCAGCGCCAGGTACACCGCCGAGTTGGCCGAGGAGCCGGAGTGCGGCTGGACGTTGGCGTAATCGGCGCCGAACAGCTGCTTGGCGCGGTCGATGGCCAGCTGCTCGACCTTGTCGACGTGCTCGCAGCCGCCGTAGTAGCGCTTGCCCGGGTAGCCTTCGGCGTACTTGTTGGTCAGCCCGCTGCCCTGGGCCTGCATGACGCGCTTGCTGGTGTAGTTCTCCGAGGCGATCAGCTCCAGGTGGTCTTCCTGGCGTTCTTCCTCGGCGGCCATGGCGGCGAAGAGTTCGTCGTCGTAGCCCTGGATCTGGTCATGCTTGCTGAACATCGCGGTCTCCGTGCGACAGGCGCGTCGCTTGTGGGTGGAGGCTGCCCTGACCGCCCGCGCCGGGAGCCTGGCAGGGCTCGGCGCGAAGGGATCGGTATTAGCCAGTTGCAATCGATTGTGCGCAATAGCCAGCCCCCCCATTTGCCTGTTTGCGACGTCAAAATGCCCAAACCTACCCGCGCGTTGCACCGCCCGTCCCTGCTTCGTCTGCGCCGGGCCCGCGACGGCCGCGAAGGCGTCGGCGCGACATCGCCAAGGGTGTAAGCTGGAGGCCGCCAGCGCCCCCGGCGCATGTCGCAGAAGAACAAGAAAAGCAGGCTGTCCTGACTGCCGTCGCCCCGCCCCGCGGAAAACGCCGTGCCAGCCAGCGCAGTGGAGGTTTCGATGATGCTCAGTGCTGTCCCGACCAACGGTCGCGAACACCAACCCGACGCCGTTGCGGCCACCGCCACCAGGACCTTCGGCTTCCTGCTGGTGCCCAACTTCACCACCATCGGCTTCGCCTCGGCGGTGGAAACCCTGCGCATGGCCAACCTGGCGGCGCACCGGCCGCTGTACCGCACCCTGCAGATAGCCGCGGACCTGGAGCCGGTGCGCGCCAGCAACGGCATGCGCGTAGTGCCGGACCACGGCATCGACGAGGTGCCGCGCCTGGACGCGCTCTTCGTGGTCGGCTCCAACCCCATCCCGGCCAAATGCGACCGGCGCCTGCTCGACTGGCTGCGCAAGCTGGCCCGCCAGGGCGTGCCGCTGGGCGGCATCTGCACCGGCAGCCACCTGCTGGCCAGCGCCGGGCTGCTCAAGGACTACCGCTGCACCATCCACTGGGAAGACATCGAGCAGCTCAAGGAACGCTTCCCCGGCATCGTCATCTCCAACCAGCTGTTCGAGCTGGACCGCGACCGCTACACCTGCTCCGGCGGCACCGCGGCCATGGACATGACCCTGCAGCTGATCGCCCGCGAGCCGGGCGGCGTGGAGATCGCCACCCGCGCCGCCGAGCTGCTGCTGTGCGACCGCATGCGCGGCTCCCGCGAGCAGCAGCGCATCCCCCTGCGGCAGAAGCTGGGCAGCGCCCAGCCCAAGCTGAGCCAGATCGTGGCGATCATGGAGGCCAACCTGGAGGAGCCGCTGGAGCTGGACGAACTGGCGCAGCTCAACGAGGTGTCGGTGCGCCAGCTGGAACGCCTGTTCCACAAATACCTGCAGCGCACCCCCAGCCAGTACTACCTGGAACTGCGCCTGAACCGCGCCCGCGACCTGCTGTTGCGCAGCGAGGCGCAGATCCGCGAAATCGCCCTGTCCTGCGGCTTCACCTCGCCGGCGCACTTCTCCAAGTGCTACAGCCGCTTCTTCGGCTGCTCGCCGCGCGGCCAGCGCAAGCAGAGCCCACTGGGGGCCTGAAACGCGAAAAGCCGTGCCCGGGGGCACGGCTTTTCGTTACGGATGGCGCGGCTGCCTCAATCCTCCATCGGCCGGTGCGCCGTCTCCCGTACGCAGAGCATCGCCAGCAGCGCCACCGCCGCCGCGGCCACCAGCATCCAGGCCGGCGCCAGCTTGTTGCCGGTGAGGCTGATCAGCCAGGTGGCGATGAACGGCGCGGTGCCGCCGAACAGCGCGTTGGCGGTGTTGAAGCTGAAGGCGAAGCCGGTGTAGCGCACGCGGGTGGGGAAGATTTCCGCGAGGAAGCAGGGCAGGGTGCCGTCGTTCATCGCCAGCATCAGGCCGAATCCGATCTGGATCAGCAGGATGAAGGCGAAGCCCTGGTTGCCCAGCAGGCGGAACAGCGGCACGGTGAGCGCCAGGAACAGCAGCGAGGCGGCCACCAGCATGGTCTTGCGGCCGAAGCGGTCGGACAGCTTGCCCATCAGGAAGATGAAGCCGATGTAGGTGGCCAGCGACACGGTGGAGGCGAGGAAGGAATCGCTCTCGCTCATGCCCATCTCGGCGGACAGGTAGGTCGGCATATAGCTGAGGATCAGGTAGAAGGCCACCGCGTTCAGGCAGGTGGCGCCCACGGCCACCAGCAGGTGCTTGCGGTGGGTGCCGAACAGCTCGCGGATCGGCGCGCGGTGCTGGCCCTGCTTCTGCTCCATGGCCGCTTCCATCTCGCGGAACTTCGGGGTATCGGCCAGGTGCAGGCGGATGTAGCGGCCGATCAGGCCCAGGGGCGCGGCCAGCAGGAAGGGCAGGCGCCAGCCCCATTCGTGCAGCTGGGCGCTGTCCAGGTGGGTATACAGCTGGGCGGCGAACAGCGAACCCACCAGCAGCCCGGCGGCGGTGCTGGCCGGCACCAGGCAGGTGTAGAAGCCGCGCTTGCCTTCCGGGGCGTACTCGGCGAGGAAGGCCGAGGCGCCAGCGTATTCGCCCGAGGCGGAGAAACCCTGCACCAGGCGGATGGCCAGCAGCAGCCCCGGCGCCGCCAGGCCGGCCTGGGCATAGCCGGGCAGCAGGGCGATGCAGAAGGTCGAGCCGGACATGATCAGGATCGACAGCGACAGCGCGTTGCGCCGGCCGAAGCGGTCGCCGATGTGGCCCCAGACGATGCCGCCGATGGGCCGCACGATGAACGACAGGGCGAACACCGCGAAGGTGGCCAGCAGGCCGGAGACCTTGTCGGTCTGCGGGAAGAACACCACGGCGATGACTGCCGCCAGGTAGCCGTAGGCGGCGTAGTCGAACCACTCGACGAAGTTGCCCATGAAGGCCGCGCTGGCGGCCCGGCGCAGGACGCGGCGTTCCTCGGAGACGGGGGCGTTCATGGCGCTTCGGCCGTAGGCCAGGGGTTGCTGGGAGAGGCTCATTGTGCGCCTCCCGCCGGTTGGGCGCAGTGTTGCGCGGGGGTGTCGGGAGCGCCGCTGGCGCCGTGCGTGAAGGTGACCATTGCCCATACCTCTGTTGTTATCGAAATGGAAGTTCGGCAGCGGGTAAGTCGTGGCTGGCGCGGATACGCCCGGCGCAGCCTCTTGTTCTTATCGGTCGTGGCACCGCCCCGGGGCGGTGGTGCTCGTTCTGCAAGCGAAGAAGCCGCGTGCTGTGCGCACGCGGCTCCCGAGGTCATTTACGGATGATGTTGCGCTGCGGCCCGTAGGGGAACCGGGTGATGTTCTCGGCGCCCTGTTCGGTGACGATCAGGATGTCGTGCTCGCGGTAGCCGCCGGCGCCCGGCAGGCCCTCGGGGAGCATGATCATCGGCTCCATGGAGACCACCATGCCCGGCTCCAGCACCGTGTCGAT
Organism: Pseudomonas sp. NBRC 100443; assembly: GCF_030268185.1. Classification (NCBI taxonomy): domain Bacteria; kingdom Pseudomonadati; phylum Pseudomonadota; class Gammaproteobacteria; order Pseudomonadales; family Pseudomonadaceae; genus Pseudomonas; species Pseudomonas sp. NBRC 100443. The sequence continues at coordinate 339,853 of NZ_BSQE01000001.1, forward strand.
GTCCTCGCGCAGCTCAAGGCCGGCCTCGCGCCCGTAGTAGTGGCTGAGGGTGCCGAAGGAGTGGCCGTAGCCGAAGGTGCGGTATTGCAGCAGGTCGTGTTCCAGGTAGATCTCGTTCAGCTCACGGGCGATGTCGCAGCAGCGCGCGCCGGGCCTGATCAGCTTCAGGCCGGCCTCGTGGACCTTGACGTTGACCTCCCACAGGCGCAGGTGCTCGTCGGAGCAGTGGTCGAGGAACAGGGTGCGCTCCAGGGCGGTGTAGTAGCCGGCGATCATCGGGAAGCAGTTCAGGCTGAGGATGTCGCCCTTGTTCACCTTGCGCGAGGTCACCGGGTTGTGCGCGCCGTCGGTGTTGATGCCGGACTGGAACCAGGTCCAGGTGTCCATCAGCTCGCCGTCGGGGAAGCGCTTGGCAATCTCGCGGATCATGGCCTGGGTGGCGTGCAGGGCCACTTCGTATTCCGGCACCTGGTCGTGCAGCGCCTCGACCACCGCGGCGCCGCCGATGTCGGCCACCTGGGCGCCGTGGCGGATGATGGCGTGCTCTTCGGCGGACTTGATCATGCGCATGCGCATGCAGGCGGCGGCCACGTCCACCAGCTCGCCCTCGGGATAGCGGGCGGCGAGCTTGTCGCGGTTCTGCAGATTCAGGTGGTCGAACTCCACGCCGATGCGCCGGGCCTTGGGCAGGGCCTGCTGGATGGCGGCGAAGTAGTTGTCGCGCTGCCAGTCGGTGTAGACGATGTTGTCGGTGCCCTGGGTGCGGCGCCAGGGCTGGCCGCCGTCGATGTTGGCGCTGATGCTGACCACAGCGTCCTGGGTGACCACCAGGGCGTAGGGGCGGCCGAAGGAGCAGTAGAGGAAGTCGGAGTAGTAGTTGATGTTGTGGTAGGAGGTGAAGACCGCGGCATCGATGCCCGCCTCGGCCAGGTGGGCGCGCAGTCTGGCCTGGCGGTTGGCGTATTCCTGCCCGGAGAAGGTCGGGCGGACCTTCTGGCCGTTGCGGATGCGGATCGTCTGGGGCATTTGCATGGCGTTCTTCCTCGCTGCTTCTTGTCGTTCGACGCGCCTTTCTGGCCCGTCGTTGGAAGGCATTGCAGCAGAAGGCCGGGGCGCTCTTTTGCACGAATCCGACCCGAACTTGGACGTATCCGCTCGGCCCGCGCCGGGGCGCTCTTCGTAGGATGGGTTGAGCTTGCGAAACCCATCGCCATGGCCTGATGGGTATCGCTTCGCTCAACCCATCCTACGGCGGCGTTTCTCGGTGTCGTGGGCGCAAAAAAAGAGGCCCGCAACGTGCTGCCGACACGTGCGGGCCTGTGGTGCAACCGGGGAAAGGGCTAGTGCAGCGCCGCCTGGCGCCGCTCCTGGGTCGGCGGGCGGCCGAAGTGCTCGCGGTAGCAGCGGGTGAAATGCTGCTGGCAGGGGAAGCCGCAGGCCCGCGCCACCTCGGCCAGCGGCCGGGCGCTGCCGCGCAGCAGCTGGCGGGCGTGGGCCAGGCGCAGGCGCTGGTAGTAGCGCGCCGGCGTGCATTGCAGGTAGCGCTGGAACAGGCGCTCCACCTGGCGCCGCGACAGGCCCAGGGTGGCCGCCAGCTGCGGCATGCCCAAGGGCCGCGTGAGGTGCGCGCGCATCAGCGCGATGGCGCGCTGCAGGCCGGCGTGGGGCGGCGTGGAGGCCTGGAGGGTGCCCAGGCTGCGTTCGTCGTCGAGGATGGTGCGCACGGCCTGGGCCAGCGCCGGGCCCTGGCTGCGGCCGATCAGTTGCAGCAGGGTGCTGGCGCAGTCGCCCTCGCCGCTCGCCGGGCGGCAGCCTTCCGGGCCGCAGAGCAGCAGCAGGTCGGCCGGCGGGCGCTGGGCGAGGCTGGCGTCGCAGTTCACGCACAGGCCGCTGCTGGCCCTGGCGGGGCCGCCGTCCAGGCTCAGCAGGGCCCACACGGCGCAGCTGGCGCCGGCGAGCAGGTTGGCCTGGCGCAGCGGCTCCAGGGCCAGCGCCAGGGCGAACAGGTCGAAGCCGTCCTGCAGCAGGAAGTTCACGTGGGCCGGGGCGGTGTCGTGCATGGCGCTCTCCTCAGCACTCGATGATGCTGACGGCCAGGCCGCCGCGGGAGGTTTCCTTGTACTTGTCGTGCATGTCGGCGCCGGTGTCGCGCATGGTGCGGATGGCCTGGTCGAGGCTGATGAAGTGCTGGCCGTCGCCGCGCAGGGCCATCTGCGCGGCATTGATGGCCTTCACCGCGGCGATGGCGTTGCGCTCGATGCAGGGCACCTGGACCAGGCCGCCGACCGGGTCGCAGGTCAGGCCCAGGTTGTGCTCTAGGCCGATCTCGGCGGCGTTCTCCACCTGTTCGGGGCTGGCGCCGAGGACTTCGGCCAGGCCGGCGGCGGCCATGGCGCAGGCCGAGCCGACCTCGCCCTGGCAGCCGACTTCGGCGCCGGAGATGGAGGCGTTCTTCTTGCACAGGATGCCCACGGCCGCGGCGGCGAGGAAGAAATCGACCACGTCCTGCTCGCTGGCATCGGGGTTGAAGCGCATGTAGTAGTGCAGCACCGCCGGGACGATGCCGGCCGCACCGTTGGTGGGCGCGGTGACCATGCGCCCGCCGGCGGCGTTTTCCTCGTTGACTGCCAGGGCGTAGAGGTTGACCCACTCCATGGCGCTGAGGGTGGAGCCGATGACGTTGGGCTTGCCGATCTCCAGCAGGTTGCGGTGCAGGCGGGCGGCGCGGCGCTGCACGTTGAGGCCGCCAGGGAGGATGCCCTCGGCCTTGAGGCCGTTGTTCACGCAGTCCTGCATGGCGCGCCAGATGCGCATCAGGCCGTCGCGGGTGTCGGTGTCGCTGCGCCACATGCGCTCGTTGGCCAGCATCAGCTGGGAGACGCGCAGGTTGTGGCGGCGGCACAGCTGCAGCAGCTCGGCGGCGCTGTTGAAGTCGTAGGGCAGGCGGGTGGCGTCCTGGTCGAGACTGCCGGTGGCGGCCTGCTCGGCATCGACGACGAAGCCGCCGCCGATGGAGTAATAGGTGTCGGCGTACAGCTCGGCGTCGCCCTCGTAGGCGACCAGGCTCATGGCGTTGGGGTGGTAGGGCAGGTTTTCCTCCAGCAGGAGCATGTCGCGCACCCAGTCGAAGGCAATGCGCCGCTCGCCGGCCAGCAGCAGTTCGCCGCTGCCGAGCAGTTCGGCCACGCGCGGGGCGATCTGGCTGGGATCGATGCGGTCGGGCCATTCGCCCATCAGGCCCATGATCACGGCGCGGTCGGTGCCGTGGCCGACGCCGGTGGCGGAGAGCGAACCGTAGAGCTTCACTTCGACGCGGCTGACGCGGGGCAGCAACTGGCGCTCGCGCAGGGCGCCGACGAACAGGGCGGCGGCGCGCATGGGGCCGACGGTATGCGAGCTGGAAGGGCCGATACCGATCTTGAACAGGTCGAACACACTGATGGCCATGCCGGGGCTCCTCGAATGGCGATGCCGCTGCCGCCGATTCTCGGCTGCCTGGCCGGGGAAAAGATGTCCGCTCCCGACCTGAAAATGCACCTGGCTGCCACCGGGCCACTGCTGCGCGCCGCGCCGCCCGCGGCTAGAATGCCGCCACTGTCAAACCCGAGGACGCCATGAAACGCTCCCTGATCCTGCTCAGCGCCCTGATGCTCGGCGCGACCCTCCACGGCTGCGGCGGTGGCGACGACAAGGCCAAGGCCGAGAAGGCCGCGGCCGCCGCGGTGCCGGCCGACAGCTGCACCGGCCACCCGCTGGAAAAGGCCCTGCCGCCGAGCAAGGAAATGTACGGCTACCCGTTCATCTCCCGCGAATGCGGCTACAACGACGCCAAGCTGGTGTACGGCACCGCCGACGGCAGCCGCCACCTGGAGATCAGCCTGATCGACACCGGCATGCCGGCGCCGGCCCAGGATGCCAATAGCGAGCAGGCCATCGCCTACCGTGGTGCGCAGGACAAGCTGCGCGACATGACGCATTCCAGCCTGACGCTGCTGAACAAGACTCGCGAGACCGCGATCAAGAACGGCACTGCCGACAAGTTCGGTGGCGAGGACTACCTGCCGGTGATCGACACCACCCGCATGGGGGATCCCCTGGGCATAGTCGCCCCGGCCAAGGGCGAGGCGGGTGAGTCCAGCCTGACTGGGCTGATCAAGGGGCGCTACGTGCTGACTCTGAGCAGCCCGGACAAGCCCAACGGCGGCAGCACCCAGTCCATGCGGCAGTTGTTCGTGCCTATCGTCGAGCAGATGAAGCTGACGGCATTGCCCTGATCGACTGCCTGGGCTCCCGGCCACGCCGGAGGCCCAGGTGGCACGAATGGCCCCATTCGCGAGCCGTCGTAGGATGGCGTTGAGCGAAGCGATACCCATCACCGCGACCGCATGGGTTTCGCCAAGGCTCAACCCATCCTACGAAAAGCACCTCGGCGCAGCCGGCAAGACAGTCGCTTGCACGGGCGTAGGAGCGGACTTTGTCCGCGATTGGATTCCCCCAGCCACGCCGAACAGCCCCCACCGTAGGATGGCGTTGAGCGAAGCGATACCCATCACCCCGGCCGCATGGGTTTCGCCAAGGCTCAACCCATCCTACGAAAAGCGCCTCGGCGTAGCCGGCAAGACTGTTGCTCCTACAAAAGCTGCGATTTCGCTACGCTGCCTGTGGATGACTCTTATCTTCCCGAGGCAGCTTTCGATGTTCGACATTTCCCAGCAATTCGCCAGCGACAACTATTCCGGCATCTGCCCGGAAGCCTGGGCCGCCATGGCCGAGGCCAACCGCGGCCATGAGCGGGCCTACGGCGACGACCAGTGGACGGCGCGCGCTTCCGACCACTTCCGCGAGCTGTTCGAGACCGATTGCGAGGTGTTCTTCGCCTTCAACGGCACCGCCGCCAACTCCCTGGCCCTGGCCGCCCTGTGCCAGAGCTACCACAGCGTGATCTGCGCCGAGACCGCCCACGTCGAGACCGACGAGTGCGGCGCCCCGGAGTTCTTCTCCAACGGCTCCAAGCTGCTGCTGGCGCGCACCGACGAGCAGGGCAAGCTGACCCCTGCGGCGATCCGCGAGATCGCCCTGAAGCGCCAGGACATCCACTATCCCAAGCCGCGGGTAGTGACCCTCACCCAGGCCACCGAGGTCGGCACCGTCTACCGCCCGGACGAACTGGGCGCGCTGAGCGCCACCTGCCGCGAGCTGGGCCTGCACCTGCACATGGACGGCGCGCGCTTCTCCAATGCCTGCGCCTTCCTCGGCGCCACCCCGGCGGAGCTGACCTGGAAGGCCGGCGTCGAGGTGCTGTGCTTCGGCGGTACCAAGAACGGCATGGCGGTGGGCGAGGCCATCCTGTTCTTCGACCGCGAACTGGCCGAAGGCTTCGACTACCGCTGCAAGCAGGCCGGCCAGCTGGCCTCGAAGATGCGCTTCCTCGCCGCGCCCTGGGTCGGCGTGCTGCAGGACGACGCCTGGCTGCACTACGCCAACCACGCCAACCAGTGCGCGCGCCTGCTGGCGCAGCGGGTGGCCGACGTGCCGGGCGTGCAGCTGATGTTCCCGGTGGAGGCCAACGGGGTGTTCCTGCAGATGTCCGAACCGGCCCTGGAAGCCCTGCGCCAGCGCGGCTGGCGCTTCTACACCTTCATTGGTGCCGGCGGCGCGCGCTTCATGTGCTCCTGGGACACCGAAGTCGAACGCGTCGAGGCGCTGGCGCAGGACATTCGCCAGGTGATGGGCGCCGCCGCCTGAGTTGTCCACCGAATCTGTCGAAAACCCTGTGCGCAGCCTGTGGCCGGGCTGTGCGCAGGCGGCTGGCGGGCGCATGGCCGCTGGGCCGGGCCAGGGCGCTCGGGGTTTGTCCGGCGGGCTGGATTCTGCCCCCGGAATCTGTTGGCCGTGCTGTGGATAAAGTGTGAATGAATACCTTCGCGCCAGGCCGGGCGGGGCCTGCGCGCGGCTGTATGTTTTTTGACCTTGTTTCCGCTGCGCGCCTTGATTTTCAAGCACTTGCCGCGACCTTTCGGTGACCGACGAGTTGCCCACAATGGCTGTGGAGCGAGGCGCGGGAAAGCTGTGGAAAAGCTGTCAGTGAATGGCTGCACGAGCGAAACGGCGAGGGCTGCCGGGCATTGCCGGTTTTTTCGCCAATGGCCCTGTCCGAGGGCGCTGCGGAAAAAACCGGCGGCCAATCGTCGCGGGCTGTCCACGGCTTCTGTTGAACGGCTTGTGATAAAGCTGTGGATAAACTGTCGCTGGACAGGCTTGCCGGGGCTTGCGCGGCACTGCTCAAAAAATCACCAGCGTTGCGCTTGAAGGCCCGTGGCACAAGGCTTGCCAGCTTCCCCGGCGAATCTCCCAAACTGTCCACAACGGCTGTGGAGGCAAGCCTCAGCAAGCTGTGGAAAAGCTGTGGTGAAACGACTGTGATAGGCATGCCCGCTGGCCTCGCGGCGGCTGGCTGTTTTTTGCTCAGAGAGTCCCGAGGTGCTACCTATACTTCCCGTTACCCTGCCTGGGAGGTGCCCCATGTCGAACTACTCGGTCGAACAGATCCGCACGGTCGCCCTGGTCGGCCATGGCGACAGCGGCAAGACCCTGCTCGCCGAAGCCCTGCTGCAGCGCAGCGGCGCCATTCCCGCGATGGGCTCGCTGGAGCGCGGCGACACCCTGTGCGACGCCGACCCGCTGGAGCGCGACTATCACCATTCGCTGTCCGCCGCCCTGGCGCACTTCGAGCACGAGGGCGCGCACGTCCAGCTCATCGATACCCCCGGCCTGCCCGACTTCATCGGCCACGCGCTGCCGGCCCTGGCGGCGGTGGAGACCGCGCTGGTGGTGGTCAACGCGCAGAACGGCATCGAGCTGAACACCCACCGCATGATGGACTGGGCCACCGAGCGCGGGCTGTGCCGGATGCTGGTGGTGAACAAGATCGACGCCGAACGCGTCGACCTGCCGACGCTGCTGGCCGACCTGCGCGAAGCCTTCGGCAAGGAAGTGCTGCCGCTGAACCTGCCGGCCGGCGGAGCGACGCGAGTGGCCGACTGCTTCTTCGCGCCCGCCGGCGAGGCGGACTTCTCCTCGGTGGAGGAGGCGCACCAGGCGCTGGTCGACCAGGTCGTGGAGGTCGACGAGGAACTGATGGCGCGCTACCTGGAGCAGGGCTCGATCCAGCCGGAGGAACTCCACGAACCCTTCGAGCGGGCCCTGCGCGAAGGCCACCTGATTCCCCTGTGCTTCGTCTCGGCGCGCACTGGCGCCGGCGTCGACGAGTTGCTGACGGCGCTGGCGCGGCTGGCGCCCAACCCCGCCGAAGGCAACCCGCCGCTGTTCGAGCGGCTGGACGAGCAGGGCGGCGCCAGGCCCTTTCGCTCGCAGCCGGACCCCGAGGCCCACGTGCTGGCCCATGTGTTCAAGGTGGTGATCGACCCCTTCGTCGGCCGCCTGGCGGTGTTCCGCGTGCACCAGGGCACCGTGCGCCGCGACATGCAGCTGTTCGCCGGGGACGGCCGCAAGCCGTTCAAGGTCGGCCACCTGCTGCGCCTGCAGGGCAAGCGCCACGAGGAGGTACCGCAACTGATCCCCGGCGATTTCGGTGCGTTGACCAAGGTCGAGGAGCTGGAGTTCGACGTGGTCCTGCACGACTCCCACGACGAGGACCACATCCGCCTGGCGCCGCTGGACTTCCCCACGCCCATGCAGGGCCTGGCCATCGAGGCCGGCCGCCGCGGCGACGAGCAGCGCCTGGCCGAGGTGATGCAGCGCCTGCTGGCCGAGGACCCCTGCGTGCGCCTGGACTACAACGCCTCCACCCAGGAAACCGTGCTGCGCGGCATGGGCGAACTGCACCTGCGCTACCTGCTGGAGCGCCTGACCGGCAGCTACAAGCTGGAAGTGAACACCCGAGCGCCCAGCGTGCCCTACCGCGAGACGGCGACGCGCCCGGCCGAGGGTCATTGCCGGCACAAGAAGCAGACCGGCGGCGCCGGCCAGTTCGGCGAGGTGTTCCTGCGCGTGGAGCCGCTGCCGCGCGGGGCCGGTTTCGAGTTCGTCGATGCCATCAAGGGCGGGGTGATCCCGGGGCAGTTCATCCCCTCGGTGGAGAAGGGCGTGCGCGCGGCGCTGGCCGCCGGGCCCCTGGCCGGCTTCCCGGTGGAGGACGTGAAGGTCACGGTGTTCGACGGCAAGAGCCACTCGGTGGACTCCAAGGACATCGCCTTCCAGGCCGCCGGGCGCAAGGCCATGCTCGACGCCCTGCGCAACGCCGGGGGGCTGGTGCTGGAGCCGGTGGTGAACATCGCGGTGACGGCGCCGGAGGCGCGCCTGGGCGACATCACCGCCGACCTCACCGGCCGCCGCGGCCAGGTGCTGGGCACCGAGCCGCTGTCGGCCCGCGCCACCCTGGTGCGCGGCCAGGTGCCGCTGGCGGAGCTGGAGGGCTACGCCAACCGGCTGAAGGCGATCACCGCCGGGCAGGGCTTCTTCACCCTGGAGGCCAGCCACTACAACCCCGTGCCGCAGGACGTGCAGCAGCGCCTGGCCAGTGGGTACAAGGCGGTGCAGGAAGAAGACTGAGGAGGCCGGGTCCTGTCTTGCCGGCTGCGCCGGAGCGCTCTTACGAGAAGCCGTGTCCGCCGGTATGGCAGGAGCAACTGTCTTGCGCCGAGGTGCTCTTCGTAGGATGGGTTGAGCTTGCGAAACCCATGCGGTTGCGCTGATGGGTATCGCTTCGCTCAACGCCATCCTACGAAAAGCCGTGCTTCCTGGAATCGTAGGAGATTTATCCGCGATGCTCTGTGCGTGGGCTTGGCCTATCGCTCCAGGCGCATCAATTCAGATGCAGTTCCACCCCGAAGCGCCGCGACAGGCACGGCCACTGCTTCCAGGCGGTGACCGTCTGCGGGTCGCTCAGGCGGGCGCGGTAGGCTTGCGCCGCCGGGCTGGCGAAGACGCTGTCGTCGAGCATCGAGTCCACCGCGTGGTGCACGGCCTCGTCCAGCTGGTTGGCGAAGGGCTCGCCGATCAGCTGGTGCGCCACCAGGTTGGCCACGGTGGTGTCCAGCGGGATCAGCGGCTGGCCGAAGTGGGCGATGTAGCGGTCGTTCACTTCCTCCACCAGGCGGTGCGCCAGGTAGGCCTCGTCGAGCAGCGCGTCCAGGCCGTCGTGGCCGGCCAGCAGGTCCGGCGGGGTCAGGAAGAAGTGCTCGGCGACCTTCAGCACCGGCTTGATCCTTTCCTCTATACCGGCGTTGCGCGCCACGCTGGTGGCGGCTTCGAGGAACTCGGGGACCTGCTCGATATAGGCATGGACGAAGCGGGTGAGCACCTGGACGGCATCGTCGCCGCTCAGGTTGATGCTCGGGTGCAGGCCCGCCATCTGGCTGTGGATGAGCCGCGCCAGGTGCCCGTTGCGCGCCTCGAGCCGGTGGGCCTGCTGAATCAGTTCGCGCAGTGCTGCGATATTCATGACAACTCCAAGACAACTCGATTTGGAAAGTGAAGAAAGACCTTAGCCGGGCGGGTCGGCGAGCTAAGACGCGATCGTCATAATCACGCAACCTTTATGAGGTTCGGGCATATCAAGCCGCCACCATGGTAGAGCAAAGCCGCAGGCGGCGTGGGTTTGAGAGCACCTTTCGCAATTGCGGAGGAGTTTTTTGCGCTGCGTTGTTATGTCGCAACCCCTGGCTATACTCCGATTCGACACACCTGAACCTGATGAACCCGGCCTGCCTTGCACGTGCCGAGGCTCGGCGGTCAAAGTTTGCTGTCTTGGCGGTCGCTCCCTTGGCCGCTGGCGTTTGCCGGCGGGATAAGAACAACGATAAGGGGAACCCGAATGCTGCGACATCCGCGTACCTGGATGGGCTTGCTGTCGCTCCTCGTGTTTACTCCGGCGCACGCCGCCTGGACGGTGAACATGACCCCGGGGGCGACCGAGGTCAGCCGTAACGTGTTCGACCTGCACATGACCATTTTCTGGATCTGTGTGGTCATCGGCATCATCGTCTTCGGTGCCATGTTCTGGTCGATGATCGTCCACCGCCGTTCCACCGGCCAGCAGCCGGCGCATTTCCACGAGAGTACCGCAGTGGAAATCCTCTGGACCGTGGTGCCGTTCCTGATTCTGGTGGTGATGGCCATTCCCGCCACGCGCACCCTGATCCACATGTACGACACCTCCGAGCCGGAGCTGGACGTGCAGATCACCGGCTACCAGTGGAAGTGGCAGTACAAGTACCTGGGCCAGGACGTGGAGTTCTTCAGCAACCTGGCCACCAGCCAGGAGCAGATCCACAACAGGGATCCCAAGGACGAGCACTACCTGCTGGAAGTGGACAACCCGCTGGTGCTGCCGGCCGGGGTCAAGGTGCGCTTCCTGGTGACCTCCAGCGACGTCATCCACTCCTGGTGGGTGCCGGCCTTCGCGGTCAAGCGCGACGCCATCCCCGGTTTCGTCAACGAGGCCTGGACCAGGATCGATGAGCCCGGCGTCTACCGCGGCCAGTGTGCCGAGCTGTGCGGCAAGGACCACGGCTTCATGCCCATCGTGGTCGACGTGAAGTCCAAGCCGGACTTCGACAAGTGGCTGGCCGAGCGCAAGGAAGAGGCGGCCAAGCTCAAGGAGCTGACCAGCAAGGAGTGGACCAAGGAAGAACTGGTCGCCCGTGGCGACAAGGTCTACCACACCATCTGCGCCGCCTGCCACCAGCCCGAAGGCCAGGGCATGCCGCCGATGTTCCCGGCGCTCAAGGGCTCGAAGATCGTCACCGGGCCCAAGGAGCACCATCTGGAAACCGTGTTCAACGGCGTTCCGGGCACGGCCATGGCGGCCTTCGGCAAGCAGCTCTCGGAAGTGGACATCGCCGCGGTGATCACCTTCGAGCGCAACAGCTGGGGCAACAACGACGGCGACATGGTCACTCCGCAAGACGTAGTGGCCTACAAGCAGAAGCAAAAATAACGAGGAGCCTGCGATGAGCGCTGTGATCGACCATCCCGAGCATTCGCACGCCGGCGAGCACCACCATGGCCCGGCCAAGGGCCTGATGCGCTGGGTCCTGACCACCAACCACAAGGACATCGGCACCCTGTACCTGTGGTTCAGCTTCTGCGCCTTCCTCCTCGGCGGCTCCTTCGCCATGGTGATCCGCGCCGAGCTGTTCCAGCCGGGGCTGCAGATCGTCGAGCCGGCCTTCTTCAACCAGATGACCACCATGCACGGCCTGGTGATGGTGTTCGGCGCGGTGATGCCGGCCTTCGTCGGCCTGGCCAACTGGATGGTGCCGCTGATGATAGGCGCGCCGGACATGGCCCTGCCGCGCATGAACAACTTCAGCTTCTGGCTGCTGCCGGCGGCCTTCGGCCTGCTGGTCAGCACCCTGTTCATGCCCGGCGGCGGCCCCAACTTCGGCTGGACCTTCTACGCCCCGCTGTCCACCACCTTCGCCCCGCACAGCGTGACCTTCTTCATCTTCGCCCTGCACATGATGGGGATGAGCTCGATCATGGGCGCGATCAACGTGATCGCCACCATCCTCAACCTGCGCGCCCCGGGCATGACGCTGATGAAGATGCCGCTGTTTGTCTGGACCTGGCTGATCACCGCCTTCCTGCTGATCGCGGTGATGCCGGTGCTGGCCGGCTGCGTGACCATGATGCTGATGGACATCCACTTCGGCACCAGCTTCTTCAGCGCGGCCGGCGGCGGCGACCCGGTGCTGTTCCAGCACGTGTTCTGGTTCTTCGGCCACCCCGAGGTGTACATCATGATCCTGCCGGCGTTCGGCGCGGTCAGCGCGATCATCCCGGCGTTCAGCCGCAAGCCGCTGTTCGGCTACACCTCGATGGTCTACGCCACCGCCTCGATCGCCTTCCTCTCGTTCATCGTCTGGGCGCACCACATGTTCGTGGTCGGCATCCCGCTGGTGGGCGAACTGTTCTTCATGTACGCCACCATGCTGATCGCCGTGCCCACCGGGGTGAAGGTGTTCAACTGGGCCTCGACCATGTGGCAGGGCTCGCTGACCTTCGAGGCGCCGATGCTGTTCGCCGTGGCCTTCGTCATCCTCTTCACCATCGGCGGCTTCTCCGGGCTGATGCTGGCCATCGCCCCGGCGGACTTCCAGTACCAGGACACCTACTTCGTGGTGGCGCACTTCCATTACGTGCTGGTGCCCGGGGCGATCTTCGGCATCTTCGCCTCGGTGTACTACTGGATACCCAAGTGGACCGGGCACATGTACGACGAGACCCTGGCCAAGCTGCACTTCTGGCTGAGCTTCATCGGCATGAACATGGCCTTCTTCCCCATGCACTTCCTGGGGCTGGCCGGCATGCCGCGGCGGATTCCGGACTACAACCTGCAGTTCGCCAACTTCAACATGGTCTCGTCCATCGGCGCCTTCCTGTTCGGCACCACCCAGCTGCTGTTCCTGTTCATCGTCATCAAGACCATCCGCGGCGGCAAGCCGGCCCCGGCCAAGCCCTGGGACGGCGCCGAAGGCCTGGAGTGGACGGTGCCCTCGCCGGCGCCCTACCACACCTTCAGCACCCCGCCGGAAGTGAAATGAACCGGCACCCGCGGGAACGGCCCTGGCCGTTCCCGCAGGAGGGATAGAACATGAGCGACGGCAATATCGAGACGCGCAAGCTGGTCACCCGCCTGCTGGTGGTGGTGGTGGCCATGTTCGCCTTCGGCTTCGCCCTGGTGCCGATCTACAACGTCATGTGCAAGGCCCTGGGCATCAACGGCAAGACTTCCGGCAGCGCCTACCAGGGCGGCCTCCAGCAGGTGGACATGGCGCGCCAGGTGAAGGTGGACTTCGTGGCCAACAACAACATCGACATGGTCTGGGAATTCCGCCCCGAGAGCGAAATGATCGTGGTGCACCCCGGGGCGGTGAACCAGATGCTGTTCGTCGCGCAGAACCCCACCAACAAGCCGATGACCGCCCAGGCCATCCCCAGCATCGCGCCCTCCACGGCCGCGCGCTACTTCCACAAGACCGAATGCTTCTGCTTCACCCAGCAGGTCCTGCAGCCCGGCGAGCGCATCGAGATGCCGGTGCGCTTCATCGTCGACCGCGACCTGCCGGCGGATGTCCACCGCATCACCCTCGCCTACACGCTGTTCGACATCACCGCACGCAAGCCACCGGTGGCCAGCAACGACCGCTGACCGGCCCAGGAGAACAAGAATGGCAACCCACGATCCCTACTACGTTCCCGCCCAGAGCAAATGGCCGATCATCGCCACCATCGGCCTGCTCACCACGCTGTTCGGCGTCGGCACCTGGATGAACGACTACAGCGCCGGCAAGGAGGCCTCCCACGGGCCCTGGATCCTCTTCGCCGGCGGGCTGATCGTCGCCTACATGCTGTTCGGCTGGTTCGGCAACGTGATCAAGGAGAGCCGCTCCGGCCTCTACAGCCCGCAGATGGACCGCTCGTTCCGCTGGGGCATGAGCTGGTTCATCTTCTCCGAGGTGATGTTCTTCGCCGCCTTCTTCGGCGCGCTCTTCTACATCCGCCACTTCGCCGGGCCCTGGCTGGGCGGCGAGGGCCACAAGGGCATCGCCCACATGCTCTGGCCGGAGTTCCAGTACACCTGGCCGCTGCTGAGCAACCCGGACAACAAGCTGTTCCCGCCGCCCAAGGAAGTCATCGAGCCGTGGAAGCTGCCGCTGATCAACACCATCCTGCTGGTCACCTCCAGCTTCACCGTGACCTTCGCCCACCACGCGCTGAAGAAGAACCACCGCGGCCCGCTGAAGCTGTGGCTGGCGATCACCGTGGCCCTGGGCGTGGCCTTCCTGTTCCTGCAGGCCCACGAGTACCACGAGGCCTATAGCGAACTGGGCCTGACCCTCGGCTCGGGCATCTACGGCACCACCTTCTTCATGCTCACCGGCTTCCACGGCGCCCACGTGACCATAGGCGCGCTGATGCTGAGCATCATGCTGATCCGCATCCTGCGCGGGCACTTCGACGCCGAGCACCACTTCGGTTTCGAGGCGGCCAGCTGGTACTGGCACTTCGTCGACGTTGTGTGGATCGGGCTGTTCATCTTCGTGTACGTGCTTTGAGGAGGCACGCCCTGTAGGAGCGAGCTTGCTCGCGAACCAGCCCCGCTGCGGAGTCGTTCGCGAGCAAGCTCGCTCCTACGAAAAGCTCAGAAGGTGGCGGAAGTGACCAACTGCCCGGAGTAGAAGCCCCAGGCGACCAGGGCGAGGGTGAGGGCGGCGAGGATGACCCGCACGGTAAGGGCGTTGACCACGCGGGAACCGTGGCCCTCGTCCTTGACCAGGAAGAACAACCCGCTGAACAGGCTGGCCACGGTGGCCAGCAGCAGAACGACGATCGCGGCCTTGAGCATGACCTGGCTCCGATTGCTGAGGGGGTAACTTGCAGTATAGCCAGCACGCCATCGACTCCCGCCCGCGCCACGGCGTGGCGGCGGTCTTCCGGCCGGGCCTGGCGCCGACCCTGGTGGTCCTGGCGCTGCTCCCGCTGCTGGTCGCCCTGGGCTGCTGGCAGCTTTCCCGCGCCGCCGAGAAACGCGTGCTGCTGGCCGCCGCCGAAGCGCGCCGCGAGGCCGCGCCCATCCCCGCCGCGCAGCTCGAACGCCTGGCCAACCCCGCCTACGTGCGGGTGCGCTTGCAGGGCCGCCTGGACGCCGAACATACCCTGCTGCTGGACAACCGCACCCGCGATGGCGCCGCCGGCGTCGAGGTGCTGCAACCCTTCCACGACAAGGCCAGCGGCCTCTGGCTACTGGTCAACCGCGGCTGGCTGCCCTGGCCCAACCGCCGCGTGCCGCCAAGCTTCGACACGCCCGCCGGCGACCTGCTGCTCGACGCCTGGGCCTACGTCCCGCCGCCCGGCGGCCTGCAACTGGCCGATGCGCGGCTGCAGGCCTGGCCGCAACTGATCACCCGCGTCGACCCGGACGCCACCTGGCAGGCCCTGGACCGCAACGGCCTGGCCCTGGAGCTGCGCCTGGAACCGGGCGACGCTGCCTTCGAGACCAACTGGCCGGTGGTCGCCATGGCCCCCGAACGCCACACCGGCTACGCCGTGCAGTGGTTCGCCATGGCCACCGCCCTGTTCGCCCTCTACCTCTATCTCGGCATCCGCCGCGCACGGGAGAAGCCCGCCCATGACCAGCCTGACCCTCGATGAAACCCAGCTGCGCCGCCGCAACCGCGGGCGCCTGCAACTGCTGCTGATCCTCGCCGTGGTATTCGGCCCGATGCTGCTGGCCACCGGCATGTACAAGTTCCGCTTCTGGGTGCCGGAAAGCCGCAGCTACCACGGCGAACTGATCGCCAACGGCAGCACGCCCGCCGACCTGGGCGTGCAGGCCGACGCCGCGAGCGACCGCTGGCAACTGCTGGTCACCGCCCCCGCCGCCTGCGCCGCCGACTGCCAGCAACTGGTGTACCTGGCGCGGCAGATCAACATCGGCCTGAACCGCGACGCCAACCGCGCCGAGCACGCCCTGGCCGCCGCCCAGGCGCTGCCGGCGGACTTCCAGGCGCAGCTGGACAAGGACTACCCGCGCCTGAAGCGCTACGCCCTGCAACCGGCCGCCGGCGAGCAGGCGCCGCAGCTGTGGATAGTCGATCCCCACGGCAACCTGGTGCTGCGCTATGCCGCCGGCGCCAACGGCAAGCAGATCCTCGGCGACCTGCAACTGCTGCTGAAGCTCTCCCACATCGGCTGAGCGCAGGCCACGACAACGACAAGAACGGGGGCTGTGCATGACGAACACACCGCGTAAACCCGGCTTCTACGTCGCCGCCTTCGCCACCGCCCTGGCGCTGGTGGTGGTGCTGCTCGGCGCCTACACCCGGCTCACCCACGCCGGCCTGGGCTGCCCGGACTGGCCCGGCTGCTACGGCTTCATCCACGTGCCCAGCAGCGAGGCGCAGCTGGCCCACGCCGAGCAGCACTTCCCCGAGGCCCCGGTGGAAGCGCAGAAGGGCTGGAACGAGATGATCCACCGCTACTTCGCCGGCACCCTGGGCCTGCTCATCGCCGGCCTGGCGGTGCACGCCCTGCTGCGCCGCGGCCGCGACGGCCAGCCGCTGCGCCTGCCGTTGCTGCTGCTGGGCGTGGTTATCGCCCAGGCTGCCTTCGGCATGTGGACGGTGACCCTCAAGCTGTGGCCGCAGGTGGTCACCGCGCACCTGCTCGGCGGCTTCACCACGCTGTCGCTGCTGTTCCTCCTCGCCCTGCGCCTGTCCGGCGCCGTGCAACCGCTGCAACGCGCCGGCGCGCCACGCCGCCTGGCGGCCTTTGCCCTGGCCCTGGTGGTGCTGCAGATCGCCCTGGGCGGCTGGGTGAGCAGCAACTACGCGGCGGTGGCCTGCATCGACCTGCCCATGTGCCACGGCCAGTGGTGGCCGCAGATGGACTTCGCCAACGGCTTCCACCTGACCCAGCACATCGGCCCCAACTACCTGGGCGGGCAGCTCGACAGCGACGCCCGCACGGCCATCCACATGACCCACCGCATGGGCGCCTTCTGCGTGGTGGCGGTGCTGCTGGTGCTGGCCTGGCGCCTGCAGCGCGTCGGCCTGATCTACCCCACCGCGCTGATGCTGCTGGCGCTGTCGCTGCAGGTCGGCCTGGGCATCAGCAACGTGCTGCTGCACCTGCCGCTGCCGGTGGCGGTGGCGCACAACGGCGGTGGCGCCTGCCTGCTGCTGAGCCTGGTGCTGGTCAACTACCGCCTGCGCGCGCCGGTCAGCGTGGCCAAGGTCGCTGCGGCCGGCAGGGCGCGCACGCTGCCGGCGCTGGAACGGCCGGTGGCCTATCCCTCGCAAGGCTGAACCTCATTCAACGAACGGAGAGTCGAACATGGCCAGCGTACTGAGCGGCACCCGCAGCCAACCCGGCTGGCGCGATTACCTGGAGCTGACCAAGCCCAAGGTGGTCCTGCTGATGCTGATCACCTCGCTGATCGGCATGCTGCTGGCCACCCGCAGCGGCGTGCCCTGGACGGTGCTGCTGTTCGGCAACCTGGGCATCGGCCTGTGCGCCGGCGCGGCGGCGGCGGTGAACCACGTGGTGGACCGGCGCATCGACTCGATCATGGCGCGCACCCACCGCCGCCCCCTGGTGGAGGGGCGGCTCTCGCCCAGCGTGGCCCTGGGCTTCGCCCTGCTCCTGGCGCTGGCCGGGATGAGCCTGCTGCTGACCTTCACCAACGCCCTCACCGCCTGGCTGACGCTGGCCTCGCTGCTGGGCTACGCGGCGCTCTACACGGGCTTCCTCAAGCGCGCCACGCCGCAGAACATCGTGATCGGCGGCCTGGCCGGCGCGGCCCCGCCGATGCTCGGCTGGGTGGCGGTGACCGGGCACCTGTCGGCCGAACCGCTGCTGCTGGTGCTGATCATCTTCGCCTGGACGCCGCCGCACTTCTGGGCCCTGTGCCTGCACCGCAAGGACGAGTACGCCAAGGCCGAGATCCCGATGCTGCCGGTGACCCACGGCGAGCGCTACACCAAGCTGCACATCCTGCTCTACAGCCTGGTACTGTTCGCCGTGAGCCTGATGCCCTTCGCCATCCACATGAGCGGGCTCGTCTACCTGCTCGCCGCGCTGGCCCTGGGCGCGCGCTTCCTCGACTGGGCCTGGGCGCTGTACCGTGACAGCAAGCCCCATGCGGCCATCGGCACCTTCAAGTACTCTATCGCCTACCTGTTCCTGCTGTTCATCGCCCTGCTGGTGGACCATTACCTGCCCATCCACATGGCGCTGTAACAACCGGGTTCGCGAGCATTTCCGGGAAGCACGGCTTTTCGTAGGATGGCGTTGAGCGAAGCGATACCCATCAGCACGACCGTATGGGTATCGCAAGCTCAACCCATCCTACGAAGAGCATCTCGGCGCATGACAGTTGCTCCTACGAAAAGCCCCCGCAGGACCGACCTGCAGGAGCGAGGGCGCGCCTAGCCCTTGCTCGCGAACGCCCCTCGACTTCTCCCGACCACGAGAACCCCATGTCCCGAGTCAACAAGACCGTCCTCATCCTGGTAGCCATAGTCGCCGTCATCCTCGGCCTCACCGTGCAGAAGGTGCTCACCGAGAAACACCGCCTCGACCCCGCCGCGCTGCTCGACGCCGGCATCGTGCTGCTGCCGCAGAGCCGCGAGGTGCCGGCGCTGACCTTCCAGGACCAGGACGGCAAGCCGTTCGACACTGCCAGCCTCAAGGGCCGCTGGAGCCTGCTGTTCTTCGGCTACACCTTCTGCCCGGACGTCTGCCCCACCACCCTGGCGCAGCTGCGCGAACTGCAGGGCAAGCTGAGCCCGGAAGCGCGCGCGCAGCTGCAGGTGGTGTTCGTCAGCGTCGACCCGCACCGCGACACCCCGGCGCGCCTGAAGGAGTACCTGGGCTTCTTCAACGCCGGCTTCCAGGGCCTGGTGGGCAGCGACGAGGCCATCCAGAAGCTGGCCAACGCCATGAGCATCCCCTACATCCCGGCCGACACCAGCAAGCCCAACTACACCGTCGACCACAGCGGCAACCTGGTCATCATCGGCCCGGACGGCACCCAGCACGGCTTCATCCGCGCGCCGCTGAACAACGCCAAGCTCGCCGAACAGCTGCCCAAGGTACTCGCCGACCAGGGCTGAGCCATTCGCCGGCGCGCAGCCGGCCCATTCACCGCGCTGCTTTGTCGCAGCCAGGCAACGGCCACCCTCGGGTGGCCGTTCTTTTTTTTCATCACCCGCCCGCACAGCCTTGGACTAGTCTGTTTTTCAAGGCCTGCCCCGACGCCCGCCCGAAAGCCAGGAAACATGCGCCGTGAGGCGGTCGCCAGGGATTTCCTGACTCTGTAGTCAATGTAAAAAATCTGCTACGGAATTCCAGGCATCAGTGATCACTCATATTTCGGATTAAAAACATTAATTAACACCTATAGATACGCCTGAGGCAGGATTGACGGGCCTCTCACCGGGTTGCCGGGGGTTCTGATGAGCAAACATTCACACCAGGGATAGCGTTTTCCCCCGGTCACAATAGGCAATTAGGCTAAAAGCCAGGGCGCACGCGCCCCTTGCCGGGACGGGGGAACTACGGGTCTCAACGTGACTTGTAGTCCTTTTTCAGTACTACTTCAGAACTTCTTGCCGACCCAGTGGCTCGATTGCACAATGCCGACGCCCAGCGGGTTCTGGACCCGCCCTTTCGCGGCATGCGTTGCCAGTTCGACAACCCGGCCGCCTTCCGGCGCCGGACTACTCAAGGATCACGCAGGAGATTTGTGAGTGCAGATCGGTGTCCCTCTCGAGACCCATGCCGGTGAAACACGGGTCGCCGCCACCGCTGAAACCGTCAAGAAACTGGTTGGCCAAGGCCACCAGGTGATCGTTCAGAGTGGCGCCGGTATCAATGCCTGTCAGCCGGACAGCGCCTACGAGGCCGCCGGGGCGAAGATCGGCTCCGCCGCCGACGCCCTGGGCGCCGAACTGGTGCTCAAGGTGGTCGCCCCCAGCGCCGAGGAACTGGCGCAGATGAAGCCGGGCGCCGTACTGATCGGCATGCTCAACCCCTTCGACAACGACAACATCGCGCGCATGGCCGAACGCGGCATCACCGCCTTCGCCCTGGAGGCCGCCCCGCGCACCTCGCGGGCGCAGAGCCTCGACGTGCTGTCGTCCCAGGCCAACATCGCCGGCTACAAGGCGGTGATGCTCGCGGCCAACCACTACCCGCGCTTCATGCCCATGCTGATGACCGCCGCCGGCACCGTTAAGGCCGCCCGCGTGCTGATCCTCGGCGCCGGTGTCGCCGGCCTGCAGGCCATCGCCACGGCCAAGCGCCTGGGCGCGGTGATCGAGGCCTCGGACGTGCGCCCGGCGGTGAAGGAGCAGATCGAATCCCTCGGCGCCAAGTTCGTCGACGTGCCCTACGAGACCGACGAGGAGCGCGAGTGCGCCGAAGGCGTCGGCGGCTACGCCCGGCCGATGCCGGCCTCGTGGATGGAGCGCCAGGCCAAGGCGGTGCACGAGCGCGCCAAGCAGGCCGACATCGTCATCACCACCGCGCTGATCCCGGGCCGCAAGGCGCCGACGCTGCTGCACGAAGCCACCGTGCAGGAGATGAAACCGGGCTCGGTGGTCATCGACCTGGCCGCAGCCCAAGGCGGCAACTGCCCGCTGACCGAAGCCGGGCAGGTGGTGGTCAAGCACGGCGTGACCCTGGTCGGCCACACCAACCTGGCCGCCATGGTCCCGGCGGACGCCTCGGCCCTGTATGCGCGCAACCTGCTCGACTTCCTCAAGCTGACCCTCTGCGCCGAAGACTTCAAGGTCAACCTGGAAGACGACATCGTCGCTGCCTGCCTGATGTGCCGCGACGGCCAGGCCGTGCGCAAGAACGGCTGAGCCCTCCTTAATAAAGAAGAACCCGCCGGGCTCCTGCCCGGCCTAGAGACCGGTGAAAGACGATGGAAGAAATGCTGATCTCCCACGGGATCTACAACCTGATCATCTTCGTGCTGGCCGTGTACGTCGGCTACCACGTGGTATGGAACGTCACCCCCGCGCTGCACACCCCGCTGATGGCGGTGACCAACGCCATCTCGGCGATCGTCATCGTCGGCGCCATGCTGGCCGCCGCCCTGACCGTCACCCCGCTGGGCAAGATCATGGGCACCCTGGCCGTGGCCCTGGCCGCGGTCAACGTGTTCGGTGGCTTCCTGGTCACCCGCCGCATGCTGGAAATGTTCAAGAAGAAAGCGCCGAAAGCGCCGGCGGAGAAGCACTGACCATGAGCATGAACCTCGTCACCCTGCTGTACCTGATCGCCTCGGTCTGCTTCATCCAGGCCCTGAAGGGCCTGTCGCACCCGACCAGCTCGCGGCGCGGCAACCTGTTCGGCATGGTCGGCATGGCCATCGCCGTGCTCACCACCGTCGGCCTGGTGTTCAAGCTCGGCGCGCAACTGGCCGAGGGCGGCAACGCCGCCGCCGGCATCGGCTACATCCTGGTCGGCCTGCTGATCGGCGGCAGCGCCGGTTCGATCATGGCCAAGCGCGTTGAAATGACCAAGATGCCCGAGCTGGTCGCCTTCATGCACAGCATGATCGGCCTGGCCGCGGTGTTCATCGCCATCGCCGCCGTGGTCGAGCCGCAGTCGCTGGGCATCGTCCAGCACCTGGGCGATACCATCCCCACCGGCAACCGCCTGGAGCTGTTCCTCGGCGCGGCCATCGGTGCCATCACCTTCTCCGGTTCGGTGATCGCCTTCGGCAAGCTGTCGGGCAAGTACAAGTTCCGCCTGTTCCAGGGCGCACCGGTACAGTTCGCCGGCCAGCACCTGCTCAACCTGGTGCTGGGCCTGGCCACCCTGGGCCTGGGCCTGGTGTTCATGTTCACCGGCAACCTCGCCGCCTTCGCCCTGATGCTGGCCCTGGCCTTCATCCTCGGCGTGCTGATCATCATCCCCATCGGCGGTGCCGACATGCCGGTGGTGGTCTCGATGCTCAACTCCTACTCCGGCTGGGCCGCGGCGGGCATCGGCTTCTCGCTGAACAACTCGATGCTGATCATCGCCGGCTCCCTGGTCGGCTCCTCGGGCGCCATCCTCTCGTACATCATGTGCAAGGCGATGAACCGCTCGTTCTTCAACGTCATCCTCGGTGGTTTCGGTGCCAGCGCCGACGACGCCGGCCCGGCTGGCGCCAAGGAAGCCCGCCCGGTGAAATCCGGTTCGGCCGACGACGCCTCCTTCCTGCTGACCAACGCCGACAGCGTAATCATCGTCCCCGGCTACGGCCTGGCGGTGGCCCGCGCCCAGCACGCGCTGATGGAACTGGCGGAGAAGCTGACCCACCGCGGCGTCACCGTGAAGTTCGCCATCCACCCGGTCGCCGGCCGCATGCCCGGCCACATGAACGTCCTGCTGGCCGAGGCCGAGGTGCCCTACGAGCAGGTGTTCGAGATGGAAGACATCAACTCCGAGTTCGGCCAGACCGACGTGGTGCTGGTGCTGGGCGCCAACGACGTGGTCAACCCGGCGGCGAAGAACGATCCGAAGTCGCCGATCGCCGGCATGCCGATCCTCGAGGCCTACAAGGCCAAGACCGTGATCGTCAACAAGCGCTCGATGGCCAGCGGCTACGCCGGCCTGGACAACGAACTGTTCTACCTGGACAAGACCATGATGGTCTTCGGCGACGCCAAGAAAGTCATCGAAGACATGGTCAAGGCCGTCGAATAACGACAGCCGTCGATCCACAAGACACCGGCCATGCGCCGGTGTCTTGCTTTGCCGCAAGGGAAAACCCTCTGGACTTTGGTAGTAAGTAAGGCGGTGGCGGGGCGTTTTTTCGACCTTGGTATAAGGGCGAAAAATCGCCGAGTCCCTAGACTGGCCGCCTTGCACTCCCCATAAAGCCTGAGGTTTTTCCATGTACCGTGATCGCGTGCGCCTGCCTTCCCTGCTCGAGAAGGTGATGACTGCTGACCAGGCCGCAGCCCTGATCCAGGACGGCATGACCGTCGGCATGAGCGGCTTCACCCGCGCCGGCGAAGCCAAGGCCGTGCCGGAGGCCCTGGCCCAGCGCGCCAAGCAGCAGCCGCTGAAGATCAGCCTGATGACCGGCGCGAGCCTGGGCAACGACCTCGACAAGCACCTCACCGAGGCCGGCGTGCTGGCCCGGCGCATGCCCTTCCAGGTCGACAGCACCCTGCGCAAGGCGATCAACGACGGCTCGGTGATGTTCATCGACCAGCACCTGTCGGAAACCGTCGAACAACTGCGCAACCACCAGCTCAAGCTGCCGGACATCGCGGTGATCGAAGCCGTGGCCATCACCGAGCAAGGCCACATCGTGCCGACCACCTCCGTGGGCAACTCGGCCAGCTTCGCTATCTTCGCCAAGCAGGTGATCGTCGAGATCAACCTGGCGCACAACACCAACCTGGAAGGCCTGCACGACATCTACATCCCGACCTACCGGCCGACCCGCACGCCCATCCCGCTGACCAAGGTCGACGATCGCATCGGCAGCACCGCCATTCCGATCCCGCCGGAGAAGATCGTCGCCATCGTCATCAACAACCAGCCCGACTCGCCCTCCACCGTGCTGCCGCCGGACAGCGAGACCCAGGCCATCGCCAACCACCTGATCGACTTCTTCAAGCGCGAAGTGGACGCCGGCCGCCTGGCGAAGAACCTCGCGCCGCTGCAGGCGGGCATCGGCAGCATCGCCAACGCGGTGATGTGCGGCCTGATGGAATCGCCCTTCGAAGACCTGACCATGTACTCCGAAGTGCTGCAGGACTCCACCTTCGACCTGATGGACTCGGGCAAGCTGCGCTTCGCCTCGGGCAGCTCCATCACCCTGTCGAGCCGCCGCAACGCCGACGTCTTCGGCAACCTGGAGCGCTACAAGGACAAGCTGGTGCTGCGCCCGCAGGAAATCTCCAACCACCCCGAGGTGGTGCGACGCCTGGGCATCATCGGCATCAACACGGCGCTGGAGTTCGACATCTACGGCAACGTCAACTCCACCCACGTCGGCGGCACGAAGATGATGAACGGCATCGGCGGCTCGGGCGACTTCGCCCGCAACGCCCACCTGGCCATCTTCGTCACCAAGTCCATCGCCAAGGGCGGCAACATCTCCAGCGTGGTGCCCATGGTCAGCCACGTCGACCATACCGAGCACGACGTGGACATCCTCGTCACCGAACAGGGCCTGGCCGACCTGCGCGGCCTGGCGCCGCGCGAGCGCGCCAAGGTGATCATCGAGAACTGCGTGCACCCGTCCTACCGCGATGCCCTGGCCGGCTACTTCGAGGCCGCCTGCCAGCGCGGCGGGCACACCCCGCACATCCTGCGCGAAGCCATGAACTGGCACATCAACCTGGAAGAACGCGGCCACATGCTCGCCGCCAGCTGATCCGGCATCCCTGGCGGGCCATTCCACAAAGAATGGCCCGCCAGGCTGGACAGTCGGAAAAAAACCACGTAAAAACACTTCCGAACAGTTTTTTATCCCACAGCGACTGTTCCACTTCTCCTACTGCCATCCCCGGCAGACCTGCTGAAAATCCTCAATCCCCCGCCGCCTGTGCACCACAATGGAGCGCAGCGGTACAGTTCGCCCCAAAATCGCCATTACAGTTCGCTGAAACAATTCGCTGACGCTATTTAATTCAAGGCAACTGTACCTATCGCGGCTGACCAAAAAGTCAGAAGATACTCCCCAACAACTTCCGCAACCCCACTACCCGCCAAAAGCGGGAAGGACGAAAATCATGGAACGTACCCTCGGTTCCGCCACTGTCAGCAACATCCGTTCTTCCTCTACCGCCCACCGCAGCCTGGTCGGCACCGTCCGCCTGTGGCAGCGCCGCATCGAGAGCCGCCGCCAGCTGGCCCGCCTCGACTCGCGCCTGCTGGCCGACGCCGGCATCAGCGAAGCCCAGCGCTACGCCGAGCTGAACAAGCCGTTCTGGAAGTAAGCGGAAGCGCTGAACTGTCAGGCGGTAGATAGACAGTTCGAAACTGTACTGGTGAAAGGCCGCTAGATTGAGCGGCCTTTCTGCTTTTCCAGGCCCGGATCGGCGAACAGCAGTTCCCGATACAGACCGGCCCAGCGCCGTCCCATGGTCTCGGCGGTGAACAGTTCCTCGTAGCGCGCCTCGGCCTTCCTGCCCATCTCGGCTGCGCTCTCCGGGTGCTCCCATATCCAGCGCATCGCCTCGCGGAACGCCTTCGGCTCGCTGGGCGGCACCACCAGCCCCGTCACCCCCTGGATATTGATGTAGCTGGTGCCCGTCCCGATCTCGCTGGAAATCATCGGCTTGCCGTACATCGCGCCTTCCAGCAGGGAGATACCGAACGCCTCCGAACGCAGGTGCGAAGGAAACACGATGGCGCGGCTCAGTTGCAGCAGCGCCACCTTGTCCACCTCGCTGACCCGCCCCAGGAAGCGTACGTGGCCTTCCACTCCCAAGGCAGCGGCTTGCGCCTTCAGCTCGGCCTCCAGCGGCCCGGCGCCGACCACCACCAGCGGGTAGCCGGTCCCCTGGATCGCTTCCAGCAGGATGTGCAGGCCCTTGTAGTAGCGCATCACCCCGACGAACAGGAAGAAACCCTCTCCCACCCGCTGGCGCCAGCCGTCCAGGCAGTTCGCATCGGGCTGTGGATAACCCGTCTTGTCCAGACCGTAGGGAATCACTTCGGTCTTGCCCGGGAAGCGCCGCAACACCTCGCTGGTGGCCAGGTAGTTGGGCGAGGCCGCCACTATGCGGTCGGCGCAGCCGAGAAAGCCGTTCATCAGCGGCTGGTACAGCCTGAGCAGATGGCGCTGGCGGACGATGTCCGAGTGGTAGGTCACCACCATCGGCTTGCGCACCCCGGAGAGGAAATGCACCAGGTCCATGAACGGCCAGGGGAAGTGGAAATTGATGATGTCGGCCTCGGCGGCCAGGGCGCGAAAGCGCGGCAACACGCTGTAGGAGAAGCCCGTCGAGGCCAACTGCAGATCCAGGCGCGCACGGTGCACCCGGTGTCCATCGACCTCCAGCAGCGCCGGCTCGGGATTGGCGCTCAAGGTGAGCACCTCGTTCTCGATGCCGTGAGCCTCGCCGCTGCGGCAGAGCTGGTTGATCACCTGTTCGATCCCGCCCACGGAGTCGGGCAGGTAGGTCTTGAAGAAATGTAGAATGCGCATTCAGCCTCCCATGGCCTGGCGATAGGCCTCGACGGTGGCGCGGGCGCACGCCTGCCAGCTGAAAGCCCCGGCGCGGTCCAGCCCCAGGCGCCGCAGACGTGCCCATTCGTTCCCGTCCTCCAGCAGCCGCTGGATGGCATCGGCCATGCCCTGCTCATCCTGTGGCTCGACGAAACAGCCGGCCTCGCCGGCCACTTCCGGTAGTGACGAGGTGCGCGCCAGCACCGTAGGCACGCCGCTGGCCATGGCTTCCAGCACCGGCAGCCCGAAGCCCTCGTAGAGCGACGGGAACAACAGCAGGCGCGCGCCGGCGAGCACGCACGCCAGGGTGTCGTCGTCCAGGTAGCCGAGCAGGCGCACCTGGCCGCCGGCCAGCGCCACGGCCAGTTCCGCGTCCAGCTGTTCCTGGCGCCAGCCGGCCATGCCGGCGATCAGCAGGGGATAGCGCTCGCGCAGCGCCGGCGGCAACAGGGCATGGGCGCGCAGGGCCTGCTGCAGGTTCTTGCGCGGTTCCAGCGTACCCACGCAGATCAGATAGCCCCCAGCTTCCAGAGCCAGTGGCGCCAGTACAGTTCGCAACTGTTCCGCCGTGCGCGGCCGGAAGCGCGGCGCACACCCCAGGGGCGCGACCATCACCCGCTCCGCCGGCAGGCCGAAATACGCACGCAGCTCCTCGCCGACGAAGTGCGAATCCACCAGGATGCGCCCGGCCCGGGCCACGCCTTCTCCGACACGCCGCTCGATCTCCGCCAGGCGGTCACGCGGCTGGGTCTGGGGATAACGCACGTGGGTCAGGTCATGCACCGTCATGACCATGGGGCCCTCGAACGCCAGCGGCCACAGGCTCGGTTCGTGATACAGCTGCACATCCCGCTCGCGCAGGCCCCGGTCGAAGCGCTGCTGTTCCAGCCAACGGCGGATCCGGTAGGCGCCCGGCACCCGCCTGGCCGCGGCGCTCCAGCGCGAATAGCCCGGCAACGCCGCCCGCGGCAGCGCCTGCGACCAGCCCCAGCCATGGAAATAGTCCAGATCCACGCCGGGCTGCTCGCCCAGGGCCTGCGCCAGCGCCGCCACGTATTGGCCGATGCCGGTGCGCGGGGCCTGGAGGATGCGGGTGTTAAGCGCAACCTTCACGCTGTTCGTCCTTTTCCGGCGCCCCTCCCAAAGGCTGTTGCCACTGCGCCTGCACTACGCGCTCGATGAGTTGCTGGCTGGCCTCACGCCATCCGATCCAGCGCCACTCGGACACCGGCCGTTGCGCCGGAAACTGGCCCGATTCTTCGAAGCGCTCCACGAGCGCCGCAAGGGACTCCGGCTGGTCCAGATCGAAATAGGCCATGAAGTCGCTGCCGATCTCACGGAAGACCGGGATATCGCTGGCCATGGCCGGCAACTGGCGTTGCATGGCCTCTACCAGTGGCAGGCCGAAGCCTTCGACGAAAGACGGGAACACCAGTGCCTTGGCGTTCGCATAGGCGTGCTCCAGGCCTCGATCGTTGAGCTTGTGGAAAACATGCAGGCGCTTGTTCAATTCCGGATGCCGGCGGATGCGGGTGACCAGGTCCTCGCACTTCCAACCGACGCGCCCGATGATGCACAGGCGGACAGGGGAGCCACGCGCCCAGAGACGCTCGAAGGCGTCCAGCAGATAGGCGTGGTTCTTTCGCGGTTCTATGGTGCTGACCATCAGGTACACCGGCGCACCCGCCTCGAACATCCGCAGCAGGCGCGGATCGATACGGCCGGGACGGTCGGCCAGGTCCAGCTCCGAGCCCAGGTAGAAGTGGTCGAACCAGATCTGCCCGGCCACCGCCTCGCCCCGACGGCGGACGATCTCGGCACGCAGTTGGTCGCGGATGGTGGTGGAGATGCACATGAAACCATCGGCCATCTCGGCGATCCAGTCGAACCAGCGGTCGAAAACACGGACCAGGCCGGCATCGCAAAACTGCGGATGCGTAGAGGGGATGAGATCGTAGATCACCGAGACGATGCCCACGCCCTGCGCCTTGAGACGCTCGGCGACGGGGAAGAAATCGGCATGCCAGGACGAGTCGAGCAGCAGCAATTGGTCGCCCGGCAACGCCTCCATCGCCTGCACGCGCTCAGGCACCACATGGTTTCGCGAGGCATAGGTGGCGAATCGCAGCGGCAGGGTGAAGCTTAGGCTGGCCAGCTTGCAGAGCATGTAGAGAGCCCGCCGCGCATTGTGCCAACGGTTCATCGGCCAGCGCCGCTCCAGGCGCGCGTGCCACATCCAGTAGTCGTTACGTAGTTGCTCCAGGGCCACGCGCATGCGGCTGTGCCAGGGCAGGTCGCGGCCGGACAAGGGCGCCAGCGCCAGTACCCGGAACATACGCCCGCGCAGGAAGACCACGGGTATGCACTCGACTTCGGCCTGGACCGTATCGAGATTGCGGATGACATTGCGCACGACGCGCTGGATGCCCGAGTTCACTTCGGGGTGTTCGAAGACGTATGTGCATTCGATGAGTATGCGCATCATGGCAGGCTGCGCCTCAGTTCGAGCACTTCCGCTGCAGCGCCCAGGCGCTCGACCGCAAGCTCCGCCCCCAGCCAGGAATAGCCGACGAAGTTCTCGTGGCTGGCGTTGGCCACCTGGAACAGCATGGCGCAGTCGCGCCATTCGTAGCTGCCGTCCAGGTGCGAGTCACGCCTGGAAAGGCTCAAGGAAACCGAGTAGTTGCCTGGTCCCAGGCGCATCGGGAAGCTGTATCGATACAGGATGCGCTCACCTGCCCGGATATTCTCCAGCGTCTGCTTCAGGCGGTAGGAGTTGATGCCGTACATGGCCTGGCCCAGGCGGTCCTTGAGCATGAACCCCAGCACCAGTTGGCTGATGTCCTGGGTCGCGCGGACCACCACTTCCAGCGTCACCTCGCTGCCCACTTCGATGATTTCCACCGAGGTATCCTGCTCCAGCAGGCGCACCGACTCGACCTCGACCTCCCCGGTACCGGAAATGGTCCGCGTCTTGCCGTTGGCCAGCATCTCCTGGCGTACCCGATGGTTGAGGCCGGCCGTCATGCGCGCATGGTAGTAGTCCATGACCATCTCCGGGTCGCCTTGCTGCACGACCCTGCCGAACTCCAGCAGCACGGCGCGATCGCAGATGGACTGGATGGCGAAGCGGTCATGGGACACGATCAGCAGCGTGGTGCCGTCGCGGCGGAAGCTACGGATGCGCTCGAAGCTCTTGTGCTGGAAATAGGCATCGCCCACCGAGAGCGCCTCGTCGACGATCAGCACGTCAGGGCGCCTGGCGGTGGCCACGCTGAACGCCAGGCGCATCTGCATACCGCTGGAGTAGGTGCGCACCGGCTGGTCGATGGCGTCACCGATCTCGGCGAAGGCCTCGATGGCCGGCATCAGTTCCTCGATTTCCTCGCGCTGCAGGCCCTGCAACTGCGCGGCCATGAACACGTTCTGGCGGCCGGTGAATTCAGGGTGGAAGCCCATGCCCAGCTCCAGCAGCGCCGAGACCCGCCCGCCGACGCTGCAGCTGCCGTGGGTGGGCAGGGTGGTGCCGGTGATGATCTTGAGCAGCGTGCTCTTGCCGGCGCCATTGGAACCGACCAACCCTACCGCCTCGCCGGGCGCGATGTCCAGGTCGATATCCTGCAGCACCCATTTCTGCTGGTGGCGCGGCCGGGCGCCGGGAGACAACCATTCGAGCAGCCGAGCCCAGCGCGAGGGATACTGGCGGTAGGCCTTGCCGAGTTGCTGGATGCGTATGTGGCCCATCAGAGTTCGTCCACCATCTCGCCGGAACGGCTACGGAACAGCGCCAGCGCCAGGACGCACAGCACCAGGGCCGAGAGCAGCAGCGGCAGCAGGTCAGTCCATACGGGCCAGCGGCCATATAGGAAGAGGTTCTGGTAGGACTGAATCAGCGGCGTCATCGGATTGAGCTGGATCAGCCTGCGGATGCTTTCCGGCAGGATGCTGGTCGGGTAGACGATGGGCGTGAACCAGAACCAGAACTGCAGGAGGATGCCGAACAGTTGCCCGACGTCGCGGAAGAACACGTTGAGCACGCCCAGCAGCATGCCCAGCCCACAGGCGAACAGTAGTTGCAGCAGGAGCAGGACGGGGAAGGCCAGCAGGGCGATGCCGGGCAGCCGGCCGGTGATGGCCAGGAAGCCGCAGAACAGCGCGAAGATGATGGCGAAGTTCACCAGTGCGTTGAGCATGCTCACCACCGGCAGGCAGATGCGTGGGAAGTTGAGCTTCTTCAGCAGGTTCGCGTTGTCCAGGAACATCGTCAGGCTGCGCCCGACCACCTCGGAGAACAGGCCCCAGGTGAGCAGCCCGGAACAGATGAACACGCCGAATGCCATGCGGTCATCGACGCCCGGCAACCGCGCCCGCATCACCTCGGAGAAGATCACCGTATACACCAGGATCATCGCCAGCGGGTTGAGCACCGTCCAGGCCGCGCCCAACATCGAGCCGCGGTAGCGCGACTCGAACTCGCGGCGCACGCTGCCGGCGACGAAGCCGCGGTATTGCCAGATTCCCTGGAACATCCTCGCCAACATCTAGCAGGCCCTGCCGTACTGGTCCTCGAAGCGGACGATGTCGTCCTCCCCCAGGTATTCGCCGCTCTGCACCTCGATCATCACCAGGTCGATGACGCCGGGGTTCTCCAGGCGATGCTTGTGCCCCGCAGGGATGTAGGTGGACTCGTTGCTGTTCACCAGGCGCACGCCCTCGCCATTGGTGACCTTGGCCATGCCACGCACCACTATCCAGTGTTCGCTGCGGTGATGGTGCATTTGCAACGACAGTGAGGCCCCCGGCTTGACCACGATGCGCTTGATCTTGAAGCGCGGCCCTTCCTCCAGCACCGTGTAGGTTCCCCACGGACGGCTCACGGTGCGGTGCAGGCGATAAGCCTCGTGCTCGCTGTCCTTGAGCTGCTTGACCACCTTGCGCACGTCCTGGGCGCGCTCGGCGTGGGCGACCAGGATGGCGTCTGCGGTATCGATGACGATCAGGTCGGACACGCCCACGGTGGCCACCAGGCGGTCGTCGCTCTGCACGTAGGTGTTGCAGGTATCGACGAACACCGCGTCGGCGGCTGCGCGGTTGTTCTGCGCATCAGGCTCGACCAGCGCGCTCAGCGCCCCCCAGGAGCCGATGTCGCTCCAGTCGAAGGCCGCCGGAACCACCGCGACGCGCTCTGAGCGCTCCATCAGTGCGTAGTCGATGGAAATGTCGGGGAAGGCGGCGAAATGCTCGCCGCTCAGTTCCTGCTGCACCACCTGGCCCAGTTCGTCGCCGCTGCTGGCCTCGTGGCAGGCGATGGCGCTGGCGAGGATTTCCGGAGCGTGGCGTTCCAGCTCGCCAAGCAGCGTGGCGACGCTGAAGCAGAACATGCCCGAGTTCCAGAGGAAATCACCGCTGTCGAGGAATTGCCGGGCAGTCTCCAGGTCGGGCTTCTCCACGAAACGCCGAACCCTGGCCCCGCGGCCCTCGTCCAGTTGCTCGCCCATCTCTATGTAGCCGAAACCGGTCTCCGGTGCCGTGGGCACCACGCCGAAGGTGACCAGGTGACCGGCCTCGGCCAGGGCGGCCGCGCGCTCGACCGCCCGGCCAAAGGCCTCGAGGTCGCGGATCAGGTGGTCCGCCGGCATCACCACCAGCAATGCCTGGTCGCCGTGCCTGGCGCGTACTGCCAACGCCGCCATGGCGACCGCAGGCGCCGTATTGTGCCCCACCGGCTCCAGGACGAAATGTCCGCGCTGGCGCAGCTTGGCGGCAAGGAAGTGATCCTTGCTCTGGAAGTAGTAGTCGCGGTTGGTCACCGTAACTATCTCGCCATCGCTGGGCAAAAGGCCGGCTGCCCGGCAGTAGGTCTTGTGCAGAAGGGTCTGGCCATCGGGCAGCGCCATGAAGGGTTTGGGCTGCCCCTCGCGGGAAACCGGCCACAGGCGCGTCCCGGCCCCACCGGAAAGAATCACAGGAACCAGCATGGCGCTACTCCTTGTCGACTCGCCGCAGGTCGGCATCCACCATCATGTGAATCAGATTCTCGAGGCTGGTCCTCGGACTCCAGCCCAGCACCCGTTCGGCCTTGGCCGGGTTGCCCAGGAGCACGTCGACCTCCGCGGGGCGGATGAAGGCCTGGTCGACCACCACGTGATCCTGGTACTTCAGGCCGACGTAGTCGAAGGCGATGCGGCACATTTCCCGCACCGTGGTGGTCACGCCAGTCGCCACCACGTAGTCATCGGGCTTTTCCTGCTGCAGCATCAGCCACATGGCCTCGACATAGTCGCCAGCGAAACCCCAGTCGCGCTTGGCATCGATGTTGCCCAGGCGCAACTCCTTCTGTTTGCCGAGCTTGATCCGCGCCACGGCATCGGTGACCTTGCGGGTCACGAACTCGATGCCACGCAGCGGCGATTCGTGGTTGAAGAGGATGCCGCTGGAGGTGTGCAGGCCGAAGCTCTCGCGGTAGTTCACCGTGATCCAGTGGCCGTACAGCTTGGCCACGCCATAGGGGCTGCGCGGGTAGAAGGGTGTGTTCTCGTCCTGCCGCTCGGCCTGGATCAGACCGAACATCTCGCTGGTGGAGGCCTGGTAGAAGCGCGTCTGCGGGCTGAACTGGCGGATCGCCTCGAGCAGGTGGGTAACCCCCAGGCCGTCGACCACGGCGGTGGTGATCGGCTGGTCCCATGAGCTGCCGACGAAGCTTTGCGCCGCCAGGTTGTAGATTTCATCCGGCTTGGCCTTGATGACCGCGCGCTGGATGGACGAGGCATCGGCCATATCGCCATCCAGATAGACCAGCTCCGATTCGATGCCCAGCTCGCGCAAACGCCAGCGGGTATCGGAGCTGCGCCGGGCCACCAGGCCGTGCACGCGGTATCCCTTTTCGAGCAGCAGTTTTGCCAGGTAGGCACCGTCCTGGCCCGTCACTCCCGTGATGAGTGCGTTTCTTGTCATTGTCGCTACACCCGTGATGCCCAGTCCGACAGGATCGCCGTCAGGGTCTGATTTATCGTTATGTCCGGCTTCCAGCCGGTCGCCTCGTGCAGCTTGGAATGACTGCCGCATACACGGCGTTGTTCCGCACGGCGCATGCGTGCGGGGTCCTGCACCAGTTCGATCTCCACCTGGGCGAGATCGGCCAGTTGCTGGATCAGGTCGCGAATCCGCCGTTCTTCACCGGAGCAGACGTTGTAGACCTGTCCGGGGCGGCCGCCTTCAAGCAAGGCGAAGTAGGCCGACACCACATCGCGGACATCCAGGAAGTCGCGGCTGACGTCGATGTCGCCAACCAGCAGCCGAGGCTCCTGCAGGCCTGCGCGGATCAGAGCGATCTGTCGTGCAGCACTGGCGATGACGAAGTTTTCCTTCTGCCCGGCGCCCACGTGGTTGAAGGGGCGCGCGATCATCACTCGCCAGCCTTCGGTCATGCCCCACTGCAGGCAGAGGTGTTCGGCCGCCAGCTTGCTGACGGCATAGGGGTTGCGAGGCGCAGGCAGAAGGTCTTCGCGGATGGGAAGGCGTGCTTCGTCCACCTGGCCATAGATGTCCCCGGAACTGACGTAGAGGAAGTCCCCGGAGAAATCGAGAGCCTTGAGTGCCTGCAGCAGGTTGAGGGTACCCAGGAGATTGACCTGCAGCGTACCCGCGGGATCGCGAAACGCTTCCGGGACGAAGGTCTGCCCGGCGAGATGGATGACGGTATCCGGCCGCTGACTGTAACCGGCACGCACCGCTTCCGGATCGGTTAGGTCGGGGCGCTCGGGCACCTCGAGCAGTTCCCACACGCTCTCGTGCTGATCAAGCCAGGTTCGGATGTGGTGTCCGACGAATCCCGTGAGGCCGGTGACCAATAGGCGCTTTCTCAAGAGAACCCCTTGTCATGAGCACCCAGGGAACATCCGACAGGTGCTACGAGCTGGAAAGGTGCCTGCAGAAGTCGCGAAAATGATGCGATTAGGATTCTTCTGCTGTTGTACTTATCTCGTTAACCTGTAGTAAATGAATGACAAATTCAACCTAAAGCTGAGTGACCGGTCGGTTCTGCTTCAATTTTTCATACATGGTACTTAAGCACTTTTCGAAGCCGGCTGCGCTGTGTTTAGAATGCGGCCGCCAGCGCTTGCAACCTGTCCAGTCCGACAACCCGGTCGTCGACTGGACAAAAGCCCCACCCCGGCCGCCAGGGTGGTAACAAGAACAATACACAGGCAACGGCCTGTAAGGCGCTGCCGGCAGCGCCTGCACAGTGTTGTAGGACCGTATGGACTTCATCCTGTTTTCGGATATTGGCGAGAGCGCCATCGACAGCAGTCTCGGCACTCCCGAGTACAGCTATTTCTTCGTTCTCAAGGCCTATCTGCCGGTTCTGCAGGCGCTTGGCGAAGTACATCGCCCGCAGAGCCTGCAGGAGCTGGAAGCCACCGCCCGCCGGCTGCGCGCGGCCGGGCGTGATTGCCTGGCACTGTTCTTCGGCCCACCGCACAAGTCTCCGCTTTCCCTCGCCTGTCCCATCCTCTGCGTCATCGCCTGGGAATACGACAGCATCCCCAACGAAACCTGGAACGATGATCCGTGCTTGGACTGGCGCTACGTGCTAAGCCGGCATGGCGGGGCGATCAGCCTGTCGTCGCACACAGCCCGGGCGATCCGCGCCTCGATGGGGGAGGACTTCCCGGTGATTCCCCTGCCGACACCGCTCTGGGAAACCTATGCCAGCCTCGGCGGACAATCGCCGGCCAACGCCATCATCGAGCCGACGAAACTGCAGATTCGTGGCTGCATCCTCGATACCCGACTGCTGGGCCTGTCGGCCGACGGACTCATCGCACCGATACATGACATTCCCGCCGTCGCCGACGAGCCCATCGAGCCCATTATCGAAGCCGTGCCGGCACTCACCTGGCGACGGCGCGCGCTGATCACCCGGCATTACCTCCTGATGTGGTACCGCGAGGCCGTGCGCGACCTCGTGCCCGCCGCGCTGCGCCGGGGCCTGAGCCGACTGCTGCGGCGCCCCAGCCCGCTAGCGCCGGCCGAGCCGCCCGCGGCATCCTCCGCAACCGTGATCGAAGAGCATCCCCAGGCGCAGTTGCCGGATACCTCGCAACTGGTCGAGGTCCAGGTGGAGGGCGTGGTCTACGTCTCGGTATTCAACCCTGCGGATGGGCGCAAGAACTGGGAGAACCTGGTCACGGCCTTCTGCTGGGCGTTCCGCGACACTGCCGACGCGACCCTGGTGCTCAAGATCACCCAGAAGGACCTGGCCAGCTACTACGTTCACATGCTGACCCTGTTGTCGCAGTTGGCCCCCTTCGCTTGCCGTGTCGTAGTCATGCACGGCTTCCTCGACGACGAACAATTCCAGCGCCTGCGCGAGGCCACCAGTTACTACGTCAATGCCTCGCGCTGCGAAGGCCTGTGTCTTCCGCTGATGGAGTTCCTGGCCTGCGGCAAGCCGGCCATAGCCCCGGCGCACACCGCGATGGAGGACTACGTCGACAGCGACCTGGCCTTCGTCGTCCCCGCTTGTCGCGAACATGCCGTATGGCCCCAGGACACTCGCCTGAGCTACCGGACCATACGCTACCGTCCGGACTGGGGCGCGCTGAAGCAGGCGTACCTGGACAGCCACGGGATTGCCCGGCAGGCACCGGAGTGTTATCAGGCGATGTCCATGGCGGCACGCCAGCGGATGCGCGAATTCGCCGGCGAGGAGCGTTTCGCGAACGAACTGGGTGAGTTCCTCGGCACCTTCCTGGGCACCGGCAGGCCCGACAAAGCCGTCGCGGGAGACGCGGCATGCTGATCCTCATCCATTCGGAAACCAACCGCAGCAACATCCGAGAGAACCTCGGCAAGCCCGAATACAGCTATTACTTCGTGCTGAAGGAATTCCGTCCGCTACTCGAACGCCTGGGCCAGGTGATGGAAATCAGCGATCCGGACGACCTCGTCGATCGGATCTACGCCGACTGCCAGCGCCGCGGCGAGGAGTGCATCTTCCTGTCCTTCTCGCCACCGCACCGCACCCCCATTCATTACCGTTGCCCGACCGTCCCGGTATTCGCCTGGGAGTTCAGCGTCATCCCTTATGAGAGCTGGTACGGCGAGCCGCGCCACGACTGGCGCCTGGTGTTCGACCGACTGGGCGCGGCCATCACCCATTCCAGCTTCACCGTCGACTCGGTACGCCAGTCCATGGGTCCGGACTTCCCTGTGGTGAGCATCCCAGCCCCGGTCTGGAACCGCTTCGCCGCCCTGGCGGCCCGTCTGCAACGCAGGCCGGTGGCCGAGCAGCTGGAATTGCAGGTCGAAGGCCTGGTGATCGACAGCCGTGTGGACGACGTGGGCGGCTATGCCCCCGAACCCCATCGCGATGCGCCACGCATTGACTTCGAGGCCTCGCGCGAAAGGCAGAAACTGCGCCTGGACGGAGTGATCTACACCTCGGTGTTCAACCCCTACGACGGCCGCAAGAACTGGATCGACATGCTCGGCGCCTTCTGCTGGGCCTTCCGCGATTGTGAAGACGCCACTCTGGTACTCAAGCTCACCCACCACTGCATCGACGATGCGCTGGCGGACAT
Source organism: Pseudomonas sp. NBRC 100443 (assembly GCF_030268185.1). Lineage (NCBI taxonomy): Bacteria > Pseudomonadati > Pseudomonadota > Gammaproteobacteria > Pseudomonadales > Pseudomonadaceae > Pseudomonas > Pseudomonas sp. NBRC 100443. The sequence goes on from NZ_BSQE01000001.1 coordinate 376,162, forward strand.
GCTCCACCACCTCTACAAGCTCAGGCCCTACCGTTGCCGCTTCGTGCTGATCCACGGCTACCTCGAGGATGCCGACTACGAACGCCTGGTGGAGGCCACCAGCTACGTGGTCAATACCTCCTACGGCGAGGGGCAGTGCCTGCCGCTGATGGAGTTCATGTCCTGCGGCAAGCCGGCCATAGCCCCGCGCAATACGGCGATGCTCGATTACATCGACAGCGACAATGCCTTCGTGGTGGATTGCACCGAGGAACTCACTGCCTGGCCCCATGACCCGCGGGCGGCCTACCGTACCCTGCGCTACATCACCAACTGGGACTCGCTGCTTGCGGCCTACCAGGAAAGCTATCGGGTGGCGAAGGAAGACCCCCAGCGCTATGCGCACATGAGCGAGGCCGCAGTGGACGCCCTGCAGGCGTTCTGCAGCATGGAGCAGGCGCAGGCCCGGCTGTCCGCCTTCCTCGCTGCCCTGCGGGCTCGCAGGGCGATAACGGGCGATGAGCCATGCGCAAGTCTGTGACTATGGCATTGCCATGTCGATCATCGGCTTGCCCCGGACATGGCCAGCCGGCAATGGCGGAGGGTGTGTCATGCATCGGTTACCGATGACGGACCGCCAGGGCCACACACCCGGCCGGCGTATCCAGGACATCGAGCTGCTGCGGGCGCTCGCCGTGGTCAGCGTGGTCGTGCACCATGCCCATGGCAATCTGTTCCACTGGCCCACGCCGCTGTTCGATGCCTTCTTCCGGCGCTTCGAGCTGTGGTGGGGCGTCGATCTGTTCTTCGCCATTTCCGGCTTCGTCATCGCCCGCGACCTGATTCCTCGCCTGCAGGGCTGCAACGGTGTCGCCGAGTTCTGGCGCAACAGCGTACAGTTCTGGGTCAGGCGCGCCTTCCGCCTGCTCCCCTCGGCCTGGCTCTGGCTGCTGCTGATGCTGGTGGCCTGCCGCTTCCTGAACGAATCGGGCGCCTTCGGCACATTGTCCGCCAACCTCGCCGCAACACTCGCGGGGATACTGCAATACGCGAACTTCCGTTTCGCCGACAGCTTCTTCCGCTACGAGTACGGCGTCAGCTTCGTCTACTGGAGCCTGTCGCTGGAGGAGCAGTTCTATCTCCTGCTGCCGCTGCTGATATTCGTCTCGCGCCGCTTCCTGCCCTGGATTCTGGTAGGGGTGATAGCCGCCCAGTTCTTCGTCTGGCGCACGCCCTTGCTGATGGTGCTGCGCACCGACGCCCTGGCCTGGGGCGTGCTCCTGGCCCTGGCCAGCCACAAGGCCTTCTATGTACGCCTGGAGCCGACCTGGCTGTTGCGCTGGCGCCCCCTGGGGCTGATCCTGGCGGCACTGCTGGTGCTGGGGTTGACGCGGGTGTCCACCGAGCAGCACCTCTGGTCCGTCTGGCGTATCGGGGTGATCGCCCTGTTCAGCGCGGCCCTGGTCTGGTTGGCTTCCTACGATCGCGGCTACCTGGCCCTTCCCGCGCCCCTGCAACGCCTTGGCCTCTGGCTGGGCAGCCGCTCCTATGGCATCTATCTCATCCATATCCCGGCATTCTTCCTGACCCGGGAAATTGCCTTCCGCCTGTATGGCGACAGCGCCCTGGACGGCACCCATACCCTGCTGTTCCTGGTCCTGGCCATCTGCACCATCGTCCTTTGCAGCGAAGCGAACTACCGCTATGTCGAGTTGCCGCTCAGAGCACGCGGCACCGCCATTGCCCGGCGTTTCTCGACCGAGGCGCCGCCTACCGCAGGAGACATCCGCAATGAGGCAGCCTAGCCGTCGTCGCGTCCCCGTCGAGTTTCCCGGCTGCGCAGACAAATCCCGCATTTCCCCGCTCGGAACGCTTCTGGAGAACTGGCCATGCTGAACCGGCTGAAGAATTTCCTGACCACTCCTGCCGCTCCAGCGGCGAAGGAAAGCACGGGCAGCGCCGCCGAGCCACGTGTGGATCCATACATGCTGGGCCTCAAGGATGCAGCCCTGAGCGGCTGGTTCGACCAGCAGAACGGCGAGCTCTACCGCGGTTTTCCCGTGGGCCCCGAGGACACCGTGCTGGATGTCGGCTGCGGCAACGGCGGCAATGTGCACTTCTGCGCCATGCGTGGCGCGCGCATCATCGTGGCCGACATCGACGCCGAGAAGATCGAGGCCACCCGCCAACGCCTGGAAGGAAGCGCGGCCCGCAGCGTCGAGTGCCTGGTGACCGACAGTGCTCCGCTACCGATTCCGGACGCCTCCATCAGTCGTGTGGTCAGCACCGAGGTCATCGAGCATGTGGACGACCCCCGGGCCTTCCTCGCCGAGTTGGTCCGCGTGGGGCAACCCGGCGCCCTCTACCTGCTTTCCGCCCCTCATCCCTCCTCGGAGGAGCTCCAGCGGGGCTTCGCCGCCGCCGATTATTTCCGCAAACCCAACCACGTGCGGGTGATCGGCGAGCAGCAGTTCAGGGACTGGGTGACGGAAGCGGGCCTGGAAGTCGTCAGCCACGGCCAATATGGTTTCTACTGGTCTTTGTGGATGCTGTTCTTCTGGGAGGCCGGCGTCGGGTTCGAGAATCCCGACCATCCGCTGCTGCACAACTGGACCAGGACCTGGGACGTCCTGCTCGATTCGCCTCGCGGTGCCGCCATCAAGGAGGCGCTGGACCAGATGGTCGCCAAGAGCCAGGTGATAGTGGCGCGCAAGCCGTGATGCAAGCGCCTCGCCACCGACAGGGAATGTGAAGGATGAGAAGCCCTGCATTGTCGAGCAACCGGCACTTCGGTCTGGAATGGCTGTGGAGCCCCGCGCGTCGCAGCATCGCCTACGCTTTGCCGCTGCTCATGGCCGTGGCCCTGGTGCTGTATCTGTATCCGGGTACCTTCCTGGCCGGGCATGGCAGGTTCTTCGAGGGCGGCGATGCGGCCTCTCACGTGTCGGGGTGGCTGTTCTTCGAACAGGACCACTGGCATTTCCCGCTGCTGAAGACGGATCGCCTCAACTATCCCGACGGCATCAGCATTGCCTTCACCGACAGCATCCCGCTGCTGGCCTTGCCGCTCAAGCTGTTCGCCGGGGTGTTGCCCGCGGGCTTCCACTATTTCGGCCTGTGGCACGCCATCTGCTACCTGCTGCAGGCAGCCGCCGCGGTTTTCGTGATTCGCTCACTGGGTATCCGGCATCTGCCAGGCGCCCTGCTCGCGGCGGGTTTCGCCCTGATCTGGCCTGCCCTGACGCACCGCCTGGGGCACACGGCGCTCATGACCCAGGGGCTGCTCCTGCTGACACTGGGCACCTATCTGAGAGGCCATTCGGGAACATGGTCCGTTCGCCGAACCTGCACGGCATTCATCGCAATCACCGCCAGCGCCCTGCTGGTACACCCCTACCTGTTCGCCATGAGCTATCCGCTCCTGCTCGTCTATCTGGTGAGCCAGTGGCGGGCTGGAAGCCTGGACCTGAAACGCGTCTGCCTCTGGCTCGCAGGCTCGCTCGTGGTGCTGTTCGCCATCCTCCTGGCGGGCGGCTATCTCATCGGCAAGGGCGCCGCCGCCGGCGGCTTCGGCATCTATTCACTGAACCTGCTCTCGCCTTTCTGCGGTGGCCTGCTGTGTTCCAGCCACTACGCGACACCGGGTCAGGATGAAGGCTTCAACTACCTGGGCGCTGGCGTCCTGCTGTTGCTGGCCACCAGCGCGCTGTTGGAACCCCGTGCGTTCCTCCGTTCCGCGGCGCGCCATCGCTACCTGTTGTTGGCCCTGCTGGCGCTGACTCTCTATGCGGCCAGCAACAAAGTGTTCGTTGGCCAGCATGAGTTGCTGGATATCCACCTGCCCCGGTTCGCCGAAGCGCTGGCCGGCATCTTCCGGGTGAGCGGCCGTTTCTTCTGGTTGGTGGGCTACAGCATCCTGTTCTTCGTCCTGGCCGTATTGCTGCGCCGTCGCAGCCTCGCGCTGTTGCTGCTGATGTCCGGGGCGCTGGCACTGCAGTGGTACGACACCCGCCCGTTGCGTGACCGCGTCCTGTTCCAGACACGCCTCCCCACCACCGTCGACATCGCGCCCTGGCGCTCGGCGCTGGCCGGCTTCGAGGAAATCGACGTCTATCCAGCCTATGGCTGCAGCCTTCCGCCCACCACGGACGACGACTACGTGCGCTATCAGTACCTGGCGGCGCAACTGGGCCTTCGGATCAATACCGGCTATACCGCCCGCGCCGCGACGGATTGCACGAAAAAGAACAGGCTGGTCGACGGGCCCGCACTGCCCGGCCATCTGTACGTGAAGCTGGGGCACCTGCATAACCCGCTGGATCTGCCGCCGCTGTTCCGTACTGCGCTCGATGCCGGGCGCTGCATGCTCGACAGCCAGCATCTCATCTGCATGAACACCCGGCCCTCGCAAAGCTGGGCTACCGTGGCGGCACCGCTGGACAGGCGGAATTCGGACCTCCGGATACGCTGGAAGGCCGAACAACTGCCCAGCCTGATCGGCCAACTGCGCAACGGGCGCCTGGTCCCGCGCCAGCCGGGCGAGGCGGGCTATCTCAGCTATGGTCCCTACATCGCCCTGAGCGAAGGCGTCTATTCGTACCGGATCAACTACTTGAGCGAAGCTGACGAAGCCACGACCGTCGGTACCTGGGATATCGTCGGGCAAGACGCTGGCGGGCACTTCGTCGCCCTCTCCAGCGGCCCGCTGGCTGGCACCCACGGCGAACTCCGGCCGGTCGCCGGAATGGTGGCCTTGAAAGCCCCGCTGCAGAAAGTCGAATTGCGCCTGCTGAGCAATGGCGCAGACCTGCAACTCTCCGACCTGGAGATTTCTTCGGGCCCGCCCGCGCCACAAACCGCCCAGCGTGCGGCCGATTGAGGTAGCGCCTGCCATGTCCCGGATAACAAGAGCGACACGAGCCACGGACGAAACGACATGACCAGTGAACTCCACGCCACGCCCCGGCAGAGCCTCATCCACCGCCCGCAGCTCGACACGCCGCTGGCATTGTCGCTGGTGGTGCCTGTCTACAACGAGGCGGAGACCGTTGCGCTGTTCGTCGAGCGCGTCGAGCAGGTGTTCGCCGATCCTGATGCCGTGCGAGTGGAGTACGTCTTCGTCAACGACGGCAGTGAGGACGATACGCTCGATGTACTCCTGCTGCTGCAACGACGCATCGCACGGATCAGGATCGTCGACCTGAGCCGCAATTTCGGCAAGGAAGCGGCCCTGAGTGCCGGTCTGCGTTGTGCCACGGGCCAGGTGGTGGTGCCGATCGACGTCGATCTCCAGGATCCGCCCGAACTGATCCCGACCATGATCGAACGCTGGCGGGAAGGCTATGACGTGGTGCTCGGGCATCGCATCGATCGCGCCTCCGACTCCTGGGCCAAACGGGCGTCGGCCAACTGGTTCTATCGCATCCACAACAAGATCGCCGATCCGGCGATTCCCGAGAACGTCGGCGACTTCCGCCTGATGGACCGCCAGGTCGTGGATGCGCTGAATGACCTGCCCGAGTCCCGGCGTTTCATGAAGGGCCTGTTCGCCTGGGTCGGGTTCCGTACCACCCATATCGACTACAGCCGCCCGGAAAGAGTGGCCGGAACCAGCAAGTTCAATGGCTGGCGCCTGTGGAACTTCGCCCTCGAAGGCATCACCAGTTTCAGCACCGATCCCCTGAAGATCTGGACCTACCTCGGCATCGCCGTGTCCTTGAGCGCCTTCCTGTTCGCCATACTGATCGTCCTCAAGGTGGTGCTCTTCGGCATCGACGTGCCTGGCTACGCCTCGCTGATGGTCGCCGTGACCTTCCTCGGCGGCCTGCAACTCATCGGCATCGGGGTGCTGGGCGAGTATCTCGGCCGCACCTACCTGGAATCCAAGCGCAGGCCCGTGTATCTCGTCCGGCGCATCTACGAAGCAGAGGACTGAGCATGGACCTCAAGGAAACCGACATCCTGGGCGAGCATATCGCCGACCACTGGTATTACCGATCCAAGCGGGCCGCCGTGCAGCAGTTCCTCGGCGACATGCGCCCCTCGAGCATCCTAGACGTGGGCGCCGGCTCCGGCTTCTTCTCCCGCGCCCTGCTGGCCGAAGGCAGCGCCGGCGAGGCCTGGTGCGTGGACATCAGCTACTCGGCGGACTCCGATGCCAGCGAGTCCGGGAAGCCGATCCGCTTCCGTCGCTCAGTGGACCGCCTGGACTCCGACCTGGTGCTGCTGATGGATGTCCTGGAGCATGTCGACGACGATGTCGGCCTGCTTCGCCACTACGTCGAGAAGGTGCCCCACGGTGCGCACTTCCTGATTTCCGTACCGGCCTTCCAGTTCCTCTGGAGCGATCACGATGTATTCCTCGAGCACAAGCGTCGCTACCGGCTCACCGATATCGAACGGGTCGCAGAGCAGGCCGGGCTCGAGGTGCTGAAAGGCGCCTACTACTTTGGCGGCGTATTCCCGATAGCCGCCACCCTGCGCCTGTTCGAGCGACTCAGGGGTGATGCCGTGCGCCAGCCCAGATCGCAGCTCAAACGACACAACGGGGTGGTCAATGCAGCCCTGCAGGCACTATCCATGGTGGAGTTGCCGGTACTGCGCTTCAATCGTGTCGCCGGTCTGACAGCATTTTGCCTGGCTCGGCGCCCATGACCCACGATGAGAGCCTGTCCATGCGCCGCCTGCTTCGCAGCCGCCTGCTGAAGGAGGTGCTGCTCGCCGCCCGCTTCGGTGTCGTCGGCGTAGGCGCCACCGCACTGCACATCGGCATCGTCTGGCTGCTGCTGTCCCATACGACATGGCCGGTGCTGCTCGCCAACCTGGTCGCCTTCCTTTGTGCCTTTGGCCTGTCGTTCTCCGGCAACTACATCTGGACCTTTTCTGCGCCGGGCTCGCCAAGCAGGGCGATGCGCCGCTTCTTCCTGATTTCCCTGAGCGCCTTCCTGGTCAACAGCGGCTTGCTGGCTGCGCTGCTGGCCGCCGGCTGGCTTTCGCCGCGTCTGTCCGCCATCGCGTCGGCCGCCGTGGTACCGGGCATCACCTTCCTGGCCAGCCGACTCTGGGGGTTCAGACACTAGCCATGGAACGGACATTGAAAACCGCCGGAACCAACCTCGCGATGCGCACCTCAACCGATTCGCGTCATTCGCTGTGGATCCCCGTACTGCTGGCCTGCCTGCTGTTCCTGGCCCTCGGGGGCCAGTCCATTCTGTTGCCATCGAACACCGGCTGGCTGATGCGTGGCTTCTTCGACCCGCCGACCAATCTGCTGGGGTGGGAGTTCTTCCGTGAAACCCCCTTGCTGCAATTCCCTCTGGGCGCCAATCCACGCTATGGCATGGAACAGGGAAGCTCCATCGTCTTCTCCGACTCGCTGCCACTGTTCGCCCTGCCATTCAAACTGATCGGCCCGCTGCTGCCCGACAGCTTCCAGTACTTCGGCCTGTGGGTGCTGACCTGCATGGTGCTGCAGGGGGTATTCGGCTACCTGACGCTATCGCGTTTCGTTGAAGACCGGCGCCAGCTGTGCCTGGGCACCGGCCTGCTGTTGCTGCTGCCTCCCTACCTGATGCGCTTCTCGATCCACCTCGCACTGGGTGGCCAGTGGCTGCTCATGGCCGGGCTGTACCTCTATTTCGACAAGGCCTACCGAGTGCGCTTCTGGTTGGTGCTGCTGGCGGTCGCCACCCTGACCCACGCCTACCTGCTGGTCATGCTCGGCGCGATCTGGGGCGCCGATCTGCTGCAACGCCTGCTGCGGCGCGAAGCGAGCCTTGCCCGCTGCGTGGTGCGCGGGCTGACCGGCTGCGCCCTGGTCCTGACGATAATGTGGCTCCTGGGCTACTTCATGCTGGGCTCGTCGCCGGCAGCGACGGGCTCCTACGGACGAATGAACCTGTTGTCGCTGATCGATTCTCGAGGGGCCTGGTCGCGGCTGCTGCCCGGACTACAGCTCCCCTTCATCGAGGGCGACGGTTTCGCTTACATGGGCGTGGGTATGCTGGGACTGCTGGCCATTGCCTGTCTCCTGGCAATTGGCCGCCGCGGACAATGGAGCCACACGCTCATCTGGCCCCTGATCGTGATGAGCGTTCTCCTGCTGTTGGTATCGCTGACCAATACAGTGAGCATCGGCCACCATACCCTGATCCAGTTCGAGATACCGGACTGGGCGGTGCGTCTGTACCAGATATTCCGTTCGCCGGGTCGGATGTTCTGGCCGGTGTTCTATCTGCTCTGCGTGACAACCATCGCCATCGTCTGCACTCGTACCCGGCCGCAGATCGCCTTGGGCCTGCTCGCCATTGCCCTGATCGCGCAGATCTACGATCTGTCCAACGTGCTTGCCGGTACGCGCAATCACTTCCAAGGGCACTGGAACAATCCCCTGACCTCCAGGTTGTGGACCGAACTCGGTTCCCGCTACGACAAGGTGCTCTACATTGCGCCAACCAACGTTCCGCCGGACTTCATCCCCCTTTCGAACTTCGCTCTGCACCACGGCATGTCGATCAATGCCGCCAACTTCGCCAGGGTTGACACCGAGGCTCAAGCAAGAACCCAGGCCGCCCTGGCAGCCCAGGTGCAGGCAGGCACCTACGATCCCAAGGCCCTCTATGTCTTCAATGATCTTGCTCTCTGGGACCAGGCCCTGCAGTCACACGGTGCGGACGACGCGATGGGGGAGCTCGATGGCATCAAGCTGCTGCTCCCGGGCATGGGCCAATGCGAAGGCTGCCGGGATGCCGGCTTCGTGCCCAAGCACTGGGGCTTCTGGCCGGCCGAACACCTGCCTACGCTCATCGGCCAGTTGCGCGATGGCCGCCTGGTGGCCCAGCCCGGCATCTCGGGCTACCTGAGTTACGGTCCATACACCCACATCCCCCAGGGTAAGCTGCGCTACCGCATCACCTACAGCGCCAGCGGCAGTCCATCACAGCCGGTGGGTAACTGGGATGTCGTCAGCAATGCGACGACCCAGGTGATCATCCTGGCCCAGGGCCCGCTGATGGGTACCGAAGGCGAACCCAGGACGCTGGAGGGTATTTTCGACGTGGCAACGGCCAGCTCGAGCGCGGAAATCCGTACCTTCAGCAATGGAGCCGGCGAATTGGCGTTGATCAGCGTCGAACTCCTGCCTGAGCGCTAGGTAATATTCGCCTGCACAGTAAGGCGCCGGAACGGCATAACAGTGCCCCTGGGGACCTCGACTGTGCCGGAATGATCGTCGGCGCTTGTGTCTGTGAGGGCCACGCCCGGGGCGTGCATCCTGTCCTTCCGTCACCAGAAGGACAACCACATGAACCGGGTTCTCGCTCCTTTCCGTTCGTCTGCCGGTTCGCGCCTGGACGCCCGAAGCCTGTGGCGGAAGATCGCTGGTCGGATCGCCATGTACCTGCAAAACGCCCGCACCCGCCACCAGCTCGCCCAGCTCGGCGAACGCGAGTTGGCCGACGCCGGCATCGACCGTTGCCAGCGCGAGCGGGAACTTTCGAAACCTTTCTGGCGCTGAGCGGCTGGCCGCGGCGGGCGGGCTCCGCTAGTCTGCATCGGTAGCGCGCGGCAGCTTTGGCCGCGCGGTTTCATCTCGACTGGGAGTGTCCATCCATGAATCGTCTGCGCCTGCTTACCGCCGCCGCCCTGCTTACCTGCGCCAGCGGCGCCTTCGCCACCAGCTTCATCGTCACCACCGATGCGCTGGTCGGCGCCACCAAGGCCACCTCCGACGGTACCACCGACATCACCAACTCCTTCCGCGACGACAAGATCGTCCTGGACGCCCGCGACGACGCCGCCACCTTCGTCGCCACCGCCGGGCAGGTGCGCGGCGCGCACCTGGAAGCGGCGCTGCGGCACATCCGCGGCAAGCTGCCGAGCCTGGCCGCCAACGACCTGCAGCTGGCCCAGGCGATCCTGGTCATCTAACTTCCCCCTCGGCCCGGAGGCGCCTTTTCAGAGCGTCTACCGGGCCTGCAAGGCTGGCTCTTGCCGGCACATTCCGTTAGCCTTGTCGGCTGTGCTTTTCCGATCGCCATAGCCCATGCGCAGCCTCCTATTCCTGCTCACCGGCCTCTGCCTGGCCACCCCCGCGCTGGCCTTCGAACAGACCACCATGTTCGTCGCCGGCAGCAGCTACGTGACCAGCAAAGTCACCAGTACGCCTTTCGAGAACAAACTGCTCGGTGCCGCCCGCGATGATGCCGCCAGCTACATCGCCACCGACGGCCGGGTGCGCGGAGCGCGCCTGGAACAGGCGTTGCGCTGGCTGCGCAAACAGCACCCGGAGCTCGCGGCGAACGATCGGGAACTGGCCGAAGCCATTCTTGCCCAATAGTCAGTCGTGAGCAGCGCCCGCTGCCGTTTCGGAGACTCCCATGCGCCTCAGCTCGATCCCCAAGAGCCCCCTGATCCTCGGCCTGCTGCTGGCCGCCTGCGCCTCCAGCGCCCAGGCCCAGTCGGTCATCCGCCTGTTCAACATCACCACCAACGCCATCGGCCGCAGCGTGGACTTCACCTCCGACACCACCACCTCGATCCGCGACATGAAGATCGTCCGCGAGGCCCGCGACGACGCCGCCAGCTTCGTCGCCAGCGAAGGCGCCATCCGCGGCGCGCAGCTGGAAGCGGCGCTGAAGGTGGTCCGCGAGAAGGTGCCGGACGCGCGCGAGGCCTCCGACCAGCAGCTGGCCGAAGCCATCCTCGCTCTGTGATCCCCCGCGGCGGCCGCGCTCTGGCGGCACTGGGCCTGCTCGCCGCCTTCGGCGCCCGGGCCGATCTGCGCCTGGAGCTGCTGCCCGACGGCCTCGCCCCGGCGCAGCGCCAGGCCAGCCAGCAGCTGCTGGATGACGTCCGCCAGGCGCTGCCGCCACTCTTCGTCCAGGCCCTGGACCGCCGCGTCGAGGTTCAGTGGCGCGACGACCTGCCGGGCAACGGCATGGGCCAGGCCCTGCGCCCCGGCGCCATCGCGCTGAACCGCAAGTACCTGGCCGCCCTCGCCGACGGCAGCGCCGCCACCCTCAAGACCGGCCGCAGCCACGGCACCCTGCGCCGCGAACTGCAGGCCACGGTGGTCCACGAGCTGACCCACCTGTACGACCGCGGCCGCCTCTGGCTGCCCGCCGAGGCCCGGCTGATCCAGCGCTGCACGCGCCAGCAGGGCAGCATCGGGCGCATCGGCGAGGGCGCCGAGTGCCGCGGCCAGGCCAACCGCCGCTTCACCCTCTCCGACGACCCGCGCCTGCTCGACCTCGCCGGCTGGCCGCAACTGGCCGGCAAGCGTGGCCAGCGCGAGCACGACAACCGCTTCGTCCTGCGCAGCCCGGACCGCTACGAGCTGAGCAACCCGCGCGAGTTCGTCGCGGTGAACATGGAGTACTTCGTCCTCGACCCCAGCTACGCCTGCCGCCGCCCGGCGCTGTACCGCTACTACGCCGAGCGCTTCGGCGAGCGCCCGCAGCGCCAGGCCTGCGAACAATCCTTCGCCTACCTCAACGCCGGCCGCGACTTCGGCCGCCAGCCGCTGGGCAGGCTGGACCCGGAGCGCGTCTACGAGGTCGACTACCTGCTGGCCGAGGCCAACGACCAGTGGATGAGCCGCTGGGGCCACGCCATGCTGCGCCTGGTGGTCTGCGCCCCGGGCCGGCCGCGCGGCCCGGACTGCCGGCTGGACCTGGACCAGCACCTGGTGCTGTCCTACCGCGCCTTCGTTGGCGATCTGCAGCTGTCCAGCTGGGACGGCCTGACCGGTTCCTACCCGTCGCGGCTGTTCGTCCTGCCGCTGTCCCAGGTGATCGAGGAATACACCAAGATCGAGCTGCGCAGCCTGGCCTCGATCCCGCTCAAGCTCAATCGCCAGCAGATCGACGAGCTGGTGGAGCGGGCCATGCAGGTGCACTGGGGCTACGACGGCAACTACTACTTCATCTCCAACAACTGCGCGGTGGAAACCCTCAAGCTGCTGCGCAGCGGCATCCCCGACCCGCGCCTGCAGGACCTCGACAGCATCACCCCCAACGGCGTGGTGCAGATTCTGGAGAACCGCGGCCTGGCCGACGCCAGCGTGCTCGACGAGCCCAAGCGCGCGCTGCGCCTGGGCTACCGCTTCGACTCCTTCCGCGACCGCTACCAGGCGATGTTCGAGGTGCTGCGCCAGCGCCTGGACATTCCCCAGAGCAAGGTCGAGGACTGGCTGGCCCTGCCCGCCAGCGAGCGCCGCGCCTGGTTCGACAAGGCCGATCTGCGCGCCAGCGCCGCCATGCTGCTGCTGGAGCAGGCCTCGCTGCGGCGCCAACTGCAACTGGCCCAGGACGAGCTGAAGCGCCTGTACCTGGGCCACCGCGACGACGCCCGCGCCGACCCCAAGCTGGTGGCGGCGGGCAAGACGCTGCAGCAGATCCTCGACGACAGCGGCTTCCTCAGCCAACCGGCGGAGCTGCTGGACAGCGGCTACGGCCTGCCGCAGCCGGGCGAGTCGACGCGCCTGGAGCAGCAGACACTGGCCCGCCAGGCACGCCTGCGCCAGCTCAGCGACGACCTCGACCAGGAGGTCCGCGCGCTGCTGGAGCCGGAACGCCGCGAGGAGTTGCAGGCGCTGGAGGCCAACCTCAAGCAGCTCGGTGCGCATCTGCGGGCGCTGCACAAGGCGGCGGGTGGGTTCGAGTTGCCTTGAGGGGCTGTTTCTGTAGGAGCGACTGCGCCAAAGCGCTTTTCGTAGGATGGGTTGCAGGGGAGCACGTTGGGAGCGAGCTTGCTCGCGAACGGTGGTCAGCTGCGGCTTCGGTACGTTGGTTTGACTTCGCTCCCTCTCCCCAGCCCTCTCCCTGAAGGGAGAGGGGGCTAGTCCGTGCCGAGATGAGGCATGGTTTCAGCCTGGCAGCAACGGAATTGCCGGCTGACTCCAGAACATCCAAGCACACCGAACGGTCCCCTCTCCCTTCAGGGCGGGGCGCGCAGCCGAGGGTTAGGGAGAGGGGCTCTTCAGGACACGCACCGAGCCATCGGGCTGCGTTCCGTTCGCGAGCAAGCTCGCTCCTACACAAAACCCACCACCCCAAACAAAAAACGCGCCCAAAGGCGCGTTTCTCATCAACCGAAGAACCCCTCAGCGGCGCCCCTCCAGCTTGAAGTAGAAGACCTTGGTCGCCTGCCGCGCGACGATGCGGCCGCCGCTGACGCGAGGCTCGAAGCGCCAGGTGTCCATGGCCTGGCGCACGGCGTTGTCGAACATCCGCGGCGGCGAGGAATCCAGCACCTGGATGTCGTCGATGCGGCCGTCGGCGGTGATGGTGAACAGCACTTTCACGTGGCCTTCGATGCCGCGGCGCTGGGCCATCAGCGGGTACTTCGGCGAATCCATGCGCAGCGGCTTGATGTCGCTGTCGTTGAGGCTGCCGGTGGGCAGGCCGGCCGGGCCCTGGGTGCCGGTCGGGGCGGCCTGGGCGCCCGGGGTGCTCTGGCCCACGGTCGGCGCGGCCGGAGGCGGCGGCGGGGCGGGCGGCGTCGGCTCGGCCTGGGCTTGCTCGGCCGGCTCGGGTTCGGGCTTGGGTTTCGGCTTGGGCTTGGGCGCCTTCTTCGGCACCGCCTTTTCCACCGGCTTGGGCTTGGGTTTCGGCGGCTCCGGCTTGGGCGGCTCGACCACCGGCTCCGGCGGCGTGGGTTGCGGCGGCTGCGGCTCGGGCGCTGCTGCCGGCGGCTCCTTCACCGGTTCGGGCTTGGGCGGCAGCTGCACCACGCTGACCTGCATGGTCGGCACTTCGCCACGGCCGAGGTTGAGCTCGTCGGGGCTGGGCACGGCCCAGACCAGGCCGGCGACCACGGCCAGGTGCAGCACCACGGACAGCCCGGAAGACTTCCACCAGCCCGCCTGCTGGGGCGGCTGCTCCGCGTCTTCCACGCCCTCCACGGGCGCGGCGTAGGGGATCAGCAGTTCGGCGACGGGAACTTCCTCGTCGCGGCGGGCGCCGGAGCAGTCCACCAGACGCAGGTTGGCTTCATTGCCACGCTGGGCGCTGACGCAGGGCAGCGAGAGTCCTTCGTCGCTGTCGGAGGACGAAGGAAGTTCCGCGGCGGACGCGACGAGAGTGGAACTCGCCGGCGAGCGCGATTGCGATGGCGACATGGGAGAAGCCTGTGGAGAAATGACAGAATCTGATAATTATTATCATTCGCCCCGGGTATGGCAACCTTATTGGCCATCCGGCAACCAGGCGCAGGTCAACATTTGCTGCTGCAGCGCCTGCGGATCCTGCTCTTTGGCGAAGATCAGCTCCAGCCGATTGTCCCGCCGCCAGGCGCTGGGCTGCCAGGGTTCGGCGCCCGTCACCCGGTTGCAGGCCAGCCAGCCGTCCTCGCAGTGCAGCACCGCCTTGGCCCGCAGCAAGCCGTCCAGGCCGGCCAGCCAGGCCTCCAGCGCCGCGCGGCGGAAGCGCCAGTCGGCGTGCAGGCGCCAGCCGACGGCCTGGTGTCCACCGTCGCTGTGTACCTGGCGCAGGGGCGCGGCACGGGTCAGCAGTACCGGCAGTTCGGCCGTGGGGGCTGGCAGCTCCACCGCCGCGGCCGGGTCGAACGCTGCGACGAACGGCAGGCTCGCGAAGGGCAGGCGCCCCTGCTCGGTCCACACCAGCGGCAGCGCCGGCAAGGCGGCGGCTTGCAGACGCGCGCGGACCGCCTCATCCAGGGCTTCGCTCTTGTTCAGCACCAATAGCGCGGCATCGGCCAGGGCGTCCTGCTGCGCCTCCGGCAGGGCGGCCCCGCCGGCCAGCGCCGCGGCATCCAGCACCAGCAGCAGCGGCTGCGGCGCCAGCACGCCGCGCCAGGGCGCCTCGCCCAGCTGGCGCAGCAGGGTGCGCGGGTGGCCGAGGCCGGAGGGCTCGATGAACAGCCGCTGCGGCCGCGCCTTGCGCAGCAGGCGGGCGAGGCCGACCTGGAAGGGCGCACCGTTGACGCAGCACAGGCAGCCGCCGGCCACCTCGCCTATGGCCACGCCGTCGGCGTCGGCGGCCAGCAGCGCGGCGTCCAGGCCGACCTGGCCGAATTCGTTGACCAGCACCGCCCAGCGCTCGCCAGGCGGGCGCTGGGCCAGCAGGTCGCGGATCAGGCTGGTCTTGCCGGCGCCCAGTGGGCCGCCGATCACATGGGTGGGAATCTGTTCGAGCATGGCGCCATGTTGCCGCCTGACGCAGGCCGGGAAAAGCGCTAGAGTCGGCCCTTCGCTCAAAGGACCCCGTTTTCATGCGTCTGCCGGCCCTGTTCCTGTCGTCCTGCCTCGCCCTGCCAGCCCTTGCCCACGCCGAAGCCTGCGTGGTGCACAGCCGCGGCAAGAACCTCGACGTGAAGGTCTGCCAGCAGAACCGCAGCATCCCGGCGAAGCTGTTCCACGAAGGCTTCTGTCAGCCGCAGCTGAAGGACCAGCAGGTCGAGGTGACCTACGCCGACGCCTGCCCCAGCGGCGCCTTCGGCGTCTGCAACAACGCCCAGGTGCCCAACAGCCCCTACCGCCAGGACATCCACTACTACGGCGTAGCCAGCGACGCGCGCTTCCTCCAGCCGTTCTGCGAAAGCCAGAGCAAGGGCCAGTGGCAGGCCGGCAAGTGACCGTCACGCGCCTGTCATGGGCGGCTGTTCTACTGCTGGTCGGGTACCTCACACCCACTGGCGCCCCACGCCAGCAAAGATCTTGGTGATAGGGCCGCCCCGCGCGGCCCTCTTTTTTCCGACTCTATTTCCCGCGTTTTCGCCATCCGGACCGGCGGTATCGCCGTTCGTCCGCGCAAAGGTGTCTTGCGCAGCCGCCCCTTCTGTCAGAAGGTCACATCCGCTAAGTTTTCAGAGCGTGAGGTACCTTGGGGGTTACGCATGAGCACGTCTATGAACCTGGACGGCCCCTTCTATCCACCGGCGCTGGGGGCGCCGGAACGACTCAGCGCGGAGCAGTTGCGCGCCTCGCTGGAAATCACCATGGCCGAGCACGGCGGCGGCGCCGTCTGGCTGTTCGCCTACGGCTCGCTGATCTGGCGCCCGGAGTTCCCGGTGGCCGAGGCCAGCCGTGCGCGGGTGCACGGCTACCACCGCGGGCTTTACCTGTGGTCGCTGACCCACCGCGGCACCCCGGAGATGCCCGGCCTGGTGCTCGGCCTGGACCGCGGCGGCTCCTGCGCCGGCTTCGCCTACCGGCTGCCCGACGACGACCTCGACGCCAACCTGTTCGCCCTCTGGCAGCGCGAGATGCCCTACGCCTCCTACCGCCCGGAATGGCTCAGCTGCCGCCTGGAGGATGGCCGCCGGGTGCGCGCCCTGGGTTTCGTCCTCGAACGCCACCTGCCCAGCTATGCCGGCTCGCTGCCGGACAGCATCGTGCAGCGCGTGTTCGACAGCGCCCAGGGGCACTTCGGCACCACCCGCGAATACGTCGAGCAGACGGTCAGCGCGCTGCGCGCCTGCGCCATGCCCGACCTGAACCTGGAGGCCCTGCTGGCGCGCTGCTGCGCCAAGGCCAGCGGCTGAGTCAGGGCGTCGGCTGGCGCACCTCGATCGGTTGCGCCGGCGTCTCGTCCAGCCCCCAGTCTGACCCATCCGCCCAGTCCTCGCCGAAGGTCTCGATGGGGTGCTGGGTGCGGCTGGAGCCATTGCCGCAACCCATGGCCGAGGCCGGGCAGTAGCGGTCGCAGCCCCAGCAGATGCGTTCGGGGTGGGCGGGGTGCAGGGGGAATTTCTTGGCCATGGAGGTTCGCCTGAAGGGAGTGGGCCCAGCTTCGATTCAACGCCTTCCGGCGCCCTTCGTACTTGTCGCGAATCAAGAAGTGCGGGAATAAGCAAATGCAGTATAAGCAAAGCATTTTTTATTCCTTAATTTATTGACGAAGCCCACCTACACTGCCTCCCCATGACGACTTTCAGGGGGATGAACCCATGCGCAGTGAACGCGTCCGCTATGTCCTGGTGCCCGGCTGGCACGGCTCGGAGGACGAGCACTGGCAGAGCCACTGGCAGCGCGCGCTGCCCAACGCCTCGCGGGTGGAACAGCGCGACTGGGTGACGCCGCGGCATGTCGACTGGGTCGCCGAACTGGACCGCGAGATCCGCCGCCAGCCCGGCCGCGTGGTGCTGATCGCCCACAGCCTGGGCTGCGTCACCGTCGCTTCCTGGGCCCGCCGCGCCTGGCCCAGGGCCCTGGCCCAGGTGGCGGGCGCCCTGCTGGTGGCGCCCGCCGACGTCGAGCGCGAGACCTGCCACGCGGCGCTGCGCAACTTCGCCCCCATCGCCCTGGACGCCCTGCCGTTCCCCAGCGTGCTGGTGGGCTCGGACAACGACGCCGCCTGCAGCCCGCAGCGCGCCCTGCAGCTGGGCCGCGCCTGGGGCGCCGAGACGCTGATCCTGCCGGATGCCGGGCACATCAATGTGAAGTCCGGCCACGGCGCCTGGGAAGCCGGCTACCGTCACCTGTTCCGCCTGCAGTACCTGATCGACCAGCGCGAACGCCGCCGGGCCTGAGCGAGACGGAATGTAGGGGCAACTGTCTTGCGCCGATGTGCTCGTCGTAGGATGGGTTGAGCTTGCGATACCCATGCTGCCGTGGTGATGGGTATCGCTTCGCTCAACACCATCCTACGAAAAGCCGTGCTTCCCTGGAGGTGTAGGCGGGCCCTGCCCACGATTTCGCGCGCAGGGTGCGCTCCTGCATGGGAATGGTGCTCGGGCTTGCCCTCTCCCGGAGGGAGAGGGGACCGCAGGCCCCGAGCGCGGGTAGCGCGGCGTAGCGGATCTCATCCGCGATCCGGCTGTCATGCGTGTCGCGGCATGACAGCAGAAACCCATCCTACGAACCTGCCGCTCCCGCCTCGCGCCGTGCGCGGCCTTCGAGGCGGCGGCGCAGGCTGTGGCTTTCCAGGCTCAGCCGGCAGCCCTTGGCCGCCGCGGCGCGGCCCCAGTCCTCCAGCAGCTCCATGCAGGCGTGGTCGATGTAGCGCAGGTGCTGCAGCGGCACGTGCAGCGTGGTGCCCGGCTTCACCTGGTCCAGCAGGCGCGCCAGCTGCGGTACCCGCAGGAAGGTGGCGGCGCCCACCAGGCGCAGCTCGGCTTCGTCGCCGGCGCCGTTGTAGTGCAGGCTGGCCTTCAGCCGCGCGGCCTTCAGCGCCAGCTTGAGCAGGGTCAGGGCGAAGCCCACCAGCACGCCGGTGAGCAGGTCGGTGAGGACGATGCCCAAAGCCGTGGCCAGGTACACCAGCGCCGGCATCCGCCCGTAGCGCAGCAGGCCGGTGAGCGCCTTGGGATCGGCCAGCTTGAGCCCGGTGTAGACCAGCACCCCGGCCAGGCTGGCGATGGGGATCTGCCGCAGCAGCCCGCCGAGCAGGGCGACGAAGGCCAGCAGCCAGAGGCCGTGGAGGATGGCGGACAGGCGGCTGCGGGCGCCGGCCTGCACGTTGGCCGAGCTGCGCACGATCACCCCGGTCATCGGCAGCGCGCCGAGCAGGCCGCAGATCAGGTTGCCGACGCCCTGGGCGGACAGCTCACGGTCCATGTCCGAACGCGGCCCCTGGTGGATGCGGTCCACCGCGGCGGCGGAGAGCAGCGTCTCGGCGCTGGCGATGAAGGCCACCGCCAGGGCCGCCAGCAGCAGCTCGGGTTCGGCCAGGCGCAGCAGGTCGGCCGGGCGGACCCAGTCGATGGCCTGGCTGAGCTGTTCCGGCACTTCCACCCGCAGCACGTCCATGGGCAGCGCCAGGCTCGCCAGGGTCGCCGCGCTCACCCCGAGCAGGGCGCCGGGCAGGAATCGCAGGCGCGCCGGGCGGAAGCGTTCCCAGCCCCACATCAGCGCCATGGTGCCGAGGCCCAGGGCCAGGGCCTGCGGGCCGTTGCCCAGCGAGGCGGCGAGGGCGCCGGGGAACGCCAGCAGGTTGTCCAGCCCTGATGCCTGTGGCTGGAGGTCGAGCATCACGTGGACCTGCGACAGCACGATGAGGATGCCGATGCCGGCGAGCATGCCGTACACCACCGCCGGCGCGGTGACGCGGAACCAGCAGCCCAGGCGCAGGCGCCCGGCGACCAGTTGGATCAGCCCGGCCAGCAGCAGGATCGGCCCGAGCATGGCCATGCCGTGGCTGCGCACCAGTTCGAAGACCAGCACCGCCAGGCCCGCCGCCGGCCCGCTGACCTGCAGCGGCGAGCCGGCCAGCAGGCCGACCACCAGGCCGCCGACGATGCCGGTGAGCATGCCCTTGGCCGGCGGCATGCCGGAAGCGATGGCGATACCCATGCACAACGGCAGGGCGACGAGAAAGACCACCACCGAGGCCAGCAGGTCGCGGGGCAGGTTGTCCTTGAGGGCGCGCAGGGGCGCATGAAGGGGGTGGGGAACGGGCATGGCGCTGTCCTCCTTGGCTTTTTCGGGCGCGAGAAAGCCCACGACGCCGGGTCAGCGGCATCGACACGCGCAGGTTGTCAGGCCGCGCCGGCGGGCCGGCGCGGGGTTCGGGCAGGTGTCAGGTCAGGAAGCGGGCACGGCTGTCGTTGTGGAGGTGGGCGCCGTGCCCGTGAGGGTCAGGATTGCGAGTAGCGCGGGCGCGGCGTCGCCATGGGCATCGGGCCTTCGCCGTCCAGCGGGCGGAAATGGCCCACCTCGGCGTCGTAGGCCTTGATCTGGCTGGTCTCGATGTCATAGACCCAGCCGTGGATGAACAACTGCCCGCTGGCCAGGCGCGCGGCCACCGAGGGATGGGTCTTCAGGTGGTCGAGCTGGGCCACCACGTTTTCCTCGGTGAGGATGTCCAGGGTGTCGTGGCTGGCGCAGCCGCAGTTCTGCTCGACCACCGTCTTGGCCACTTCGGCGTGGCGCAGCCAGGCCTTCACCGTGGGCATGCGCTCCAGCGTCTGCGGGTCGAGCACCGCCTTCATGGCGCCGCAGTCGGAATGCCCGCAGACGATGATGTGCTGCACGCCCAGGGCCATCACCGCGAACTCGATGGCGGTGGACACGCCGCCGTTCATCTGCCCGTAGGGCGGCACCACGTTGCCGACGTTGCGGGTGACGAAGAGGTCGCCCGGCGAGCTCTGGGTGATCAGTTCGGGGACGATGCGCGAATCCGCGCAGGTGATGAACATGGCGCGCGGGTTCTGCGCATGGGCGAGCTTCTTGAACAGCGCTTCCTGTTGCGGGAAGACCTCCTGGCGGAACTGGCGGAAACCTTCGACGATGCGCCGCAGGGCCTCGTCGGCATTCTCCGTGATGTGCTCCTCACTGTGCGATTTGTCGTTCATTGCATGAGCCTCGAAGAGTGACGATGGATTTTTCCCATGCTTGCCGACGTTTCGCACATGGCGAAAAGACACAAACGTTGGGAAATGATGTTCGTGACCGTTTGGTCATCCTGTCGGCAACCCTAGACAAGGAAGATTAATCAAAAATTAAATAAACGCTCTATCTCGCACGTTACAGACATCTTTAAGGCAAGATCGCCGATGATGCCGACAAGCTATCATGGCCCGATGATGTGAATGCGCCGCCTCAGAACAGGCTCATCTGTGCCCGCGGAACCTGGAACAGCGAGCAGTCCAGCCCACCGTAGTCGCGGCGGTCCAGCCCCAGGCGGCGGGCGGCCAATTGGAAGCGCTTGGCCAGCAGTTCGGCGAACACGCCTTCCCCGCGCATGCGCGTGCCGAAGCGGCTGTCGTAGTCCTTGCCGCCGCGGCTCTGGCGGATCAGGCTCATCACGTGCTCGGCGCGGTCGGGGAAGTGCGCCTGCAACCATTGCTGGAACAGCTCGGAAATCTCCAGCGGCAGGCGCAGCAGGATGTAGCCGGCCGAGCGCGCGCCGTTGTCGTGGGCGGCTTCCAGCAGGCGTTCCAGCTCCATGTCGTTGACCATCGGGATCATCGGCGCCAGCACCGCGCTGACCGGCACGCCGTGCTCGTGCAGGGTGCGCATGGCGCGCAGGCGCGCGCCGGGGCTGGCGGTGCGCGGTTCCATGATGCGCTTGAGCTCGTTGTCCAGGGTGGTGAGGCTGAAGGCCACGCTGACCAGGTTGAGGCTGGCCAGTTCGCCCAGCAGGTCGAGGTCGCGCAGGATCAGCGAGCCCTTGGTGATGATGTGCAGCGGGTGGCGGAAGCGCAGCAGGATCTCCAGCGCCTGGCGCGTCAGGCGCTGCTCGCGTTCCAGCGGCTGGTAGGCGTCGGTATTGATGCCCAGGGCGATGGGCCGCGGCACGTAGCCGGGCTTGCTCAGCTCCGCCTCCAGGCGCTCGGCGAGGTTGGTCTTGGCGATCAGCCGCGTCTCGAAGTCGATGCCCGGCGACAGGTCCCAGTAGGCGTGGCTGGGCCGTGCGAAGCAGTAGATGCAGCCGTGCTCGCAGCCGCGGTAGGGGTTGATCGAGCGGTCGAAGCCGACGTCCGGCGACTGGTTGCGGCTGATCACCGTCTTCGCCTGCTCCATCCGCACCTCGGTGGCGCGGCAGGGCGGCGCCTCGTCCTGGTACCAGCCGTCGTCCTCGGTCTCGCTGCGGGTCGGCGCGAAGCGGTTGTGCGGATTGCTGGCGGTGCCGCGGCCACGCGGCGGCAGGGGAGAGGACATGGGTGGGCTCCAGAATTTACTGTATATAAATACAGTATTCCCATGCGAATGACAGCCCCTGCCGATGGATGGCCGGGCGTAGGGCGAATAACCGTTCGCGGTTATCCGCCGTTTGACCATGGCCCCAGGCCCCCTACGGAGCCAAACCCGAAGCCCCGCTTCAAGGCGCTCCGAACCCGACATCGGGTTGGGCAACGGCGTACAACCGCGAACGGTTGTGCGCCCTACGAATGGTGATGGGTATCGCTTCGCTCAACCCATCCTACGGCCGTACCTGTAGGAGCGGATTCATCCGCGATGCCGCCGGCAGGGCCGGCGCTCATGCTCAGATCAACACCCGCAACGACCAGTACAGCAGCGCCGCCAGGCAGATCGCCGCCGGCAGCGTCAGCACCCAGGCCAGCAGCATGTTGCGGATGGTCTGCCATTGCAGGCCGCTGCCGTTGGCGGTCATGGTCCCGGCGACGCCGGAGGACAGCACCTGGGTGGTGGACACCGGCAGGCCGTAGATGTCCGCCGCGCCTATGGTGAGCATCGCGGTGAGCTGCGCGCTGGCGCCCTGGGCGTAGGTCAGCGGCTGCTTGCCGATGCCCTCGCCGACGGTGGTGACGATGCGCCGCCAGCCCACCAGGGTGCCCAGGCCGAGGGCCAGGGCCACCGCCACCTTGACCCACGGCGGGATGAACTGGACGGTGTCCAGGCTGCGGTCGCGCAGGGCCTGCAGGGTGCTCCAGGTGTCGACGTCGAAGACCTGCTCGGTGCGGTCGAGCTGGCGGATGGTCTCCACGCTCAGATACAGCTCGTTGTGCAGCGCCAGCACCTCGTCGTCGGGCAGCCCGCTCAGGTCGTCGTGGCCGCGCAGGCGCGCGCCTATGTTGTGCAGTTGCGCGGCCAGCGCCGGCAGCACCTCGGGGGTCAGGCGCTGCTCGCTCTGGTAGTCCAGCAGCACCCGGCGCGGGGCCGTGGGGATGTCTTCCGGGGCCAGCCGGCGCAGCTGCAGTTCGGCCCGGTGCGCCAGCTCGCGCAGCTGCTGCACCTGGGCCGGCGCCTGGCCGCGGTCGACGGCGAAGCTCAGCGGCATCAGCGCGGCGAGGATCAGCATGATCAGGCCGATGCCCTTCTGCCCGTCGTTGGAGCCATGGGCGAAGGACACCCCGGTGCAGGTCAGCACCAGCAGCGCGCGGATGCCCAGCGGCGGCGGCTGGCGCCCCTGGGGCGCGCTGAACAGCGTCTTGCGCCGCGCCACGACGCGCATGCCCAGCAGTAGCAGGCCGGCGCCGAGGAAGCCCAGCAGCGGCGACAGCAGCAGGGCGTAGCCGACCTTCTGCAACTGCTCCCAGGCGCTGCCGTCGATGCCCAGTTCGCCGCTCAGCACGCCGTGGGCCAGGCTCACGCCGACGATGGAGCCGATCAGGGTGTGCGACGACGACACCGGCAGGCCCAGCCACCAGGTGCCGAGGTTCCACAGGATGGAGGCGCCGAGCAGGGCGAAGATCATCGCCAGGCCGGCGGCGCTGTCCACCCGCAGCAGCAGGTCCAGCGGCAGCAGGGTGACGATGCCGAAGGCCACCGCGCCGCTGGAGAAGAGCACGCCGAGCAGGTTCCACAGCCCCGACCAGCCCACCGCCAGCTGCGGCGGCAGGGCGTTGGTGTAGATCACCGTGGCCACCGCGTTGGCGGTGTCGTGGAAGCCGTTGATGAACTCGAAGCCCAGGGCGATCAGCAGCGCCAGGGCCAGCACCAGCAGGGTGCCGCTGGGGCGCAGCTGGCCGCCCTGGGCGAGGATGTCCAGGGCCAGGTTGCCGAAGGTGTAGACCAGGCCGCCGCCGAGCAGGAGGAAGAACAGCACTTGCCCGGTGGGCGTGGCCACTTCCTGCAGCACCGGGTTCACCGGCATGCGCGAGACGCGCGTGGCGCGCAGGGACTGGAGCAGGTGGTAACGGTCAAGCACGTCCGTTGTGCTCCCTGTCGGGGACTGCGGTGTCGGGGGCGGGGCGAGGGGGCACTGGCGGCTCCTTCCTGCAAATGCCTAATAGCCTAGTCCGCCGGGCGGCGCTGCGGTTCTCCAATGTTTCCGGGATAGACGCCCCAGGTGATATGTCAAATGGCTATTATCCGTGCAGGTCTTTCAACCACTACGCTTTCCTGGTGGGCCACCCGAGGGCACTGTCATGCAGGAAGAAAGCCCAAGTGCGTTTCCGAGATGGATGCCAGCAATGCCCTACGACCAGCTCCCGGATGTCTTCGCGCAGATTCTCGAACAGGCCATCGATGGCGTGGTGGTGCTGGACGAGCACAACCGCGTGCTGCTGTTCAACGCCGCCGCGGAGCGCCTGTGGGGCTATTCCCGCGAGGCGGTGCTGGGCCAGGACGTCGGCCTGCTGCTGCCTCGGGAGGTGCGTCCGCGTCTGGACGCCAGCCTGGACACCGAGGGCATCGTCGGCAGCCGCAGCGAGGTGCCGATGCGCTGCCGCGACGGCAGCCGGCTGTGGGGCTCGATGTCGATCTCGCACATCGAGTTCGACGGCAAGCGCCTGCTCACCGCCTTCGTCAAGGACTGCACCCTGCAGCGCCGCCAGCGCGAGCAGATGGACGTACTGTCGCTGGCCGCCAACGAGACCGACAACGCAGTCATCGTCACCGGCCGCGAGGGGCGCATCCTCTACGTCAATGCCGGCTTCAGCCGCATGTTCGGCTGGAACGCCGAGCAGGCCCAGGG
The DNA here is from genome assembly GCF_030268185.1 of Pseudomonas sp. NBRC 100443. NCBI lineage: Bacteria > Pseudomonadati > Pseudomonadota > Gammaproteobacteria > Pseudomonadales > Pseudomonadaceae > Pseudomonas > Pseudomonas sp. NBRC 100443. Next base: position 400,422 of record NZ_BSQE01000001.1, read on the forward strand.
GCGCTACCCCTCGGAGCTGCTGCAGGTGCCCCAGGCCAGCGTGCGGCGCTGGCGCCAGGCCGGCGCCGGGCTGTTCCGCAGCGAAGAGCTGGTGCGCGACCTGATCGGCCGGCCGCTGTGGTGCTCGGTGGTGGCCAACCCCATCCTCGACGCCCGCGGCCAGCCGGTGAACTCGGTGATGCTGCTCACCGACATCACCCACACCAAGCTGCACGAAGTGCTGCAGAACAAGGTGCTCGACGCCCTGGTGCGCGAGCGCCCGCTGGTGGACGTGATGGACCTGGTGTGCCGCGAGGTGGAGCGCATCGCCCCGGAGGTCAAGGCCTCGATCCTGCGCGTGGACGCCCAGGGGCGCATGCACCCGCTGGCTGCGCCGAGCCTGCCGGAGGCCTTCTCGCAGTCCATCGAGGGCGCGCGCATGGGCCCCCACGCCGGCAGCTGCGGCACCGCGGCCTACCGGGGCAAGGCGGTGATGGTCAGCGACATCGCCAGCGACCCGTTGTGGGACGACTACCGCCAGCTGGCGCTCCCCCTGGGCCTGAAGGCCTGCTGGTCGAGCCCGATCAAGAACAGCGAGGGCCGCGTCATCGGCACCTTCGCCTTCTACTACGAGCAGTGCCGCGGCCCGGACGAGTTGCACCTGCGCCTGGTGGACGTCAGCCTGCCGCTGTGCGCCCTGGCCCTGGAGCGCGAGGAAGCCCGCGCGCACATCCGCCAACTGGCCTTCTACGACACCCTCACCGGCCTGCCCAACCGCAGCCTGCTGCTGGCCGAGGCCGAGCAGGCGATGACGCGCATCGAGAACGACGAGGCGGAAATGGCGGTGCTGTTCATCGACCTGGACCGCTTCAAGCAGATCAACGATTCCCTCGGCCACCCGGCCGGCGACGAGTTGCTGCGCCTGGTGGCGGCGCGCCTGCAGGAAGTGGTGCGCGAGCAGGGCCTGGTGGGGCGCCTGTCGGGCGACGAGTTCGTGGTGGTGCTGCCGTACTGCGGCGGCCTGCTCGCCTCGCAGATCGCCGAGCGCATCCTCGCCCGCCTGGCCCTGGCGCACCGGGTAGGCGGCGTCAGCCTGATCACCCTGGCGAGCATCGGTATCAGCCTGTTCCCCAGTAACGGCCGGGACATGGAGACGCTGCTGCACCGCGCCGACATCGCCATGTACCAGGCGAAGAATGGTGGGCGCGGCAGCTACCGCTTCTTCAGCGAAGAGATGAACCAGCGCGCCCAGGAACGCCTGGCCCTGGAAAGCGCGCTGCGCGAGGCCGTGCAGCGCCAGGCGCTGAGCCTGCACTACCAGCCCCAGGTGCGCCTGGACGACGGCCGCGTGCACGCGGTGGAAGCCCTGGCCCGCTGGCGCCACCCGCAACTCGGCGCGGTGGCGCCGAACCGCTTCATCCCCCTGGCGGAGGAGTGCGGCATCATCGGCGAACTCAGCCAGTGGGTGCTGCGCGAGGCCTGCCGGCAACTGGCCGACTGGCGCCGGCGCGGCATCCACGTTCCGGCGGTGGCGGTCAACCTGTCCCCCGCCGACTTCCGCGACCCCGACCTGCCGGTGCGCCTGCAGGACCTGCTGCAGCGCAACGGCCTGGCCGGCACCGACCTGGTGGTGGAAATCACCGAAGGCATGCTGCTGGACAACCACCCGGCGACCCTCGACATCCTCCGCGCCGTGGATGGCTTGGGTGTACGCCTGTCGATGGACGACTTCGGCACCGGCTATTCCAGCCTGGGCTACCTGCATCGCCTGCCGATCAGCGAACTGAAACTCGACCGCAGCTTCGTCGCCCAGCTGAACGCCGGCGCGGCGGCGCAGGCGCTGACCGACGCGGTGATGAACATCGGCCGCAGCCTGGAACTGATGGTGGTCGCCGAAGGGGTGGAGGACGAGGCGCAACTGGAGCTGTTGCGCCAGCAGGGCTACCCGGTGGCCCAGGGCTACCTGTTCTCGCGGCCCTTGCCGGCGGCGGCGTTGGAGGAGTGGTTGGTGAGGCGGGGGAGAGGGTTGTAGGAGCGAGCTTGCTCGCGAATCTGGTTTGCCGGTGGCTCTGGTGTGTCGGGTTGACTCCGCTCCCTCTCCCCAGCCCTCTCCCTGAAGGGAGAGGGGGCTAGTCCGTGCCGAGAGAGGAAATGGTTTCAGCCGGATGTCGCTGAGCTTGCCGGCTAACGCCGAAACCCCCGAACACGCCGAACGGTCCCCTCTCCCTTCAGGGAGAGGGTTAGGGAGAGGGCGCTCTAAACCCCCAGCACCAATCCCACCAGCAACCTCAATCCTTCTTCTTCAGCTTCGGATTAGGGAAAAACTGCACCCCCTGCACCTTCGGATCAGCCGGCTTCTTCAACCCACTGGCATTGACCCGCGTAGCCAACTCCTTCGGCACCGACTGCCCCTGGGCGTTGAGCGTGTCGGCGTAACCGCAAGCCACGCACTCGCGGTGCGGCACGCCGTCCTCGTCCCACATCAGGATCTTGTCCTGCTCGCTGCAGGCCGGGCATACCGCGCCGGCGATGAAGCGCTTCTTCACCTCGGCCATCACGCAGCCTCCCCGGTCAGGCCGGAATGGCGCAGCAGCGCGTCGATCGACGGCTCGCGGCCGCGGAAGGCGATGAACAGCGCCATCGGCTCCTGGGAGCCGCCCTTGGCCAGGATGGCCTCGCGGAAGGCCGCGCCGGTCTGCGGGTTGAACACGCCCTCTTCCTCGAAGCGCGAGAAGGCGTCGGCCGACAGCACTTCCGCCCACTTGTAGCTGTAGTAACCGGCCGCGTAGCCGCCGGCGAAGATGTGCGCGAAGCTGTTGGCGAAGCGGTTGTACGCCGGTGGGCGCATCACCGCCACCTCGTCGCGCACGCCGTTGAGCACGTCGAGCACGCTGCGGCCGTCGCCATGGCTGGTGTGCAGTTCGAAGTCGAACAGCGAGAACTCCAGCTGGCGCACCATCATCAGGCCGGACTGGAAGTTCTTCGCCGCCAGCATCTTCTCCAGGATGTCCTGGGGCAGCGGCGCGCCGGTCTCGTAGTGGCCGGAGATCAGCGCCAGGCCCTCGGGCTCCCAGCACCAGTTCTCCATGAACTGGCTGGGCAGCTCCACCGCGTCCCAGGCCACGCCGTTGATGCCCGAGGCGCCGGCGTGCTCGACACGGGTCAGCAGGTGGTGCAGGCCGTGGCCGAATTCGTGGAACAACGTGGTCACTTCGTCGTGGGTGAGCAGCGCCGGCTTGCCGTTCACCGCCGGGGTGAAGTTGCACACCAGGTAGGCGACCGGGGCGATCAGCTGGCCGGCGGCGTCGCGGCGGCGGTCGCGGGCGCCGTCCATCCAGGCGCCGCCGCGCTTGTTGGCGCGGGCATAGAGGTCGAAGTAGAAGCGCCCGACGTGCTGGCCGTTCTCCTCGATCTCGAACAGGCGCACGTCCGGGTGCCAGCGCTCGAAGTCATGCAGCTCGCGGATCTGGATGCCGTAGAGCTTCTGCACGATGGCGAACAGGCCGGACAGCACCTTGTCCACCGGGAAGTACGCGCGCAGCGCTTCCTGCGACACGCTGTAACGCGCCTCGCGCAGCTTCTCGCCGTAGTAGCCGGAGTCCCAGCTCTGCAGCTGCGCGCAGCCCTGTTCGGCGGCGTAGGCCTTGAGCTGGTCGAGGTCCTGCTGGGCGTAGGGCTTGCTGCGCGCCGCCAGGTCGCGCAGGAAGTGCAGCACCTGCTCGGGGGATTCGGCCATCTTGGTCGCCAGCGACAGCGCCGAGAAGTTGGCGTAGCCCAGCAGGCGCGCCAGTTCCTGGCGCAGGTCGAGGATTTCCTGCATCACCGGGCCGTTGTCGTTCTGCCCGGCGTTGGGGCCCTGGTCGGAGGCGCGGGTGCAGTAGGCGGCGTAGACCTCTTCGCGCAGGGCGCGGTCGTCGGCGTAGGTCATCACCGCGAAATAGCTGGGGAACTCCAGGCTGATCAGCCAGCCGTCCAGGCCCTTGGCCTGCGCGGCCTGCTGCATCTGCGCCTTGGCCGAGTCGGTCAGCCCGGCCAGCGCCGCCTCGTCGGTGACGTGCTTGGTCCAGGCCTGGGTGGCGTCCAGCAACTGGTTGGAGAAGCGGCTGCCCAGCTCGGACAGGCGCGCCTGGATTTCCGCGTAGCGCTTCTGCTGCTCGGCCGGCAGGTCGATGCCCGACAGGCGGAAGTCGCGCAGGGCATGTTCCAGGATGGTCTTCTGCGCCACGTCGAAGTTCGCCGCGGCGGGGCTGGCGGCCAGGGCCTCGTAGGCCTTGAACAGCTCGCGGTTCTGGCCCAGCTCGGTCCAGTAGGCCGAGAGCAGCGGCAGGCAGCCTTCATAGGCCTCGCGCAGCTCGGCGCTGTTGCACACGGCGTTGAGGTGGCTCACCGGGCTCCAGGCCGCGCCCAGGCGCGCATGCAGTTCGTCCATGGCCAGCACCAGGCCGTCCCAGCTGGGGTTGGCGCCCTGTTCGGCGAGGATGCGCGCAATGCCGGCGCGGTTGTCGGCGAGTATCTGCTCGATGGCCGGCTTCACATGCTCGGGGCGGATGGCGGAGAAGGGCGGCAGGTCGTAGGACTGCAGAAGGGGATTCGCGCTCACGGTGGCAACCTTGGCTGAGGAAACACCCGGCCATCTTAAATACAATCGACGGCATCCGCAGCCTGAAGGAAAACTATCGTGGCCATACGTTCGTATCAGGGTAAAACGCCGAAACTCGGCGAACGCGTCTTCGTCGACCCCTGCGCCGTGCTCATCGGCGACATCGAAATCGGCGCCGACAGCTCGGTGTGGCCGCAGGTGACCATCCGCGGCGACATGCACCGCATCCGCATCGGCAGCCGGACCAGCATCCAGGACGGCAGCGTGCTGCACATCACCCACGCCGGCCCCTACAACCCCGACGGCTTCCCGCTGACCATCGGCGACGAAGTGACCGTCGGCCACAAGGTCCTGCTGCACGGCTGCAGCGTCGGCAACCGCGTGCTGGTGGGCATGGGCTGCATCGTCATGGACGGCGCGGTGATAGAAGACGAAGTCATCCTCGGCGCCGGCAGCCTGGTGCCGCCGGGCAAGGTGCTGGAAAGTGGCTTCCTCTACGTCGGCAGCCCGGCGAAGAAGGCCCGCCCGCTGAGCGACAAGGAACGGTCCTTCTTCGCCTATACCGCTGGCAACTACGTGAAGCTGAAGGACCAGCACATCGCCGAGGGCTATGCCGAGTAAGGCAATAGGCAGCGCGGAGACGACTGGGCGCCGGTCTGTTTGTACGGCAATGAGGTGCGCAGGAATGCTCTTCCGAGGGGGCGGCGCTTTTTAGCTGCCTACGCGGCAGTGAAGAGGTCCAGTCCCGTCTTGACCAGCTCGGGGTTTTTCTTAGCTGCCTACACGGCAGTGAAGCTCATGGCGTCGACGTTCATCAGTGGGGTGTATTTCTTAGCTGCCTACACGGCAGTGAAGGTGGCCGCCGCTGGCCAGGTACTGCTCAACCTTTTCTTAGCTGCCTACACGGCAGTGAAGCGGATTTACGACCGGCCAGACCGCTCCCCCATTTTCTTAGCTGCCTACACGGCAGTGAAGTGGACCAGGACGGCGCGCTGGTCGACGCCTGATTTCTTAGCTGCCTACACGGCAGTGAAGGGCGAGCGCATGGATGCGGCGGTGCCGGGGCATTTCTTAGCTGCCTACACGGCAGTGAAGTTGAAGCTCGGCTGAAGAATCCAAGCCGTATATTTCTTAGCTGCCTACACGGCAGTGAAGATGGTTTCCTCGGTCTTTTTCTTGCGGGTCATTTTCTTAGCTGCCTACACGGCAGTGAAGTCGAGAACGACGAATATCCGGGCGGCTTCTATTTTCTTAGCTGCCTACACGGCAGTGAAGTAGAGACTCAAGCTCCCAACTCTTTGTGGCTAAAAGGAAAACCAGCCATTAAGCCCATCTATCCCTTTTTTCGACGGCCCTTGTAAGTGACTGATTTTCCAAGATGTATAGAAGGCTCCGGAAAAAAGGGTCAGAACCAGGGAACAGTACACCCATCGCTCAGCCCATAGCGGTTGATGTGCCCGGCCACCGGTTGGCTCTGCAAAGGGCCGTGGTGGATGAACAGACGAAAGTGCTGCCCACTGCTCTGACTGCGCAACTGGACGTAGGGCAAGTCGAGCCGGCGGGCGGCGCTGTCGGGAATGCGTTGCCTGGCTTCTTCTTCGCTGAAGCCATGGCGGCGCATCTGCCGCCGCCGCAGGCGCTCCGGGTTGCTCTTGGCCTGCACGCGGCGGACCTGGCGATGCTGCGCCCCCGCGGGAACCGGCAGCAGTTCGCCCAGGTGCAGGTGGTCGCGCATGCCGGATAACCAGGGTTGAGCCATCAACGAATCTAGCGCGGCACTGGTTCCGTGCAGGCGTAGGTGGTTACCGAGGCATGGGCGCTTCTCGTCGACGGCCGGGAAGCTGATGCCGATGTTCTCCTCGGGCAGTGCCACCAATGCGCGGTGCAGCTTGGCAAACAACGCATTCATCAGCTGGGGGCTGGGGAACTCCGGATCGGGCCTGATGTGGATATCCAGGTAGTGGTCCATGGCTCACTTCTCTTCCGCTTCGCCGAAGACGCCGCCGCGGATCAGGTTGGCGATCACGAAGTGCTGCTGTTCGGGGGCTGGCGCCTGGTCCTTCAGCACCCAGCGGTCGAGCAGGCTGTAGAAGTCCAGCTTCTCCCGCGGCTGGCGATAGGCCTTGCCCTGGGAGGTCACCGAGCCATAGGGCTCCACGGCAATAGGGCCGAGACCGTCCTCGTCGGGGTACCAGGTGTCGATGGTGCGCAGGGCGTTGCCGATCTTCTGCGAGTGGATGGCGGCGACCTCGCGGACCTGGTACAGGGTCTTGCTCTTCTGTCCGCGCTTGTCGCCGCGGTCGAGGATGAGTTCCTGCGAAGGGAAGACTTCCTGGCCGTCGCCGATGCGGGCAAAGGCGATGACTTCCAGCAGAACGTGGCCTTGGCCGGCCAGCCCCTCGGCGATCAGGCCGGCCAGACCGTCCAGTTCGTCACCGTCGTCGAAGGCGCGGAGGCTGTGGGCGAAGGCGTCGAAGGTCCAACTCTGCGCCGCTTCGCCGTTGCGCAGGTGGCGCACGTGGACCTCTATGGCCTCGGCGCCAGTGCGGTTGCGCCAGAGGAATCGCCCGTTGGCCAGGTTGCCGGCATAGCGGCGCGCCAGTTCGCCGAAGCCCTGGCTGCTCACGTACTGGCCGACGGTTTCCAGCAGCTTGGCCTTGTAGGCGGTGTCGTTGCAGGCGGACGGCGTACCGGCACCGCCCAGCACGCGCAAGGTGAAGCGCACTCTTAAGGTGTCCGCATCGTTGGGCAGGTTGGCCACATCCACGGTCTGCAGGTTGGGCGACTGGATGGAGGCGTCGAGCTTCGCCGGGTCGCGGTCCTTGGTCTTCAGACGGTTGGAGATGGTGCCGCGTACGGATTTCTCGCGGATGGCCACGCTGGTCCAGCCGGCGGAGTCGCCACGGTTTTCCCAGCGCCCGGCGCTGAACAATGCGTCGGACGGGTCGAGCTTGCGCTCGAAGGCCAGAACGGAAGCGGTGCTGAGTTCTTGCTTGGACATGTCGATTTCCTTATGCGGTGGCTTCGCGGGCATAGTGAGGCGTGGTGCAGCGGTACAGCCCGGCCCGGGCATCGGCCTGGTGGTACCAGAGCAAATGGCGCAGGTCGGCGACCCGCTGCGGGCTCAGCCACTCGCCAAGGGTGAAGAGGGTTTCGACGAAGCGCAGTGGAACGCTCCGGTCACGTGCATTGAGCACTTCCCCCGGCGCGTAGGTTTCCGACAGGGCGCCATAGCCCGCTGGAATCGGCACCAGCCAGCCGGCCGGCCGCCTGGACTGCCATTGGGCGGGGTGGCCAGCCTCATGGTGGGGCGGGGGCTCGATGTTGAGGCGCGACAGGTCGAGCAGCGCATCCAGTTCGTTTGCCTGGGGATCGCCTTGGCGTAGGTCTTCCAGGTGCTCTTGCAGCAGACCTTCACGGCTGACCAGGGCGAAACAGGGTAGCAGGCGATGCGCCAGGCGCCGGTAGCGACGGCGCTGTTCGTCCGCATTGCCGGAAAGCAGCTCGAGCGACGGCTCCAGATAACCGCTCGTGGGCCGGGTGGCGGGCAGGATGCTGCCGCCGGCCAGGCGCATGGCATAGGCCTCATGGAGGAGCCGATGGGCGAGGCTGGCCAGGGAATGATCGTCGAGAGCATTGCCGCTGGCGCCGACCAGCAGGCTGACCTCCAGATGGGCGCGGCCTTCCTCGACGATAGCCGCCGTGCTGCCGTCCTTGTTCAGCGGGTTGCGCGTCAGGTTGAAGACCCTGGTGCGCTTGCCGGCCGGCTGCGAGACCTGTGGCTCGAAGCGATGGCAGATGATGCCGACGCCGTCCAGTTGGAGGTCCAACTCGTTGGCCACGCGGCGATGCAGGGCGTGCACGAAACCGGTAAAGGCACTGGGAGCGGGGAAGCCCCAGGTCAGCGGGCTGGAGATGGCGTTGGCGTTCTGCACCCGTAGATGTGGGAGCAGAAGCAGGGCCTCGGGTTCAGCTGGGGTCATATTCGAGCTCCTCCCTGAGCAGTTGCAGTTCCTTGTGCAGGTCATGGGTCCATTGCCTGGCTTCGTCTTCGCCCAGCCGGTGTTCATGACCGCCAAGGGCCTGGTTCAGCCAGTTGGCGAAGCGCTGGCCGACTTGCTGGGGCCAATCCAGGCGAACTCGCTGGGCGGAGAATATTTCGTCTTGCCGTCCGCGCAATGGATCGAGCCAGAGACGCTCGGCGTCGTGCAGCCGGCAGTCCTGCCGGGCGCTCCAGCCCGAAGGCTCGCGCACTTGGGCTGCGTAGTGCAGGAGCCGATCGCAGATGTCGCCCAGCAGGCGTTCACGCTTGCGGCGTATCGCCAGGTTGTTGTGGCTAGTGTGTGCCAGGAAATCGCGTAGCTCGCGGACGCGGCGGCGCAACGTCCCATCATAGCGAGCCAGGAATGGGAACACCGAGTCGGTGTCCAGCGGCAGGCGCACTTCCGGGCTCTCCCATTGTGGCGGCAGGGATGCCAGCAGCCAGTTCTCGCCGTGGCGTTCGCTGTTCAACTGGCTGATGTTCTGCGGCTTGGTACCACCGAAGTTCTGGATGGCCAGGTTCGGGTACTCGCGGTAGCCGTGGGGCCAGCCCTCGCCTTTGGCGCGTGCCTCGCGGGCTGCCCGGGCTGCCTCGCCGAAACGGTCGGCACGCAGTGTCTGTTGCACCTTGTGCGCCAGGCTGGTGGGAAACAGCGGGGCGAGCAGGTGGTAATCGCTCCCCGCGAGCGGGAAATACAGCTGCTTGGCCAGAGTGTGGGAGGCCGTTTTGCCCTTGCTTCGGGTGATGCTCACGAATGCATCGCGCCATTCCCTGGCAAGACTGCTTTCCTCGGAAAGCGCTGCGAGTACCTGCGGTTCGTCGTCCAGCAGGCGTTGCAACAGACTGCGGCCTTCCAACTCGAGGTTGAGGAACTTGAACACGTCCAGCGCGGCGGCGTTGCCCACTACGTCATGAGCCAGCTCGCCCTTCAGGCTGTGGGTACCGACAAGCCCAGGGGGCTTGGGTGACTCGGGCATGACGTAGAGGTTGCTGCCGCGGGCATCCGGGTGGATGGGTTTGAGGGTATGGCTGGCCATCTGGATCTGGCCGACCCGCCGTGCGGCATCGGCCAACCAGGCTTCGCGGCGATGCCCCTCGATCAGCGCCTGGCGCTTGCCTTCATCGTCGGGCCTGAGCTTGTCCAGCTTGGCTTGCAGGCGTTCGTCGATAAAGGACTGGATGGCCTGGCGCAGGGCCAGAGCGTTTGCTTGGAGCATCACGACCTCCTGGCGTTAGTCGATTACCTATTGTAGGTGTCTATGTGCTTTACTCCGAACGACTACCGTGAAGGTAGCTTAGAAATATTGAAAGTGGCTATGGACAGCTTTTTACTGCCGTACAGGCAGCACGAAGGGAGACTTGAATCCCAGGAGCGGGATTCTGAACAGGAGCGCACATGACTTTGCCCATACCCCTGCTACCCGTTGCGGCGGAACTGGAAACCCGTACCGTCCTGAAGAAGCTGGCGCGTGCCCACCAGGCCCTGGCGGAACTCAAGGGGGTGGTCGACAGCGTGCCCAACCAGCACATCCTGATCGATACGCTGGCGCTCCAGGAGGCCAAGGACAGTTCGGCCATCGAAAACATCATCACCACCCACGATGATTTGTACCGCAGCGATAGTGTCGCGCGGCAGTTCGTCAGCCTGGCGGCGAAGGAAGTGCACAACTATGCGACAGCGCTGAAGAATGGCTTCGCGCAGGTCCTGCGGACGGGGCTGCTGACCTTGCCTGACATCCTCTCGATCCAGGCATGCATCGAGGAGAACGACGCGGGTTTTCGCAGGCTCCCCGGCACCGCGCTAAAGAACCAGCAGACCGGAGAGGTCGTCTATACGCCACCCCAGCATCCGGACGAAATTCTGGCGCTGATGGGCAATCTCGAGCGCTTCATCAACGAAGAGGGGCTCTGCGACTGGGACCCGCTGACACGCATGGCGGTGATTCACCACCAGTTCGAAAGCATCCATCCGTTCTATGATGGCAATGGCCGGACAGGGCGTATCGTCAACGTGCTGTATCTGGTTCGGCAGGGGTTGTTGGGGAGCCCGGTGCTGTACTTGTCCCGCTATATCAATCAGCACAAGGCGGACTATTACCGTCTGCTGCAGGATGTGCGCGATAGCGGTGTCTGGGAGCCGTGGCTGCTGTTCATGCTTGATGCTGTCGAGCAGACGGCGCATCAGACCACCACCCTCGTCTATGCCATCAAGAATCTGATGCAGCAGTGCAAGGAACGGCTCCGCAGCGAATTGCCCAAGGTGTATAGCCAGGACCTGGTGAACAACATGTTCCGCCACCCCTACACCAAGATCGAGTTCGTTCAGAACGAGTTGCAAGTGAGCCGTCAGACGGCGGCGCGCTATCTGGATGAACTGGTGGGTATCGGCATGCTCAGCAAGCATCGCATCGGCAAGGAGAACTTCTACCTCAACGACGCGTTGTTCCAATTGCTGCTCAATGCGGGGCACGCCGACGTGTCGACGGAACAGCGCCTTTCTTGACGCGTTCTCTGCTCGTGTTAAGGAAACCGATGTTTGCTTAACACGTTCTCTCCACGTGTTAAGGAAAACGCCATTTGCTTAACACGTTCCCTCGACGTGTTAAGGAAACCGGCATCTGCTCGACACGTCTTTCCCCTCTTCAGAGCCTGCGTTTGAAACCCAAGGCCGATTGGTAGCTCCAGCCTTGGGTCGATTCGCGAAGCTGCACCCTGGCGAAGCGCATCGCGCAATCACGCAGCCCCATGTCGCTGCGTCTGGCCAGTGCTTCGAGTTCGTCGAGATAGTCGGCGGTCGCCCAGAGGCTGATGTTTTCGGCCTGAAGAGGGAGCGGCAGTAGCTCGCACAGAGTGCCGCAAGCGGTCCATTGGCCTTCTTCGTAGTGGTGGAGGCGCAGCCTGGTGTCGTCGTCTTCATCGGGCAGCAGGGCGTAGCTGTCCCCTTGGTTACCTGCCCGGAAGGGCTGGTCGCTCTGCAGGATGCCGGACAGCGAAGCCGGTGATTGCCACCAGAGTTGGGTGTTCAGCTCTATCGCTGCATTGCCGCCGTGCAGCAGAGCACGTAGCCGGGCGTGCTCCAGGTCGGCCAGGTGCATGCGAGGGCGCAAGGGCTGTGGCTCGACGATGCGCGCCGTGGCGTCGATCACCGCCAGTTGCTCGGCCGGTAGCAGGTCATGCAGGTCGTGACTGTCGAGGGGGAAGTCCTTGCTTTCGAAACCCGGCTGGCGATAGGCGGGGTGGCGCCCCTCCAGGCTCCACAGGTTCTGCGCCAGCAGGTACAGGTTGGGGCTGGCGCAGGCGCCCGGGCGATGGCGCCGGATGCGGCCGGCGAGCTGGATGATCGAACGCATGGAGGAGGGCTCGGCGATGGCCCAGTCGTAATCGTGATCGCGTCCCACCTCCGCTACTGGCGAGGCGAGCACCACGAACAGATGGTCGTCCTGCGGGTGCTCCGCCAGCGCGCGGCGCACGCTTTCCATGGCGAACAGCCGTGGCGCGTCCCCGTCACCGCGCTTGAGCAGTTCGTCGAGTTCGTGCTCGATGGCCGAGCGCATCAGCAGCGGGTGATGGGAGTGGTAGATGCACAGGTGCAGTTGGCAGCCCGGTGGCGCGACTCCAGCCAGCAGCGCGCGGGCCAGGTCGATCAGCGGCTCGATGTGCGCCAGGCGCAGCAGGCCGAAGCTGACGCGTTTGCCCTCGTGCGCCGTGTGGTGCTGGCGATGCAACTCGCCCATCCAGGCCGGCAGTTGCCGTGCCAGTTCCGTGCAGATGCCCTCGCGCGTCCGGGTTTCGGGGCTCAGGCTGCGAATCTCGGCGCGACGGCGGACCTCGCTTTGCCGCAAACGCTGTGCGCGCTGTTCGACGAAGGCTGCATGGGCTGCAGCGAACGGCTCCAGCGTGGTGCAGTCACGTTCCGTGCAGCCGTATTCGTCGAACCAGGCGCAGACCACGTTCGCCGGGGCTCCCGGGTGCTCGCCGCGATGGCGCTGGAAGACCTGGCGGCCATTGCGATAGGCCTCGAACAGCCCTTCCACCAAGGCCGGCGGCAAGGTGGCCGAGGACAGCAGTACCCGGCTGCCGAGCAGGCCTGCCCAGTGCACCAGGCGGGTAAGGGCGGGCAGGTCGTCGATGTCGAAGTCGTCCGGTTCGTCGAGGACCAGGTCGGAAGTCATCAGGCGCAGCATGGGGGCTATCTGGCGGCCGCCGCGCAGGCTTTCGGTGGCCGGCACCAGGTGGTCGATGGTGCAGACCAGCAGCGGTGCATCGAGTAGCTTGCCGGCGGCCGGGTTACCCGCGAGCCAGTCTTTCAGGGGCCCGCTTTCGAGGCTGCCTTCGTAGCTCACGTGGCTGTTGTCCGGCAGCAGCGGCTCGGCAGACTCGCTACCCCGTGCGTCCAGGTCCTGTCGAGTCAGTTCGAACAGCTCCCGGATGGCGCCACCGCCCACGAGAACGGCGAGGTCGTCGTCGCCCAGGTCGAGTCGCTGGCGGTAGGCTTGCCCGGTCTGCAGCGTCAGGGTGCGCAGGCCGAGGGCAATGGTGGCGCGCATGCCGCGCCCGGGGTTGGCCAGGGCGTAGAGGATGCGCCCGTTGGCGAGGGTCTTGCCGCAGCCGGTGGAGGCCATGTTGATGCCGAAGAAGCCCTGCCGGCTGGTCCGTTCGGCGAGGGCGCCGGCCATGTCGAAGGCCTTGTCCTGCCAGCGGAAGCGCTCTTCCGTGGCGCGGCGCTGGAAGCCCTTGTGGCGTGCCAGGCGGGGCAACTGCCGTTCGAGTCGTGGCAGCAGGCCCAGCAACTGCCGTGCGCCCCGGGCGACACCGATCAGATGTTCGTCCAGGTGTTGCTTGAGCGATCCGCTGGCGCCGTCGGTATTGGCGAACAATGGGAAGCCCTTGTCGCCCAGTGGGCTGGCCGGGCGGCTCGAGTAGTGATGGTCGGCGAGCATCAGGGCCAGACGGGAAAGATGCATGACATAGGGATCGCCGAGAAAGCCGGCGCCGCGCTGGACGAAGCCGTTGCGCTCCAGCATCGACCTGGCGCAGGCAGCCGCCTTGCGCCGCCAGGCACCACTGGCGAAGGGCAGGCCGTGGGAGAAACGCCAGCAGCTCTGCTTTTCCCTGGCCGTGGCATCTCCACGCGGGCCGCACCATTCCGGCTTGATGGCGCCGGGCAGGCGCGCCAGTGTAGCGGGGCCCCGGTGCGGGCCCAGGGGCAGACGGTGGTGGGTGAGAATCAGCCAACCCAGCGCCCGGGCCAGGGGCGGCATGCCGTTTTCATGCAGGGGGTTGCCCGGCGTTTCCAGGCCATCGCAGCGCAGGCTTGCCAACCAGGGTGTTTGCGCCTGCTCCTCGGCCTCGGCCAGGTTCTGCAGCCAGACCCGGTCGTCCGTGGCCTGGCCGACGAAGGCTTCGAACAGCCTCAGGGATACCCACTCATGGCGGTAGGCATCGGCCAGCGGTTTGCGGCTCTTCAGTTTTGCCTGGAAGGCGTCGCTGGCCTTGCCGATATCGTGGAACAGGGCCGCCATCTGCGCGAGCAGGCGGATGTCCTCGGCGCTGTGCCAATCGTTCTCGTCTTCCCGGCGCAGGACATCGAGGCTGGTCGTGTCCGTGGGGACGGCGCCCTGGGCGTTGAAGCGGCTGGCGTTGCCGACGATCCAGAGCAGTTCGCTATGATCCTGTCCGCGAATCCAGTGGCAGGCCACGGCAGTGTTGCGCCGTGCGCTCTTCTTCAGCAGGCGGCGCAGGGTGTCCAGGCCGGCCTGGGTAATCGCCGTCTGCCAGGTGCGGTCGCCGCGCCGCTCGGCGAACTGGTCGAGGATGCGCCTGCTCTCGGCCAGCGCGCGTTTATCGCATTGCGCGATCAGCAGTACGTTCACCGACTGCCTTCTCCCAGCGTATCGGCCACGGCCTTGAGCGTGTCGATCATGAAGTCGAGGGACTCGGTGCGCGTGAGGCTTTCGATGCAACTCTGGCGGAAGTCCTGCTCCGTATCGCCACGCGTGGCCGAGACGAAGGCCCTTGACCAATACTCGGCAGTGCTGGAGGTAGTACAGGTTGGCGCGCTTGGAATGGAGAATGGTCTTCAGGTCGGAAGGGGCGAACTCGTCCATGGTCGCGGGTGCCGAAGCGGGATAATTGCTCGATGCTACTGCTGCATGCGGGGGAAGGGAATGATGGAGGTTTGCTTGACTGCCTGGCACAGGAAGAACTGCCTAATACGGCAGTGAAGAACTTCTTCGTCGCCATCGACAAGCGCGTGCTTTTCTTAGCTGCCTATACGGCAGTGAAGCAGCTGTCGGCGATGAACTTCGCTTCGATGCTTTTCTTAGCTGCCTATACGGCAGTGAAGGTGGCCACCGGCACTGCGACTGCCTCGGACTGTTTCTTAGCTGCCTATACGGCAGTGAAGGGGCCGCGCGTCACCGCCGACGTCATCCGGGATTTCTTAGCTGCCTACACGGCAGTGAAGATCGGCTGCACCCATCGCCGGCCACCGGTCCATTTCTTAGCTGCCTACACGGCAGTGAAGGAGAGATGTTACTCCTCAACCCCCTGACTTCCCACGAGAAAGCACCCTATCCACACGCATAACCCTTTTCCCAGGGGCCTCTCCAAGCCATTGATTTTCATGGGACTCGCAAGAGGCTCCAGAAAAAGGGTAGGAAGTCATTGCATGGGCGTTTGGTCGGTACGGAGGCCAGTTGTATGCTTCCGGTTCGATTCTTCCTGCCGCAGCTTCGTCCATGCACTACCAGAACATCCTCTTCGACCTCGACGGCACCCTTACCGACCCGCGCGAGGGCATCACCCGTTCGATCCAGTACGCCCTGGCGCAGCTGGGCATCGACGAGCCGGACCTGCGCCGGCTCGAGCACTTCATCGGTCCGCCGCTGCTGCAGTGCTTCATGAGCACCTATGGCTTCGACGAGGCGCGGGCCTGGGAGGCGGTGAACCATTACCGGGTGCGCTTCAAGGACACCGGGTTGTACGAGAACCGGGTGTTCGATGGCGTCGGCGAGTTGCTGGCGCTGCTTGGCGGCCAGGGCCGCACGCTGTTCATCGCCACCAGCAAGCCCACCGTGTTCGCCGCCGAGATCGCCCGGCATTTCGACTTCGCCCGGCACTTCAAGGTGATCTACGGCAGCGAGCTGGACGGCAGCCGCACCAACAAGGTGGAGCTGATCGAGCACCTGCTGCGCCTCGAAGGCCTGGACCCGGCGCAGACGCTGATGATCGGCGACCGCAAGCACGACCTGATCGGCGCGCACCGCAACGGCCTGAGCGCCGCCGGCGTCGGCTATGGCTTCGGCAGCCGCGAGGAGCTGCTGGCCGAAAGCCCGGCGCACTACTTCGCCAACCTGGGCGAACTGCACGCAGCCTTCGCCGCCGGCTGAGGCGCAAGACCCCGGGAGGGCCGCCTCCCCGTGCTGCAACGGGGCGCCGTGGCGGCGGGGGAAATCGCGTCTAGAATGAGTCAGTCGGATGACGTCAAAAATATGGCAAATAGCCATTAATTTGCATTGCCTGGGGAAAGGCTCGCCTGCACAATTGCGCTTTCGCCAAAAGAACGACACTGACTCGGCGAACGGGATTTCTGGGGACAGCCATGGCGGCACGATGGGGATTGCGCGGCAAATCGGTGGTAGCGCTGTTACTGGCCTGCGTTCTGGCGTTGGTTCCCGCGGTGCTGCTCGGCTGGAAGGCGATGGAGGACATCCGTACGCACTTCGGCCTGGCCTATGCGAAGAACTTCACCCTGCTCAACCAGCAAAAGATCCTCGCCCCGGTGATCCGCGAGCTGTCGCTGTCGCGGCGCCTGGCCGAATCGGTGGTGACCCAGGACTGGCTGCTGGACGAGAGCAGTTCTGAGCGGCGCACGCGCTTCTTCCGTGAGGCCGACGGTTACCGCGGCGACCAGGGCGAGTATTCCTACTTCGTCATCGTCGACTCCTCGCTGCACTACTACTTCAACGACTCCACCTCGCCGCTGTCCAACGCCCCGCGCTACACCCTCAGCCGCGACGACCCGCAGGACGCCTGGTACTTCGCGACCATGGCCAGCGACAGCCCCTACAACATCAACGTCAACTACGACGCCAAGCTGCGCGCCACCAAGGTCTGGTTCAACGTCCAGGTCATCGCCGGCAACCACAAGGTCGGCCTGGCCGGCGGCGGGCTGGACCTGACCGCCTTCCTCGACCAGTTCATCTCGCGCCGCGAGCCCGGGGTGACGCCGATGATCGTCGACGCCGACGGCGCCATCCAGGCGCACCCGGACCGCAAGCTGATCGCCCTGAGTTCCGGCGCCGGCACCGCCGGGAACGATGGCCACCGGGTCTTCGACCTGCTGGCCAGCGACGAGGAACGCAAGGGCCTGCGCCAGGTGCTGGACGACGCCCAGGCGCACCCGGGCGAGGTGCGCACCTTCTGGGCCACCCTCGACGGCAAGCGGCAGCTGCTGGCCACCGCGTACATTCCCGAGCTGCGCTGGCACGTGCTCAGCGCCGTCGACCTGCATGCCGCGCAGGTGCTCGACAGCCGCTGGATCTGGCCGCTGGCGGGCACCCTGCTGGGCCTGCTGGCGCTGCTGCTGATCGGCTTCGCCTACACCGTCGAGCTGCTGCTGCTCAAGCCGCTGCGCGGCCTGCGCCAGTCGGCCAAGGCGATCGCCGCCGGGCAGTACGACAACCCGCTGCCCAAGTCCCGCGGCGACGAGATCGGCGAGCTGTCCGACGCCTTCGCCAGCATGGCCAACCAGGTCCGCCGGCACACCGAGGACCTGGAGGACAAGGTGCGCCAGCGCACCCAGGCCCTGGAGCAGGCCAACCGCGAGATGGCCGCGGCGCAGAAGAAGATCGGCGACTCCATCGACTACGCCAGCCTGATCCAGCGCGCCATCCTGCCCGACCGCCAGCTGCAGTCGTCTCTCGGCCAGCACCATTTCGTGCTGTGGAAGCCGCGCGACGTGGTCGGCGGCGACTTCTACATCTACCGCGAAGGCAGCGAGGACAGCCTGATCGGCGTGGTCGACTGCGCCGGCCACGGCGTGCCCGGCGCGCTCATGACCATGCTGGCGCTGGCCGCCATCGACCACGCCATCGACAGCGTGCAGAGCCACGACCCTGCGTCGATCCTGCGCGAGACCGACCAGGTGATGCGCGGCATGATCGGCCAGGAGCGGGTGACCCAGGCCCTGGCCACCAACATGGATGCCGGCTTCGTGCGCATCGACCACGGCCGCCGGCTGCTGCACTTCTCCGGGGCGAAGATCTCGTTGTTCGCCAGCAATGGTGACGAGGTTCGCGAATACAAGGGCGGCCGTCGCGCCATCGGCGACAAGCGCCAGGGAGAGTACGAGAATATCCAGCTGCCGCTGGAGCCGGGCTGGACCTTCTACCTGTGCACCGACGGCTTCCTCGACCAGGCCGGCGGCGAGCACGGCTTCGGTTTCGGCAACAGCCGCTTCGCCGAACTGCTGCGCCGTCATTCACGTCTGCCATTGGCCGAGCAGGCGCGGGTGTTTGCCGCTACCCTGGCGGACTATCAGGGCGAACGGCCGCAACGCGACGACATCACCATCCTGTCCTTCCGATTCGAGTAGGAGTACGCCATGGAGACACTAGACCTGTTGGCCATGCGTGAAAGCTACACCCGACAACGCATCCTGCTGTGCTTCAACGGCCCGATCTCGCGCAGCCTGATCGAGGAGATCGGCCACGCCCTGCGCAACTACATGCAGGCCGAGCAGGCGCACCCCAGCGAGGCCATGGACGTCTTCGCGGTCTACATCGAGATGACCCAGAACATCCGCCACTACGCCACCCAGCGCGGCTACGGCGACCAGGACGCTTCGGCCACCGTGGCCATCGCCCGCGACGACGACGGCCACTACGTGGTGTCCGCCGGCAACCTGGTGGAGCTGGCGGACGGCCGCGAGCTGGTGCGCAACATCGAGGCCATCGCCGGGCTCGACAAGGCCCAGCTCAAGGCGGCCTACAAGGAGCAGCTGCGCCGCCCGCGCGATTCCGGGGTCAGCAGCGGCGCCGGCCTGGGCCTGCTGGACATCGCCCGCAAGTCCAGCATGCCCTTGCAGACCTCCCTTACCGAACAACCCGATGGGCGCGCGTTCTTCAGTCTGCGCGCCGTGATCTGACCACGCGTTTCAGGAATACAAAGGTATGAGTGACCTTCACATCAGCGGCACCCAGTCCACCCCGTCGATCCACGGTGACTGGGAAGCCGGCGTCCTGGCCATGCAGGGCGACTCCTATCCCGAGAACTCCTACGAACTCTTCGGCCAGGTGATCGAATGGGTGGAACGCTTCCTCGCCGGGGAGCAGCGCCCGCTGGCACTGGACCTGCGTCTGCTATACCTCAATACCAGTTCGATCAAGGCGATGATGGATATCTTCGACCTGCTCGAGGAAGCCCACCGCAACGGTCGACAGACCCAGGTGAGCTGGCACTACGACCGCCGCAACGAGCGCGTCGCCGAACTGGCCGAGGAATTCCGCGAAGACTGTAGCTTCCCGTTCGTCATACAGCCCTACGACGAGTGATGCCATGAACAGCGAACGCGAGCTGGACCTGTTGATCGAGGAGCTGCTGGCCGACCCGCAGTATTTCGACCATCCGCTGCGCGAGGCGCTGTTCCTCAAGCACCAGCAGTCCCTCGACCAGCTCGCGCGCCTGGAGCGCATCGCGCGGATTTCCGACGGTTTCCAGTCGATGGCGCGGGCGCAGAACTCGACGCTGTCCGAGCGCTACCACAAGCAGTTGCGCCAGCTGGAGAAGGTCGCGCGCATCTCCGACCGCTACCAGAACATGATGCGCGACCTCAACGTGGCGCTGCGCGAGGCCTCCACCCACGACCCGCTGACCGGCATCGGCAACCGCCGCCTGCTGATGGAGCGCCTGCGCGAGGAAAGCGAGCGCGCCCAGCGCAGCGGCAAGCCCTACGTGCTGGTGATCCTCGACATCGACCACTTCAAGCAGGTCAACGACACCTGGGGCCACGAGGTGGGCGACCGCGTGCTGGTGGAGATCGGCTGCACCATGCAGGCCGCGCTGCGCCAGTACGACCTGTGCGGGCGCTGGGGCGGCGAGGAGTTCCTCCTGCTGCTGCCGGAAACCGCCATGGCCGACGCCGACCAGGTGATCGACCGGGTACGCCAGGACATCCGCTCGCTGGCCGTGCGCGTGGGCACCGAGGCGCTGTCGGTGACCGCCAGCTTCGGCGTGGCCGAATACCGCCTGGGCGAGAGCTACTCGCAGACGCTCAGCCGGGCCGATGCGGCGCTGCTGGAGGCCAAGCGCAGCGGGCGGGACAAGTGCGTGGCGAGTGCTGTGACGAGTGGTTGAGATTCCCGGCGGTTCCCTCTGCTGGGGCGGCTGTTCGTAGGAGCGAGGGGGGCGCCCAGTTCTTGCTCGCGAACGGTGCTTGCCGGTCGCATGGGTGTCTCAGGTTACCTCCGCACCCTCTCCCCAGCCCTCTCCCTGAAGGGAGAGGGGGCTAGTCCGTGCCGAGAGAAGGCATGGCTTCGTCCTGATACCTGCGGAGTTGTCGGCTAACGCCAGAACAACCGTTTCTGCCCAACGGTCCCCTCTCCCTTCAGGGAGAGGGTTAGGGAGAGGGGCGGAGCCAATCCCAGGCACCAAAGCGATAGGCGAACACCCATCGCAATCACCCCACCGCAAAAAAACCTCAAACCCTCACACTGGCAAAGGTCGACTCCCCCTGCGCCTGGCTCAGCGCCGAGATCGCCGAGGAGTGCGGCATCAGCGCCAGGTCCTGGGGTATCGGCATGACCATCACCGGCTGGCCTATCGGCTGGCCCTGGCGTTCGTCGCGTGGCGGGATGCCGAAGTATTCGCGGTAGCACTTGGAGAAGTGCGGGGTGGAGACGAAGCCGCACACCGAGGCCACCTCGATGATCGACATCGAGGTCTGCTTGAGCAACTGGCGCGCGCGGATCAGGCGCAGCTTCAGGTAGTAGCGCGACGGCGAGCAGTGCAGGTACTTCTGGAACAGCCGCTCCAGCTGGCGCCGCGAGACGTTGACGTAGACCGCCAGTTCGTCGAGGTCGATGGGCTCTTCCAGGTTGGCTTCCATCAGCGCGACTATTTCCTGCAGCTTCGGCTGGTTGGTGCCGAGCATGTGCTTGAGCGGCACGCGCTGGTGGTCCTGCTCGTTGCGGATGCGCTCGTAGATGAACATCTCGGAGATCGCCGCCGACAGCTCGCGGCCGTGCTCGCGGCCGATCAGGTGCAGCATCATGTCCATCGGCGCGGTGCCGCCGGAGGAGGTGTAGCGGTTGCGGTCGATGGAGAACAGGCGGGTGCTCATGGCCACCCGCGGGAAGGCCTCCTGCATCGCTGCCAGGCATTCCCAGTGCACGCTGCAGTCGTAGCCGTCGAGCAGGCCGGCGCGGGCCAGCGCCCAGCTGCCGGTGCACACCGCGCCGAGGCGGCGGCCCAGGCGCGCCTGGGTCTGCAGGAAGCTCACGTGCTCGCGGGTGACGCTGCGCTGGATGCCCACGCCGCCGACCACGATCAGCGAATCCATCGGCGGGGCGCCGTCGGTGCTGGCGTCGGGGGTGATCTGCAGGCCGTCGCTGGCCCATACCTGGCGGCCGTCGAGGGTGAGGGTGTGCCAGCGGTACAGCTCCCTGCCGGAGAGCTGGTTGGCCATGCGCAGCGGTTCCACCGCGGAGGCCAGGGAGATCAGGGTGAAGTTGTCCAGCAGCAGGAAGCCGATGGACTGCGGAGCTCGGTTTTGCGGGGGAACTCCGGGGTTGAAAGCATTCATGATGCTCGATCTCCTCACGCTAGTCACGGTTGCCCCTGAGGGGCTTTCTTATGCTTGTTTTCTGCCTGGGTGACCCGCAGGTCACCGTCGCTTCCAAGAGCAAGGCAAATGCCGTGCCTATATTGATTGGGCGTTCAATAAAAAAAGAAAAGCGCCTGGGAACGGCGCTTTTGGGAGCTTGGATGCGACCCCAGACATGTCGCAAACGCCTATGGGGCGTGGCCTCTGGGGCATTTGGTAGCACTCGGCCCGTGGCTGCCGAGTGCCAGCATTTTCCGAAAGTAACGCTTGTCAGACCTGTCCGATAACGACGCGACGCTGCGCCAAAAGGTGGCGCCGGGCGCGCGGAGTGAGCAAAAGAGGGTCAGCACTCGATGATGCTGACGGCCAGGCCGCCGCGGGAGGTTTCCTTGTACTTGTCGTGCATGTCGGCGCCGGTGTCGCGCATGGTGCGGATGGCCTGGTCGAGGCTGATGAAGTGCTGGCCGTCGCCACGCAGGGCCATCTGCGCGGCGTTGATGGCCTTCACCGCGGCGATGGCGTTGCGCTCGATGCAGGGCACCTGGACCAGGCCGCCGACCGGGTCGCAGGTCAGGCCGAGGTTGTGCTCCAGGCCGATCTCGGCGGCGTTCTCGACCTGCTCGGGGCTGGCGCCGAGGACTTCGGCCAGGCCGGCGGCGGCCATGGCGCAGGCCGAGCCGACTTCGCCCTGGCAGCCGACTTCGGCGCCGGAGATGGAAGCGTTCTTCTTGCACAGGATGCCCACCGCCGCGGCGGCGAGGAAGAAGTCCACCACGTCCTGCTCGCTGGCATCGGGATTGAAGCGCATGTAGTAGTGCAGCACCGCCGGAACGATGCCGGCCGCGCCGTTGGTGGGCGCGGTGACCATGCGCCCGCCGGCGGCGTTTTCCTCGTTGACTGCCAGGGCGTAGAGGTTCACCCATTCCATGGCGCTGAGGGTGGAGCCGATGACGTTGGGCTTGCCGATCTCCAGCAGGTTGCGGTGCAGGCGGGCGGCGCGGCGCTGCACGTTGAGGCCGCCGGGGAGGATGCCCTCGGCCTTGAGGCCGTTGTTCACGCAGTCCTGCATGGCGCGCCAGATGCGCATCAGGCCGTCGCGGGTGTCGGTGTCGCTGCGCCACATGCGCTCATTGGCCAGCATCAGCTGGGACACGCGCAGGTTGTGGCGGCGGCACAGCTGCAGCAGCTCGGCGGCGCTGTTGAAGTCGTAGGGCAGGCGGGTGGCGTCCTGGTCGAGGGAGCCGGTGGCGGCCTGCTCGGCATCGACGACGAAGCCGCCGCCGATGGAGTAATAGGTGTCGGCGTACAGCTCATTCCCGTTTTCGTAGGCGACCAGGCTCATGGCGTTGGGGTGGTAGGGCAGGTTCTCCTCCAGCAGGCGCATGTCGCGCACCCAGTCGAAGGCAATGCGCCGCTCGCCGGCCAGCAGCAGTTCGCCGCTGCCGAGCAGGTCGGCCATGCGCGGGGCGATCTGGCTGGGATCGATGCGGTCGGGCCACTCGCCCATCAGGCCCATGATCACGGCGCGGTCGGTGCCGTGGCCGACGCCGGTGGCGGAGAGCGAACCGTAGAGCTTCACTTCGACGCGGCTGACGCGGGGCAGCAACTGGCGCTCGCGCAGGGCGCCGACGAACAGGGCGGCGGCGCGCATGGGGCCGACGGTATGCGAGCTGGAAGGGCCGATACCGATCTTGAACAGGTCGAACACACTGATAGCCATGCCGGCCTCCGCAGGAACTGGGCGTGATGCGGAGCGCCCGCGGGCACTCCTGATGCGGGGCATCATCGGCCCTCGGCCGGCGGGGCCGGCGTCCGGCACCGACTTGGCCTTATCCAAAAGCGCCGCGGCGTGCGACACGGGAAGAATCGTGCCAGGCGATGTCGTTAATGCGACAAATAGTTATGAATTTGAGACTTGGTCGATAGACAACATCAATCAGTCGACAGCCCCATATTTCGGGGTGTTTCATGATGAACGGTCGACGAACGGCTAGGGTTTCGCCTTCGGACCTGCGCTTGACCCCTCCCCGTAATTGCTAGAGGCTGACCTCATGAAGTGTTTTCTGTTGTCGCTGTTGGCGTTACCCGTTCTTTGCTCAGGCCTGGCCCAGGCCGCCGAACCACAGTCCTGCTCGCTGGTCCGTTTCGCCGATGTCGGCTGGACCGACATCACCGTCACCACCGCCGTCACCCGCCTGGTGCTCAGTGAACAGGGCTACCGCACCAAGGTCGAGCGTCTCTCCGTCCCCGATACCTACAAGGCCCTGGCCGAGAAGCGCATCGACGTCTTCCTCGGCAACTGGATGCCGAGCATGGCCGCGGACATCAAGCCCTACGCCGACAACGGCCAGGTGCAGACGGTGCGCGCCAACCTGGAGGGCGCCAAGTACACCCTCGCCGTTCCCCAGTACGCCTACGATGCGGGCCTGAAGAGCTTCGCCGACATCGCGAAGTTCAAGGAACAGCTGGGCGGCAAGATCTACGGCATCGAGCCGGGCAACGACGGCAACCAATTGATCCGCAAGATGATCGCCGAGAAGGCCTTCGGCCTGGGCGACTTCCAACTGGTGGAGTCCAGCGAGGCCGACATGCTCGCCTCGGTGCGCCGCGCCGGCGCCCTCAAGCAGCCGATCGTGTTCCTCGGCTGGGAACCGCACCCGATGAACACCCGCCTGCAGATGCGCTACCTGGAAGGCGGCGATGCCTATTTCGGCCCGAACTACGGCGGCGCCACCGTCTACACCAACGTCAGGGCCGGCTATCTTGATGAATGCCCGAACGTCGCGCAGCTGCTGCGCAACCTGAAATTCGACCTGGCCATGGAGAACCGCCTGATGGACGCGGTGCTCAATGAACGGAGCAATCCGCGCCAGGCCGCCAAGGACTGGTTGCAGGCCAACCCGCAGGTGCGCGATGCCTGGCTCAAGGGCGTGCAGCCGCGCGCCCAGGCCCAGCCCAAGGCCGTCGCCCAGCAGTGAGGGCGACGTCTCCGGGCTGCCGGAACAGGGCCGTGGAACTGGATGCGACACCCCTGGTGCTGATTGCGACTTCGCCTGCACTGGTTGCGACGCACCCGGTATGCGGCGGATTTTTCCTGTTCCATGATCGTTTCCGAATCGACGAAGAAAGGGCCCGCGTCCCGGCGCGGCCCACCTAGAAACCCACGCAGATCGCCCATTCCGTAGAGGAGTACGCTCATGAAAGGTTGCAAGTCTTTGCTGCTGGCTGTGTCCCTGAGTACGCCGCTGGTGGTTCAGGCCGCTGAACCTGAGTCGTGCGGCACGGTTCGCTTCTCCGACGTCGGCTGGACCGACATCACCGTCACCACCGCGACCACTCGCCAGGTGCTGGAGTCGCTCGGCTACACCACCAAGGTGAACATGCTTTCCGTGCCGGTGACCTACCGCTCGCTGGCGAACAAGGACCTCGACGTCTTCCTCGGCAACTGGATGCCGAGCATGGCCAACGACATCAAGCCCTACGCCGACAACGGCTCGGTGGAAACCGTGCGGGCCAACCTGGAGGGCGCCAAGTACACCCTGGCGGTCACCCAGGCGGCCTACGACGGCGGGCTGAAGACCTTCGCCGACATCGCCAGGTTCTCCGACAAGCTCGGCGGCAAGATCTACGGCATCGAGCCGGGCAACGACGGCAACCGCCTGGTCCAGGGCATGATCGACAAGAACCAGTTCGACCTGGGCAAGTTCAAGCTGGTGGAGTCCAGCGAGGCCGGCATGCTCTCGCAGGTGGGCCGCGCCGACCGCCGCAGCCAGTGGATCGTGTTCCTCGGCTGGGAACCGCACCCGATGAACACCCGCTTCAAGATGCAGTACCTGCAGGGTGGCGATGACGTGTTCGGCCCCAACTACGGCGGCGCGACCATCTACACCAACGTGCGCAAGGGCTACGTCCAGGAATGCCCGAACGTCGGCAAGCTGCTGACCAACCTCACTTTCACCCTGGACATGGAAAACAAACTGATGGACGCCGTGCTCAACGAGGGCAAGAAGCCCGAGGACGCGGCCAAGGCCTGGTTGAAGGATCACCCGGAACTGCTCGATGCCTGGCTGGCTGGCGTCACCACGCGTGACGGCAAGCCGGCGCTCGCCGCGGCCAAGGTCGCTTTCGCCAAGTGACCCTGGCCGGTCGCTTCCACCTTGCTTGATGGGCCCGCACTATGTTTCTGACTGAACACAAGATCCCCCTCGGTGAGCACATCGCCGCCTTCGTCGACTGGCTCACCCGCCATGGCTCGGCGGTCTTCGACAAGATCTCGGATGTCCTCGAGTTCCTCATCCACGGTGTCACCGGCGGGTTGCTGTGGTTCCACCCGCTGCTGCTCACCGCCATCATGGTGGGCCTGGTGCACTTCATCCAGCGCAGCATCGGCCTGACGCTGTTCGCCCTGGCCTCTCTGCTGCTGATCCTCAACCTGGGCTACTGGCAGGAAACCATGGAGACCCTGGCCCAGGTCATCTTCGCCACCCTGGTGTGCGTCGCCATCGGCGTGCCCCTGGGCATCCTCGCGGCGCACAAGCCCTGGTTCTACACCGCCCTGCGCCCGCTGCTGGACCTGATGCAGACGGTGCCCACCTTCGTCTACCTGATCCCCACCCTGACGCTGTTCGGCCTGGGTGTGGTGCCGGGCCTGATCTCCACGGTGATCTTCGCCATCGCCGCGCCCATCCGCCTGACCTGCCTGGGCATCCAGGACGTGCCGGCGGAGCTGATGGACGCCGGCAAGGCCTTCGGCTGCTCGCGTTGGCAGCTGCTGACCCGAATCGAACTGCCGCACGCCATGCCCAGCATCGGCGCCGGCATCACCCAGTGCATCATGCTGTCGCTGTCGATGGTGGTGATTTCCGCGCTGGTAGGCGCCGACGGCCTCGGCAAGCCGGTGGTGAACGCGCTGAACACCGCGGACATCTCCCTGGGCTTCGAGGCCGGCCTGGCCATCGTCCTGCTCGCCATCCTGCTCGACCGGGTGTGCAAGCAACGCTCGCTGCGGGGGAGGTAAGCAACCATGGCTGCGATTGAATTCAAGAACGTCGATGTGATCTTCGGCAAGAACACCAAGGAAGCCCTGCGCCTGCTCGACGAAGGCCTGGGCCGCCAGGAAATCCTCAAGCGCACCGGCCAGGTGCTGGGCGTGGAGGACGCCAACCTGGACGTCGAGCGCGGTGAAATCTGCGTGATGATGGGCCTGTCCGGCTCGGGCAAGTCGAGCCTGCTGCGCTGCATCAACGGCCTCAACACGGTCAGCCGCGGCAAGCTGCTGATCGAGCACGAAGGCCAGCAGGTGGACGTCGCCAACTGCTCGCCGGCGACGCTCAAGACCATGCGCACCAAGCGCATCGCCATGGTGTTCCAGAAGTTCGCCCTGATGCCCTGGCTGACCGTGGCCGAGAACATCGGCTTCGGCCTGGAGATGCAGGGCCGCCCGGCCGCCGAGCGCAAGAAGGTGATCGACGAGAAGCTCGAACTGGTGGGCCTGTCGCAGTGGCGCGACAAGCGCCCGGACGAACTCTCCGGCGGCATGCAGCAGCGCGTCGGCCTGGCCCGCGCGCTGGCCATGGACGGCGACATCCTGCTGATGGACGAACCCTTCTCGGCGCTGGACCCGCTGATCCGCCAGCAGCTGCAGGACGAACTGCTGGTGCTGCAACGCCAGCTGCACAAGACCATCGTCTTCGTCAGCCACGACCTCGACGAGGCGCTGAAGATCGGCTCGCGCATCGCCATCATGAAGGACGGCCGCATCATCCAGCACAGCAAGCCCGAGGAGATCGTGCTGAACCCGGCGGACGATTACGTGCGCACCTTCGTCGCCCACACCAACCCACTCAACGTGCTGTGCGGCTCCAGCCTGATGCGCGGCCTGGACCAGTGCCGCCGGCAGGACGGCGAGGTGTGCTTCGACCAGGGCCGCGACTGCTGGATCGGCCTCACCGAGACCAACCAGATCAAGACCGCGCGCCAGGGCAGCAACATCATCGACCTGCAGCAATGGCGCCCGGGCGACCCGGTGGAAAAGCTCAAGCACGAGCCGACCCTGGTGGACGTCAGCATCCGCATGCGCGACGCCCTGCAGATCCGCTACCAGACCGGCCACAAGCTGGTCCTGCAGGAGCAGAGCCGCGTGGTCGGCGTGCTCGGCGACAGCGAGCTGTACCACGCGCTGCTGGGCAAGAACCTGGGCTGACGGGGCCGAGGCAACGAAAACGCCGGGCAGATGCCCGGCGTTTTCGTTTTGCGCGGAGTTTCTCCTGCACTTCGTAGGATGGGTTGAGCGAAGCGATACCCATCGCCACGGCCGCATGGGTTTCGCAGGCTCAACCCATCCTACGAAGCGCCCATCGGTGCGGCCAGCTCAATGCTTGAGTTCGGCCAGGCCCTTGAGCAGCGCCGCGTGGAAGGCCTGCGGGTCCTGGATCTGCGGCGCGTGGCCGAGCTTGTCGAACTCCACCAGGGTGGCGTGGGGGATGGCCTGGGCGGTGCGCTTGCCCAGCTCGGCGTAGTTGCCCAGCTTGGCGCGCAGCGGCTCGGGGGCGACGTCCTTGCCGATCGCGGTGTTGTCCTGGGTGCCGATCATCAGCAGGGTGGGCGCCTGGATCTGGCCGAACTCGTAGACCACCGGCTGGGTGAATATCATGTCGTACTGCAGCGCCGAGTTCCACGCCACGCGCTCGTGGCCGGAGCCGCTGTACAGGCCGGCGAGCATGTTCACCCACTTGTCGTACTCCGGCTTCCACTGGCCGGCGTAGTATGTGGCCTGCTCGTACTTGCGGATGCTCTCGGCGCTGGTCTTCAGCTCGCGCTCGTACCACTGGTCCGGGGTGCGGTAGGGCACGCCCAGGGCCTTCCAGTCCTCCAGGCCGATGGGGTTGACCAGCACCAGCTGCTCGACCTGCTGCGGGTACATCAGCGCGTAGCGCGCGGCGAGCATGCCGCCGGTGGAGTGGCCGAGCATGGTCACCTTGTGCAGCCTGAGCTTGTCCAGCAGGGCGTGGGTGTTGCTGGCCAGTTGCTGGAAGCTGTACTGGTAGTGCTCCGGCTTGGTCGACTTGCAGAAGCCGATCTGGTCCGGCGCCACCACCCGGTAGCCGGCCGCGCTGAGGGCGGCGATGCTGGCCTCCCAGGTGCCGGCGCAGAAGTTCTTGCCGTGCAGCAGCACCACCGCGCGGCCGTTGGGCTTGGCCGGCTTCACGTCGATGTAGGCCATGTGCACGTGCTTGCCCTGGGAGGCGAAGCTGAAGTGTCCCACCGGGTAGGCGTAGTTGAAGCGTTCCAGTTCGGGACCGTAGTTCGGCCGGGTTTCGGCGGCCTGCAACGGCAGGGCGGCGGCCAGCAGCAGGGCGGGGAGCCAGCGTCGGAACATGGGGTTTCCTCGGGAGGGCGGGGGAATGCTCTAGCATGCCTGGGGAGGCTTGAGGCTAACAAGGGCGTAGGGCGGATAACCGTTCGCGGTTATCCGCCGTTTGACCTACGACGGCGCTCTTCCTGCCATGTTAGGCGCAACTGTCTTGCAAGCCGCGCCGAGGTGCTCTTCGTAGGATGGGTTGAGCTTGCGAAACCCATGCGGTTGCGCTGATGGGTATCGCTTCGCTCAACACCATCCTACGAGAAGCCGTGCCTATCCGTATTGTAGGAGCGGGCCCTGCCCGCGAATCGCGCGCAGGGCGCGCTCCTACAGGTGACTCCGTTCGCGATGGCGGCGTTTCAGGCCGGCCCGTCGCGGGTCAGCCAGTCGATGAACAGCGAGAACAGCTCCGCCTGGGAGTTGATCTCCAGCTTGGTGTAGAGATGCTTGCGGTGCATGCGCACCGTCTCCGGCGAGATGTCCAGCACGCGGGCGCTGGACTTCACCGAGTGGCCGCGCAGCAGCAGGTGGGCGATTTCCCGTTCGCGCTCGGTCAGGCAGTCGCCGCCGAAGTTCATGAAGGCTTCGCGGATGTGCCGGTTCAGCGCCGCCGCCGGTGGCGCGCCGGCGTCGCCGCCGGCCAGCAGCAGGTCGAGGCCGCCGCGGCTCTCGAACTGCCGGCACAGCTCGCGCACCAGCGGCAGCGCGGCGCGCAGCAGTTCGGTCTGTTCCTCGCTGAAGCGCGCGCCGCTGCGGCCCTGGTACACGCACAGGGAAAGCTTGCGCTGGGCGTCGAGGTCGACGATGTAGTGGCTGTCTTCCACCGAGCCGCACTTGAGGTAGTAGGTCTTGTAGTACTCGCTGGCGAAGAAGTCGTCCGGGGCGATTTCCGCCAGCGGGTAGAAGCCCTCGGCCAGGCCGCCTTCGATGGCCAGGCAGAAGGGGTCGAGCAGGTAGCCGCGGGCGTAGTAGCGCTCGGTCAGCGGCTCGCGGTATTGCGCGGGGATGCCGTGCTGGAACAGGTGGCGCGGCGGCTGGCCCTTGCGCTCCAGGCCGAACAGCGAGGACTCGATGGGCACCAGCGCGCCGAGTGCCTCCACCAGCCGCGCCGGGAATTCCGCCGTGGCCACCGCCGCCATGGCGCGCGCCAGCCCCGCATGCCAGGCATGCAGGGCCGGGCTGTTGGGTGGGGGGGCGAGTGGGGTGGCCGGTGTGCTCATGGTCGGCAGCATACGGCCGCCGCCGACCAGGTGCAAAGCGCCGCGTCCGCGCATCAGTGCCCCGCGTAGTCGCCGCTGCGCTTGAGGTCCTCGGCGGTTTCGAGGATGGCCTCGCGCAGGGTGTCGACCACCTCGTCGACCTGCTCGCGGGTAATGGTCAGCGGCGGCGACATCACGTTCAGGTGCACGATGGGGCGCACCAGCAGGCCGCGCTTCTGCGCGCGCAGGTGGATCTTCTCGCCGATGTTCAGCTCCTCGGGGAACAGCGTCTTGCTGCGCTTGTCGGCGACGAACTCGACGCAGGCCATCAGCTTCTGGCAGCGCACGTCGCCCACCAGCGGCAGCTCGGCCAGCTCCTGCAGGCGCTGCTCCAGGTAGGCACCGACGTCCTTGACGTGTTCCAGCAGGTTCTCGCGCTGGATGATCTCGATGTTCTTCAGCGCCGAGATGCAGCTCACCGGGTGCCCGCTGTAGGTGAAGCCGTGGCTGAAGCAGCGGCCCTGGTTCGGCTCGGCGATCACCTTCCAGATGCGGTCCGAGAAGATGCACGTGCCCAACGGCAGGTAGCCGGAGGTCAGGCCCTTGGCGGTGGTGATGATGTCCGGCTGCATGCCGAACACGTCCTCGGAGGCGAAGAAGGCGCCCAGGCGGCCGAAGGAGGTCACCACCTCGTCGGCGACGTAGAGCAGGTCGTACTTCCGGCACACCTCCCACATGCGCTTGTGGTAGCCCTTGGGCGGGATGATCACGCCGCCCGAGCCCATGATCGGCTCGGCGAAGAAGGCCGCCACGTTGTCCGCGCCCAGTTCCAGGATCTTGTCCTCGAACTCCTTGACCAGGAATTCCAGGAAATCGCCCTCGGTCATGCCCGCCGGCGCGCGGTAGGGATTGGGGCAGGAAATGTGGTGGATGAAGTCCTTGAGGAAGTCGAACTCGGCCGGGTGGTCGGCGACCTTGCCGCCGAGCGACATGGTCAGGAAAGTCGAGCCGTGGTAGGCGTTGACGCGGCTGATGATGTGCTTCTTGGCGTGCTTGCCGCGGCAGTTCTGGTAGTACTGGATCAGCCGGTAGGCGGTGTCCACGGCGGTGGAGCCGCCGGTGGTGAGGAACACGTGGTCGAGGTCGCCCGGGGCCAGTTCGGCGAGCTTCTCGCAGAGCTGGATGGCGGTGACGTTGGCCATGTCGCAGAAGGGGTTGGAGTAGGCCAGCTGGCGCACCTGCTCGGCGATGGCCTCGGCCATTTCCTCGCGGCCCAGGCCGATGTTGGTGCACCACATGCCGCCCACGGCGTCCAGGTAGCGGTTGCCCTTGGTGTCGTAGATGTAGGCGCCCTGGCCTGCGGCGATGTTCAGCGCGCCGTTCTCGCGGTGGTCGTCGAACACGTGGTAGCCGTGCACGTAGTGGGCCTTGTCGGCGGCGACCAGCTTTTCGTCATCGAACTGGGCGAAGAAGGCGGCGGATGGGGTGGTCATGGCAGTACCTCGATAGTGCGGTTTCATCTCGTTAATTCCGTTTCCCTCTCCCTTGCCGGATTTGGTATCGCCTGAGCGCTTCAGGAGGGCGCCATCGGTCATCTCGGCACTATCGGCCCCCTCTCCCTTCAGGGAGAGGGCTGGGGAGAGGGGGCTCTTCAGTCAGTAGTCAGTCACGAAAACTCAGGTCCCCGTCTTCACCGCATTCCACGTCCGGGTGATCAGCCGCGTGGCCTTGGGCCCCTGGACCTTCTGGGTGAACAGCCGCGAACGCGTCTCGGCATCCGGGTAGATCGCCGGGTCGTCGCGCACCCCCGCGGCCAGCAGCGGCTTGGCCGCGCCGTTGCTGGTGGCGTAGCGGATGTAGTCGCTGACGTCGGCGGCCACCTTCGGCTGCAGCATGTACTCGATGAACTTGTGGGCGTTGGCCACGTGGGGCGCGTCGGCCGGGATGTAGAAGTCGTCGAACCAGATCAGCGAGCCTTCCCTGGGCACGAAGTAGCCCAGCTTGACCTTGGCCCCGGCCTCGTCGGCGCGGGCCTGGGCGGTGGCGTAGTCGCCGGACCAGGTCATGGCCATGCACTGGTCGCCGTTGGCCAGGCCGTTGAGGTAGCTGGTGGAGTCGAACTTGCGGATGTACGGGCGGATCGACTGCAGCAGGTCCTGGGCGGCCTTGAGGTCCTCGGGGTTGGCGCTGTTCGGGTCGCGCTTGAGGTAGGCCAGGGCCAGCGGGATGACGTCGGTGGGCGAGTCGATGATGGTCACCCCGCAGTCGGCGAATTTCGACACCACCTTGGGATCGAACAGCATCGCCAGCGAGCCGATGGGCGCGTCGGGCATGCGCTGCTTGATCTTCTCTATGTTGTAGGTGATGCCGTTGCTGCCCCAGGTGTAGGGCGCCGAGTACTGCACGCCCGGGTCGTAGTGGTCCAGGTGCTTGAGCACCTCGGCGTCGAGGTTGCTCCAGCTGGGCAGCCTGCTCTTGTCCAGCGGCTGGAACACCCCGGCCTTGAGCAGCGGCGGCACCAGCGCGGCGTTGAGCACCACCAGGTCGTAGCCGGAGCGGCCGGGCAGCAGCTTGCCCTGCACCGTCTCGTAGGAGTCGAAGGTGTCGTAGACCACCTTGATCCCGGTGGCCTTCTCGAAGTCGGCGATGGTGTGCTCGCCGATGTAGTCGGTCCAGTTGTACAGCCTCAGCGTGTTGCCGCCGTCGGCGTCCGCGGCCTGGCCGAGCAAGGGGCTCAGCAGCAGGGCCGTGCCCAGGATCGCTGCGCAGGATTTGTACATGTCACTCCCACCTGTGGTTGTTGTTCGAGGGTCGTGTCGGCTGTGGCCACTGTCCGCCGCCGGCCGTCGCCGGGCCATTCCCCGAATGGGTGGGTGGGGCTGGTATGCTGTTGCACATTCGTTCAGATTGGCGGCCTCGGACACAGGAGCGGCAGGCGATGAACCAGGCAGTGCGCTTTTCCCGGCTGGAACCCGAACAGCGCAAGGCGCTGCTGATCGAGGCCACCCTGGCGTGCCTGAAGCAGCACGGCTTCCAGGGCGCGTCGATCCGCAAGATCTGCGCCGAGGCCGGGGTCTCGGTGGGGCTGATCAACCACCACTACGCGGGCAAGGACGAGCTGGTGGCCGAGGCCTACCTGACGGTCACCGGGCGCGTCATGCAGTTGCTGCGCGAAGCCATCGACCAGGCCGCGCCGGACCCTCGCGCACGCCTGTCGGCGTTCTTCCGCGCCTCGTTCAGCGCCGAGCTGCTCGACCCGCAGCTGCTCGATGCCTGGCTGGCGTTCTGGGGCGCGGTGAAGACCGCCGAGGCGATCAACCGTGCCCACGACCATTCCTACGGCGAGTACCGCGCGCTGCTGGCCCAAGCGCTGAACCAACTGGCCGAAGAGGAAGGCTGGGCCGACTTCGACGCCGACCTCGCCGCCATCGCCCTGTCCGCCATGCTCGACGGCCTGTGGCTGGAATCCGGGCTGAACCCCAACACCTTCAGCCCCGAGCAGGGCATCCAGGTCTGCGAAGCCTGGGTCGACGGCCTGCAGGCCGGCGGGCGGCAGCGCTTCAGCCGTCGGCCGGCGGACTGTTGATCGGCCGTTCAGCAATCGCTACTCTGCGCCGGCCCCTGGGAAATTTCCCATGGGCGTCCATCTTCTAATAAGAAATCCGCCGCGACCTCGCCGGCGGCCGCAGCAGGGTATTGGCGATGGCTCCCCGTGTACTGATCGTCGACGACGATCCGCTGATCCGCGAACTCCTCCAGTCCTACCTCGCCGGGGAGGGCTACGAGGTGGCCTGCGCCAGCACCGCCGAACAGGCCGAGGCCAGCCTGGCCGAAGCCGAGCAGGGCGGCCCGCCCTTCGACCTGGTGCTGCTGGACATCCGCCTGCCCGGCAAGGACGGCCTGACCCTCACCCGCGAACTGCGCGTGCGCTCGGAGGTGGGCATCATCCTGATCACCGGGCGCAACGACGACATCGACCGCATCGTCGGCCTGGAATGCGGCGCCGACGACTACGTGATCAAGCCGCCGAACCCGCGCGAACTGGTGTCGCGGGCGAAGAACCTGATCCGCCGCGTGCGCCACGCCCGCGCCCCGGCCGCGGCGACACCGGCGCGCCAGCCGTTCAAGCGCTTCGCCCAGTGGCGCCTGGACCCGGACCGCCGGCGCCTGGTCGACCGCGACGGCGGCGAAACCCTGCTCACCCACGGCGAGTTCCAACTGCTCAGCGTGTTCCTGCGCAACAGCGGCCACACCCTCAGCCGTGACCAACTGATGGACCAGATCCGCAACCGCGAGTGGCTGCCCAACGACCGCTCCATCGACGTGCTGGTCGGCCGCCTGCGCCGCAAGCTGCGCGACGATCCGGCCGAACCCGAGCTGATCATCACCATCCACGGCGCCGGCTACCTGTTCACCGCCGCCCCCAGCGACGCCTGAACGTGCGCTGGCTGGCCCTGCTCGCCCTGGCGTTGCTCGCTCTGGCCCGGGGTGGCCTGGCGCCGGCCGTCGAGCGCGTGCGCTACTGCGACTATCCGGTGTACCCGCCGGTGTCCTGGAGCGATGGCCATGAAGTGCGCGGGCTGGCGCCGCAGGTGGTGAAGCGCGTGCTCGGCGGGCTCGGCTACGACGTGCAGGTGGTGGTGCTGGGCAACTGGAAGCGCTGCCTGATGGACGCCGCCGCCGGGCGCGTCGACGTGGTGCTGGCCTACCGCACGGCGCAGCGCGACCAGGGCCTGGCCTTCGCCGAGGCGCCGGTGCTGCGCGAGGAAGTGGCGCTGTTCTACAACCGCCGCAAACCGGTGCGCTTCCAGACGCTGGAGGACCTTTCCCGCTACCGCGGCGGCCTGCTGTTCGGCGAGAGCTACGGCGCCGAATTCGACCGCTTCGTCGCCAGCCACGACAACATCGAGTACGTCTCCGACAGCACGCAGAACTTCGGCAAGCTGATCCGCCAGCGCATCGACTTCATCCCCTACGAGCGGCGCACCGGGCGGCTGCTGGTCGAGCGCCTGCCCGGTGGGGAGGACATCGTGGACGCGCCGCAACCGATCACCGTCGACTACCTGCGCCTGGCGGTGTCGCGGCACTCGCCGTTGCAGGCACGCCTGGGCGAGATCGACAAGGTCCTGCAACGCCTGCAGGCCGACGGCAGCCTGGCGCGCTGGCTGGACGAAAGCGAGCGCGACTACCGCGCCATGCTTGCCGCCGGGGCGCAACCATGAGGGCCCTGCGCGCCCCCGGCCCGCTGGCGCGGCGCCTGCTGCTGCGGGTGCTCGGCTTCAGCCTGTGCTTCACCCTGCTGGCCGGCGCGCTGCAGCTGTACCTCGAATACCGCCGCGAGATGCGCGACATCGAAACCCGCCTGGAGCTGATCCGCAGCGGCTACCTGGCCAGCTTCGAGCGCAGCCTGTGGGACCTCAACCAGGCCCAGCTCAACGTGCAGTTGCACGGCCTGGTGGACTTCCCCGACATCGCCTGGGCGAGCCTCGCCAGCGCCGACTTCAACCTGATCCAGGGCGACATCCAGGCTCCCGGCCCGCTGCGCGTCGAGCACTTCCCGCTCAGCTACCAGCCGCCGGACGGCGAGCTGCGCGCCCTCGGCGAGCTGGCCGTGGCCATCGACCAGGGCGCCGTGTACCGCCGCCTTTGGCACGGCGGACTGAGCAACCTGCTGTGGATGGGCCTGTTCCTCTGTGGCCTGGCGGTGGCCCTGAGCTGGCTGTTCCACAAGCTGGTGACGCGCCACCTGGAGCGCATGGCCGAGTTCGCCGGGCGCATGGCCGGCGGCGACCTGCAGCAGCCGCTGCGCCTGGACAAGCGCATCCGCGCCGAAGACGACGAACTCGACACCGTGGCCCATTCCCTCGACGACATGCGCCAGGCCCTGCGCGAAGAGCGCGACGAACTGCAGCGCCAGGTCGAGCGGCGCACCGCCAGCCTGCGCCGGGCCAAGGACGAGGCCGAGGCGGCCAACGAGGCGAAGAGCCGCTTCCTGGCCACCATGAGCCACGAAATCCGCACCCCGCTCAACGGCATCCTCGGCATGGCCGAACTGCTGCGCGACGCGCCCCTCGGCGAGCTGGAACGCAAGCGCCTGCACGCCCTGCACAAGGCCGGCGAAGGCCTGCTGGCGGTGCTCAACGAAGTGCTGCACTTCGCCAAGCTGGAGGACGGCGCCAGCCTGCCGGAGCCGGTGGACTTCGACCTCGGCGAGCTGCTCGACGAGGTGCTGACGCTGCTGGAACCCCGCGCGGCGGCCAATGCCACGCGCCTGTCGCTGCACCTGGACGACGACGTGCGCCGCCGTTGCCGGGGCGCCGAGCAGTTCCTCCGCCAGGTGCTGAGCAACCTGGTGGCCAATGCGGTGAAGTTCACCGAGGGCGGCGAAGTGCGTGTGGAAGTGGAACTGCTGGCGCAGCAGGGCGAAGGCCAGCGCCTGCGCTTCGCCGTGGTCGACGATGGCATCGGCATTCCCGAGGCGGTGCAGGCGCGCATCTTCGAACGCTTCACCCAGGCCAGCGAGGAAGTCACCCGCCGCTACGGCGGCAGCGGCCTGGGCCTGGCCATCAGCAAGCGCCTGGTGGAAGCCATGGGCGGGCGCATCGGCGTGCGCAGCCGGGAAGGGCAGGGCAGCACCTTCTGGTTCGAGGTCGAGCTGCAAGCCGCGCTGGTTCCCGTGGTGGAACCGCAGGCGGCCCCGCGCAGCGAACGTGCCCTGAGCGTGCTGCTGGTGGAGGACGTGCCGCTCAATCGCGAAGTGGCCCAGGGGCTGCTGGAGCGCGACGGTCACGCCGTGCGCCTGGCCGAGGATGCCGAACCGGCGCTGGTCGCCTGTCGCGAGCAGGCCTTCGACCTGATCCTCCTGGACATGCACCTGCCGGGCCTGGGCGGTATCGAGTTGTGCCGGGCGATCCGCGGCCAGGAGGGCGGGCGCAACCGGGAAACGCCGATCCTCGCCTTCACCGCCAGCGTGCAGCCGGCGCTGGTGCGCACCTACTTCGAAGCCGGCATGCAAGGCGTGCTGGCCAAGCCGTTGCGTGTCGACGACCTGCGTCGTGCGCTGGCCAACCTGCATGCGCCTTTGGCCGGGCGCGAGGCGGATGGGGTGATCGACGAGCAGGTGCTGGCGACCCACCGTGAACTGCTGGGCGAGCATCGTGTGAACGAGCTGCTCGGCGTACTGCGCGACCTGCTGGCGCAACAGCTGCCGCTGCTCCACGAAGCCATCCGCGCCGGCGACGCCAGCGAGGCCGCTGGCCTGGCCCACCGCCTGGCGGGCAGTTGCCACTCGATGGGCCTGCGCGGCCTGGGCGAATGCCTGCACGGCCTGGAAGAAGCGGCCCTGGCTGGCGAACCGCTGCAAGCCTGGAGCGAAAGACTCGACGCGCAACTCAGCACCGCCAGGATGCACCTCCTGTAGGAGCGAGCTTGCTCGCGAACGGATTCCCCGGCGGCTGCGGTGCCATGCGGTTCGCGAGCAAGCAAAAGCACAGAATGCGCAGACCCAGCAGGGAGGCACGCGCATACAGCAGGCACGGACGGTCCCCTCTCCCTGAAGGGAGAGGGGGCCGCACGGCAGGCTTGGACGTTTCGGCGTCAGCCGATGCGTCCGAAAAGCCCCCGCTACAAATTCCTTTGCTTGCGAACGAATCTCCCGGCGGCTGCGGTGCCATGCGGTTCGCGAGCAAGCTCGCTCCTACGAAAAGCACAGAATGCGCAGACCCAGCAGGGAGGCACGCGCATACAGCAGGCACGGACAGTCCCCTCTCCCTTCAGGGAGAGGGTTAGGGAGAGGGTTGCGGGCTCCCAGATGAGCTCCGTGCGTTCGGCTGACTCCGTTCCCTCTCCCCAGCCCTCGGTTGCGCGCCCCGCCCTGAAGGGCGAGGGGGCCGTTCGGCAGGCTTGGATGTTTCGGAGTTAGCCGGACGTTATCCCGAGGGCGTGGGGACTAGCCCGCTACAAATTCCTTACAGCTTTTTACATCTTCGATCCCGCCGTTCAACGCGACCTTACATCCCCTTCGAATAATCCGGCGGTATCCGTGCCACGAGCCACGGCCTCTGACTGATTGGAGATAACAACAATGATCCAACGTAGAGTTCCGCTTCGCCGCGCCCGCCGTCTGCCGGGGGTGCGCCATGTCTGATTCCAAGCTCCAGCTCACCCGCGCGCTCAAGAGCCGCCACATCTTCATGCTGTCCCTCGGCGGGGTGATCGGCACCGGCCTGTTCATGGGCGCCGGCGTCACCATCAACCAGGGCGGACCGGCCGGCGCCGTGCTGGCCTACCTGGTGGCCGGGCTGCTGATGTACCTGGTGATGGTCTGCCTGGGCGAGCTGTCGGTGCAGATGCCCGTCTCCGGCTCCTTCCAGGCCCACGCCACGCGCTTCATCGGCCCGGCCACCGGGTTCATGATCGGCTGGGTGTACTGGATGAGCTGGGCCTCCACCGTCGGCCTGGAATTCACCG
The DNA here is from genome assembly GCF_030268185.1 of Pseudomonas sp. NBRC 100443. Lineage (NCBI taxonomy): Bacteria > Pseudomonadati > Pseudomonadota > Gammaproteobacteria > Pseudomonadales > Pseudomonadaceae > Pseudomonas > Pseudomonas sp. NBRC 100443. Next base: position 438,897 of record NZ_BSQE01000001.1, read on the forward strand.
CCGCCGGCATGCTGATGACGCGCTGGTTCCCCGAGGTGCCGATCTGGCTCTGGTCGGGCTTCTTCGTGGTCGTGCTGTTCTCCCTCAACGCCCTGGCCACCCGCGCCTTCGGCGAGGCCGAGTACTGGTTCGCCGGGATCAAGGTGGCGGCCATCCTCGCCTTCATCATCGTCGGCGTGCTGGTGATCTTCGGCGGCATCCACCTCAACGACGGCGCGCCCGCTCCCATGCTCGACAACCTGGTTGGCGACCAACTGTTCCCCAACGGCCTGTCGGCAGTGTTCGCGGTGATGATGACGGTGGTCTACGCCTTCCAGGGCTGCGAGATCATGGGCGTGGCCGCCGGCGAGACCGACCAGCCGGAGAAGAGCATCCCCCGCGCCGTGCGCAACGTGGTGTTCCGCGTGCTGATCTTCTACGTGCTGGCGATCGTCGTGCTGGCCGCCATCGTCCCCTGGCAGCAGGCCGGGCTGGTGGAAAGCCCGTTCGTGCAGGTGTTCGACATGGTCGGCATCCCCTACGCGGCGGACCTGATGAACTTCGTCATCCTCACCGCGATCCTCTCGGTGGGCAATTCCGGGCTGTACGCCTCCACCCGCATCCTCTGGGCCATGTCCAAGACCGGTATGGCGCCCAAGGGCCTGTCCAAGCTCAGTTCCCGTGGCGTGCCGCTGTACGCGCTGCTGATCAGCCTGGCCTTCGCCCTGCTCTCGCTGCTGACCAGCGTGGTCGCCGCCGACACCCTGTTCATGGTGCTGATGGCGGTGAGCGGGATGTCCGGCACCGTGACCTGGATCGTCATCGCCTACGCCCAGTACCGCTTCCGCCGCGAACACATGGCCAAGGGCGGCACGGTGGCCGACCTGAAATACGCCGCGCCGCTGTTCCCGCTGATCCCCCTGGCCTGCATCGCCATCTGCTGCGCGCTGTTCGTGTTCCTGGCCCTGGACCCGACCCAGCGCCCGTCGCTGTACTGGGGCTTCGGCTTCATCGCCGCCTGCTACCTGGCCTACTACGTGCTCAAGCGCAAGCGCCCGCAGGGAGTCAGCGAGGCCGTGCCGAGCGTCGGCTGAACCCACGAAGCCCCGCCCCGCGGGGCTTTTCGCTTTTCGGCCTTTCGTAGGATGGCGTTGAGCGAAGCGATACCCATCACCGCAACCGCATGGGTTTCGCAAGCTCAACGCCATCCTACGAAAAGCCGTGCTTCCTGGAACCGTAGGAGACTTCGTCCGCGAAGGCCCGCAGGGCCGTTTGTGCGAAGTTGTAACAAGGTCCCGGGAAAAACCCTGGAAGAACCCCACAGCCCCGCACCGCGCGGCCTTCCCGCCGTCCGGCGGGGCGTTACAAGCCCCCCGAACGGGTGCATTGCCGTCTTGTTGAACACTTGTTTAGTATGGTGGCCAACACCGCCCTCATGCGACAACAACAACGAGGCCAGCATGACTCACGCATCCCCGCTCAGCCGGGTCCAGGACGGCATCGCCTGGATCACCCTGAACCGCCCCGAACAGCGCAACGCGCTGGACGTTCCCACGCTGAAGAACCTGCACGCGCTGCTCGACGCCTACGCCGTCGACCCGGCGGTGCGCGTCATCGTGCTGACCGGCGAGGGCCGCAGCTTCTGCGCCGGCGCCGACCTCGCCGAATGGGCCGAGGCGGAAGAGCGCGGCGAGCTGGAGACCTACGGCTGGACCGAAACCGCCCACGCCCTGATGACCCGCCTGCACGGCCTGGACAAGCCGACCATCGCCGCGGTCAACGGCACCGCCGTCGGCGCCGGCATGGACCTCACCCTGTGCTGCGACTTCCGCATCGCCGGCGCCTCGGCGCGCTTCAAGGCCGGCTACACCGGCATGGCCTACTGCCCGGATGCCGGCGCCAGCTGGCACCTGCCGCGGCTGATCGGCAGCGAGGAGGCCAAGCGCCTGCTGTTCCTCGACGAGCTGTGGAGCGCCGAGCGCGCGCTGAATGCCGGCCTGGTCGGCGAAGTGGTCGCCGATGACCAACTGCTTGCCAGCGTCGGCGAATTCGCCGCGCGTCTGGCCGCCGGCCCGACCTTCGCCTTCGCCCAGACCAAGCGCCTGATCCGCGACGGCGCCAACCGCACACTGGCCCAGCAACTGGAGGCCGAGCAGGCCGCTGGGCTGCTCTGCGGCCGCAGCGAGGACGCCGCCGAAGCCCTGCGCGCCGTGGCCGAGAAACGTTCCCCCCACTTCCAAGGCCGTTGAGCGGCGAGGTATTCCCCATGGATTTCAAACTGACCCAGGAACAGGAAATGCTCGTCGAGGCGGTCAAGGCTTTCGTCGAGAAAGAGCTGCTGCCCCACGAGGAAGAAGTCGACCGCGCCGACGCGGTGTCGCCGGAACTCGCCGCGCAGATTCGCGGCAAGGCGCTGGCCGCCGGCTTCTACGCCTTCAACATGCCCGAGGAAGTCGGCGGCGGCGGCCTCGACTACCTGTCCCAGGCGCTGGTCGAGCGCGAGCTGTCCAAGGTCTCCTGGGCGCTGCACGTGTTCGTCGCGCGGCCCTCGAAAATCCTCATGGCCTGCAAGGGCCAACAGGTGCAGGACTACCTGCTGCCCTGCGTGAACGGCGAGAAGATCGACTGCTTCGCCCTCACCGAACCGGGCGCCGGCTCCGACGCCAACTCGATCAAGACCCGCGCCGTGCGCGACGGCGACGACTTCGTCATCAACGGCGCCAAGCACTTCATCAGCCACGCCGGCCACGCCGACTTCGCCATCGTCTTCGCCGTCACCGACAGCTACGAGCGCAATGGCAAGAAGCGCAACGCCGTGACCGCCTTCCTGGTCGACAAGGGCAGCGCCGGCATGACCGTGCGCCGCGGCCCGAAATGCGTCAGCAACAAGGGCTACCACACCTACGAAATCTTCTTCGACGACTGCCGCGTGCCGGCCTCCAAGGTCCTCGGCGAAGTCGACAAGGGCTGGGAAGTGGCCAACGCCTGGCTCACCGCCGGCCGCGTGATGGTCGCCGCCAACTGCGTCGGCCAGGCCCAGCGCGCCATGGACCTGGCCCTGCAATGGTCGGCCGACCGCAAGCAGTTCGGCCAGGCCATCGGCAGCTACCAGGGCATTTCCTTCAAGCTGGCCGACATGGCCACGCAGATCCGCGCCGCCGAGCTGATGACCCTGCACACCGCGTGGAAGATGGACCAGGGCAGCATGACCGACGGCGAGGCCGGCATGGCCAAGCTGTTCGCCAGCGAAGTGCTCGGCAAGGTCGCCGACGAGACCGTGCAGATCTTCGGCGGCATGGGCCTGATGGACGAAGGCCCGGTGGAACGCATCTGGCGCAACGCACGCATCGAGCGCATCTGGGAAGGCACCTCGGAAATCCAGCGCCACATCATCTCCCGCGAACTGCTGCGGCCGCTGCTGCGCTGATCCTCGCTCCCCTCTCCCGCTTGCGGGAGAGGGGCTGGGGGAGAGGGCAACGAGCCTTGCACCGAGACCTGATATGAACACAGAGAACCTCAAGCGCCTGCTGGCGCCCCGTCACCTGGCCTTCATCGGCGGCCGCAGCATGGCCCGCGCGCTCAAGCGCTGCGCCGAGGGCGGTTTCGCCGGGCCGCTGTGGCTGGTCAACCCGCAATACGACGAGCTGGAAGGCGTGCCTTGCGTGCGCAGCATCGCCGAACTGCCCGAAGGCCCGGACGCGGTGTTCGTCGCCACCAACCGCGACCTGACCCTGAACGCGGTCGCCGAGCTGGCCGCCAAGGGCGCCGGCGGCGCCATCTGCTACGCCTCCGGCTTCGCCGAAACCGGCGCCGAGGGCCAGGCCCTGCAGCAGCGCCTGCTCGATGTGGCCGGCGACATGGCCCTGCTCGGCCCCAACTGCTACGGCCTGCTCGACTACCTGCACGGCGCCGCCCTGTGGCCGGTGGCCCACGGCGGGCACATCGTCGAGAAGGGCGTGGCGGTGCTGACGCAGAGCGGCAACTTCGCCTACAACCTGTCGATGAGCGACCGCTCGCTGCCCATCGCCTACATGGCCTCGGTGGGCAACCAGGCGCAGCTGGGCGTGGCCGAGCTGATGGACGTGCTGCTCGACGAGCCGCGCGTCACCGCCATCGGCCTGCACCTGGAAGGCCTGAAGAACGTCCCCGGCTTCGCCCGCGCCGCCTACAAGGCGCTGCAGAAGGGCATCCCGGTGATCGCGCTGAAGACCGGTGTCTCGCAGATAGGCGCGGAACTGGCGCTCAGCCACACCAGCTCGCTGGCCGGCTCCGACGCGCTGTACGACGCGCTCTTCGACCGCCTCGGGGTGATCCGCGTGAGCGGCCCGGTGAGCTTCATCGAAACCCTCAAGGCCGCCGCCTGCGGCAACCTGCCGGCCGGCCCGAGCCTGGCCGCGCTGGCCTGCTCCGGCGGCGACGCCGGGCTGATCGCCGACTACGCCGAACGCAACGGCCTGCCGTTGCCCAGGCTGGTCGACGCGCAGCGCGCCGAACTGGCCCAGGTGCTGCCGGACTACGCCAACATCGCCAACCCGCTGGACTTCACCACCGCCATCTGGGGCGACGGCCCGGCGCTGGAGAAGATGCTCGACAGCGCCCTGCGCACGCCGGCCGACGCGGCCCTGCTGGTGCTCGACTACCCTGGCGAGGAAACCGGCGAACGCCCGCAGTGCGACCTGCTGCTGGAGCTGTACTGCGCGGCGCTGAAGCGCCACGGCAAGGTTGGCTTCATCGCCTCGGCGCTGCCCGAACTGCTGCCGGCCCACGCCCGCGAACTGCTGCACGGCCACGGCGTGGCGGCGTTGCAGGGTGTGGAAGACGGCCTCGCCGCCTGGGGCCGCATCGCCCACTACCGCCAGCGCCGCGACGCGCTGCTGGCGCGCGGCGAGGCGGCGCTGGTGCCGCTGTGCCCGCAGGCCATCGACGGCCAGGGCCGGCTGCTCGACGAGTGGCAGTCCAAGCAGGCGCTGAAACCCTTCGGCCTGCCGCTGCCGGCCGCCGTGCTCAGCACCCCCGGCCAGGCCCGCGAGGCCGCCGCTGACCTGGGCTACCCGCTGGTGCTCAAGGCGGTCAGCGCCGAGCTGCCGCACAAGACCGAGGTCGGCGGCGTGGCGCTCAACCTGCGCAACGAGGCGGCCCTGGAAGCGGCGCTGTTCGACATGCGCGAGAACCTGGCGAAGCACGCCCCCGGCGTGGCTTTCGACAAGGTGCTGCTGGAACGCATGGCCAGCCCGCCGCTGGCCGAGCTGATCGTCGGCATCAAGCGCGAGGTCGGCTTCGGCCTGGCCCTGGTGCTGGGCGCCGGCGGCATCCTCGTCGAGCTGCTCAAGGACAGCCGCAGCCTGCTGCTGCCGACCACCGACGCGGCCATCCGCGACGCCCTCCTGGGCCTGCGCAGCGCGCCGCTGCTCAGTGGCTTCCGCGGCCGCCCGGCGGTGGACATGGACAAGCTGGTGGACGCCATCCGCGCGGTGGCCGACTACGCCTGCGAGCACGCCGACAGCCTGCTGGAACTGGACGTCAACCCGCTGCTGGTGAACGCCGAAGGCGCCGTGGCGGTGGATGCGCTCATACGGCTGGCCGACGCCTGAGGACCTGAAGGGGAACACGAACGCTCCCCTCTCCCTTCAGGGAGAGGGGCTGGGGGAGAGGGTGGCGGGCCGACGCACCGATGCGGCCGGCGAAGAGCCCCTCTCCCCAGCCCTCTCCCGCAAGCGGGAGAGGGGGCAAGAGCGCTACGGCGCGAACGGCGATCACACACGTCGCCGGACAGACGAGGATTTGCCCATGCAACAACAGAAGACCCTCACCGGCGGCCAGGCCCTGGTCCGCCTGCTGGCCAACTACGGCGTCGACACCGTGTTCGGCATCCCCGGCGTGCACACCCTGGAGCTGTACCGCGGCCTGCCCGGCAGCGGCATCCGCCATGTGCTCACCCGCCACGAACAGGGCGCCGGCTTCATGGCCGACGGCTACGCCCGCGTCAGCGGCAAGCCCGGCGTGGCCTTCATCATCACCGGCCCGGGCGTCACCAACGCCGCCACCGCCATCGGCCAGGCCTATGCCGACTCGGTGCCGCTGCTGGTGATCTCCAGCGTCAACCACACCGCCAGCCTCGGCAAGGGCTGGGGCTGCCTGCACGAGACCCAGGACCAGCGCGCCATGACCGCGCCGATCACCGCGTTCTCGGCAGTCGCCTTGACCCCGGAAGACCTGCCCGAGTTGATCGCCCGCGCCTACGCCGTGTTCGACAGCGAGCGCCCGCGCCCGGTGCACATCTCGGTGCCGCTGGACGTGCTCGCCGCGCCCATCGCCCGCGACTGGACGAATGAAGTGGTGCGCCGCGCCGGCCGTGGCCAGCCCGCCGCCGCCGCGCTGCGCCAGGCTGTGGATAAACTCGCCGCGGCCAAGCGCCCGATGATCATCGCCGGCGGCGGCGCGTTGCACGCCGCCGACGCCCTGGCCGCGCTCAGCGAACGCCTGGCCGCGCCGCTGTTCACCAGCGTCGCCGGCAAGGGCCTGCTGGCCCCGCAAGCGCCGCTGGCCGCCGGCGCCACCCTGTGCACCCAGGCCGGCTCGGACATGATCGCCGAGGCCGACGTGGTGCTAGCCATCGGCACCGAGATGGCCGACACCGACTACTGGCGCGAGCGCCTGCCGCTGGGCGGCGAGCTGATCCGCGTCGATGTCGATTCGCGCAAGTTCAACGACTTCTACCCCAGCGCCGTGGCCCTGCTGGGCGATTCGAAGGCCACCGCCGAAGCGCTGCTCGCCGCGCTGCCGGCCGCCAAGCGCGACGCCGACAGCGCCATCGACCGTGTTGCTCAGCTGCGCCAGCAACTGGATGCCAGCCACGCGCCGCTGCAGCTTATCCACAAGGCGATCCTCGAACGCATCGCCAAGGCGCTGCCGGCCAACGCCTTCATCGCCAGCGACATGACCCAACTGGCCTACACCGCCAACTACCTGTACCCCAGCCAGGCGCCGCGCGGCTGGCTGCACCCCACCGGCTACGGCACCCTCGGCTACGGCGTGCCGGCCGGCATCGGCGCCAAGTTCGGCGCGCCGGAGCGCCCCGGCCTGGTGCTGGTGGGCGACGGCGGCTTCCTCTACACCGCACAGGAACTGGCCACCGCCACCGAGGAGCTGGACAGCCCGCTGGTGGTGCTGCTGTGGAACAACGACGCGCTCGGGCAGATCCGCGACGACATGCTCGGCCTGGACATCGAGCCGGTCGGCGTGCTGCCGCGCAACCCGGACTTCGCCCTGCTCGGCCGCGCCTACGGCTGCGAGATGCGCCAGCCGCAGAGCCTGGACGAGCTGGAGCGCGACCTGCGCGAAGGTTTCGCCCACCCCGGCGTGACCCTGATCGAACTGAAACACGCCTGCGCGAAGTAGGCCCCGTTGCACCCGCCGGGGCGCAGGCCCCGGCGCATTGAAGGACTCCCCGTCATGCGCTTCTCGAACCTCACCCAACGCATCGCAGGCCCCGGCGCCGCCGCCTGGGACATCCACTACCGCGCCCTGGCGCGCCTGGAGCAGGGCGACGACATCCTGCTGCTGTCGGTGGGCGACCCCGACTTCGACACCCCGGCGCCCATCGTGCAGTCGGCCATCGACAGCCTGCTGGCCGGCAACACCCACTACTCCGACGTGCGCGGCAAGCGCAACCTGCGCGAGGCCATCGCCAGCCGCCACACGCAACGCAGCGGCCAGGCGGTGGATGCGAACAATGTGGTGGTGCTGGCCGGCGCGCAGTGCGCGCTCTACGCCGTGGCGCAGTGCGTGCTCAACCCGGGCGACGAGGTGATAGTCGCCGAGCCCATGTACGTCACCTACGAGGCGGTGTTCGGCGCCTGCGGAGCCAAGGTGGTACCGGTGTCGGTGCGCTCTGAGCACGGCTTCCGCGTGCAGGCCGAGGACGTGGCCAGGCTGGTCACCCCGCGCACCCGCGCCATCGCCATCAACAGCCCGCACAACCCCTCCGGTGCCAGCCTGCCGCGCGCTACCTGGGAGGCGCTGGCCGAGCTGTGCATCGAACACGACCTGTGGATGATTTCCGACGAGGTCTACAGCGAACTGATCTTCGACGGCGAGCACATCAGCCCGGCCAGCCTGCCGGGCATGGCCGAGCGCACCGCGACCCTCAACAGCCTGTCCAAGTCCCACGCCATGACCGGCTGGCGGGTGGGCTGGGTGGTCGGTCCGCAGGACCTCTGCGGCCACCTGGAAAACCTCGCGCTGTGCATGCTCTATGGCTCGCCGGACTTCGTCCAGGACGCCGCCTGCACCGCGCTGGACGCCCAGCTGCCGGAGCTGGAAGCCATGCGCGAGGCCTACCGCCAGCGCCGCGACCTGGTCCTCGACTGTCTGGCCGATTGCGTCGGCCTGCGCGCGCTGCGCCCGGACGGCGGCATGTTCGTGATGGTCGACATCCGCCCCACCGGCCTCTCCGCCCAGGACTTCGCCGACCTGCTGCTGGACCGCCACGGCGTCTCGGTGCTCGCCGGCGAGGCCTTCGGCCCCAGCGCCGCCGGGCACATCCGCCTGGGCCTGGTACTCGGCGCCGAGCCGCTGCGCGAAGCCTGCCGGCGCATCGCCCTGTGCGCCGCCGAATTGCTCAAGGAGAAGCGCTATGCATGATCGCCTGCGGCTGTACATCGACGGCGCCTGGGTGGCGCCGCAAGGGCAGGGCCTGGCCGAGGTGCAGAACCCGGCCAGCGAGCAGACCATCGGCCGCGAGTGGGGCGAGGAAGGTCTGGCGGAGTTCGTCGAACACAAGGCCATTCAACTCTGAACGCCTGAAGAGCACCCTCTCCCCAGCCCTCTCCCGCAAGCGGGAGAGGGGGCAAAAGCGCTTCGGTGCTACCAGCGGGAGAGGGCGCTGCAGGATGAACACGAACGCCCCCTCTCCCTTCAGGGCGGGGCGCGCAGCCGAGGGCTGGGGAGAGGGTGCTGAGCCAGTACGCCAATCCGCCAAGTAGCGCTTTTCTAGCCAGGAATCCACATGAACGTACTGATCATCCACGCCCACAACGAACCCCAGTCCTTCAGCACCGCGCTGTACAAGCTGGCCGAAGAAACCCTCAAGGGCCAGGGCCACGAAGTACAGGTCTCCGACCTCTACGCGATGAACTGGAACCCGGTAGCCAGCGCCGCCGACTTCGGCGCGCGCGCCAACCCGGACTACCTGGTCTACGCCCTGGAACAGCGCGAAGGCGCCAAGCACCAGACCATCGCCGCCGACATCCAGGCCGAGCTGGACAAGCTGCTCAGGGCGGACCTGGTGATCTTCAACTTCCCGATCTACTGGTTCTCCGCCCCGGCCATCCTCAAGGGCTGGTTCGACCGCGTGCTGGTCTCGGGCATCTGCTACGGCGGCAAGCGCTTCTACGACCAGGGCGGCCTGGCCGGCAAGAAGGCGCTGGTGACGGTGACCCTCGGCGGGCGCGAGCACATGTTCGGCGAAGGCGCCATCCACGGCCCGCTGGAAGACATGCTGCGGCCGATCCTGCGCGGCACCCTGGCCTACACCGGCATGACGGTGCTGCCGCCCTTCGTCGCCTGGCACGTGCCCTACATCGGCAACGACGCGCGCCAGGACTTCCTGCGCCAGTACCAGGACCGCCTGCAGCACCTGGAGAACGACCAACCGCTGGAGTTCCCGCGCCTGGCGCAGTTCGACGAACGCCTCTACCCGCTGCCGCGCTGACTGGCACGCCTCGATGCCGTGGCGCACCGTCGTAGGATGGTGTTGAGCGAAGCGATACCCATCACCGCGACCGCATGGGTTTCGCAAGCTCAACCCATCCTACGAAAGCACCTCGGCGCCGCCTGCAAACGAAAAAAGGCGCACATCAATCAAGACATGCGCCTTTGGAGGAAAAGGGCAGCCGCTGCAGCGGGGTATGCGCGGGGGAGTGTTGGCAAGCGGCTGGTGTGCCGGGTGCCAGACGATGGGCCTGATGGACCCATCGCTGCTGCAGCGACCTGGTTGCCACTATACCCGGCAACTGTCGCGGGAAAATGACCCTATACTGCGATTCAGTTTTGCAGACGGGGCAACAGTGGACACTTTACATGCGATGCGGGTCTTCGCCCGCGTGGTCGATGCCGGCAGCTTCACCGCCGCCGCCAATGCCCTGGGCCTGTCGACCGCCCAGGTCTCCCGCGTGGTCTCGGACCTGGAGGCCTTCCTGCAGGCGCGCCTGCTGCACCGCACCACGCGGCGCCTGGCCCTGACCGAGACCGGCGAGCGCTACCTGCAGCGCTGCCGGGAAATCCTCCTCGACGTCGAGGAAGCCGAGGCCGAGGCCAACGGCGCGCACCTGCGCCCGCGCGGGCGGCTGCGCGTGCACTCGTTGACCGGGCTCGGCCAGCAGCATCTCATCCCGCTGATCTCGCGCTACTGCCAGCAGCACCCGGAGGTCTACATCGAGCTGACCCTGGCCCAGCGCCAGCCGGACATCCTCGAAGAAGGCCAGGACGTGGTCATCACCCGCGACCGCGAACTGCCCGATTCCGAGTACGTCGCCCAGACCCTCGGCACCATCTACAGCGTGCTCTGCGCCAGCCCCGGCTACCTGGCCGAACGCGGCACCCCGCGCGCCATCGAGGACCTGCGCGAGCACCGCTGCCTGCGCCTGCAGGACCCGACCTTCCCGGAAGGCTGGGCCTTCGAGGAAGACAACGAGGCGAGCGTGATCCGCCCGCGCGACACCTTCATGGTCAACGTCGCCGAGGCCCTGGCCGGGGCCGCCCGCGCCGGCATGGGCATCTGCCTGCTGCCCAGCTACGTGGCTGCGCCGGCGCTGCGCCAGGGCGAGCTGGTGCGCGTGTTGCCCGAGCGCAGCCTGCACGTGCGGCAGATCTTCGCGCTCTACCCGTCGCGGCGCTTCCTCGACGCGAAGATCCGCACCTGGGTGGAGTTCCTCAAGGAAGAACTGCCCAAGGCCTTCGACGCCGACGAGCAGGTGATGAACGACCCTGCGCACTGGGCCTGAAAACGGATTGTTGCTTTTCAGGCAATGGTCTGTTGGTGAGCCAGCTATTTTTCCGCCTGTCACCGAGTCGTAACCTTTGCATCGCCCCCACTGAGCGGGGCTAATCAAAGGTTCGAGAATCATGTCCCGTAAACTTGTTGTTGCTGCCCTGCTGTCCGTTTGCTCGCTGTCCTTCGTGCAACTGAGCTTCGCCGAAGAATCCCGACTGATGACCGACAAGATGGTGAAAGCCAACGAGGCCGCCATCGCCGCTGCCCAGCAGGCCTCCGACGCCGAGCGTACCGCCGGCAAGGCCGCTGCCCAGTCCAACGCCGATTCCTGATCGGCGTTACTTTCCCCCGGGAAGCCCGGAGCGTGAGCCGGTATTCCCAATGCCTTGCGCCGCATACGAAATGCGGCGTTTTTTTATCCCGGCGGGGGCGGTGATCTTTTCATTTTATGAAAAAGTCTTTCGCCGTCTCCGCGCTTTATTGAAACTAGATAGGTCAATAGACTTGTCTTTATCTGCCGGGCTCTCCCGGCAGGCCCGACACGATCAGCCTGATGTGTCACCGAGGGGCGGTGACTGCGAACTTCCGTCCCTCACGCCAGCCGGTTCCTCCAACGCCGACTGGCCTTGCTTCCCGACGCCGATATCCGATTGCTCCAATCGACGTCTTCTTTCCGGCCGCTGCACTCAGCGGCCGTTTTTTTGCCTGTGGAAAAGCGCCGGCCGCTCGAGGCGATATTGGCGAAGTGCCGTTGCGCAGGGCAGAATCCCTTCTGTCTGGACATGGATGCCACGCATGACGCCGAACCTGTTCGCCACTCCCCGCGCAAGCCTGCAGACCATCGAAACTCCGGCGGTTCCTGCGGTCTACCAGCCCTATCTGCTCGTCGTTGCCCTGCTGACGCTGGGGGTGTGCTCCCTTGGCGCCAGCTCGCTCTGGAGCTGGCACAACGGGCAGACGCTGGCGCAGCTGCTGCGTTCGACCCCGTTCATCGCCAGCGATTGGCTGGGACGGCTGCTATTCAACGCGGCAATCATAGTGCTGTTCATGCAGCGCGAACGGGAACGTCTGCGTATCGCCAGCTTCCGCCCCCTGGCCGGGATAGTGCTGGGCTTCGTGGCGTTGTTGACCTTGTGCATGTGGCTCCTGGGGGAATTGGCGTCGCCCGTCCTGAGCGATATCCAGCGCTGGTTGGTAGTACAGGCCAGTCTGCGCTTCTGGCTGTACTTCCCGTTCCTGATTGCCGGCAGCATGGGGGTGCTGGTACTGATGTGCCTGGTGCCGCTCTGGTTGGCGCTGCGCCTTGCCCGGCCGTATTGCGAGCGCTTGGCGGATGCCCGGACGGTATCCCTGGACAGCTGGCATTTGGCGCTTGGCGTGGCACTGGGGGTCGGCGCCATTCTCCATGTGCCGGTCAAGCTCCTGGTCGGCGTACTGATCCCGGATATCGTCGGTAGGTGGGCGCAGCCTCTGGGGTTCGGTGTCTGCGTGCTTTGCTGCCTGGTCGTACTGCTTGCTGCCAGGAGCAAGCTGCCGCCACGCGTCACAAACATCCCGGTTGGCCGGGTGCTGTGTGCGTCCATGCTCATCCTGTTCACCTGGCTGCTCTATCTGTTTTCAGCTGTGATCGCAGGCTTCCTGCTGCTGTTCAGCCAGAGCCTGGCGCCGGTCCGGGCAAGCCTGGGCTGGCCGCTGCTGGCTCTGTTCGGAGCCGCCGTCGCATTGCTGCTGCTCTGGTGGGGGGCAGGGAGCATCTCGCGCGGATACCTGGCCAAGCGCCTGGAGGAGGCGACTCAGCCTTCTCCGAGATAATCCCCCCGGCTCAACCCATGCCGCTGCATCTTCTCGTTGAGGGTGCGGCGCGGCAGGCCGAGCAGTTCCATCACCGCCTTGATGTCGCCCTTGCACTGGCTCAGGGCCTGGCGGATGCATTCGGCCTCGTAGGCTTCCATGCGTTCGAACAGGCCGCTGCCGGCCGGCGCTTCCAGTTGCGCGGCGCGGTCCAGGCCGAGCACGTGGCGTTCGGCGGCGTTGGCCAGTTCGCGCACGTTGCCCGGCCAGTCGTGGGCCAGCAGTCGCGCCAGTTCCGCGGTGGACAGCGGCGGCGCTTCGCGGCCGAGCTTCTCGCTGGCCAACTGGGCGAAGTGTTCGAACAGCAGCGGGATGTCCTCGCGCCTTTCGCGCAGCGGCGGCAGGCGCAGTTCGGCGACGTTCAGGCGGTACACCAGGTCCTCGCGGAAGCGCCCGGCGCGGGCCTCTTCCAGCAGGTCCGGCTTGGTCGCGGCGATCACCCGCAGGTCGACGCGGATGCTCTGGTTCGAGCCCAGGCGCTCCAACTGCTGCTCCTGCAGCACGCGCAGCAGCTTGACCTGCTGGGCCAGCGGCATGCTCTCGATCTCGTCGAGGAACAGGCTGCCGCCGTTGGCGTGCTCCAGCTTGCCGATGCGCTTGCCCTGGGCGCCGGTGAAGGCGCCGCTCTCGTGGCCGAACAGCTCGCTTTCGAACAACTGCTCGGGGATGGCCGCGCAGTTCAGCGCGACGAAAGGCTTGTCGGCGCGCGGGCCGAAGTCGTGCAGGCAGCGGGCGACCAGTTCCTTGCCGGCGCCGGTTTCGCCGCGGATCAGCACGTTCACCGGGGTGCCGGCCAGGGCCAGCACCTGGCGGCGCAGGGCCTCCATCGGCTTCGACACGCCGAGCAGGCGCGACTCCACCTGGTTCTTGAGCGTGGCCTGCTCGCGCAGCTGGCGGTTCTCCAGCACCAGGCGGCGCTTTTCCAGGGCGCGGCGCAGGCTGTCCAGCAGGCGCTCGGGGGTGAAGGGCTTCTCGATGAAGTCGTAGGCGCCGTCGCGCATGGCCTGCACCGCCATGGGCACGTCGCCGTGGCCGGTGACCATGATCACCGGCAGGTCGCGGTCCAGCTGCTGCAGGCGTTCGAGCAGGGCCAGGCCGTCCGTGCCGGGCATGCGCACGTCGCTGATCACCACGCCGGCGAAGCCGCGCTCCAGGTTCTTCAGGCACTCCTCGGCGCTCTTGCACAGGCGCACCGTGAAGCCGGACAGCTGCAGCCACTGCTGCACGGCTTCGCGGATGGCGGCTTCGTCATCGACGAAAATCACGTGTTCGGTCATGTCTCTTCGCTCGCGGCGGGCAGCACCAGGCGGAACAGCGCGCCGCCTTCGGGACGGTTGGCGGCCTCCAGGCGGCCGCCGAGTTCGTGGACGATGCCGTAGGATACCGCCAGTCCCAGGCCGAGTCCCTCGCCCACCGGCTTGGTGGTGAAGAAGGGATCGAAGACGTTGCCCAGGTGCTCGGCGGCGATGCCCGCGCCGTTGTCGGCGACTTCCAGAATCCAGTACGGGTCCTCGCGACGCAGCGCCACCTCGATGTGCGGGCGCTCGACGCCGGCCACCGCGTCCAGGGCGTTGCGCAGCAGGTTGACCAGCACCTGTTCCAGGCGGATGGCGTCGCCCAGCACCCAGGCCGGCACGCTGAGCACCTGGCTGACCTCCACCTGCTCGGCGCGGATGCGCGGCGTCAGCAATTGCAGGGCCTGGTCCAGCACGTGGCCCAGTTCGATGCGTTCGCGCAGGCCGCCGGGGGTCTTGCGGGCGAAGGTCTTCAGGTGGCCGGTCAGCGCGGCCATGCGCTCCAGCAACTCGTCCAGGCGCGCCAGGGCGGCGCGCGCCTCGTCGCTGCGCCCGGCGTCCAGCAGCAGGCGCACGCTGGCCAGGTGCATGCGCTGGGCGGTCAGCGGCTGGTTGATCTCGTGGGCCAGGGCCGCCGACATCTGCCCCAGGGCGGCCAGCTTGGCGGCCTGCACCAGGCCGTCCTGGGCGGTTTTCAGGGCGGCGGTGCGTTGTTCCACCAACTGCTCCAGTTCCTCGCGGCTGCGCTGGCGCAGGCGGGCGATGCGCCAGCGCTGTTGCAGCAGCAGGGCCAGGAACACCAGCGCCAGCCAGGCCCCGGCGGCGGCCAGGCGCGCGGTGGCGACGTCGCTCTGCACGCCGCGGGCGTCGCGCAGCAGGTGCAGGGTCCAGTCGTCGTCGGGCAGGCTCAGGGACTGCCAGAGGTAGTCGGTTTCGTCGTCCTTGGCGCCGACGCGCACCAGGCGGCTGTCCTCGCCCAGCGGCTGCAGGGTGCGGTGCTGCAACGGGCTCAGCGGCTGGCGGTCGTACTGGCGGGTCTGCGCCAGTTCCAGGCGGGCGAAGGTGTCCAGCGGCTGCAATTCGCGGTAGCGCCAGCCGGGGTGGTTGGCGAGGAAGACGATGCCCTTGGTGTCGCTGACCAGCACCAGGTCGGGGGTCTGGCTCCACTGCTGTTCCAGGTCGGGGAACTCCAGCTTGACCACGATGGCGCCGAGGAAGCGCCCGGCCTCGTCGCGCACCGCGTTGGCCAGGAAGTAGCCGGGGATGCCGGTGGTCACGCCCACCGCGTAGAAGCGCCCGGTGCCCTGGGCGATGGTCTGGCGGAAGTAGGGGCGGAAGGCGTAGTTGTGGCCGACGTAGCTGGTCGGCAGGCGCCAGTTGCTGGCAGCCACCGCCAGGCCGTCGTGGTCGAGCAGTTCCAGGGTGGAGGAGCGCGCCGCGGCGTTGATCCGCTCCAGCTTGAGGTTCAGCGCCTGCTGCAGCTCGCCCGTGATCGGGCCGGCCAGGGCCTGGCGCAGTTCCGGGTCCAGGGCCAGCACCGCCGGCAGACTGCGGTAGCGTTCCAGCAGGGTGCGCAGGGAGCTGACGTACAGCCCCAACTGTTCGTGGGCGGCCTCGGCCTCGGCGAGCAGCGAGCGGTGCCGCGCCTTTTCCCCGGCCCAGTACACCGACAGCAGCAGGCCGGCCAGCACCAGCAGGCTGGCGAGGATCAGGCGCAGGGGACGGGTTGGGCTCATGGCGCTCGGTGCGGGTGGGCGGAGCGCGACCATAGCACGTCCGGGCACTGGTCCGGCGCGGCCGCGGGTCGCTACACTGCGCGACCCTCGAGGAGAACGTCCGATGCAGTTGATCGCCTGGTCCCATTCCTGCTCCGCCGGCTTCACCCTGCGCGGCTGGCGCAGCGAACCCAGCGGCAAGCCGTTGCTGCACTTCCTGCATGGCAATGGTTTCTGCGGGCGGGCCTACGAGCCGATGCTCAAGCACCTGGCGCGGGACTTCGACCTCTGGCTGTGCGACGTCCAGGGCCACGGCGACAGCGACCACGGCGGGCGCTTCCATGGCTGGAACCGCAACGCCGAGATGGCCGTAGAGGCCTTCGAGGCCGGCCGCGGGGGCTACGGCGAAGTGCCGCGCTACGCCTGCGGGCACAGCTTCGGCGGCGTGCTCAGCAGCCTGATCCTGGCGCGCCATCCGCAGCTGTTCGAACGCGCGGCGCTGCTCGACCCGGTGCTGTTCACCCCGGCGATGATCGGCGTGATGGCGCTGTCCGAAGTGCTCGGCCTGCACGAGCGCAGGGCCATGGTGCAGAAGGCCAGGGCGCGGCGCAGCCAGTGGCCGGACCGCGCCGCCGCCTATTCCGGCCTGCACGGCCGCGGCATCTTCAAGGGCTGGACCGACGAGGCGCTATGGGCCTATGTGGAGAACGCCATCAAGGCGGTGGACGACGGCGTCGAGCTGAAATGCCGGCCGAGCCGCGAGGCGGAAATCTTCAGCTCCTTCCCCAAGCGCCTGTGGCCGTCGCTGGCGAAAGTGAGCACGCCGACCCTGGTGCTGTTCGGCGAGCGGACCTACCCCTTCGTGCCCAGGTCGGTGGCCCGCTGGTGCGCGCAGAACACCCACGTCGGCGGGCAGAACGTCGCCGGCGGGCATTGCTTCATGCAGGAATACCCCCAGGACAGCGCCGAGCGGGTGGCGCGCTTCCTGCTCGGGCACGAGTAGCTAGTCGCCGACCTTCTTGTCGGCGTGGTTGCGCCGCCACTCGTCCAGCCGCACCACCTCGGCCTTGTGCCGTGGCGCCTGTGGCTCGGCCGTGGGCGCCGGCAGGGCCTGGGCGATTTCCACCACCGCGTGCACCTCGTGGGGCTCGGGGTGGAAGCGGAAGGGCTCCAGCTCGATCGGGCCGGGGCGCTGGCCGAGCATGGTGATGCTGCCGTTGTAGCGGTCCTGGCCGCTGGCGGTGAACTCGAAGCCGTATTCCCGGGCCAGGCAGAGCATGCCGTTGGCGCCGCGGCGCAGGCGCAGGCGGCGCAGGGCGACGTTCTCGTCGAGCAGCTCCACCCCCTGCCGCGCGCAGTGCTGGCGCGCCAGCTGCAGGGCGCGCTCGCGGATGCCGTGGGCGCGCCACCACCAGGCGGCGGCCGTGGCCAGCAGGAGGAATACGAAAAGGTTGCCCAAGGTCACTTCAAGGCTCCGCTCGGGAAGAGGCGCTCCAGCTTACCGAGTCTGTAGGAACGCGGCGAGAGCCGCCGGTTCCCAGGTGGTGATTTGCGCCCCATACTGACACATCCAGTTGCAGGAATTCGTCATGTCGTCGCGCACTCCCCACGTCCTCGCCATCCAGTCCCACGTCGTCTTCGGCCATGCCGGCAACAGCGCCGCCGTGTTCCCGATGCGCCGCGTCGGGGTGAACGTCTGGCCGCTGAACACCGTGCAGTTCTCCAACCATACCCAGTATGGCCACTGGACCGGCCAGGTGCTGCCGCCGGAGCAGATTCCGGCGCTGGTGGAGGGCATCGCCGCCATCGGCGAACTGGGCAACTGCGACGCCGTGCTTTCCGGCTACCTGGGCAGCGCCGCCCAGGGCCGCGCGATCCTCGAGGCGCTGGCGCGCATTCGCGAGGCCAACCCGCGGGCGATCTACCTGTGCGACCCGGTGATGGGCCACCCGGACAAGGGCTGCATAGTGGCGCCGGAAGTCGGCGAGTTCCTGCTCCAGGAAGCCGCCGCGGTGGCCGACTACCTGTGCCCCAACCAGCTGGAGCTGGACAGCTTCTGCCAGCGCAGCCCGCAGTCCCTGGAGGATTGCGTGGAGATGGCGCGCAGCCTGCTGGCGCGCGGCCCCAAGGCGGTGCTGGTGAAGCACCTGAACTACCCGGGCAAGCCGTCGGACGCTTTCGAGATGCTGCTGGTCAGCGCCGAGGGCACCTGGCACCTGCGCCGCCCGCTGCTGGCCTTCCCGCGCCAGCCGGTGGGCGTCGGCGACCTGACCTCCGGCCTGTTCCTGGCCCGCCTGCTGCTGGGCGATGCGCCCTGCACGGCCTTCGAATTCACCGCCGCGGCGGTGCACGAAGTGCTGCTGGAGACCCAGCACTGCGGCAGCTACGAGCTGGAACTGGTGCGCGCCCAGGACCGCATCGCGCACCCGCGGGTGCGTTTCGAGGCGAAGGCGATCTGAGTTGAATGCAGGTTGCCTGGCGTGTTGTCCGTCAGGCGCCTGCCGGTCATATCGGCCTGGCTTCGCTCAATAGCCGGGCGCGGAATTTCGCTGGGATGTCGCCGGGCGTCAGCAAATCTACCTTCATGCCCAGTAGTTCCTGCAATTCGTCCTGCAGGCCGCCGAGATCGAACAGGTGGGTACCGGGTACCACGTCCACCAGCAGGTCGAGGTCGCTGCCATCCTGGTCGGTGCCATACAGGACCGAACCGAATATGCGTGGATTGAGCGCGCCGTAACGTAGCGCGAGGTCGCGCACGACCTCGCGATTCCGCTCCAGAGCGACCGAGGGCCTCATGGCCTCAAGCCGACTGCGGCAACCCATCCGGCTGCGGCGCCGGGGTGCCGTGCTGCTCGACGCGCTGGTACATGCCCTGGGCGATCTCGCGTTCGCCCATGATCACCAGGCTGGCGCCGTTCTGTTCCAGGTATTCCACCTCGGCGTCGAAGTGCGCGCGGGCGATGATGTCCAGCTCGGGGTTGGCCGCGCGGGCGCGGCTGGCGATCTGCCCGGCCTCGAAGCCGTTGGGGATGGCGATCAGCAGCCAGCGCGCGGTGGTGATGTTGGCCAGGGCCAGCACTTCCGGGTTGGCGGCGTTGCCGACCACTACGCTGAGGCCGCGCTCGCGCAGTTCGGCGGCCTTCTCGCGCTTGTCCTCGATCACCACCAGCGGCGTGCCGTCCTTCTGCAGGCGCGCGCTGACCAGTTCGCCGACGCGGCCGTGGCCGATGAGGATGGCGTGCTCGTGCTCGCGCACCGGCGGCGGCAGGTCCTCGTCCTGCGCCTGGGCCTCGCTGGGCTGGGCGCTTTCCTTGCGCGCCTGCAGGCGCTCGATGGCGATGAACAGCAGCGGGTTGACCAGGATCGACAGGATGGCGCCGGCCAGCACCAGGTCGCGGCCCTGCTCGGGCAGCAGTTCGAGGGTCACGCCCAGGCCGACCAGGATGAAGGAGAACTCGCCGATCTGCGCCAGGCTGGCGGCGATGGTCAGCGCGGTGCTGTTGGGGTGGCCGAACAGGCGCACGATGACGTAGGCGGCCACCGACTTGCCGAAGACGATGACCAGGAAGGTGGCCAGCACCGGCAGCGGCTCCTGGATCAGGATCGCCGGGTTGAACAGCATGCCCACCGAGACGAAGAACAGCACGGCGAAGGCGTCGCGCAGGGGCAGCGAGTTTTCCGCCGCCTCGTGGCTGAGCTCGGATTCGTTGAGGATCATCCCGGCGAAGAAGGCGCCGAGGGCGAAGGACACGCCGAACACCACCGCCGAGCCGGTGGCGATGCCCAGGGCGATGGCCAGCACGGCGAGGGTGAACAGCTCGCGCGAACCGGTCGCGGCGACCTTCTCCAGGGCCCAGGGCACCACGCGGCGGCCGCCGAGGATCATCACCGCGACGAAGGCCACCACCTTGCCCAGGGTCAGCAGGATCGGCAGCAGGATGCCGCCGCTGGCGCCGTCCTCGGCCTTGCCGCCGAGGGTGCCGGCCAGCGCCGGCAGCAGCACCAGGGTGAGGACCATGGCCAGGTCTTCGACGATCAGCCAGCCGATGGCGATGCGCCCGCGCTTGGTGTCGATCAGCTGGCGCTGTTCCAGGGCGCGCAGCAGCACCACGGTGCTGGCCACCGACAGCGCCAGGCCGAACACCAGGCCGCCGCCCAGCGGCCAGCCCATCATCCAGGCCAGGCCCATGCCGAGCAGGGTGGCCACGCCGATCTGCACCACCGCGCCGGGGATGGCGATGGCCTTCACCGAGAGCAGGTCTTTCAACGAGAAGTGCAGGCCGACGCCGAACATCAGCAGGATCACCCCCAGTTCGGCGATTTCCGTCGACAGCGCCTGGTCGGCGACGTAGCCGGGGGTGAAGGGCCCGGCCAGCACGCCGGCCAGCAGGTAGCCGACCAGCGGCGAGATGCGCAGGCGGTTGGCCAGGGCACCGAGGATGAAGGCCAGCACGAAGCCGACGGCGAGGGTGGTCAGTAGCGGTGTGTGGTGCATGGTCTGGGCTCCGGGCACGCAGGGAACTGCCGCCCCGGGAGGGCGGTGGTTCGCAGGTGGATCACGGGGGCAAACCCGCGGATTGGGCAAGTCTAGGCGCTGGCGAGGCTTTCGGCCTTGCCGACGCTCAAGGTTAACTTGTTGACGCGCCGGACTTTTTCAGCGGCACTTGAGAAATCTTGTCAAGAAATGTCGGCATCCTTGTCCCATTCTTCACGAATTGCCTGGTAACGCTGCTCAAGTTCCTGGCGCAGCTGGCGGCGCTGCTGGGCCTGGGCGAAGCGCCGGCGCTCCTCCCGGGTGACCGGCTGCAGCGGCGGCACGGCGGTGGGTTTGCGCGCGTCGTCCAGCGCCACCATGGTGAAGAAGCAACTGTTGGTGTGGCGCACGGATTTCTCGCGGATGTTCTCGGTGACCACCTTCACGCCGATCTCCATGGAGGTGCGGCCGGTGTAGTTGACCGAGGCGAGGAAGGTCACCAGTTCGCCGACGTGGATCGGCTCGCGGAAGATCACCTGGTCGACCGAGAGGGTCACCACGTAGTGGCCGGCGTAGCGGCTGGCGCAGGCGTAGGCGACCTCGTCGAGGTACTTGAGCAGGGTGCCGCCGTGGACGTTGCCGGAGAAGTTGGCCATGTCCGGGGTCATCAGGACGGTCATGCTGAGTTGGTGGTTGCCGGGTTCCATATCGCTCTCGCAAGGCGGGTGGGGGATGCCAAGACTGGACGCACTGCGCCCAGCCCCGCGACACACTCTTTTCTATACCCCCCATTGGCCCCGGCGAACAGGGGCGCGCGCCAATCGCCGGGCGATTGGCGCGCGGCGCGGCTCAGCGGCCGGCGGAGAGGCCGAAGTCGATGGCCAGGTCGGCGCCGGTGATGGCTTCGGATTGCGGGCCGCAGAGGTACCAGACCAGGTCGGCGACCTCTTCCGGGCGGATGAAGCGCGCTTCCTTGCCCTGTGGATAATCCCGCAGCAGGCCGAGCTTGTAGGCGGCGGGGTTGCCCTGGCCGTAGCGCTCGGCCTGGTAGTCGAGCATCGGCGTGGCGATGTCGGCCGGGGAGATGGCGTTGACGCGCACGCCGTCCGCGGCCAGTTCCAGGGCCAGGGTGCGGGTGAGCATGGTCAGCGCCGCCTTGCTCGCGCAGTAGGCCGCCGAGCCGCGGTAGGCCTGGCGCCCGGAATCGCTGGAGATGTTCACGATGCAGCCGCGGTTGTCCTTGAGGTAGGGCGTGGCGGCCTGGCACATGTAGAACGCGGCCTTGAGGTTGACCCCCAGGACCAGGTCGAAGTCGTCCTCGTTGAAGTTCTCCACCGGGCCCTCGCGCCAGACCCCGGCGGCGTTGACCAGCGCGTCCAGGCGGCCGGTGCGGGCGAGGATGTCCGCCACCAGGCTCTGGCAGTTGTCCGCCCGGCGCAGGTCGGCCACGGCGCTGGCGTCCAGCGGCACCTGGGCGTTGAGCGCATGCAGCCCGCTCTTGTCGACGTCGGTGGCGGCGATGCGCCAGTGGCTCTGGGCGAAGCGCTTGGCGATGGCCTTGCCGAGGCCGCCGGCGGCCCCGGTGATCAGAACAACGGGTGTGCTCATTGACTGAGTGATCTCCCTGCCTGATAGGGAAACGGCGCGCCGTCAGGCAGTGGCGGCACGCCGCAAGGAAGAGGGCCGCACGGGCGGCCCTCTGTCTCTACTGACCAAGAAAAGACCAGAATCTTCGCTTTGCCAGGGTAATTTTTTCGTAAATCCCGCTGGAGCTTTCGTAGGCGACTGATGGTCGCGCTGGCTCAGGCGTGGTGCAGGTACCAGCGCCAGTCCTGCTCGCCGACCTCGCCCATGAATTGCCGGTATTCCTCCCACTTGATGGCCAGGAACACCTTGAGGAACTCCTCGCCCAGCGCCTCGCGGGCCCAGCTGGAGGCCTCCAGGGCGCGCAGCGCGGTGAGCCAGTCGGTGGGCAGGAACTCGCGGGCCTGCTCGTAGCCGTTGCCCTCGATGGCCGCGCCGGGGTCGAGCTGTTCGCGGATGCCCTTGTGGATGCCGGCGAGAATCGCCGCGGCGGCCAGGTAGGGGTTGGCGTCGGCGCCGCAGATGCGGTGCTCGATGTGCCGGCTCTGCGCCGGGCCGCCGGGCACGCGGAAGGACACGGTGCGGTTGTTCACCCCCCAGCTCTTGGCCAGCGGCGCGTAGCTGTTGGCCTGGAAGCGGCGGAAGGAGTTGGCGTTGGGGCAGAAGATGGCCAGGGAGTCGAGCAGCGTGGCCATCATGCCGCCGATGGAGTGGCGCAGCAGTGGCGTGCCATGCGGGCCTTCAAGGTCGGAAAGCTCGCTGGCGTAGAGATTGTTGCCCTGTTCGTCGGCCAGGCTGACGTGCAGGTGCATGCCGCTGCCGGCACGGTCGCCGAACGGCTTGGCCATGAAGCAGGCCTGCAGCCCGTGCTTGTTGGCCACGCCCTTGACCAGGCGCTTGTAGCGCACGCCTTCGTCGATGGCCTGGAGCACGTCGAAGCGGTGCTCCAGGGTCAGTTCCAGTTGGCCAGGGGCGTATTCGGAGATGGCCGTGCGCACCGGCAGGCCCTGGGCCTCGCAGGCGGCGTAGAGGTCGTCGAGGAAGGGCTGCATCTGTTCCAGCTCGTACACGCCGTAGACCTGCGGCGCCTGCGGGCGCACGCCGTTCATCTGCAGCGCCGGCTGCGGGCGGCCCTGGGCGTCGCGCTGCTTGTCCAGCAGGTAGAACTCCAGTTCCACCGCCATCACCGGGTGCAGGCCCTCGGCCTTGAGCCGCTCGACCACGCGCACCAGGGCCTGGCGCGGGTCCGCCGGGGTGGCCGGCAGGCCCTGGGTCGGGTGCATGCTGACCTGCAGCTGACCGGTGGGCGAGCTGCGCCAGGGCTGCAGGGTCAGGCTGCCGGGCAACGGGTAGGTCCAGCAGTCGGCGTCGGCCACTTCCCAGACCAGCCCGGTGCCTTCGACGTCCTCGCCCTGCACGGTGAGCGCGAGGATCGAGCTGGGCAGCGGCCGGCCGTTGTCGTAGATGGCCAGCAGCTCGTCGCGGTGCAGCAGCTTGCCGCGCGGGATGCCGTTGGCGTCGATGATGAACAGCTCGATGCTGCGTACCTCGGGGTGCGCGGCGAGGAAGGCTTCGGCTTCCTTTCGATCGGCGAATTGCATGGTGGTCCTCGGTTGGCGCGGCGCGCCGGATGTTCTCTTCGTAGGAGCAACTGTCTTGCAGGCTGCACCGTAGGATGGGTTGAGCCTGCGAAACCCATGTTGCCGTGGTGATGGGTATCGCTTCGCTCAACCCATCCTACGACGGCGCTGCTCCTGTTCCTTGTAGGAGCGGATTCATCCGCGATCCGCCGGCAGGCGGCAGGCATCGTGGACGGAGTCCGCTACGACGGTGCATCAAGCCTCGCGCGCGCCAGGAATCGCCAGCAGCTCGGTGATGCCCGCGTCGAGGGTGTCGATCAGGCGGTCGACGTCGGCTTCGCTGGTGTCCGGGCAGCACAGGGTCATGTTGTGGAACGGCGTGATCAGGATGCCGCGGTTGATCAGGTACAGGTGCAGGGCCATCTGCAGTTCGTCGTGGAAGGCCGCTTCGGCCTCGGCGCCGGTGCGCGGCGAGACCGGGCAGAACTGGAACTCGCTGCGCGCGCCCAGCTCGGTCACCGACCACTTCAGGCCGTGCTTGGCGATCAGCCGGCGGAAGCCGTCAGCCAGGCGCCTGGCCAGCGGCAGCATGTGGTCGTAGGCGGCCTGGGTCATCACCTGTTCCAGGTTGGCGCGCATGCAGTGCATGGCCAGGGCGTTGGCCGAGAGGGTGGTGCCCATGCCGCTGTGGCCGTGGCCATGGCTGTCTTCCTGGGCCTTCTGCCGCGAGGCGAGCATCTTCTCGGCCATGTCCGCGCTGCAACCGAAGATGCCGCAGGGCACGCCGCCGGCGATCGGCTTGCCGACCACGAAGAAGTCCGGGTCGAGGTTCCACAGTTTCGTGCAGCCGCCGATGCCGGTGGAGATGGTGTGGGTTTCGTCGATGATCAGCAGCGCGCCGTACTTGCGCGTCAGCTCGCGGCACTTCTGCAGGAAGCCCGGATCGGGCAGGACCATGCCGATGTTGGTCATCGCCGGCTCGCACAGCAGGGCGCAGACGTCGCCCCTGGCCAGCGCGGCTTCCAGCGCTGCGACGTCGTTGAAGGGGATGGAGCGGCTGTACTGGGTCAGGTCGTAGGCCTGGCCGACCAGGCCGGAGCGCGGCACGGTCTCGCCGTCGCGGTAGCGCACCATGACGTCGTCGACGGTGCCGTGGTAGCAGCCGTCGAACACCAGCAGGGTGTTGCGCCCGGTGATGGCGCGGGCCCAGCGCAGCACGTAGCGGTTGGAGTCGGTGGCGGTGGCGGTGACCTGCCAGAACGGCAGGCCGAAGCGCGCGGCCAGCAGTTCGCCGCAGACCACGGCGTCTTCGCCCGGGAGCATGGTGGTCAGGCCGTTGTTGGCCTGCTCGGCGATGGCGCGGGCCACCGGGTCCGGCGAGTGGCCGAACATGGTGCCGGTGTCGCCCAGGCAGAAGTCGATGTACTCGTGGCCGTCGACGTCGTAGAAGCGGGCGCCCTTGGCGCGCTCGACGAACAGCGGGCAGGGGGTGGACCAGTCGGCCATCCAGTGCATGGGCACGCCGGCGTACAGCGAGTTGCGCGCGCGCTCGGCCAGGGCCACGGATTTCGGGTTCTGCTCCAGGAAGCGTTGGCGTTCGCGGGCAGTGAATACGTCCACGGCCTGTTGGGCGATTCCGCTGGCGGTCATCTTGCACACCTCGTTCGTTTTTTCGCACATCTTCCATTTGTGATCACAAAAAAGTCAATACATGCTGCGGGACGCCTGTTAATCTTTCTTCTCAACAGAATTTGTGATCACAAAACAGAATGGCTCATGGGAGCGCACTGGCAAGGCCAGTTGGCGCGCCTGATCGGAACGAGGGAAAAGAAAATGACGCACAACTGCAGCCTGACCTTCGCCCAACTGCCGGCGCCGCCGGCCCGCGCGGAGTGACGCCATGGCCGAGAACCTCCAGCAGCAGCTGTACCAGAACCTGCGCCAGGCCCTGCTCAGCGGGCGCTTCCAGCCCGGCGAGCGGTTGAAGATTCGCGATCTGGCCGACGAATGGGGCACCAGCCCGATGCCGGTGCGTGCCGCGTTGCAGCGGCTGGTCGCCGAAGGCGCCCTGGAGGGCGAGCCGCAGCGCTCGCTGCGGGTGCCGCTGATGACCCGCGAGCGCTTCCTGCAGATCCTGCAGATTCGCCAGTCACTGGAGGGGCTCGCGGTGGAGGATGGGGTGCCGCGCCTGCAAGGGGCGGACATCGAGGTCCTGCAGGCCTGTACCGAAGCCATGGAGGAGGCCGTGCGGCGGCGCGACGTGCAGGCCTACCTGGAGCACAACAGCCGTTTCCACCTGACGCTCTACCGCGCCTGCGGCAACCCTACGCTATTGCGCATGATCGAGGCGCTGTGGCTGCAGGTCGGGCCCTTCTTCAACCGGCTGTTCACCGGCGCCGACCTGTCGCTGCGCCTGAACGACTTCCACGGCCAAGCCCTGGACGCGATCCGGCGGGGCGATGCCCGCGGCGCGCGGGCGGCCATCGAGCAGGACCTGGCCTACTTCGGCCAATACCTGCTGAATCTGCTGGCGCTGGAGTCGGGGGCGAGCGTGACGCGCTGAGGGCGCGTCACTCGGTCTTGATGTAGCGGACGTTTTCCTTGCGGATGAGGATCGTCTGCCCGTCGAGCTGCTCGAACTCGTAGTAGTCGTGGTACTTGTCGAAATCGGCATGGTCCTTTACCAGGACCTCGCTGCCGTCGTTCAGCATCACCACGGCCTTGTCGGCACAGCCGGCCAGGCCGAACAGCAGCGCGCTGAGGAGTAGGAATTTCAGCTTCATAGAGTCTCCAAGGGACATCGTGGACCGGCCTTGGCAGAAGGTTTGGGTACACGCTCGGTAGCCACTGTGACAACCGCTCCGCTTGGAAATTCAGTGCTCCGGGCTCAGGTGTCCAACCATACGTCGCGTGCCCAGGTCCACACCGAGTCCCAGGTTTCCTCGGTCAGTTCGCCGTCCGCCCAGAGCACCACCTCGCCGTCCTGGGCCACCGCATAGTAGTCGTCGCCATCGGCGCAGAGCGGTATCAGCTCGCGCGGCAGGCCCATCGCCCAGGCCACCGCGGCCACCTCCGGCAGGTAGGTATGGGAGTGCGGGTCGGTCACCGTGACCGGCTCCAGGCGACCGTAGACCACGTCGCTGACCTTCAGGAGGAACTCGCGGAATTCCGACGGAAGGCCGATCAGCAGCTCTTCCTCGATCTCCACCAGCAGTTCCTCGTCCGGCAGCTCCAGGGGGACAGGGACGGGCTCGTTGAGTTCACGCAATTGGTCGATGACGTCTTCCACGGCAGGGGCCTCTCGATTGACTGGGGCGCTTTATACAGTAGTAGCCGGGCCTGGGCGCAAGTTCACGTTGGGGGTGTCTGGCGGACGAGTGGAAGGGATTGGAGTGGGGCTGTCCTGAGCGGGGTGTCAGTCAGGCGCCATTGGGGTGGTTCCGGGCTACCCTCGCGAATTCCCCCGCCACGGAGGCCCGGACCAGGTGTCTCCTGTCGAGGGTACGTCCATGCAGTCCATCGGGGCTCTCGCGACATTCATGTCGCATGACCTTCTGAGTGCGGAGGTTTCTCTGGAAGTCCGAATCGCGGACAGAGTCCGCTCCTACGGTTCCAGGAAGCGCGGGCGTAGGAGCAACCGTCTTGCGCCGGGGCGCTTTTCGTAGGATGGGTTGAGCTTGCGAAACCCATGCGGTTGCGCTGATGGGTATCGCTTCGCTCAACACCATCCTACGGGTCTCGTGTTTGCCGGAGGGGGTAGCGGACCTTGTCCGCGATGGCCGGAACCTCCGGCGCGATTCGCGGATGAGATCCGCTCCTACGCTGCCCACCCGCGCCATTCCCCTGTAGGAGCGCGCCCTGCGCGCAAAATCGCGGGCAGGGCCCGCTTACAGGTTGCCGGGAGACACGGTATTCCTCCCCCCGTAGGAGCGGACCTTGTCCGCGATTGGACTCACCGATTAAGCCGGACGCCCCGGTGGCACTCCCGGATACGAAAACGCCGTTTCCCGGTAGAGGGAAACGGCGTTCTTTCTTGCTTAAGCGAACAGCCCTACGGCAGAAGCCATCAGCCGTTCTGGCGGATGCCTGCCAGCAGCCAGGGCTGGTCCTGGCCCTGGGCGCGCTCCATGCGCCAGCTTTCGCTGAAGGTTTCGCCCTGGTCGAAGCGCGAGGTCTTGGAGAGGCCGCTGAAGGTCAGGGTGGCGATGGTCTTGTCGGCCTGGTCGTCGACGCCTTCCAGTTGCACCTGCAGATTGTCGATGTAGGTGGACTGGTAGCCGTCGCCCAGTTCGGCGCGTTCCTGCTTCAGCCACTGCAGCATCTGCGGGGTGACGAACTCGGCGATCTTGTCCATCTCGTTGGCGTCCCAGTGCTGTTGCAGGGACAGGAAGTGCTCGCGGGCGGCGCTGACGAAGCGCTGCTCGTCGAACCAGCTCGGCGCGTTGATCGCCGGAGCGGCCGCGGCCGGGCGGGCGCTGGCGCCGAACGGCGACGGCTGGGCGGCCGGCATCTCGCGCTGCTGCGGCGCATGGCCGGCCATCGCCGGCTGGCCCTGGGCCTGCTGGCGGCGGCGCGAGGCGATGAAGCGGAAGGCGATGAAGGCGATCAGGGCGATGATCAGGATGTCGAGGAACTGCATGCCCTGGAAGCCGTCGCCCATGAACATGGAGGCCAGCAGGCCGCCGGCGGCGATGCCGGCCAGCGGGCCGAGCCAGCGCGATGCGCCGCCAGCCGCGGCGGCGCCTGCGGCCGCACCGGCTGCGGGAGCGGCGGCGTTGGGGGTGTTCGGGGCGGTGTTCGGTTGCACCTGGCGGGTCTGGTGGCTCGGCGCCGAGCCCATGCTCTTGCCGCCGCCGAAACGTTTGGCGGCATTGACGTCGAGGCTGAGCGTCACGGCGACACAGAAGGCCATGGCAAGGCTGAGAAAGCGCTTCATTGGGGTCATTCTCTTGGTTGGAATACGACGCGCGTCATGTTGCCGAGCATGGCCGCCAGGAACCAGCCGGATTTTGTTTCCGGCTATTGCCCCTGCGCCGCGCCAGGTCTCGGGCCAGAAGGGCTGCGAAGGTCTGTAACCGGGTTTTTCAGCGGCCTCGAAGACGCTGGCCGTTTGATAGGCTGGCGCCCTAGCGGGGCCGCTGGCCGCGCGATCCCCCCACTGCCACATCGCGCGAGGACCGCCGCCATGCACGCTATCGACTTCATCCAGGACCTGGCGGTGATCATGCTGATCGCCGGTTTCGTCACCATCCTCTGCCACCGCTTCAAGCAGCCGGTGGTGCTCGGCTACATCATCGCCGGGGTGATCATCGGCCCGCACACGCCGCCCTTCGGCCTGGTGCACGACGAGCAGACCATCAAGACCCTCGCCGAGCTGGGGGTGATCTTTCTGATGTTCTGCCTGGGCCTGGAGTTTTCCCTGCGCAAGCTGTTCCAGGTCGGCGCCACGGCGTTCATCGCCGCCTTCCTGGAGATCACCCTGATGATCTGGGCCGGCTTCGAGATCGGCCGGCTGTTCGACTGGAACACCATGGACTCGCTGTTCCTCGGCGCCATCCTGGCGATGTCCTCGACCACCATCATCATCAAGGTGCTGGGCGACCTGAAGCTGAAGAACGAGCGCTTCGCCCAGCTGATCTTCGGCGTGCTGATCATCGAGGACATCCTCGGCATCGGCATCATCGCGCTGTTCTCGGGCATCGCCGTGAGCGGTGCGGTGGAGGCCGACCAGGTGGTTTCCACGGTGGGCAAGCTGAGCCTGTTCATGGTCGTCGCGCTGGTCGTCGGCATCCTGCTGGTGCCGCGCCTGCTGGCCTACGTGGCGAAGTTCGAGAGCAACGAGATGCTGCTGGTGACGGTGCTCGGCCTGTGCTTCGGCTTCTGCCTGCTGGTGATCAAGCTGGAATACAGCGTGGTGCTGGGCGCCTTCCTGATCGGCGCGATCATGGCCGAGTCGCGCCAGCTGGTGCAGATCGAACGGCTGATGGAGCCGGTGCGCGACATGTTCAGCGCCATCTTCTTCGTCGCCATCGGCCTGACCATCGACCCGCGGGTGCTGGTGGACTACGCCGCGCCGATCCTGGTCATCACCCTGGTGGTGGTGCTGGGCAAGCTGGTGTCCTGCGGCACCGGCGCCTACATCGCCGGCAACGACGGGCGCACCTCGATGCGCGTGGGCATGGGCCTGTCGCAGATCGGCGAGTTCTCCTTCATCATCGCCGCCCTGGGCATGAGCCTGGGGGTGACCAGCGACTTCCTCTACCCGGTGGTGGTCGGCGTGTCGGCCATCACCACCCTGCTGACGCCCTACCTGATCCGCTCCGCCGACCCCCTGGCGCTGTACCTGGGGCGCACCCTGCCTTCGCCCATGGTGCGGGTGTTCGGCCTGTACGGCGAGTGGCTGCGCAGCATCCGCCCGCGCGGCGACAAGGCGGTGCTGGCCGGGATGATCCGGCGCATCCTGCTGCAGGTGGGGGTGAACCTGGTGCTGGTGATCGCCATCTTCTTCGGCCTGGCGTTCTTCGCCGGGCGGATCGCCGAGTGGCTGGCCAACTGGGTCGAGCACGAGGCGCTGCACAAGGCGCTGATCTGGGGCGCCGCGCTGCTGCTGTCGCTGCCTTTCCTGATCGCCGCCTACCGCAAGCTCAAGGCGCTGGCCATGCTGCTGGCGGAAATGGGCGTGAAGGCCGAGAGCGCCGGGCGCCACACCGCACGGGTGCGCCGGGTGATCGCCGAGATGATCCCGTTGCTGTCCCTGGGCGGCATGATGCTGCTGCTGGCGGCGCTCAGTTCGAGCATCCTGCCGCCGGGGGAGCTGCTGGTGGTGGTGGGCCTGGTGGCCGCGCTGGCGCTGGCGGTGGGCTGGCGCTGGTTCATCCGCCTGCATTCGCGGATGCAGATCGCCCTGCTGGAAACCCTGGAGCAGGGCAAGGGCGGGCATTGAGCGTGCCGGGGCGATGCGGTCGAACTATACGCCCCACGAAACCGCGCCGAGGGGCTTTCGTAGGATGGGTTGAGCTTGCGAAACCCATGCGGTCGCGGTGGTGATGGGTATCGCTTCGCTCAACCCATCCTACGGGACTTGCCGGATGGTGTAGGAGCGGACCTTGTCCGCGATAGCCGGATGTCTCGGCGCGATTCGCGGATGAGATCCGCTACGCTGCGCCACCCACGCCACTCCCCTATAGGAGCGCGCCCTGCGCGCGATTCGCGGGCAGGGCCCGCTCCTACAGGTATGGGGATAGCGTAGGAGCGGACCTTGTCCGCGATAGCCGGATGTCTCGGCGCGATTCGCGGATGAGATCCGCTACGCTGCGCCACCCGCGCCACTCCCCTGTAGGAGCGCGCCCTGCGCGCGAAATCGCGGACGGAGTCCGCTCCTACAGGTGATGCCTGGCGTTGGGGGAGGTGGCTCTACACCGCCTCCAGCTTGGCGTAGCCGAGCATCAGCCACTTGCTGCCTTCGCTGTCGAAGTTCACCTGCACCCGGGCCTGGGCGCCGGAGCCTTCGAAGTTGAGGATCACCCCGTCGCCGAACAGCGGGTGACGTACCGACTGGCCGAGGGCGAAGGGGGTTTCCGGCACGCCGGCGCCGCTGAACAGGCTGCCGCTGCGCTGGTTGCCGGACAGCGGCCGGCTCACCGAGTTGGACAGGCGCACTTCCTGGATCAGGCCCGGCGGGATTTCGCGGACGAAGCGCGAGACCTTGTTGTAGGTCTCGCTGCCGTACAGGCGGCGCGTCTCGGCGTAGGTCAGCACCAGGCGCTGCATGGCGCGGGTGATGCCGACGTAGGCCAGGCGGCGTTCCTCTTCCAGGCGGCCGGGTTCCTCCAGGCTCATCTTGTGCGGGAACAGGCCTTCTTCCATGCCGGCCAGGAACACCAGGGGGAACTCCAGGCCCTTGGCGCTGTGCAGGGTCATCAGCTGCACGCTGTCCTCGAAGGCGTCGGCCTGGGTGTCGCCGGCCTCCAGCGCGGTGTGGTCGAGGAAGGCCACCAGCGGCGGGATGTCCTCGTCCTCGGGGTTCTCGAAGGCGCGGGCGGCGCTGACCAGTTCTTCCAGGTTCTCCACCCGGGCCTGGCCCTTCTCGCCCTTTTCTTCCTTGTGGTAGCTGATCAGCCCGGACTGCTCGATGACCGTCTGGGTCATCTGGTGCAGCGGCATGCCCTCGACCTGCTGGGCCAGCAGGTCGACGGTCTCGAGGAAGCCGTTGAGCGCGCTGGCGGCGCGGCCGGTCACGGCTTTGGCGGCGATCACGTCGTTGATCGCGCGCCACATGGAGGTGCCGTTCAGCCGCGCGGCGTTGCGGATGGCTTCGACGGTCTTCTCGCCGATGCCCCGCGGCGGGATGTTGACCACCCGTTCCAGCGCGGCGTCGTCGTCGCGCAGGCGGATCAGCCGCAGGTAGGCCAGGGCGTTCTTGATCTCGGCGCGCTCGAAGAAGCGCTGGCCGCCGTAGATGCGGTAGGGGATCTTCTCCCGCAGCAGCGCCTCTTCCAGCACCCGCGACTGCGCGTTGGAGCGGTAGAGGATGGCGATTTCGCTGCGCTTGAGGCCGTCCTTGCGCAGGGCGTCCTCGATGGTCTCGACGATGTAGCGGGCCTCGTCGTGCTCGTTGAAGCCGGCGTAGAGGGTGATGGGCTCGCCATCCACTCCGTCGGTCCAGAGTTCCTTGCCCAGGCGCCCGTGGTTGTTGGCGATCAGGGCGTTGGCGGCCTTGAGGATGGTGGCGGTGGAGCGGTAGTTCTGCTCCAGGCGGATGTCCTCGGTGCCGGCGAAGTCGTCGGCGAACTGCTGGATGTTCTCGATCTTGGCGCCGCGCCAGCCGTAAATCGACTGGTCGTCGTCGCCCACCACCATCAGGCTCTCGCCGCCCTTGGCCAGCAGGCGCAGCCAGGCGTACTGCACGGCGTTGGTGTCCTGGAACTCGTCCACCAGGATGTGCCGGAAGCGCCGCTGGTAGTGCGCCAGCAGGCCGGGGTCGTTGCGCCACAGGTCCAGCGAGCGCAGCAGCAGCTCGGCGAAGTCGACCACCCCGGCGCGGGCGCAGGCCTCTTCGTAGGCCTGGTAGACGCTGACCATGGTGGCCAGGTAGAGGTCGCCGCTGGCCTGGATGTTCTGCGGGCGGTTGCCCTCGTCCTTCTGCGCGTTGATGAACCACTGCGCCTGGCGCGGCGGCCAGCGCTGCTCGTCCAGGCCCAGCTCGCGCACCACGCGCTTGACCAGGCGCAGCTGGTCGTCGCTGTCGAGGATCTGGAAGCCCTCGGGCAGCCCGGCCTCGCGCCAGTGGGCGCGCAGCAGGCGGTGGGCCAGGCCGTGGAAGGTGCCGACCCACATGCCCGCCGGGTTGATCCCCAGCAACTGCTCGATGCGCGCGCGCATCTCCGCCGCCGCCTTGTTGGTGAAGGTCACCGCCAGGATGCTGTGGGGCGAGGCGTGCTCCACCTGGATCAGCCAGGCGATGCGGTGCACCAGCACGCGGGTCTTGCCCGAGCCGGCGCCGGCGAGCACGCGCTGGTGGCCCAGCGGCGCGGCCACGGCCTGGCGCTGCGGGTCGTTGAGGGAGTTGAGCAGGAGGGAGAGGTCGTCGTTCATGGGGCGGCATTCTACCGACGGCGGGGAAAGCCCGGCAAACCAAAGCGCCGTCCGGCACCTGCCCGACGAAAGTTCAGCGATTTGCTGGCATATTGCCGCTTTCCCGAGCTTGGGCGACCCTGCCGCCTCGGTTATGCTCGGGCCACGCCAAGGCCGACCACTACAAGAAAAAGCCGCCTATGACCGCATACCTGGATACCTCGGCCGCGCCTTTCAGCCAGGCCGAGATCCGCCAGCAATACGCCCACGAACTGGCCATCGAGCGCACCCGCCTGCTCTACCAGGGCTCGCGGGTGCCGACCCTGCTCATGCTGCTCAACGGCCTGGCCTGCGCCGGCCTGCTCTGGCACAGCCAGGACGGCCTGCTGCTGTCCGGCTGGCTGGTGTGGCTGGTGCTGCTGGCGGTGATGCGGCTGATCCAGGTCGCTGCCTTCCACAACGCCGAGCCGCAGCGCCAGGCCGAGGCGCACTGGCAGCGGGCGTTCCTCTTCGGCGCTGGCGCCTCGGGGCTGACACTGGCCTTCGCCGCCATCGCCCTGGTGCCGCCCGACGCCTTCCTGCAGCAGGCCCTGGTGTTCGGCCTGATCGCTGCGGCCATTCTTTCCGCCAGCGTCGCCTACGCGGTGAGCCTGCCGGCCTTCCTGACCTTCGCCTTGCCCTGCCTGCTGCCGTCCATCGGCTACCTGCTGCTCAAGGGTAGCGACCTGCAGCAGGGCTGGGGGCTGCTCGGTTCGATCCTGCTGTCGGCCCTGCTGGTGGTGGCCTGGCAGGTCAACCGGCTGGTCCAGGGCAGCCTGCTGCGGCGCTTCCAGACCCTTGCGCTGGTAGACCACCTGGAGCAGGCCAAGGGCCGCGCGGAAGCCCTCAACCAGGACCTGGGCCGCGAGGTCGAGCAGCGCCGCAGCGCCGAACGCGCCCTGCGCGAGGCGCGCGACCAGTTGCAGGTGCGCGTCGAGGCCGGCAGCGTCGAGCTGAGCGACAGCCAGGCGCGCCTGGCCATGGCCCTGGAGGCCAGCGAGCTGGGGCTGTGGGACTGGAACCTGCGCACCGACGAGGTGCACCACTCGCGCCTGCGGGAAATCTTCGGCCTCGACCAGGACGCGGTGCGCAGCATGCGCGCCGACCTGCGCCCGCTGCTGCACCCGGACGACGTGCCGCTGCTGCGCCGGGCCCTGGCCGACCACCTGCGCGGGCGCACCGACGGCTACCGCGTCGAATACCGCGTGCGCCACGCCGACGGCCACTGGGTGTGGGTGGAGGACCGCGGCCGGGTGATGGCCCGCGATGCCCGCGGCAAGGTCACGCGGATGGTCGGCACCCGCTGCGACGTCAGCGCGCGCAAGCGCCGCGAGGAGGAACAGCGCCTGGCCGCCACGGTGTTCGAGGCGGCCAGCGAGGGCATCGTCATCCTTGATGCCGACTACCGCCTGCTGGCGGTCAACCAGGCCTTCAGCCGCGTCACCGGGCACCGCCCGGAAGAGGTGATCGGCCAGGTCGCCACCAGCCTTTCCGGCAACCCCGAGACGCGCCGCCAGTACCTGCTGATCCGCGAGGAACTGGAGCGCGCCGGCAGCTGGCAGGGCGAGCTGCTGGAGACGCGCAAGAACGGCGAGCCCTACCCGCAATGGCTGCAGCTGAACATGGTGCGCGACAACCGCGGCCAGCTGTCCCACGTGGTGGGCTTCTTCGCCGACCTCACCGCGCGCCGCGACGCCGAGGAGCGCCTGCGCTACCTGTCGCACTACGACGAGCTCACCGGCCTGGCCAACCGCGGCCTGTTCAAGCAGCGCCTGCACGACGCCGGCCAGCGCGCGCGGCACAGCGGGCGCAGCCTGGCCCTGCTGCTGATCGACCTGGACCGCTTCAAGCTGCTCAACGACAGCCTCGGCCACGAGGTCGGCGACCAGTTGCTGCGGCAGATCGCCCGGCGCCTGACCCAGGCGGTGCCGGAGGCGGACACCATCGCCCGGCTGTCGGCCGACGAGTTCGCCGTGCTGGTGGACTCCTATTCCAGCCTCTCGGCCCTGGCGCGCCTGTCCAGCCGCCTGCTGACGCGCCTGCGCATGCCGATGAGCGTCGCCGGCGAGGAGCTGATGCTCAGCGCCTCCCTGGGCATCAGCCTGCTGCCGGAGAACGCGCGGGAGATTTCCGCGCTGATGAGCCAGGCGAACATGGCCATGCAGCATGCCAAGCACCTGGGCGGCAACACCTTCCAGTTCTTCACCGACAACCTCCAGGCCTGCACCCTGGAGCGCCTGCAGCTGGAAGTGCAGCTACGCAAGGCCGTCGAGGATGGTCAGCTGGAGGTGCACTACCAGCCCAAGCTGAACCTGGCCAACGGCCGCCTGGACAGCGCCGAGGCCCTGGTGCGCTGGCGCCACCCGGTGCAGGGCATGATCCCGCCCGGCGACTTCATCCCCCTGGCCGAGGAAACCGGGCTGATCGGCGCCATCGGCGAGTTCGTGCTGCGCCGCGCCTGCCACCAGGGGCGCACCTGGCAGGCCCGCGGCCTGGCCGAGCTGCGGGTGTCGGTGAACCTCTCGGTGCACCAGCTGCGCCAGGGCAACCTGGTCAGCCTGGTGCGCACCGTGCTCGACGAAACCGGCCTGGAGCCGCGGCTGCTGGAGCTGGAGATCACC
Organism: Pseudomonas sp. NBRC 100443; assembly: GCF_030268185.1. Taxonomy (NCBI): domain Bacteria; kingdom Pseudomonadati; phylum Pseudomonadota; class Gammaproteobacteria; order Pseudomonadales; family Pseudomonadaceae; genus Pseudomonas; species Pseudomonas sp. NBRC 100443. The sequence continues at coordinate 474,601 of NZ_BSQE01000001.1, forward strand.
GAGAGCCAGCTGCTGGAGAACGTCGAGAGCGTCAGCACCACCTTCCGCCAGCTGCGCGAGATGGGCGTGAAGCTGGCCATCGATGACTTCGGCACCGGCTATTCCTCGCTCAGCTACCTCAAGCGCTTCCCGGTGGACTACGTGAAGATCGACCAGACCTTCATCCGCGACCTGTCCGCCCAGGGCGAGGACGCCGCCATCACCCGCGCCATCATCGCCATGGTCCACAGCCTGGAGCTGAAGGTGGTGGCCGAGGGCGTGGAGCGCCAGGAGCAGCTGGACTTCCTGCGCCAGCACCGCTGCGACGAGATCCAGGGCTACCTGATCAGTCCGCCGCTGGCGCCGGCGGCCTTCACCGCCTTCCTGGAGGCCCACGGCCAGCGGCCGGGCTAGGCCGCTCAGCGGTGCGCGTGGTCGCCGCTCACGCCCTGCAGCACGGCCTGGTCGATCTCGCTGAAGCGCAGCACGCGGTCGCCTTCGGCCTTGGCCAGGCGCTCGGCGTCGGCCTGGTTGCCGAAGGAGGCGAGGGTGGCGCCCATCGCCCCGGGGCGCTGGATGCCCACCACGTAGTAGGCGCTGGTGGCGTCGATCAGGTGGCGGTCGTCCGGGTGGTTCCAGTCGCTGCGGGCCATGTCGTGCACGTACAGGCGCTGGCCGTCGTGGCGGTTCTCCGGCTGCAGCCACCAGCCGAGCAGCTCGGCGGTGGAGCAGAACTTGCGCACCTTGCCGGCGCTCACGGCTTCGCCCTTGGGCCCGGGGAAGCCGTCGATGAGCATGCCGCAGACGTGGCATTCGTCGCCGTTGTGGAAGGGCACCGGGGCGAGGTCGGCGGCGTCCTGGCGGCTGTCGCCGCAACCGGCGAGCAGCAGGCTGAACAGGGCGGCGGCGAGATAGAGGCGGGGCAGCGGCATCGGGGGCTCCTTGGAGTGGGGGTTCAGGCCGGGCGGCGCCGGAACAGGCGGTAGGCCAGGGCCAGCGCCGCCGGCGTCCAGGCCGCCAGGGCCAGCCAGAGCACGGCGCCGGGCACCGGCAGGTCGCGGCCCAGGACCAGTACGCCGTCGATCTCCGGGCCGAGGCCGGAGAGGTTGATCAGGCGGTAGATGTCGGTGGGGTTGAGCAGCAGCAGCCAGGGCAGCAGTTCGGGGCTGATGCGGCCCTTGCCGAGCACCAGCAGGGCCAGCAGGGCCAGGTCGAAGAGCAGCACGAAGAAGAACCACAGGCCCAGCGCCAGGCCGGCGGCGGTGGACTTCTCGCTCACGCGGCTGCTCAGCGCGTAGGCCATGGCCAGGAACGCCCAGCCGAGCAGGGTGGAGGACAGGATGAAGCGGGCGAAGGCCCACAGCAGCTGCGACAGCTGGATGTCCGCCACCAGCACGGCGATGGACAGCGCGGCGGCGGCGAAACCGAGCAGGGTGGCCAGGGCGAGGATCAGCCCATGGCCGAGGAACTTGCCCAGCAGCAGCTGGCCGCGGCTCAGCGGGTAGGCCAGCAGGAGCAGCAGGGTGCCGCCTTCCTCCTCGCCGACGATGGCGTCGTAGGCCAGCAGCAGGGCGATCAGCGGCATGAGGATGGTGGCCAGGCTTGCGAGGCTGGCCATGGTCGCCGGGATCGAGGTGAAGCCCACCTGCCCGGCGGTGGCCGCGCCGAACCAGGCGATGCCCACGGCGAGCAGGGCGAACAGCAGGCTGATCGCCAGCAGCCAGCGGTTGCGCAGGCCGTCGGCCAGTTCCTTGCGGGCGATGTGCCAGACCGGCGTCATGCTGTTTCTCCGCAGGCGCGCGCGGCGCCCTGCATGTGGTGCAGGTAGAGGTCCTCCAGCGAGGGCGGCAGCACCTCCAGGCCCTCGGGCTGTTCTTCCAGCAGCGCCTGCAGCAGGCGGCGCTGCCGTTCTGCGGCTGCCAGCAGTTCGATGCGCCCGCCGTCCAGGGCGCGCACGCTGTAGCCGCTGTCGCGCCAGTGGGCCAGCCAGCGTTCGCTGCGCGGCCCGGCGAGGCGGATGCGCGTCGGCAGGCCGGCTTCGCGGCGCAGTTCGGCCAGGCTGCCGCAGGTCAGCAGGCGGCCGTTGGCGAGGATGGCGGCGCGGTCGATGTGGGATTCGACGCCGGGCAGCACGTGGGAGCAGAGGATGACCCCGGTGCCCTGGTTGCGCAGGCGGTCGAGCAGGCGGTAGAGCTCGACGGTGGCCAGCGGGTCGAGGCCCACGCTGGGTTCGTCGAGCAGCAGCAGGCGCGGCCGGCCGAGGATCGCCTGGGCCAGGCCGAGGCGCTGGCGCATGCCCTTGGAGTAGGTCTTCAGGCGCCGGTCGGCGGCCTGGGCCAGGCCCACCTGTTCCAGCAGCGCGTCCACTTCGGCGGGCGCTGCGCCCTTCAGGCGGGCGAAGTGGCGCAGGGTTTCGCGGCCGGTCAGCTGCGGGTAGAAGGTGACGTTCTCCGGGAGGAAACCGAGCTGGCGGCGCACCGCGGGGTCTTCGGCGGCGCGCCCGAATACCCGCACCTGGCCTTCGTCGGGGCGCAGCAGGCCGAGCATCAGCTTGATGCTGGTGGTCTTGCCGGCGCCGTTGTGGCCGAGCAGGCCGAGCACTTCGCCGGCGGCCAGGTCCAGGTCGAGCCCGTGCAGGGCGGTGAAGGCGCCGTAGCGCAGGCTCGCGCCTTCTATTTGCAGCAGCTTCATGGGCTCGCCTCCGCTTGCGGTTCGCGCATCAGCGGGTGGCTGTCGCGCACCCCCGGCGAGCGTGTCACCGGGAAGGCGCGCTGCACCCAGCGCAGCAGTTCGATGGATGGGCTGGCGAGCAGCAGGCGCACCTGCGGGTACAGCCACAGCAGGCGGTCGACGTTGTCGTTGGGCTCGTAGAAGACGTCGCCCAGGCCGTCGTCGTCGCGGTCCCAGCCCAGGTAGTCGCTCCAGTAGTTGCCGCGGCCGTCGGCCGACCATTGCTGGGTGCGGTTGGCCACGTAGAGCACCTGCCGGCGGTTGCCGACGAAGGCGTTGCCGGCGATGCGGTTGTCCTCCGAGCCCGCGGTCAGGTGGATGCCCAGGGCGCTGCCGGCCAGGCGGTTGCCCTCGATGCGGTTGTACAGCGAGTTGTAGATGAACAGGGCCTTGCCCTCGGCGCCGGCGATCATGCCTTCGCCGGTCACGCCGCTGCCGCTGCGCACGCCCTCGACGCGGTTGCCGGCGAGGGTCGAGTAGGTGATGTAGTTCATCAGGATGCCGTAGTTCTCGTCGTCCACCGAGCGGTTGCCGATCACGCTGAGCTTGCGGCTCTGCATCAGCGCGTAGCCGGTGCGGGTGCGGCGGGTCAGGTTGCCGATCACCCGGCTGTCGTTGGTGAACATGTAGTGCACGCCGTAGCGCAGGTCTTCCAGGCGGTTGTGCTCGATGGCGCTGCCGTTGGCGGTGTCGATGTAGATGCCGTCGCGGGTGTGGCGCACCCGGTTGCCGCGCACCAGGGCGTTGCGCACCGCGTAGAGGTGGATGCCGTTGCCGCGGTCCTGGGAGCGCAGCCGCGCATCGCCCTCGATGCGGTTGTCCAGCACCTGGGCGTCTTCGCTGGCGTCGAGCCAGATGCCGAAGCCCGGGCCCTGCAGCCGGTTGTTGCGCAGGACCACGCCGCGGGCGCGCTTCTCGACGAAGATCGCCGAGTCCATGTCGGTCAGGTTGCGACCCCAGTTGCGCACCCGGCAGCCTTCGACGCTGACGTCGGCGCTGCGCACGGTGAGGGTGCTGCCCTCGCCCTGGCCGTCGAAAGTGGCGCCGTCTTCACAGCGCAGGCGCATTGGCCGGTCGATGAGGAAGCGGCCGGCGTAGGTGCCGGCCGCCAGCGTCCACAGCCCGTCGCCGGCCGCGCGCAGGGGCAGCTCGTCGATCGGCTGCAGCGCGGCCAGCGCGGGGCTGGCCAGCGTCAGCAGCAGGGCGAGGCAGGCGCGGGAAGTGGGCACGCGGAAGCATCCTCCGGGGGCGTTTGCAGGTGGCGGCTGCCGGGCCCCCGAGCCCGGCAGCGCCAGCGGCCCGTATCAGGCCTTTTCCACCAGCATGCGGCCGACCATTTCCATGTGCAGGGCATGGCAGAACCAGCTGCAGTAGTACCAGTGCACCCCGGGCCTGTCGGCGACGAAGGTGATGGACGAGGTCTGCTGCGGGCTGATCTCCATGCTCACGCCGTGGTTGACCATGACGAAGCCGTGGGTCACGTCCTCGATCTCGTCGAGGTTGGTGATGGTCACCGTGACCTCGTCGCCCTGCTTCACGGTGAACTCGGTGATCCCGTAGGTGGGCGCCATGGAAGTCATGTACACGCGCACCTGCTTGCCGTCGCGGATGACCTTGTTGTCCTTGAGCAGGTCGATGCCGTCCTTCTTCGCCCGGGCCACGGTCGGGGCGAAGAAGGGGTCGTCGCGCGACCAGATCTTGCGCGGCTTGATCTGGTCGCGGCGGGCGAGGATGCAGTCGTGCGGCTCGGCGAAGGTGGGGCCGTCGTGGACCAGTTGCATCTCGTCGCCGGAGATGTCGATCAGCTGGTCGTTCTCCGGGTGCAGCGGGCCGGTGAGCAGGAAGCGGTCCTTGGAGAACTTGCTCAGCACCACCACCCACTTGCCGTCGGCCTCGCGGGTCTCGCAGAGCGAGGCGTGGTTGTGCCCCGGCTGGTAGTGCACGTCGAGCTTCTGGCGGATGTAGTCGACCTTCTCGCCCTTGTAGGCGCGCACCGCGTCCTCCAGGTTCCACTTCACCAGCTGGCTGTCGATGAACAGCGTGGTGTAGGCGTTGCCGCGGCCGTCGAAGGTGGTGTGCAGCGGGCCCAGGCCCAGTTCCGGCTCGGCGACTACGACCTCGCGTGGGTCCTTGAGCTTGCCGGCGAAGAGGTCCGGCAGTTTGTCGATGGCGATCATGCTGCAGGTCGGCGACAGCTTGCCGTTGGCGATGAAGTACTTGCCGTCCGGCGAGGTGTTCAGGCCGTGGGGGTTCTTCGGCACCGGGATGTAGCGCGTTACCACGCTGTCCTTGCCGTCTTTCCTGCGGCCGTCGACCACCGGGACCTTGGAGTCGCCCAGGGTGACGAAGCGCTTGGCCTTGATCTCGGCCTCGATGCGCGGGATGTCGAACACCACCACCCAGTCGCGCTCGTTGCGCATCATGCCGGCCAGGTCCACCGCCTTCTCCGAGTTGTAGCAGGTGGAGGCGGCGAAGCGGCCGGTGTAGTCCATGTCGGTGTTGTCGAGGTTGCCGTCGACTATCACCTGCCAGGCCACCTCCATGGTCTCGGCGTCGATGGCGTTGTACATGGTGAAGGCGTTGTCCGCGCCGGGGTCGAAGCTGGAGCCGTCGTTGGGGTGGGGAATGATGAACTCGGCGTTGCAGAACACGTACTTGGTGTGCGGCACCTTCTGCAGGCGCAGGCCGTGGATGGCCTGGACGTTGGGGATGGTGACGATCCTGTCGCACTTCATGATGTCCAGGCGGATACGCGCGACGCGGCTGTTGGCCTTGTCGTTGATGAACAGGTACTTGCCGTCGTACTTGCCGTCGGTCATGGAGATGTGCGGGTGGTGGCAGTCGCCGTTGTGGAAGCGCGCGCTGTCGCCGAGGATGTGCTTGCTCTCGTTGGTCAGGCCCCAGCCGGTGGCCGAGTCGACGTTGAACACCGGGATGCGCATCAGCTCGCGCATCGACGGGACGCCGATCACCCGAACCTCGCCGGAGTGGCCGCCGCTCCAGAAACCGTAGTACTCGTCCAGCTCGCCGGGGCCGACGTGGGCCTTGGCCTGCGCCGCCTTGACCGTATCGGCCCAGGCCTCGCGCGGGATCACCGCGCCGCCCAGGGCGCTGGCGCCGACCAGCGCCGCGGCGCCGGTGACCGCCGAGGCGCCGAGGAAGTCGCGGCGGCTGAAGCCGCTGGCGTCTTCGGGCTGCGGGTGTTTCTTCTCGTTCATGTCCGTTCCTCCCAAGTTGCTATTCAGAATTGGCGCTTCAGAGTTGGCGCACGGCAATCCGCTCGCCGTCGTCCGCCGGTTCCGGCTTGCTACGTTTCTTGCGCTTGTTCACCAGCGGTGGGCACTTGTTCTGGTCGTGGTAGGTGAGCTGGCAGTCGAGGCAGTAGTGGCACTCGTTGGCGTTGATCCGGCCGTCCGGGTGAATGGCCTGGATCTCGCACTCGCGGGCGCACAGTTGGCAGGGCTGGCCGCATTCCTTGCGCCGCTTGAGCCAGTCGAACAGGCGCGCCTTGCCGGGGATGGCCAGGGCCGCGCCGAGCGGGCAGAGGTAGCGGCAATAGACCTTGCGGGTGAACAGGTTGACCAGCAGCAGGCCGCCGGCGTAGGCGACGAAGCCCCACTGGCGGGCGAAGCCCAGGGTGATGGCGGTCTTGAACGGCTCCACCTCGGCGGCGCGCTCGGCGGTGGCGAGCGATTCGAGGGAGAGGCCGAACAGCGCCAGCAGGATGATGTACTTGATCGCCCAGAGCCGCTCGTGGACCGCGAAGGGCAACTCGAACTGCGGCACCCGCAGCTTGCGCGCGGCCTCGTTGAGCAGCTCCTGCAGGGCGCCGAACGGGCACAGCCAGCCGCAGAACACGCCGCGTCCCCAGAGCAGCACGCTGGCGGCGGTGAAGGTCCAGAGGATGAACAGGATGGGGTCGCTGAGGAACAGTTCCCAGCGGAAGCCTTCGAACAGCGCGTGGACGAAGGTCAGCACGTTGACCACCGACAGCTGGCCCAGGCAGTACCAGCCGATGAACACCAGGGTGAAGGCCAGGTAGCCGCGGCGCACCCAGTGCAGCAGGTGCGGCCGGCGGGTCAGGGCGTCCTGCAGGAAGAGGATGGTGGCGAGCAGCGCCAGGGCGCCGAGCAGCACGCCGATCTGGAAGCTCTTCTGGTACCAGATGCGCAGCCACAGGGGGCGCTTGGCCTCTTCCAGGGCCGCCAGTTCCTCGGCGCTGGGCTGCGGCCGCAGCAGGTAGGCCTCGGGCGTCTGGTAGGGCAGGGCGAAGCTGGTGAACAGGCTGGCCACCGGGCCGGTCTGGCGGCGCACCAGCAGCTCCAGGTTCCACGGCGTGCCGGGGTCGAAGCGGTGCTGGGCGCGGACGATGAAGATGGCCATCTCGGCGAAGGCCGGCATGCCCTCGGCGTAGACGTCGGACAGGCGCTGGTAGTCGAGGTCGCGGAAGCTGAGGATGTCGCCGAACTGGCGCAGCTGCACCCGGTCGAAGATGCCGCCGCGCACGTAGCCCGAGCCCTTGAACGAATACTGGCCGTTGCCCAGCACGGCGATGGCGTATTCGCCGGGCTTCAGCGAGTCCATCAACTCCTGGTACTGGCGCTCGCCCAGCAGGTTGCGGCCGACGGTTGGCGGGTTGAGCAGGGCGGTGTAGAGGTCGATGAAATCGTCCGCACGGTGCGCTGCATCGGCTGCGCCGACGCTGGCGGCCTCGGTGCCCTTGAAGGCGTCGTCGATCTGCCCGCGGTTCAGTTGCAGGCGGTGGATCGCGCCGTTGCCGGTCAGCTCGGCCCAGGTCGCCGGCTGGAAGGCGTCCAGGCGCACCTGCGCGGGCTTGGGCCGCACGCTGCCGCCGTCCTCGATCAGCCCCAGGGACACCGCCACGGTATGGGCGGCGCGCATGACGATCTCGTTGACCACCATGACTGTGACAGTGGCGCCGGCGACGGCATCGATGGTGGTCGTCCGGGCGTCGCTGGAGCGCCCCACCACCACGCGCTGGTCGGCCCGCACGCCGGCATAGCCGGCGGTGAAGGCGTGCAGTTTCTCGACGGGAATGCCGATCAGCAGGATCGGCTCATGGTGTTCCAGCACATAGGCGTCGCGGATCACCGCATGGGGATCGAGGATCACCTGCAGGTTGATCGGCTTGCCGGAATAGGCCGGCATCTGGGTGACGCGGATGCTCTGGAAGGCGTAGCCGAGCAGCTCGTCGCCCTTGAACAGGCGGCGCACGCCGAACTCGCCCTCGGCATCGCCGATGCGTTCTACGCCGGGGAACACCTGGGTGATGCGCGTGCGCTCCAGGTCGCTGAGTTCGGCGCCTTGGGCGGCCAGGCCGACCAGTAGCAACAGCCAGCCCAGCAGCAGATGGAGGCACCGGACGGCGCCTTTGCGGCCGGCGTCGGGCTCCGTACTACAGTGGGCATCCTGGTCGGCGGCCATCGGGTTTCCTCCCCTGCGCAACAACTACTACTTGAGCGTGACTATCCACTCGGCAAGGGTCTTGGCCTCATCCTCGCTGACGGCGTTGGGCGGCATCGGCATCGCGCCCCAGACGCCCTGGCTGCCCTTGCGGATGCTGTGCATCACGTGGGCCACGCCGTCGGACTGGTCGCCGTACTTCTTCGCTACGTCATGGAAGGCCGGGCCCACCAGTTTCTTGTCCAGCGTGTGGCAGGCCACGCAGGCCTTGGCCTTGAACAGGTCCTCGGCGCTGCTGGCGAAGGCTGGCGCCTGTGCCAGCAACCCGGCGGCCAGCAGTACGGCCATTGCTTTGTTCATGGTTCTCTTTCCTCGCAGGCTTGGCGCCGCAGCGCCGGATCCAGGTGCCGGCGTCCCCCCGGCGGTGGCTGCGATTCTAGGAGGGGCCAGTGGCGCAAACGCTTGATGGGGATCAAGAACTTCCGGCGCGGCGCTTGAGGCGGATCGTCGCGCTGGCTAGCGTGCCAAGCCGTGGAACCCGATGGAGAACCCCCGCTCATGAACGCCCCCGCCCAGGAACTTCCGCTCTTCTATCAGCCCAGCGGCAACGAGGTGACGCTGTTCGGCGAAGCCGCGGCGCAAGGCATGCCGGTGCTGATCAAGGGCCCCACCGGCTGCGGCAAGACGCGCTTCGTCCAGCACATGGCGCAGCGCCTGGGCCGGCCGCTGTACACCGTGGCCTGCCACGACGACCTGTCGGCGGCGGACCTGGTCGGCCGCCACCTGATCGGCAGCGACGGCACCTGGTGGCAGGACGGCCCGCTGACCCGCGCGGTGCGCGAGGGCGGCATCTGCTACCTCGACGAGGTGGTCGAGGCGCGCCAGGACACGGTGGTGGTGCTGCACCCGCTGGCGGACGACCGCCGCGAGCTGTTCATCGAGCGCACCGGAGAATCGCTGGTGGCGCCGCCCGGCTTCATGCTGGTGGTGTCCTACAACCCCGGCTACCAGAACCTGCTCAAGGGCATGAAGCCGAGCACCCGCCAGCGCTTCGTGGCGCTGCGCTTCGACTACCCGGCGGCGGAGGTGGAGGCGGGCATCATCGCCCGCGAGGCCAACGTCGACCGCGAGCTGGCCCAGCGCCTGGCGCAGCTGGGCGTGGCCCTGCGCCGCCTGGGGCGGCAGGAGCTGGAGGAAGTCTGCTCGACGCGCCTGCTGGTGCTCACCGCGCGGCTGATCCATGCCGGGCTGGCGCCGCGCGAGGCCTGCCGCGCCGGGCTGGCCGAGCCGCTGTCCGACGACGAGGGCACCGTCGCCGCGCTGATGGACCTGGTCGATGTCCACTTCGCCTAAGGCCCTGGCCGGCACCCGGCGCCTGCCGGGCGACCTGGCGATGTGGCTGTTCATCCTCGCCGAGCTGAGCGTCTTCGCCATTCTCATCCTGGTCTTCGCCGTGGCCCAGCGCCTGGATGCCGAGGGCTTCCGCGACGGCCGCGCGGCGCTGGACCTGTCCCTGGGTCTGGCCCTGACGCTGAGCCTGCTGACCGCCGGCTTCCTCGCCGCCGCCGCGGTGGAGCTGGTGCGCCGCGGCTACCAGCGCCGCGCCGGCTTCCTGCTGCTGGCGGCGCTGGCGCTGGGCCTGTTGCACGTCTGGCTGAAGGCCGGCGAATACCTGCACCTGGCGCAGCGCGGGCTGGACCTGGAGCACAGCACCTTCTTCACGTTGTTCTGGCTGGTCACCGGCTTCCACTTCCTGCACGTCTGGCTGGGCCTGGTGATCCTCGGCTGGATGGCCCTGCGCTGCCTGCGCGGCGCCTATGCCCAGGGCGCCCTCGGCGGGCTGGAGTCCGGGGCTCTGTACTGGCACATGGTCGACCTGGTGTGGGTGATGCTGTTCCCGCTGGTCTACGTGCTGGCGCCGCTGCCATGAGGTCGCTGGCCCTGGCCTGGGCGTTGCTGGTGCCGCTGGCGCTGGCCGGCATCTGGCTCGGCAACCACGCCGCCAGCGCGCTGCTGCCGGTGGCGAGCATCCTGCTGCTGGCGCTGGGCAAGGCCTGGCTCATCGTGCTGCGCTTCATGGAGCTGGGCCACGGCCCGGCGCTGTGGCGCCGGCTGCTGCTCGGCTGGCCGCTGGCGCTCGCCGTGCTCCTCCTGGCCGTCCACGCAAGCTACTGATTTACCTGAAAATAAATACCTGACAGGAAGCATTGGTCTTTCTTGATCGCCATCAAGCGGATCGGCCCGGGGGCCTTCCTAGAATGGCCGCAAATCGAGACCGAGGAGGACCCCATGTCAGACACCTTCACCAAGGGCATGGCGAGGAACATATACCTGGGGGGAGGCGTTTTCTTCTTCCTGGTGTTTCTCGCCCTGACCTATCACACCGAAACCACCTTCCCCAAACGCACCAACCAGGCCGAGCTGACCGAGTCGGTGGTGCGCGGCAAGCTGGTGTGGGAGCAGAACAACTGCGTCGGCTGCCATTCGCTGCTCGGCGAGGGCGCCTACTTCGCGCCGGAGCTGGGCAACGTGATCGGCCGCCGCGGCGGTGACGCCGCCTTCGACAGCTTCCTCGCCGCCTGGATGAAGATGCAGCCGCTGGGCATCCCCGGACGCCGGCAGATGCCGCAGTTCCACCTCAGCGACCAGGAGGTGACGGACCTGGCGGCCTTCCTGCGCTGGACCTCGAAGATCGATACCAACAAATGGCCGCCGAACAAGGAGGGTTGAGCATGAACCCGGGCAATCCCCATCTGAAATTCGCTTCGCAAGCGGTGGCCAAGCCGTACTTCGTGTTCGCCCTGATGCTGTTCGTCGGGCAGATCGTCTTCGGCCTGGTCATGGGCATGCAGTACGTGGTCGGCGACTTCCTGTTCCCGGCCATCCCGTTCAACGTCGCGCGCATGGTGCACACCAACCTGCTGATCGTCTGGCTGCTGTTCGGCTTCATGGGCGCGGCCTACTACCTGGTGCCGGAGGAGGCCGACCGCGAACTGCACAGCCCGAAACTGGCGATCGTGCTGTTCTGGGTGTTCGCCATCGCCGGCGTGCTGACCATCCTCGGCTACCTGCTGGTGCCCTACGCGGGGCTGGCCAGGCTGACCCACAACGAGCTGCTGCCGACCATGGGCCGGGAGTTCCTCGAACAGCCGACCATCACCAAGCTGGGCATAGTCGTGGTCGCCCTGGGCTTCCTCTACAACATCGGCATGACCTTGCTGAAGGGCCGCAAGACGGTGGTCAGCGTGGTGATGATGACCGGCCTGGTGGGCCTGGCGGTGTTCTTCCTGTTCTCCTTCTACAACCCGGAGAACCTGGCCCGCGACAAGTACTACTGGTGGTGGGTGGTGCACCTGTGGGTGGAAGGCGTGTGGGAGCTGATCATGGGCTCGATGCTGGCCTTCGTGCTGATCAAGGTCACCGGCGTCGACCGCGAGGTGGTGGAGAAGTGGCTCTACGTGATCATCGCCATGGCCCTGATCACCGGCATCATCGGCACCGGCCACCACTACTTCTGGATCGGCGCGCCGGGCGTGTGGCTGTGGCTCGGCTCGATCTTCTCGGCCCTTGAACCGCTGCCGTTCTTCGCCATGGTGCTGTTCGCCTTCAACATGGTGCGCCGCCGTCGCCGCGAGCACCCGAACAAGGCCGCCTCGCTCTGGGCCCTGGGCACCACGGTGACCGCGTTCCTCGGCGCCGGCGTGTGGGGCTTCCTGCACACCCTGGCCCCGGTGAACTACTACACCCACGGCACCCAGCTGACCGCGGCCCACGGCCACCTGGCGTTCTACGGCGCCTACGTGATGATCGTGATCACCCTGATCAGCTACGCCATGCCGCGCCTGCGCGGGATCGGCGAGGCGGCCGACGCCCGGGCGCAGAGCCTGGAGATCTGGGCCTTCTGGCTGATGACCATCTCCATGCTGCTGATCACCCTGCTGCTGACCGCCGCCGGCGTGGTGCAGGTGTGGCTGCAGCGGATGCCGGCCGACGGCGCGGCCATGCCGTTCATGGCCACGGTGGAGCAACTGAAGGTGTTCTTCTGGTTGCGCCTGTACGCCGGCTTTGGCTTCCTCATCGGGCTGATCTGCTACCTGCTGAGCTTCCGCCAGCGCGGCCGCATCGCGGTGGGCGTGGCGCAGCAGGCCGGTTGAGTTCCCTCCCCCGGGGCCCGTCTGCCTGGCAGCGGGCCCTTTTTTCGCGAGGCCGCGATGACCATTCACCTGGAACTGGAGGAAGGCTTCGGCCGCGCCTGGCACCGCTTCATCACCCGCCGCGCGAGCCCGACCTTCGAGGACGCGGCGGTGAGCCTGGACGAGGTCCGCCGCAGCCTGCTGCTGCTGTTCCGCGGCACCGGCGGCGAGGCCGGCGTCGGCGTGGAGGCGGCCAGCCCGCGCGAACTGCTGGTGCGCCGCAGCCTGTTGCAACAGGTGGCCGGCACCTGCCAGCAACTGCCGGTGGCCTGGTTCGACGCCGACTCCCTGCGCCTGCCGCCCAGCCTGGCGGTGTACCCGGATGCGCAACTGAATCGTGAACTCTACCGCTGGCTGGCGCTGCTCGCGGCGCACAGCCAGCCGCTGCGGCACTGGGCCGGCGACAACCAGGCCTGGACCCTCGCCGTGTTGCAGCGCTACCCGCTGCTGCGCCCGCGCTACGAACGGCTGGTGGAGGCGCTGCTGCCGCTGCGCCCGGACCCGGCCCAACTGCCGCCGGCCGAGGCGGTGCTGGAGCGCGCGCTGCGCCAGGCCCTGCGCGAGCCGGGCAGCGTCCTCCGCCTGCCGCGCAGCGAGCGCGCGCCCTGGCCGTTGCCGTTGTGGCTGTATCCACCGCAGCAACTGGCGGCGCCGCAGCGCACCGAGCTGGTCGACGGCGACGAGCAGGGCAGGCCGACGGGCGACGCCCGCAACGGCATCGCCCGCAAGCACGGCGAGCGCACCGAACAGGACCCGGGGCGCGGCGGCCTGCTGCTGTTCCGTCTGGAGAACCTGTTCAGCTGGTCCGAGCACGTCGAGCTGGACCGCGCCGGCGACGACAGCGAGGACCTGGACGCCGCACGGGTGGCCGAGGACCTCGACCACCTGAGCCTGTCTCGGCAACGCCAGCGCAAGGGCGGCGGTCTGCGCCTGGACCTGGACCTGCCGGCGGCCGAATACGACGACCTGCCGCTGGGCGAGGGCATCCGCCTGCCGGAGTGGGACTACCGGCGCCAGTGCCTGCTGCCCGACCACGTCTGCCTGCAGCCGATGCTGCCGCGCGATGCCGCGCCGGCGCCCTTGCCGGATGCATTGGCGCCCATCGCCCGGCGCCTGCGCCGGCAATTCGAAGGCCTGCGCCAGCAACCGCAGTGGCTGCGCCGCCAGCCCCAGGGCAGCGAGCCGGACCTGCAGGCCTGGCTGGACTTCAGCGTCGAACGGCGCCTGGGCGCCTGCGCCGAGACCGGCCTGTTCCTCGAACGCCGGCAAACCCGCCGCGACCTGGCCTGCCTGCTGCTGGCCGACCTGTCGATGTCCACCGACGCGCACCTGGACGACCGCCACCGCGTCATCGACCTGATCGGCGACAGCCTGCTGCTATTCGGCGAAGCATTGCAGGCGGTGGGCGACCGTTTCGCGCTATACGGCTTTTCCTCGCTGCGCCGGCACCACGTGCGCCTGACCCAGCTGAAGAGCTTCGAGGAACGCCACGGCGACGCCGTGCGCGGCCGCATCCGCGCCCTGCGCCCCGGCTACTACACACGCATGGGCGCGGCGATCCGCCGGGCCACGCAACTGCTGCTCGAACGCGGCGAGCGCCAGCGCCTGCTGCTGATCCTCACCGACGGCAAGCCCAACGACCTGGATTGCTACGAAGGCCGCTACGGCATCGAGGACACCCGCCAGGCGGTGCTGGAAGCCCGCCGCGCCGGGGTGCTGCCGTTCTGCCTGACCATCGACCGCGAGGCGGCGGACTACCTGCCGCACCTGTTCGGCCACCAGGGCTACCAGATGCTGCACGACCCGGCCCAGCTGCCGCTGCGCCTGCCGCAGCTGTACCGCCAGCTGACCCGCCGCCGCGAGTGAAGCCGTGCGCCATTGTAGGAGCGGGCCCTGCCCGCGAATCGCGCGCAGGGCGCGCTCCTACAGGGGAACGACGTGGCGAGTGAGGCGGTGGACAGCCCTTTGTAGGAGCGAGGGGGACGCCCAGTTCTTGCTCGCGAACCAACCCCCGCAGCGAGACCCGTTCGCGACCGATTTACCGGCCGCTCAGGACAGCCCCCTCTCCCGCTTGCGGGAGAGGGTTGGGGAGAGGGTGCTCTTGAGCCCAACACCTGCGTCGCCGGAAACCCCGTTCGCGAGCAAGCTCGCTCCTACGAAAAGCACCTCGGCGCAGTGCGAACCCGGAAACAGCGTAGGAGCAAGCGTCTTGCCGGCTGCGCCGGAGTGCTTTTCGTAGGATGGGTTGAGCTTGCGAAACCCATGCGGTCGTGGCGATGGGTATCGCTCCGCTCAACCCATCCTACGGGGCTTCGAGCCCGCCTGTAGGAGCGGATTCATCCGCGATCCGGCCGGCAGGCCGGTTTCGGGACGCCTAGCGCGGCAACCAGACCGCCATGGCCACGCAGAACACCGCAAGGACGACGCAGAACAGCTTGAACCGACGCAGCCGCTTCTGTCGGGCCAGGGCCTGTTCGGCCGGCAGCGGCATGCCGCAGCGCGGGCAGTCGGCCTGGTCGTCGGGACTGGCCTGCTGGCAATACAGGCACTGGCGCATGCCTATTCGAACTGCTCCAGGCGCAGCGGGTCGAGGACCTGCACGGTGCGGCCCTGCAGGTCGATGATGCGTTCGTCGATCAGCCGGCGCAGCACGCGGGAGAAGGTTTCCGGCTGGATCGACAAATGCCCGGCCACCAGTTGCTTGGCCATCGGCAGGTCGAAGCGCAGGTCGGCGTCGCCGTGGCGGTTGAGCAGCGTCAGCAGGTAGCGCACCACCCGGTGGGTGGAGTTCTTCAGCGACAGCGTCTCGATCTCGTTGATCCGCCGGTGCAGGCGGATGCACAGGGTGCCGAGCAGGGCGAAGGGCAGCTGCGGGTTGCTGTGCAGCAACTCCAGGTAGGTGCGGTTGGCGAAGCGGTAGACCTGCGTCGGCTCCAGCGCCTGGGCCGAGGCGACGTAGTCCGGGGTGTCCATGAACATCATGGCCTCGGCGAAGGTCTGCCGGCCGACCACCACTTCCAGCACCTTCTCCTGGCCCTCCGGGGTCAGCCGGAAGATCTTCACCGCGCCGGATATCACGAAGAAGAACGCATGCGCCGGCTCGCCCTGGTGGAACAGCTTGTCGCCCTTGTCGAGGTTGAGCAGCTGGCAGGTGGCGAGCAGCTGTTCCAGCTGCGCCTCGTCGAGGGCATCGAACAGGTGATGCCCACGCAGGATCTGCTGGTGGACGCGCTGGGACTGCATGGCGGAGCTTTCCTGGGCCGGGGACATCCGCCCAGTATGCTCGCCATGCGCGGGTTGGGGGGTGAGGCATGCTGTCACGCCGGCCTCCGGCCGATGAATGGTCATTGCGGCCGGTTGGCGCCGACGAACAGCAGGTTGTTTTCCAGGTGGATATGCTGCATCAGGTCGCGGCGCAGCTCCTCCAGCCCGGCGTAGAGCGCGCGCCAGGTGGTGCAGGCGTTGGCCGGGGCGGTCAGGTCGTCGGTCAGCTCGGCCAGCGTGGCCAGGGACTGGGCGTGTTCGTCGTGCTCGTGGCGCATCACCCCGATCGGCCCCTGCACGTGCAGCAGCGGCACGCCCTGGTTCAGCCAGGGGAACAGGATGTGCTCTTCCTTGCACATGTGCGATTCGAGTTCTTCCTGCATCCGCTCCAGCAGCGCCACCAGGCCGTGGGGGCAGTGCGGGTGCGCGGCGTGGGTGCGCTCCACGCGCTGGGCCAGCGGCAGCAGCGCGGGGAACTGCTGGCGGTGGCGCTGGTGGTAGCGCTCGAGGATGTGCTCGATCAGTTCGGCGTTGCTCGCCTGGCGCCAGTCGCGCTCTTCGCTGGCCGGGCGCAGGGCGCGCAGTTCGCTGGCGATGCGCTCGGCGTCCAGGCCCAGTTCGCTGGCGGCTTCGCGCAGGCTGCGCTGGCCGGCGCAGCAGAAGTCCAGCTTGTAGTCGCGCAACAGGCTGGTGCTGCCGGGCAGGCTGCAGGCCAGGTCGCTGAGGGTGCGTTCGGTCAGGTTGTCGTGCATGGCGGCGGGCCTCGGGAGTCGGTGCGGTAGGCAGGCGCCAGTCTAGGAAGGGCGGTGCTCCGGGCTCCTTGATTGCGGTCAAGCGTCGCAGTGCGCGGTTTCCCGTTCGTCGTCGCCCTCGGCGATGTGCAGCAGCTGCTGCGGGTTGCGCACCAGCAGCTTCTGCCGGCCGCTGCGCACCAGGCCGCGGCCTTCCCAGGCGCAGAGGATGCGCGAGACGGTGTGCAGGGTGGTGCCGGTCATCTCGGCGATGTCCTGGCGGCTGACCGGGAAGTCGATGCGCACGCCCTCGGATTCCGCGCGGCCACTGCTGCGCACCAGGCGCAGCACGGCGTGGGCGACGCGGCGTTCGACTTCCTCGGTGGCCAGTTCGCAGAAGCGCACGTGGGCTTCCTGCAGGCGCACGCCGATGGCCTGCACGGTGTTCACGGCGAAGCCGGGGTGGCGCGCCAGCAGCGGTTCCCACAGCGCGGTGGGCCAGGCCAGCGCCAGACTTTCCTGGGTGGCGGTCGCGCTGGCGGGGTAGTCCTCGCGGCCCAGGGCGCGGACGAAGCCGAACAGGTCGCCGGGGTTGACCAGGCGCACCAGCACGCGCTGGCCGTCGCAGGTCAGCTGGGTGGCCTTCAGGCGGCCGTGCACCAGCAGGTAGAAGTGCTCGGCCGGCTCGCCCTGCTCGAACACAGTGGCGCCGCAGTGCAGCGGCAGCACGCTGGCCGGGCGGAGTATGTCGTCCTGTTCCTCGCGGGTGCAGTTGGCAAAGGGTGGCAGGTTCGCCAGCCAGGCGCGGTTGATCGTCGGCTTGTCGCTCACGCTCGGGATTCCCTGGGGCCCGCCGCAGCATACCCG
Source organism: Pseudomonas sp. NBRC 100443 (assembly GCF_030268185.1). Taxonomy (NCBI): domain Bacteria; kingdom Pseudomonadati; phylum Pseudomonadota; class Gammaproteobacteria; order Pseudomonadales; family Pseudomonadaceae; genus Pseudomonas; species Pseudomonas sp. NBRC 100443. Next base: position 491,789 of record NZ_BSQE01000001.1, read on the forward strand.
TTTCGCGGGGTGGCGAAACTTGAGTGGGATCAAGTCAAGGCAGCTCTCTGACCAGGCGGAAACCCAGGTTGTCCGGCGGTTGCCCGGCGCTGCAGCCGCCGCCGCGGGCGTCGCGGACGAATTCGTTGATGGCGGCGCGGTGGCGGCCCTCGGCGATGCGGATCGAGCAGGCCTCAACGCGGCTCTTTTCCGCGCCATCGGCGTCCAGGCTGACCCGCGTGTGGCAGCTCTGCGTCCACTCCCAGACGTTGCCCGCAAGGTCTGCCACGCCCAGTTCGTTGAGGCCATGGCTGCCGCGCGGCTGTGCCCGGGCCGGGCCTTCGCCGGCCGCTGCGGCCTCGAAGCGGTAGCGCGCCAGCCAGCGGCGCGCCGGGTTGCGGCCGTCGTCGTCGATGCGCAGGGCGTCGTCGGCCCAGCGCGAGCCGGCGAAGAACGCCCATTCCTCATCGCTGGGCAGGCGCCAGCGCTGGCCGGTGCGCTTGGACAGCCATTCGGCGTAGAGCTGCGCATCCAGCAGGCTGGCGCCGGTGAGCGGCAGGTCGGCGCCGGACGTGGCGGCCTGGCCATCCAGCGCCAGGCAGGCGCCGGCGTCCACGCAGCGGGCGTATTCGGCCCGGCTGACCTGGTATTTCATCACCGCGAAGCGCGGAACCAGGCGTTCGCTGCGCAGCGGCGCGTCCACCGGGCGGGCGTCGCGCCAGTAGTCGCCGGCGGGGCGGAAGCGGTATTCCCGCGGCGTCAGGCTGACGGTCTCCGGCGCCAGGCCCGGGTCGCTGCGCGGCAGCCAGGCGCCCAGGGCGACGGCCAGCAACAGCAGCGGAAGGGCGATGATCAGCGCCTTGCGCATCGGTGTTCCCTCGTGGCGGGGCCGGCCCTCGCGGGCCGGCCGGTGGCGTCACTTGATGGGGGATGGCGGTTCGACCTGGCTCATCAGGTCGGAATCCCACTGCCCCTCGACCTGGAAGTGCGCGGTGGCGCCCAGGGCCACGCCCTCGATCAGGTTGTGGTTGAGGTAGGCGTACAGGCCCGGCTGGCGGAAGGTGTACAGCGCAGCGCCGGCGGCGCCGCCGGGGATGAACCAGGTCTCCAGGCCTTCCTCCGGCGGGTTGCCGAACTTGCCGGTGGCCCAGACGTGGTCGCCGTGGCCGCCGATCAGGTGCGGGCGGGTATCGCGGTTGGCCTGGGAGTGGACGATCAGCACGGTCTCGCCGACCTTGGCGGTCAGCGCGTTCTTGCCGGTCAGGGCGCCGACCCGGCCGTTGAACACCACGTGGCTGGGGATCAGCCCCTTCATGGTCTGCATGGTGTCGTTGAAGCTCTCGGCGGGCGTGGCGTAGCGCTTGAACTTGCCGTCCTTGTCGCGCGGCACGTAGAAGTCCTGCTCGCCGATGTAGAACACCTTGTCGTACTTCAGCGGGCGGCCGTCGCGGTCCTTCAGGCCGTCGCGCGGCAGCACCATGATCGCGCCGTTCATGCCCGAGACCACGTGCCAGGGGATCATCATCCCGCCGGGCGCGCAGTGGTAGACGAACACGCCGGGGCGGGTGGCCTTGAAGCGCAGCTTGACTTGCTCGCCGGGGTTGACGATGGTCAGCGAGCCGCCGCCCAGGGCGCCGGTGGCGGCGTGGAAGTCGATGTTGTGGGCCATGCTGTTGCTGGCCGGGTTGACCAGGGTGAGTTCGACGTAGTCGTCCTGGTGCACCACCATCAGCGGCCCGGGCACCGAGCCGTCGAAGGTCATGGCGTGGACGTGGGTTTCGTCGTCGTCGATGATCAGGTCCTTCTCCTGGATGACCATGCGGAACTCCACCACCCGCGGCTTGGCGCTGGTGCGCTGTTCGTGGGCATGGACGAAGGGCGGGGCGAGCAGCTCGACCTTGCTCCTGGCCAGCTTCGACAGGTCCGGCGCCGGCCCGGTCTGCAGCGGCGCCGACTCCTTGGCGAAGGCCAGACCGCTGCCGAGGACCGAGCCGGCGACGCCGAGCGCGACGGCTCCGGCGAGCAGGCTACGGCGCGAGAAAGGCGTTTTTTCCAGGTCAGCCATGGGTACTTCTCCTAATGGACGAGATTGCGTTGTCCACAGGGAAACCCCTTGGGCGAAAACCTTCTTTGCGCCGCAGCAAATAGCGGCGCAGCTGGACAATCTGCCGCAGCGCGCCGTCTGGTTTTTCCTACGGCGCCTGTGTGAATGCGGCAAGTGCCTGTGCGCCGAGGTAAGATTCCAGCCCAAAGAGCGAATTCCCCGCGCCAAGGCGCGGGCCCCAACGGACAAGGACCTTGCATGCGCCCGCGTGGACTCCCCCTCCTGGCCCTCACCTTCGGCGTGCTTGCCGCGCAGCAGGCCTACGCCAGCAGCGACGATTCCTGCTACCCGAGCTGGAACCTCAAGCGCGACACCCTGGACGTGTGCAACAGCCTGCCGTTCCTCAGCCCCGGCAACGACAGCCGGGTCAACCTGCAGCTGCTGCTGGCCGATGCCGGCCGCGCCAGCCTGCCGGTCAAGGCGCTGTCCGATGACGAGCAGCAGCTGGGCTACGGCCTGGTGCCCTTCCCGCTGACGCGGCTGTTCGACGAACCCATGACCGTGGAGCCCGCAGCGGCCGCCGCGGCCAAGCCGGCGGCGCCCCTGGCGGAGCTGGCGGTGCGCATCGGCCTGCCGGCGGACGCGGTGCCGGCCGAGGGCGAGCGCTTCGCCAGCGGCGAGGGCAGCCGCTGCCGCAGCAACAACCCGGCCACCGCCCAGGACTTCCTCGCCCAGCTGCTGGCCGCCGACCTGCCGCCCGCCGAGCGGCAGGGCCTGGCGCGGGCGCGCCTGGCCCTGTTGCAGGGCTGCCAATGGGACGACGCGCAGCTCGCCGGTCTGCTGCCCAAGGATGTGGATTCCCCCGCCGGGCGCGACTTCGCCGGCTACCTGCAAGGCGTCGCCGCCTTCTACAGCGGCCACTTTCCGGCCGCGCGCAAGAGCTTCCAGGCCCTGCACGACAGCCGGCTGCCGTGGCTGCGCGAGACGGCGCGCTACATGCTCGGCCGCAGCCAGCTCAACCAGGCGCAGCAGAACGCCTTCGACGACATGGGCTACCCCGACCTGCGCAAGGTCGACCAGGCTGCGCTGAAGGTCGCCGAAAGCGACTTCAAGGCCTACCTGCAGGCTTATCCACAGGGCCGCTACGCCACCTCGGCCAAGGGCCTGATGCGCCGCGTGTACTGGCTGATGAACGACCCCGGGCGCCTGGCCGCGGAGTACGCCTGGCTGTTCGCCCAGCCGGAAGCGGCCCAGGGCAACGCCGACCAGGCCCAGCTGATCGCCGAGGTGGACAACAAGCTGCTGGTCAGCGCGCACCCGGCCGAGGTCAAGGACCCGCGCCTGCTGGCGGTGCTCGACCTGATGCAGATGCGCCACCACGAGGCCGGCGAGGGCCGCGCCCTCGACCTGCCCGGGCTGCAGGCGCAGAAGCCGCTGTTCGCCGAGCTGCCGGGGCTGCACGACTACCTGCTGGCCGCCTGGCAACTGTACGTCGAGGAACAGCCGGCCAAGGCGGCCGAACAGCTGCCGAAGGCCCTGCCGCAGAAGCTCGACTACCTCGCCTTCAGCCAACAGACCCTGCGCGGCTTCGCCCTGGAGGCCGGCAACGACTGGCTGGGCGCGGAGAAGCTCTGGCTGCAGCTGCTGCCCCTGGCCCGCCAGCCGCTGCAGCGCGAGCAGCTGGAACTGGCGCTGGCCTTCAACTACGAGCGCAGCGACCGCCTGGTGAAGGTCTATGCGGAGAACTCGCCGGTGCGCACCCCGGCCATCCGCGAGCTGCTGCTGCGCCACATCGCCGGCCCCGAGCTGCTGCGCCAGCAGGTGAAGTCCGAGACGGCGCCGGCCGAGGAGCGCGATACCGCGCTCTTCACCCTGCTGTACAAGGACCTGCTGCACGGCCGCTACGGCAACTTCGTCAACGACCTCGCGCTGCTGCCGGCCGAGCCCTCGACCAAGCCGCTGAGCGCCAGCCTTGGCTTCGTCTATGGCGGCGGGCAGCCGCTGAGCCTGTTCCAGTGGCCGGGCGGCAAGGGCAGCTCCGGCTACGACTGCCCGGCCATCCGCGATCTCGCCCTGGCCCTGCAGCAGGAGCCGCAGCCGCCGCAGGCGCTGAACTGCTTCGGCGAGTTCATCCTGCGCAACAACCTCGACAGCTTCCCGCTGGACAACCAGCCCGGCGTGCGCGAACTGGGCGGCAGCCCGTCGCTGTTCGAAGGCGAGCCCTACTCGCGCCTGGACGGCTACCTGAAGGTGATCGCCGACGACCAGGCCGGCAGCGACGACAAGGCCTACGCGCTGTACCGCGCCATCAACTGCTACGCGCCCAGCGGCTACAACGGCTGCGGCAAGCAGGACATCGCCCCGGCGCAGCGCAAGCGTTGGTTCCGCACGCTGAAGACGCAGTACGCCGATACGCCCTGGGCGAAATCGCTGAAGTACTACTGGTAGCGCCGCCATGGGCCTGGCCGCGAAGAGCCTGGCGCTGGGTCTGCTGCTGTGGGGCGCCACGGCCCGCGCCGGAGTGGTGGACGCCGCCGACTACGACGCCTTCTGGCTGTGGGGCGGCGTGCAGGCCCAGCCGGTGCTGCGCCAGGCGCGCACGCTGTACGTGCTGCAAGGCCAGGTCAGCGCCCCGCGCGGCGCCCCCGAACAGCCGGCGCGCTTGCACGCCCAGGGCATCGCCATGCCGCGCCTGCGCACGGGCCAGGTGTGGCTGGTCTACCGCGCCCACAGCCTGCGCTGGAGCGAGGACAGCTACGCCACCCTGCTGGCCCAGCTGCGCCGCTGGCAGCGCGCCGGCAACCCGCTGCTGGGCGTGCAGATCGACTTCGACGCCCGCACCCGCTACCTCCACGAATACGTGGCCTTCCTGCGCGACTTCCGCCGGCGCCTGCCCATCGAATACCGCCTGAGCATCACCGGCCTGCTGGACTGGAGCAGCAACGCGGAGCCGGCGACCATCAATGAACTCAAGGACGTGGTGGACGAGGTGGTGGTGCAGACCTACCAGGGGCGCCGGACGATTCCCGACTACCAGCGCTACCTGCCCAGGGTGGCGCGCCTGCAGCTGCCGTTCCGCATCGGCCTGGCGCAGTATGGGCAGTGGCAGGCGCCGGAGTATCTGGAGCGCAGTCCGTGGTTCAGGGGGTATGTGGTGTTTTTGCAGAATCCGTGAGTTGGTGGGGGTTGGTTGTAGGAGCGAGCTTGCTCGCGAACGGAGTTTGTCGGTGGCTGCAGTGTTTCGGGTTGACTCTTTTCCCTCTCCCCAGCCCTCTCCCTGAAGGGAGAGGGGGCTAGTCCGTGCCGAGAGAAGTGATGGTTTCAGTCGGAAACCTTCGGTGTTGCCGGCTGACTCAGGAATACCCAAGCACGCCGAACAGTCCCCTCTCCCTTCAGGGAGAGGGTTAGGGAGAGGGCGCTCTTCTGCTCAAGCGCCGAGATTGCCGCCGAAGCCCCGTTCGCGAGCAAGAACTAGGCGTCCCCCTCGTTCCTACGAAGAGCCTCCGCAACCACAACTCCCCCCACACCCCGCCTTAGCCGGCCGCTCCACCAGATCCCGCATCAGCAACCCATGATCCAGCCCCACCTCCTCCGGCACCGGCAGATACACGACGTGCCCATCGCCCGGCGCGACCTCGATGGCTTCACCACGAGCATTCTCCAGACGTTCCAGCCGCAGCGTATGGTTCCCACCCGGCGTCATGAGTTCGAGGCTGTCGCCCACCGCGAAGCGGTTCTTCACCCTTACCTCGGCGAGGTCGCCACGGCGGGCGCCAGTGAACTCCCCGACAAACTGCTGGCGCTCCGCCCGCGAGCTGCCGTACTGGTAGTTCTGATACTCGTCATGCACATGGCGGCGCAGGAAACCCTCGGTGTAGCCACGGTGGGCCAGGGACTCCAGCTCGTCCATCAGGCCACGGTCGAAGGGCCGGCCGGCCACGGCGTCGTCGATGGCCTTGCGGTAGGCCTGGGCGGTGCGCGCCACGTAGTAGTGCGACTTGGTGCGGCCCTCGATCTTCAGCGAGTGCACGCCCATCTCGGCCAGGCGCTGCACGTGCTGGATGGCGCGCAGGTCCTTGGAGTTCATGATGTAGGTGCCGTGCTCGTCCTCGTGGGCTTCCATCAACTCGCCGGGGCGGTTGCCTTCTTCCAGCAGGAACACCGCGTCGGTGGGCGCGCCTTCGCCGAGAGTGGCTTCGCGCACCAGTTGGCCCAGTTCGTCCTCCCGCGCCGGGTGCGCCTGGTATTGCCAGCGGCAGGCGTTGGTGCAGGTGCCCTGGTTGGGGTCGCGGCGGTTGATGTAGCCCGACAGCAGGCAGCGCCCGGAGTAGGCCATGCACAGGGCGCCGTGGACGAACACCTCCAGCTCCATGTCCGGGACCTTCTCGCGGATTTCGCCGATCTCCTCCAGCGACAGCTCGCGGGAGAGGATCACCCGGCTCAGCCCCTGGTCGCGCCAGAAGGCCACGCTGGCCCAGTTCACCGCGTTGGCCTGCACCGAGAGGTGGATGTTCGCCGCGGGGAAATGCTGGCGCACCAGCATGATCATCCCCGGGTCGGACATGATCAGCGCATCCGGCCCCAGGGCCAGCACCGGCTCCAGGTCGGCCAGGAAGGTTTTCAGCTTGGCGTTGTGCGGGGCGATGTTCACCACCAGGTAGAAACGCTTGCCCAGGGCATGGGCCTCGGCGATGCCGACGGCCAGGTTGGCCAGGTCGAATTCGTTGTTGCGCACCCGCAGGCTGTAGCGCGGTTGCCCGGCATAGACGGCATCGGCGCCATAGGCGAAGGCGTGGCGCATGGCTTTCAGCGAGCCGGCGGGGGAGAGCAGTTCGGGGGCTTGGAGCATGGCGTGGGGACGGTTGTGGATAAAACGCCGCACTCTAGCGGGGGCGGGGGTTTGGTGCCCTGAGCGGGGTCAATGTTGCTGGTGGGCTTTTTGTAGGAGCGAGCTTGCTCGCGAATGAGGTTTCCAGGTGGCCCCGGTGTTTCGGTTTGACTCCGCTCCCTCTCCCCAGCCCTCTCCCTGAAGGGAGAGGGGGCTAGTCCGTGCCGAGAGGAGGAGTGATTTCAGTTGGAAACCTTCGGTGCTGCCGGCTGATTCCAGAACATCCAGTTCTGCCCAACGGTCCCCTCTCCCTTCAGGGAGAGGGTTAGGGAGAGGGCGCTCTCCAGGTCAAGCGCCGAGACTGCCGGCGAAGCCCCGTTCGCGAGCAAGCTCGCTCCTACACAAAAAGCTCAACCTCACTCCAACCACCGCCGCCCCTGCAGCTCCAGCAACATCTGCGCCTGCTCCGGCCCGTTGCTGCCGGCGGGGTAGGGGCGCGGACGCTGGTAGTGCTCCTGCCAGCCGGCGATGATCGGGTCGATCCAGCGCCAGGCGGCCTCCACCTCGTCGCGGCGCATGAACAGCGTCGAGTCGCCCTGGATCACGTCCAGCAGCAGGCGCTCGTAGGCGTCCCAGCGGCGCTTGCCGGGGCTGGCCGTCTGCGCCAGGTTCAGGTCCAGCTCGGCCGGTTCCAGGCGCATGCCCTTGCCGGGGGTCTTGGTCATCAGCTGCAGGCTGATGCGCTCCTCCGGCTGCAACCTTATCCACAGGCGGTTGGCCGGGCCGCTGCCGTCGCCTATCAGCGCATGGGGCACCGGCTTGAACTGGATGACGATCTCCGAGCACTTCTTCGCCATGCGCTTGCCGGTGCGCAGGTAGAAGGGCACGCCGGCCCAGCGCCAGTTGTCGATCTCGGCGCGCAGGGCGACGAAGGTCTCGGTGTCGCTGTCGTTGTCCACGTTCTTCTCGAACCAGTAGGCCGGCACCTCCTGGCCGCCGATCCGCCCGGCGCCGTACTGGCCGCGCACGGTGCGGTCCTGCACGTCGAGGCCGCCGATCGGGCGCAGGGCCTGGAGTATCTTCAGCTTCTCGTCGCGCACCGACTCGGCGTCGAAGTGCACCGGCACCTCCATGGCCACCAGGCACAGCAGCTGCAGCAGGTGGTTCTGCACCATGTCGCGCATGGCCCCGGCGTGGTCGTAGTAGGCGCCGCGGTTCTCCACGCCGAGGGTCTCGTTGACGCTGATCTGCACGTGGTCGACGTAGGCGCTGCGCCACAGCGGCTCGAACAGGGTGTTGGCGAAGCGCAGGGCCAGCAGGTTCTGCACCGTCTCCTTGCCCAGGTAGTGGTCGATGCGGAACACCCGCGACTCGTCGAACACCTGGCCGATGGCCTGGTTGATCGCCCGCGCCGACTCCAGCGAATGGCCCAGCGGCTTCTCCAGCACGATGCGCGTGTTCGGCCCGGCGAGGCCCGCGACCTTGAGGTTCTGCGCGATGGGCGCGAAGAGGTCCGGGGCGGTGGCCAGGTAGTGCACCAGCACGCGCTCGTGGCCGAACTTCAGGCGCTGGCGCAGGCGGCTGAAGTCGGCGCTCTGCGAGGCGTCCATGGCCAGGTAGTCCAGGCGCGTGGCGAAGCTCTGCCAGTCGGCGACGCTGAAGTCGGCCCGCGCGACCTGCGCCCGGCAGTGCCGCTCGGCCAGCGCCAGGTAGGCCTCCTGCGAGCGCTGGCTGCGGGCCAGGGCGAGGATGCGGGTGTCGGCCGGCAGGCGCTCCTCGCGGTGCAGGTGGTAGAGCGCCGGCAGCAGCTTGTGCAGCGCCAGGTCGCCGGTGCCACCGAACACCAGAATGTCGCAGGAAAGGGGAAATGCGGAAGTTTCGGACATCATCAGGTACTGCTCCACCACTTATTGCCTGGGCGTGACCACCTGACTTGTAGTATAACTACAAGCAGACTACATCCCTTCCGCCGATCATAGCCGAGTCCAGCCCAGTGAACCTGTTGCAGCACATTGCCCAGTCGCGTCATCTGCTTCGCAAGTCGGAACTCAAGGTCGCCGATCACGTGATGCAGGACCCCGCCTCGGTCATGCACAGCTCCATGGCCGACCTCGCCCACGGGGTGGGCGTCAGCGAGCCGACCATCGTGCGCTTCTGCCGCGCCATCGGCTGCACCGGCTTCCAGGACCTCAAGCTGAAGCTGGCGCAGAGCCTGGCCGCCGGCGCCAGCTTCGGCCAGTTCGCGATCAGCGAAAGCGACTCGGTCACCGACTTCAGCCTGAAGATCTTCGACACCACCCTGCACTCGCTGATGGAAGTGCGCGAGAAGCTCGACACCCACGCCCTGGAGCGCGCCATCGCCGCCATCGCCCACGCCCAGCGCGTGGAGTTCTACGGCTTCGGCGCCTCCGGCGCGGTGGCCGCGGATGCCCAGCACAAGTTCTTCCGCCTGCTGCTCTCGGCCGCGGCCTATTCCGACCCGCACATGCAGGCGATGTCGGCGGTGACCCTCAAGCCCAGCGACGTGGCCATCTGCATCTCGCAGTCCGGCCGCTCCAAGGACCTGCTGGTGACCGCCAACCTGGTCCGCGAGGCCGGCGCCACCCTCATCACCCTGTGCCCCAGCCAGACCCCGCTGGCCGACCTGGCCACGGTGAACCTGGCGGTGGACGTCCACGAAGACACCGACATCTACACCCCGCTGACCTCGCGCATCGCCCACCTGGTGGTGATCGACGTGCTGGCCATGGGCGTGGCCATGGCCCGCGGCCCGGACCTGGTCAACCACCTCAAGAGCGTCAAGCGCAGCCTGCGCAGCCTGCGCCTGTCGCCCAAGGTGGTGAAGAGCCACGAGGAGCCGCGCCCGGAAGAGACGTCCTGAGGCACCTGCCTCAGAGCGCGCGGATCGAAGTGCGGATCGCCCGCGCGCACTCGATCACCGCCGGCGCCAGCTTGCGCTCGGCATCTTCCCGGCTCCAGCGGCTGGTCGGCGCCACCACGTGGACGGCGGCCACCGGCTGGCCGCGGCTGTCGAGGATGGGCGCGGCGATGCTCATGTCACCCAGGAACATCTCTTCCGCATTCACCGCATAGCCCTTGCTGCGCGCCGTGCGCACGGTCTCGAGGATCGCCTCGACGTCGGTCAGGGTGTTCTGCGTCAGGCGCTGCGGCTCGCTGCGTCGTAGCATTTCCGCGGCCTCCTCGTCGTCCAGGCCGCTGAGGTAGGCGCGGCCGCAACCGGTGCAGTACATCGGGATGCGGCTGCCGATGGGCATGTGGATGGGGATGAACTTGGGCGCCACGAAGCGCGCCACGTAGACCATGTCCAGGCCGTCGGGCTCGGTGAGGTTGGTGGTTTCCCCGGTGATCTGCGACAGCTCGGCCAGGAAGGGGTTGGCCACGTCCACCAGGGTGTCCGCGGCCAGGTAGTTGTAGCCGATCTCCATGACCTTCGGCGTCAGCTGGAAACGCCGCGTCTGCTCATGCTTGCGCAGGTAGCCCAGCGCTTCGAGGGTGTGCACCATGCGCTGCGCCGAACTCTTGTTGATCCCCGCTGCCTCGGCCACTTCCGCCAGGCTCATGGTGCGCCGGCGCGCATCGAAGGCGCGCAGCACCGCCAGGCCCTTCTCCAGCGACTGATTGAACAGCAGGCTCCCTTCAGGCATTTTTGTCTTCTCAGTATCGATATTCGATACTTATAAATCTCTTTGCGATTTTTGTAAATTGAATATATCGTCCGAATCGCCTCCTGCCGATCCAGAGGTACCCACACGCACAACCACAACAATGAGCGTCCACTGGGAGACCCACCATGCATCAGAGCATCCGTGCCTTCGTTCTCGCCTGCGCCGCCTCGGCGCTGTTCGCCGGCCCCGCCGCGGCCGAGACTCTCAAGGTCGGCGCCACCTCCACCGGCGTCCCCTTCACCTTCCTCGACATCCAGAGCCAGAGCATCCAGGGGATGATGGTCGACACCGTGGAAGCGGTGGGCAAGGCCGCCGGCTTCGACACGCAGATCCAGCAGACCAACTTCGCCGCGCTGATCCCCTCGCTGACCTCCGGGAAGATCGACCTGATCTCCGCGGCCATGCTCAAGACGCCGCCGCGGGAAAAGGTCGTGCAGTTCTCCGACCCGGTGTTCTCCTATGGCGAGGGCCTGGTGGTGCGCGCCGACGACAGCGGCGCCTATACCCGCATGGACGACTTCAAGGGCGAGGTGGTCGGCGCCCAGGTTGGCACCGTGTTCCTCGACGAGCTGAACAAGCGCGGCATCTTCAAGGAAGTGCGCGGCTACGACTCCATCAATGACCTGCTCCGCGACCTGGCCCTGGGCCGCATCAAGGCGGCCTTCGCCGACCAGCCGGTGCTGGCCTACCAACTGGCCAAGGGCGGCCAGTCCAAGGTGCGCCTGGTCCGCGACTACCAGCCGGTGATCCACGGCGACGTCAGCCTGGTGCTGCGCAAGGACGACCCGGCGCTGCTGCAGCGCGTCAACCAGGGCATCGCCAGCATCCGCGCCGACGGCACCCTGCAGCGCATCCGCGCCAAGTGGAACCTCGACTGATCCGTCGCCGCCCGCGCCCGTGGGCGGCGCCTTCGCGCTCTACCAGGTAATCGCCATGTTTCTTCAGAACGCCATGGATTTCCTGCCCATCCTGCTCAAGGGGGCGGTGATCACCCTGCAGGTCACGGCGGCGTCCTTCCTGCTCAGTTCGCTGATTGGCCTGGCCCTTGCGTTGATGATGGTTTCCCGCTACCGCGCCCTGGCGCTGGCCGGAACCACCGTCGTCAACGTCATCCGCGGCCTGCCGATCATCGTCCAACTGTTCTACATCTATTTCGTCCTGCCGGATTTCGGCGTCCAGCTCAGCGCCTTCCAGGCCGGGGTGATCGGCCTGGGCATCGCCTACTCGGCCTACCAGGCGGAGAACTTCCGCGCCGGCATCCAGGCCATCCACCAGGGGCAGATCGAGGCCGCCGAGTCCCTCGGCATGCGCGGCGCCATGGTGATGCGCCGGGTGGTGCTGCCGCAGGCCTTCCGCATCGCCCTGCCGCCCTACGGCAACACCCTGGTGATGATGCTCAAGGACTCCTCGCTGGTCTCCACCATCACGGTCGCGGAGATGACTCGCGCCGGCCAGCTGATCGCCTCCTCGACCTTCGAGAACATGACCGTCTACACCCTGGTGGCGCTGCTCTACCTGGCCATGAGCCTGCCGCTGTCGTTCGCCCTGCGCCGCCTCGAGGCGCGTATCGGCCGGAGGAGCAAGCGATGATCCGCATCCGCGACCTGCACAAGAGCTACGGCGACGTGGCGGTGCTCGAAGGCATCGACCTGAGTGTCGACAGCGGCGAGGTGGTGTGCCTGATCGGCCCGTCCGGTTCCGGCAAGTCCACGCTGCTGCGCTGCATCAACGGCCTGGAGGACTACCAGGGCGGCGAGGTGCTGGTGTCCGACGCCAAGGTCGACCGGCACGCCGGCAGCATCCATGCCATCCGCACCCAGGTGGCCATGGTGTTCCAGCGTTTCAATCTGTTCCCCCACCGCAACGTGCTGGAGAACGTGATGGAAGGCCCGGTCTACGTGAAGAAGGAGCCGGTTCGCGAAGTACGCGAGCGGGCCCTGGCGCTGCTCGACAAGGTCGGCCTGGTGCACCGTGTCGAGGCCTACCCCGACGAACTCTCCGGCGGCCAGCAGCAACGCGTGGCCATCGCCCGCGCGCTGGCCATGCAGCCCAAGGCGATTCTCTTCGACGAGCCGACCTCGGCGCTCGACCCCGAACTGGTCGGCGAGGTACTGGGCGTGATGCGCCGCCTGGCCGACGAGGGCATGACCATGATCGTGGTCACCCACGAGATGGGCTTCGCCCGCGAAGTGGCGGACAAGGTGTGCTTCCTGCACAGCGGCCGCATCGTCGAGGAAGGGCCGCCGCAACAGGTGCTGGGGGCGCCGCAGCATCAGCGCACCCGGGACTTCCTCAGGCGCCTGCTGGAACCGTCGGGGGTGCAGGCATGAGCGTCGCGCCACGCCACCTGCCCCAGTCCCTGTGGGCAGCCAGCGCCACGCCGGCGCAAGCGACGCCGCCCCTGCAGGGCGAGCTGGAAACGGATGTCGCCATCGTTGGGGCCGGCTTCACCGGCCTGTCCACCGCCCTGCACCTGGCGGAGCTGGGCATACGCGCCTGCGTGCTGGATGCCGGCGAGCCGGGCTGGGGCGCTTCGGGGCGCAACGGTGGCCAGGTCATCCCGGGGCTGAAGTTCGACCCGGAGCAATTGTTGGCGAAATTCGGTGAGCAGGGGGAATACCTGTGCGAAGTGGCGGGAAGCGCCGCCGACGAGGTGTTCAACCTGATCCAGCGCCACGGCATCGACTGCGATGCCACCCGCAAGGGCTGGATCCAGCCGGCGGCATCACCGGCGGCGCTGCGTGGCATCGAGCAGCGCGCCGAGCAATGGCGCCGGCGCGGCGTGCCCGTGGAACTGCTGGACCGTGAGGCGGTGGCCCGGCGCATCGGCAACGAACATTACCTCGGCGCCTGGGTCGATCCGCGCGCCGGCAGCGTGCAGCCGCTGAGCTTCGTGCGTGGCCTGGTGCGCGCGGCTCTCGCCGCTGGGGCGCGGGTACATGGCCACAGCCCGGTGCTGAGCCTGCAGCGCCAGGCCGGACGCTGGCAGTTGGAGTTGGCCTGTGGTGCGCGGGTACGCGCGGAAAAGGTGCTGCTGGCGACCAATGGCTACACCGATGGCCTGTGGCCGGGCCTGCGCCGCACCTTGATCGCGGCGAACAGCTTCATCATCGCCACCCGGCCGCTGTCGCCGGAGCTTGCGGCGAGCGTGCTGCCCGGCGGCGAGGTCTGTTCGGATGCCCGGCGCCTGCTGCTCTACTTCAAGCGTGACGCCCAGGGCCGCCTGTTGCTGGGGGGGCGAGGGCCGTTCAGCGAACCCTCCGGCGACGGCGACTGGAGCCATCTGCAGCGATCCCTGGCGCAGCTTTATCCACAGCTGGCCGGGGTGCCCATCGAGTACCGCTGGAGTGGCCGGGTGGCGCTGACCCAAGATTTCCTGCCGCACCTGCACGAACCGGCGCCGGGGTTGTCGACGCTGCTGGGCTACAACGGCCGCGGCGTGGCCATGGCCACCACGCTGGGCCGGCATATGGCGCTGCGCCTGGCCGGGCGCGGCGAGCGCTTCCCGCTGCCGCCGGCGCCGCTGAAGCCGATCCCGCTGCATGGCCTGCAGCGGCTCTACCTGGGCGCGGCCATCGCCTGGTACCGCTGCCTGGACGCGTTGTTCTGAGGGATGCCCGGAGGGCGCCGACCACTCGTCGGCGTCACCGGCGCTTCACCGCCGCGCCCTCAAATTGTCATCCGTTGTCCGCATCCTGGCGTCTCCAGCCCTTCGGCCTTGGGAGATGCGAGATGCAACGCCATATCGACAACACCCAGCACCTGGACAGCAAGACCCGCCGCAAGCTCGAGGACCAGCGCCGCATGCAGTTCCGCCGGGCCATCGAGGAGCGCCTCGAAGCGCAACGCCTCGACCGCGAGATGTCCGACTATCCCGACCTGATCGCCGCCAACTACCTCAAGTCTGCGCGGGCGTCGGTGAAAAGCGCTCGGCCAGCTGGCTGATCAGCGCGCGTTCCTCGCGGATGAAGGCGACGAACGCCTGGGCCACCGGGCTCAGGCGCTTGCCGCGGGCGTGCACCAGGCACCAGCTGCGGTAGAGCGGCAGTTCCTCCACCGGCAGTTCGCGCAGCAGCCCGGCGCGCAGTTCGCGACTCACCGCGTGGCGCGGCAGGAGGGCCAGGCCGAGGCCGGCCAATACCCCTTCCCGTGAGCCTTCCAGCGAGGCGAATTCCAGTGTCTGCGGGAAGTGCGCGCGCTTCTGCTGGAAGTGTTCCTCGCAGGCCTTGCGCGTGCCCGAACCGGGCTCGCGAATCAGCAGCGGCCAGGATTCCAGGTCCTTCAGCGACAGCTTGGCGGCGCTGCACAGCGGGTGGTCGGGCGGCGCCACCGCGACGATCGGGTTGTTCAGGAAGGGCAGGAATTCCAGGGCCATGTCCTGCGGCACCAGGGACATGATCACCAGGTCGTCGCGGTTGTCCGACAGGCGCTTGATCACCTGGGCGCGGTTGACCACGGTGAGGTGCAGGCTGACGTCCGGGTGCTGCTTCTGGAAGGCGGCGAACAGGTGCGGGGTGATGTACTTGGCGCTGGACTCCACCGCCAGGCGCAGCTGGCCCTGCAGCGAGCCCTTGAGGTCGGAGAGCTGCATGTCCAGCACTTCCAGGCGCTGGAAGATGTCGGTGCTGGCGCGCAGCAGGGCGTCGGCGGCGTCGGTCTGGTAGAGCTTCTTGCCGATGTACTCGAACAGCGGCTGGCCGACCAGTTCCTCCAGCTGGCGGATCTGCAGGCTGACCGCCGGCTGCGTCAGCGCCATTTCCTCCGCGGCGCGGCTGTAGGAACGGCTCTCGCACACCGCACGGAACACCTGCAGTTGGCGAAGTGTCATTCGCATCAAGGACTTACGCATTCGCACCGGCTCCCGCACGGGTCAGTTCGCTCGACTATAAGTCAAAAATTATGGCTATCCCAATAAATATTGATTTTGGGTAATCCTCGATCCCGCGTAGGGTAAAAAAACGCCGGAACCCTGCTCCGGCATTGCGCCGAACCGCCGCGGATCGCTCCGCGGCGGATTGCCGATTGGTTCAAGTGCCGGGTCCACGAGCCCCGGTCGAGGGAAACCGCAAGTGATCAAGAAAATCCTGATCGCCAACCGTGGGGAGATCGCTGTCCGCATCGTGCGTGCCTGCGCCGAGATGGGCATCCGTTCGGTGGCCGTCTACTCCGACGCCGACCGCCACGCCCTGCACGTGAAGCGCGCCGACGAGGCGCACAGCATCGGCGCCGACCCGCTGGCCGGCTACCTCAACCCGCGCGCTCTGGTGAACCTGGCGGTGGAAACCGGCTGCGACGCCCTGCACCCGGGCTACGGCTTCCTCTCCGAGAACGCCGAGCTGGCGGAAATCTGCGCCGAGCGCGGCATCAAGTTCATCGGCCCGTCGGCGGAAGTGATCCGCCGCATGGGCGACAAGACCGAGGCGCGGCGCAGCATGATCGCCGCCGACGTGCCCTGCACCCCGGGCACCGAGGGCAACGTCGCCGACCTCGCCGAGGCGCTGTCCGAGGCCGAGCGCATCGGCTACCCGGTGATGCTCAAGGCCACCTCCGGCGGCGGCGGCCGCGGCATCCGCCGCTGCAACAGCCGCGAGGAGCTGGAGCAGAACTTCCCCCGCGTCATCTCCGAGGCCACCAAGGCCTTCGGCAGCGCGGAAGTGTTCCTCGAGAAGTGCATCGTCAACCCGAAGCACATCGAGGCGCAGATCCTCGCCGACTCCTTCGGCAACACCGTGCACCTGTTCGAGCGCGACTGCTCGATCCAGCGCCGCAACCAGAAGCTCATCGAGATCGCCCCCAGCCCGCAGCTGACCCCCGAGCAGCGCGCCTACATCGGCGACCTGGCGGTGCGCGCGGCCAAGGCCGTGGGCTACGAGAACGCCGGCACCGTGGAGTTCCTGCTCGCCGATGGCGAGGTGTACTTCATGGAGATGAACACCCGGGTGCAGGTGGAGCACACCATCACCGAGGAAATCACCGGCATCGACATCGTCCGCGAGCAGATCCGCGTGGCCTCCGGCCTGCCGCTCTCGGTCAAGCAGGAAGACATCCAGCACCGCGGCTATGCCCTGCAGTTCCGCATCAACGCCGAGGACCCGAAGAACAACTTCCTGCCCTCGTTCGGCAAGATCACCCGCTACTACGCGCCCGGCGGCCCCGGCGTGCGCACCGACACGGCGATCTACACCGGCTACACCATCCCGCCGTACTACGACTCCATGTGCCTGAAGCTGATCGTCTGGGCACTGACCTGGGAAGAGGCCCTGGACCGCGGCCTGCGCGCCCTGGACGACATGCGCGTGCAAGGCGTGAAGACCACCGCGCCCTACTACCAGGAAATCCTCAAGAACCCGGAGTTCCGCAGCGCCCAGTTCAACACCAGCTTCGTCGAAAGCCATCCGGAGCTGACCCAGTACTCGATCAAGCGCAACCCGTCGCACCTGGCCATCGCCATCGCTACCGCCATTGCCGCCCACGCTGGCCTGTAGGGGAAGGATTCAGAACATGAGCAAGAAAATTTCCGTTACCGATACCATCCTGCGCGACGCGCACCAGTCGCTGCTGGCCACCCGCATGCGCACCGAGGACATGCTGCCGATCTGCGACAAGCTCGACAAGGTCGGCTACTGGTCGCTGGAAGTCTGGGGCGGCGCCACCTTCGACGCCTGCGTGCGCTTCCTCAAGGAAGACCCGTGGGAGCGCCTGCGCAAGCTCAAGGCCGCGCTGCCCAACACCCGCCTGCAGATGCTCCTGCGCGGGCAGAACCTGCTGGGCTACCGCCACTACAGCGACGACGTGGTGCGCGCCTTCGTGGCCAAGGCCGCGGTCAACGGCATCGACGTGTTCCGCATCTTCGACGCGATGAACGACGTGCGTAACCTGCGCGTCTCCATCGAGGCGGTGAAGGCCGCCGGCAAGCACGCCCAGGGCACCATCTGCTACACCACCAGCCCGGTGCACACCATCGACGCCTTCGTCGCCCAGGCCAAGGCCATGGCGGCCATGGGCGTGGATTCCATCGCCATCAAGGACATGGCCGGCCTGCTGACCCCCTACGCCACCGGCGACCTGGTCAAGGCCCTGAAGGAAGCCCTGCCCCTGGAAGTGGTGGTGCACTCCCACGACACCGCCGGCGTGGCCAGCATGTGCCAGCTCAAGGCCGTGGAGAACGGCGCCGACCGCATCGACACCGCCATCTCCAGCATGGCCTGGGGCACCAGCCACCCGGGCACCGAGTCGATGGTCGCGGCGCTGCGCAACACCCCCTACGACACCGGCCTGGACCTGGAGCTGATTCAGGAAGTCGGCATGTACTTCCACGCCGTGCGCAAGAAGTACCACCAGTTCGAGAGCGAATTCACCGGCGTGGACACCCGCGTGCAGGTCAACCAGGTGCCCGGCGGCATGATCTCCAACCTGGCCAACCAACTGAAGGAGCAGGGCGCCCTCAACCGCATGGCCGAAGTGCTCGAAGAGATCCCGCGGGTGCGCGAGGACCTGGGCTTCCCGCCCCTGGTCACCCCGACCTCGCAGATCGTCGGCACCCAGGCGTTCTTCAACGTGCTGGCCGGCGAGCGCTACAAGACCATCACCAACGAGGTGAAGCTGTACCTGCAGGGCCGCTACGGCAAGGCCCCGGGGCAGATCAACGAGCAACTGCGGCGCCAGGCCATCGGCAACGAGGAAGTCATCGACGTGCGCCCGGCCGACCTGATCAAGCCCGAGCTGGACAAGCTGCGCGGCGAGATCGGCGCGCTGGCCAAGTCCGAAGAGGACGTGCTGACCTACGCCATGTTCCCGGACATCGGCCGCAAGTTCCTCGAGGAACGCGAGGCCGGCGCGCTGAAGCCCGAGGAGCTGCTGCCGATCCCCAGCGGCGCCGGCGTGGCCGCGGCCGGCGGCGAAGGCGTGCCGACCGAGTTCGTGGTCGACGTGCACGGCGAGAGCTACCGCGTGGACATCACCGGCGTCGGCGTGAAGACCGACGGCAAGCGCCACTTCTACCTGTCCATCGACGGCATGCCCGAGGAAGTGGTGTTCGAGCCGCTCAACGAGTTCATCGGTGGCGGCGGCAACAAGCGCAAGCACGCCAGCGCGCCGGGCGACGTCAGCACCACCATGCCGGGCAACATCGTCGACGTGCTGGTGAAGGAAGGCGACAGCGTGAAGGCCGGCCAGGCCGTGCTGATCACCGAAGCCATGAAGATGGAAACCGAGGTGCAGGCGCCCATCGCCGGCACCGTCAAGGCGATCCACGTAGCCAAGGGTGACCGCGTCAACCCGGGCGAGGTGCTGATCGAGATTGAAGGCTGACCGACGGACAGACGGGTCTCAAGGTTCAGTCCCCGGGGGAGCACGATGCTCCCCCTTTTTTTGCCTTTGCGAAAGCCATCACCTTCCGGCGCGGCCGGCTCGCCGCTTCATTGACCTGCATCCAGGCTCTTCGCCGCGCGCACGCCTATAAACGGCAGGCCGCAGGCCGAGTTCCGGGGAGGAGGCGATGCGTTTCGCGATTGCTCTGCTGTTGACCGTCAGTTGTACCGCCCTGGGCGACGAGGCCGCCCAGGCGCGCTTCGACGCCATCATGGCCGACCCCGCCAAGCGCGAGCAGGCCTATGCCGCCGGCCACGAGCGCATCGTGCTGTGCCGCAACTGCCACGGCGACGACGGCAACAGCCGGCGCGACTACATCCCGAACCTGGCCGCGCAGGCCCCGGGCTACCTGTTCACTGCCTTCGAGCGCTACGCCAGCGGGCAGCGCAGCGACTTCGTGATGAACCAGGCGGCCCGGATGCTGAGCCTCGACGAGCGGGTGAACATCGCCGTGTACTACAGCCAGCAGCAGGTGCTGCCGCGCCAGGGCGCGGTGGACGATGCGCTGCGCGCCAGGGGCGAGGCGCTGTTCGGGCAGGTCTGCGTGGCCTGCCATGGCCCGCAGGGGCTCGGCCAGCAGGGCGTGCCGCGTATCGCCGGGCAGCCGGCGACCTACCTGCAGCGGACGCTGGAGGCCTACCGCGACAAGGATCCGCGCCGCGCCGGCTCGACCATGCTGGCGGTGGCGTCGCAGCTGCAGGCCGGGGATATCGAGGCGCTGGCGGCCTACCTGCAGCAATTGCACCCCTGAGGCGGGCAAATCCTTATATAATGCACGGTCTTTTCCCACCGTCAGTGATAGAGACCATGAGCCTGCCACCCTGCCCCAAATGCAATTCCGAATACACCTACGAGGACGGCGCGCTGCTGGTCTGCCCGGAATGCGCCCATGAATGGTCGGCCGATGCCGCCGTCGAAGGCGAGGGCGATGCCAAGGTGATCAAGGACGCCGTCGGCAACGTGCTGCAGGACGGCGACACCGTCAGCGTGATCAAGGACCTGAAGGTCAAGGGCTCGTCCCTGGTGGTCAAGGTCGGCACCAAGGTGAAGAACATCCGCCTGGTGGACGGCGACCACGACATCGACTGCAAGATCGACGGCATCGGCGCCATGAAGCTGAAGTCGGAGTTCGTGAAGAAGGTCTGAGCCACCTCGGCTTTTGTAGGCGCGGATTCATCCGCGATCGCCGCGCACGGGCCCGGCCGATCGCGGACGGAGTCCGCTCCTACGGTTCCAGGATGCACGGCTTTTCGTAGGATGGGTTGAGCTTGCGAAACCCATGCGGTCACGGTGATGGGTATCGCTTCGCTCAACGCCATCCTACGAAAAAGCGCCTCGGCGCAGTCGCGTAGGAGCGGGCCCTGCCCGCGAATCGCGCGCAGCGCGCGCTATTCCGCCGGCTGCAGGTCCTGGCGCAGCAGCTCCAGCGCCTCGCGCGGGCCGCCGGAGACGATCTGGGTGGGCACCGCCAGCATCAGGTTCAGCGGCAGGCCGAAGGCTTCCAGGACGTTGCCGTCGCGGTCGCGGCCGGGCTGCTGGCCGAGCCATTCCGGGTACTTGCGGCGCATGCGCTCGACGTAGCTGCCGGCGTCCGGCAGGTAGCCGTACAGCGGCTTGCCCAGGGCCGCGGCGTAGCCGACCTCGAAGCAGGTGCCGCTGTCCGGCTCGCTGCCGCGGAACGACGCCAGGTTGGCCAGCACGCAGTCGGCCTCGGCGATCAGGCGCAGGTTGGCGCGGTAGATCCAGATCGCCTGCTGGTGCGGCTCGGTGATTTCCGCCGGCACCTGGACGTCCAGCGGGAACAGCCCCTCGAACCCGTATTCCGCGCACAGCGCCTTGAGCTGCGCGCCGTGCCCGGCGGCGTCGGGGCGGAACACGTCGGGGCCGGCGAGGTAGATCTTCAGCATGGTCACAACCCCATGAACGACAGCATCAGGAAGGTAGCGAAGAGCACGAAGTGAGTCATGCCCTCGATGGCGTTGGTCTTGCCGTCGTGCAGGTTGAAGCCCGCCACTATCAGGGTGATGAACATCATGCCGGTCTGCAGCGGCGTCATCGCCATCTGGATCGGCTGGCCCTTGAACAGCGCCAGGGCCTCGATCACCGGCACGGTGAGGATCACCGTGGACAGCGAGGCGCCCAGGGCGATATTGACCACCGGCTGCATGCGGTTGGCCAGCGCGGCGCGCAGCGCGGTGAGGATTTCCGGACTGGCGGAGATGGCCGCCACCAGCAGCGCCGGGACGATCGGCGGCACGCCGCTGCCTTCCAGGCTGACGTCCAGGGCCTTGGACATGACCTCGGCCAGCGCGCCGATCAGCACCACCCCGGCCACCAGCAGGGCCATGGACTGGCGCGTGCTGCCGTGGGCCTCGTGGCCGTGCTGCTGCTCGCCGTGCACCGCGTAGTTGTAGGCGAAGAAGTAGCTGTGCTGGCCGGTCTGCATGCGCAGGAACAGGCCGTAGAGCATGACCATGCAGCCGATGGTGAACAGCGAGTAGAGCTTCCACTGCGCCGCCGGGATCAGCTCCGGGACCACCATGGAGATGCCCACCGCGGTGAGGATCATGGTCACGTAGGTCTTGCCCGAGTCGTCGTTGTACGACTGCTCGCCGTGCTTCAGGCCGCCGAGCAGCGCGGCCAGGCCGAGGATGCCGTTCATGTCCAGCATCACCGCGGCGTAGATGGTGTCGCGGGCCAGGGTGGGGGAGTGGTTGTGGCCCATCATGATGGCCAGGATGACCACCTCCACCAGCACCGCGGCGAGGGTCAGGATCATGGTGCCGTAGGGCTCGCCGACTTTCTCCGCGAGGATCTCGGCGTGGTGCGCCACGCGCAGCGAGACGCTGATGATCGAGGCCAGCAGGACAGTGGCGGCCACCCCGGCCAGGGCCTTGCCGCCTTCGAGCAGGCTGTGTTCCAGGGGGTAGACCAGCACCGCCAGGAGCAGGGCGAGGAGGAGGAATTTCTCGTCTTTGAGCAGGCGCAGCATCGTCGGGGGACATCCGTTCCATGGGATAGAGGCGCCCATCTTAGGCCTTGCCCGGGGCCTTGCCCACCGTCGCCGGGGCGCAGACACCTATGAGGTTATCCGCCGTTTGGCGCGCGCTTCGGGGTCGGCCGAAACGCCGGGCCGACCTGCCGCGTTACCTCAGGCCGGCTCGACCAACAGCACCGTGCCATCCTGCCCGGTGACCTTCACCTGGGCGCCGGCCGGCAGGTCCGGGCCGCTGACCAGCCACAGGCTGTCGCCGACGCGGATCTTGCCGCGGCCGCCGATGATGGCGTCGTGCAGGGCGAACTGCCGTCCGACCAGCTCGCTGCCGCGGCGGTTCAGGCCGCTGGCGGCTTCGCCGGCGCCCGGGCGGTGCTGGTAGCGCCACCAGAACACCACGGTGAGCAGCGCCAGGATGCCGAAGGCGAGGAACTGCCAGGTCCAGGCCAGGGCCGGGGCGAAGAAGGCGAGCACGCCGGTGGCCGCGGCGGCGATGCCGATCCACAGCAGGTAGCCGCCGGCGCCGAACACCTCGAGGATCAGCAGCAGGGTGCCGAAGGCCAGCCAGTCCCAGAAGCTCAGGTGCTGCAGGTAATCCCACATGGCTCAGCCCCGGCCCTTGGCGCCGGGCGCCCCGTCGCCGAAGGTGGCCTTGACGATCTCGCCGATGCCGCCCACCGCGCCTATCACCTGGCTGGCTTCCAGCGGCATCAGCACTATCTTGCTGTTGTTCGAGGCGGCCAGCTGGCCGAGGGCGTCGACGTATTTCTGCGCGACGAAGTAGTTCACCGCCTGCACGTTGCCGCTGGCGATGGCCTCGGAGACCACCTGGGTAGCCCGCGCCTCGGCCTCGGCCTGGCGCTCGCGGGCCTCGGCCTCGAGGAAGGCGGCCTGGCGCTGGCCTTCGGCCTTGAGGATCTGCGCCTGCTTTTCGCCCTCGGCGGTGAGGATTTCCGCGGCGCGCTTGCCTTCGGCATCGAGGATCTGCGCGCGCTTGAGGCGCTCGGCCTTCATCTGGCTGGCCATGGCCTCCACCAGGTCGGCCGGCGGGCTGATGTCCTTGATCTCGATGCGGGTGACCTTCAGGCCCCAGGGCGCGGTGGCCTCGTCGACGGTGCGCAGCAGGCGTTCGTTGATGGCGTCGCGCTGGCTGAGCATGTGGTCCAGCTCCATGGAGCCGAGCACGGTGCGGATGTTGGTCATCACCAGGTTGCGGATGGCGTTCTCCAGGCCGCTGACCTCGTAGGCCGCGCGCGCCGCGTCGACCACCTGGTAGAAGCACACCGCGTCGATCTGCACGATGGCGTTGTCGGCGCTGATGGCCTCCTGCGGGGGGATGTCCAGCACCCGCTCCATCATGTTGATCTTCTGCCCGATGCGGTCCATCACCGGGACGATGATGTTCAGCCCCGGCTTGAGGGTGCCGGTGTAGCGGCCGAAGCGTTCCACCGTCCACTCGTTGCCCTGGGGCACCACCTTGAAGCCCATGAACACGATCGCCACCGCGAGGATGACGAAGAGGATCAGGACACTGCCGGTTTCCATTTGCTGCACTCCTTGGTCGATTGGGACTTCCGTGGCGCCCGGCTCCCAAAGGAGCGGGGCGGCGGGAAAAGCTAACCCTTTCCCGTGTCATCCCGCGAGCCCTGTCGGGCTCGGAGATTTCCTATTTCTGCTCGCTCTGCGGCGTCACCCGCAGTACTTCCTCAATGGTGGTCAGGCCCGCGGCGACCTTCTGCGCGCCGGACAGGCGCAGGCTGCGCATGCCTTCCTTGAAGGCCTGGCGGCGCAGCGGGATGAGGTCGGTGTCGGCGGTGATCTGTTCCTTCAGGCTGTCGGTCAGCAGCATGATCTCGTACACCCCGGCGCGGCCGCGGTAGCCGGTGTCGCGGCATTCCAGGCAGCCCACCGCCTGC
The DNA here is from genome assembly GCF_030268185.1 of Pseudomonas sp. NBRC 100443. Lineage (NCBI taxonomy): Bacteria > Pseudomonadati > Pseudomonadota > Gammaproteobacteria > Pseudomonadales > Pseudomonadaceae > Pseudomonas > Pseudomonas sp. NBRC 100443. The sequence continues at coordinate 515,607 of NZ_BSQE01000001.1, forward strand.
TGCGCGCCGGTGGGCAGCGGGGCGTTCCAGGGCCGCGTCAGCTCCTGCCAGTCGCTCTCCTCCAGCTCCAGCGGCGCCTTGCAGTGCGGGCACAGGGTGCGCACCAGGCGCTGGGCCATGACGCCGAGCACGGTGGCGCGGATCAGGTAGTAGGGCACGCCCAGTTCGAGCAGGCGGGTGATGGCCGTGGGCGAGTCGTTGGTGTGTAGGGTGGAGAGCACCAGGTGCCCGGTCAGCGCCGCCTGGATGGCCATCTCGGCGGTCTCCAGGTCGCGGATCTCGCCGACCATGATGATGTCCGGGTCCTGCCGCAGCAGGGCGCGCACGCCGCTGGCGAAGGTCAGGTCGATGTTGTGCTGCACCTGCATCTGGTTGAACGAGGGCTCGATCATCTCGATCGGGTCCTCGATGGTGCAGACGTTCACCTCGTCCGTGGCCAGCTGCTTGAGCGTGGTGTAGAGGGTGGTGGTCTTGCCCGAGCCGGTGGGGCCGGTGACCAGGATGATGCCGTTGGGCTGGTTGGTCATGCTCTGCCAGCGGCGCAGGTCCTCGGGGGAGAAGCCCAGCTGGTCGAAGCTCTTGAGCAGCACCTCGGGGTCGAAGATCCGCATCACCATCTTCTCGCCGAAGGCGGTGGGCAGGGTCGACAGGCGCAGTTCCACCTCGGCGCCGTCCGGGGTCTTGGTCTTCACCCGGCCGTCCTGGGGCTTGCGCTTCTCGGCGACGTTCATGCGGCCGAGGGACTTCAGGCGGCTGACCACCGCCATGGTGACCTGCGGCGGGAACTGGTAGACGTTGTGCAGCACGCCGTCGATGCGGAAGCGCACCGTGCCCTGCTCGCGCCGCGGCTCGATGTGGATGTCGCTGGCGCGCTGCTGGAAGGCGTACTGGAACAGCCAGTCGACGATGGTGACGATGTGCGCATCGTTGGCGTCCGGCTCCTGGTCGCTGGCGCCCAGGTTGAGCAGTTGCTCGAAGTTGCCCACGCCGCTGGTCTTCATGTCCTGGGCGGAGGCGCCGCTGACCGACTTGGCCAGGCGGTAGAACTCGGTGGTGAAGCGCTGGATGTCCTGCGGGTTGCACACCACGCGCTTGATCGGGCGCTTGAGCACGTGGGTCAGGTTGCCTTCCCAGCTGTGCACGAAGGGCTGGGCGCTGGCGATGGTGACGCTGTCCGGCGCCACGGCCACGGCGAGGATCCTGTGGCGCTGGGCGAAGGCGTAGGACATCAGCGGGGTGACCGCGGCGACGTCGATCTTCAGCGGGTCGATGCGCAGGTAGGGCTGGCCGGAATACTCGGCCAGCCAGTGCACCAGGGCGTCGAGGTCCAGGTGGCGGCCGGGGCGGTGCTGGTCCGGCACCTGCTGGGCGGCGAGGAATTCCAGGGGGTGCTGCTGGTTCTTCACCGCGCTGCGGCGGATCGCCAGGCACTGCTCGGCGTCGCTCTGCGCGACGCGGCCCTGGGCGACCAGCTCGTGGAGGATATCGGCCAGGTCAAGCCAGCGATCCTGGGCGGGCGAAGCGAAGACGGACATTCGGACTCCCTGCGTTCGTGTGTGCCGCGGACGGCTGCGGGTGGAGCTGGTCTGAGTCCGGCCCGCGCCGTCGGGTTCCCCAGCTTATTTCAAAAGCGCCTTCCAGGGTTTGAGGGTCAGCACAGTATGGGCCTGGGCGGCGAGGGCATCCAGGTCCGCGCTGTCGCGCCGGTGCAGGGCCTGTTCCAGCTTGGCCAGCTCGCCGTAGAGGCGGTCGGCCTCGGGCAGGTCGAGCACGCCGCGGGCCAGGCGCAGCCACACCAGCAGGCGTTGCAGGCGCGGCAGTTGTTCGGCGAGTAGTTCCGGCTGCTGCTGGGCGCGGGCCAGGGGCAGGCCCTCGGCCTCCTCGGCGAGCAGGCGCGGCAGCCATTTGCCCAGGGCCGCGGCGCCCTGGCGGTCGCCGCGCTCGTTGCGGCCTTCCTGCCAGGCGCGGGCCAGCAGCCAGCGCGAGGCTTGTAGGGAGAACAGGCCCCAGCGCGTCTGGCCGAGTTCGCCGCGGAAGGCTTCCGGCGCCTGCTGGCGCGCGGCTTCGTCGGCTTCGCCCTGTTCGATGCGCGGGCGCCAGTCGCCGATCAGCGCGTCCAGCGCGGCGCGCAGCTCGCGGCTGCTGGCGCGCGGCGCGGCCTGGCCGAGGCTGCCGAGCAGGGCGCGCAGGTCCACCAGCTGCTGCAGCCACTCTTGCAGCAGGCGCCAGTGGCCGTTGAAGCGGTACTGCTCGGCCAGGCGCTGGCTGCTGCCCAGCAGCGACCAGGCGATGGCGGCGAAGGCGCCGTCCAGCGGGGTTTCCGCCAGCAGCTTCTGGGTGTCCGGGTGCACCGTGTAGCTGGCCGGGTCGAACAGCCGGTAGCCGCGCTCGGCCTTGCTGATGTCGCAGGGCATCAGCGGCAGGTCGGCGGCCAGCTCGGCGGCCAGTTCCAGCAGCGCCGCGGGTTCGCCCTGGCGCAGTTCCAGCTCCAGCTCGCAGATTTCCTCTTCCTGCTGGTCGGCGACGACCTTGCCCAGGTCGAGGGCGGCTTCGATCGCCACCTTGGTCTTGCCGCGGCCCCAGGCGATCTCGGCGCGCTGGCGGGTGAAGTCGGTGCTGAAGATCGGCTGCAGCTGCTGCTTGTCGAGGTCGGCCAGGGCCGCCGGCCAGCAGGAGTCGTCGAGCTTGCCCAGGTCCAGTTCGGGCTTGTCCAGGTACCAGTCCCACTCGTTGCGCTCGGACAGCCCGGCGACGCTGTGGCCGCGGCTCTTCAGCGTCTGGATGTACTGCTCGCCGTCGCGGCGCAGGCGCAGCGCGACCTTGGCCCGGGCCAGGTCGCGGCCGGGGGTGTCGTAGTACTGGTTGTACAGCTCGCTCTGCTGCCAGCCGGACTTGTTGCGCTTCTTCAGCAGCGGGTGGTCGCGCAGCGCCTCGAGGGTCTGGCGGCTGGCGCGCAGCTTGATTTCGGTTTCTTTCTGCATGGCGGAGTCCGGGAAGGAAAGGGTAGACGGGCCCGCAGGGCTTGGCGCGGGAGCGTTCGTCGAAGCCCGCTAGTGTACAGGACCGCGTCGCCGCGCCGCTGTTCCACGCGACAGCGGCGGTTCAATTGCACGCCATCCTGGGCCATGATGGGTACAACGCTTCCGGAGACGCCCATGCCCCTGCCGAGCCTGAAAGACCGTTTCGCCCAGTTGCTCGCCCTGCCGTCGGTGAGCTGTACCCAGCCCGCCCTGGACCAGTCCAACCGCCCGGTGGTGGAGCTGCTGGCCAACTGGCTGGGCGACCTGGGCTTCGCCTGCGAATTGCAGGAGATCGCCCCGGGCAAGTTCAACCTGCTGGCGAGCCTGGGCAGCGGCCCCGGCGGCCTGGTGCTGGCCGGGCACACCGACACCGTGCCCTACGACGAATCGCTGTGGAAAAGCGACCCGCTGCGCCTGGACGAGCGCGACGGCCGCTGGTACGGCCTGGGCAGCTGCGACATGAAGGGCTTCTTCGCCATCGCCATCGAGGCGCTGCTGCCGCTGCTGGACAAGCCCCTGCGCCAGCCGCTGCTGATCCTCGCCACCTGCGACGAGGAAAGCTCCATGGCCGGCGCCCGCGCCCTGGCCGAGGCCGGCCGGCCGCTGGCGCGCGCCGCGGTGATCGGCGAGCCCACCGGGTTGCGGCCGATCCGCCTGCACAAGGGGGTGATGATGGAGCGCATCGACATCCTCGGGCAGAGCGGCCATTCTTCCGACCCGAGCCTCGGCCACAGCGCCCTGGAGGCCATGCACGCGGCCATCGGCGAGCTGCTGGCGCTGCGCGCGCAGTGGCAGAAGGAGTTCGACAACCCGCAGTTCGGCGTGCCGCAGCCGACGCTGAACCTGGGCTGCATCCACGGCGGCGACAACCCCAATCGCATCTGCGGCCAGTGCGCCCTGGAGTTCGACCTGCGGCCGCTGCCGGGGATGGACCCGCAGGCTCTGCGCCGGGCCATCGGCGAGCGCCTGCAGCCCCTGGCCGAGCGCTTCGCGGTGCGCCTGGACTACCAGCCGCTGTTCCCCGCCGTGCCGCCCTTCGAGCAGGCCGCGGACAGCGAGCTGGTACGCCTGGCCGAGCGCCTCAGCGGGCATTCGGCGGAAGCGGTAGCCTTTGGCACCGAAGCACCGTATCTTCAGCAGCTTGGTTGCCAGACCCTGGTCCTGGGCCCCGGCGACATCGCCTGCGCCCACCAGCCGGACGAACATCTGGAACTCGCTCGCATCCCGCCGACCGTGGAACTGCTGCGCGGCTTGATCCAGCATTATTGCCTGTAACCGCCCTGAAGAGGAGAAACCCGTCGATGTGCATGCGACGACGATAACCGCCGCTCCCGCCGCCCTTGCCGGCCATTCGCACTCGACGACCCTTCATCGCCCGCTCACAGGCCACCTGGACAATGCAAGACTACGTCACCTGGTTACGTCACGCTTCTCCCTACATCAACGCCCACCGGGACTGCACCTTCGTGGTCATGCTGCCCGGCGAGGGTGTGGAAGACCCGAACTTCGGCAACATCGTCCACGACCTGGTGCTGCTGCACAGCCTGGGCGTGCGCCTGGTGCTGGTCCACGGCTCGCGCCCGCAGATCGAGGCGCGCCTGGCCCAGCGCGGCCTGGCGCCGCGCTTCCACTGCGACCTGCGGGTGACCGACGCGCCCACCCTGGAATGCGTGATCGACGCCGTGGGCAGCCTGCGCATCGCCATTGAGGCGCGGCTGTCCATGGACATGGCCGCCTCGCCCATGCAGGGCGCGCGCCTGCGCGTGGCCGCGGGCAACCTGGTCACGGCGCGGCCGATCGGCGTGGTCGAGGGCATCGACTACCACCATACCGGCGAGGTGCGGCGCATCGACCGCAAGGGTATCGGCCGCCTGCTCGACGAGCGCTCCATCGTGCTGCTCTCGCCGCTGGGCTACTCGCCCACCGGGGAAATCTTCAACCTCGCCTGCGAGGACGTGGCCATGCGCGCGGCCATCGAGCTGGACGCCGACAAGCTGATCCTGTTCGGCGGCGAGCGCGGCCTGCTCGACGAGGACGGCAAGCTGGTCCGCGAACTGCGCCCGCAACAGGTGCCGGCGCACCTGCAGCGCCTGGGCAACAGCTACCAGGCCGAGCTGCTCGACGCCGCCGCCCAGGCCTGCCGCGCCGGGGTGCGGCGCAGCCACATCGTCAGCTACACCGAGGACGGCGCGTTGCTCAGCGAGCTGTTCACCCGCACCGGCAACGGCACCCTGGTGGCCCAGGAGCAGTTCGAGCAACTGCGCGAGGCGGGCATCGAGGACGTCGGCGGCCTGCTGGAGCTGATCCGCCCGCTGGAAGAGCAGGGCATCCTGGTGCGCCGTTCGCGCGAGGTGCTGGAGCGCGAGATCGAGCAGTTCAGCATCGTCGAGCGCGAGGGGCTGATCATCGCCTGCGCGGCGCTGTACCCGATCGCCGATTCCGACGCCGCCGAGCTGGCCTGCCTGGCGGTCAACCCGGAATACCGCCACGGCGGGCGCGGCGACCAGCTGCTGGAACGCATCGAGAAGCGCGCCCGGGCCCTGGGCGTGAAGACCCTCTACGTGCTCACCACCCGCACCGCCCACTGGTTCCGCGAGCGCGGCTTCCAGCCCAGCAGCGTCGAACGCCTGCCGGCGGCGCGGGCGTCGCTGTACAACTACCAGCGCAATTCGCAGGTGTTCGAGAAGAGCCTGTAGTTCAACGCCCTCTGCCTTTCGTAGCGGATCTTATCCGCGAATCGCGCCGGTGGTTCCGGCTATCGCGGACAAGGTCCGCTCCTACGGGGGAGGAATACCGTGCTTCCCGGCACAACCTGTAAGCGGGCCCTGCCCGCGAATCGCGCGCAGGGCGCGCTCCTACAGGGAATGGTGTGGGCGGGGCGGCGTAGCGGATCTCATCCGCGAATCGCGCCGGGGCGTCCGGCTATCGCGGACAAGGTCCGCTCCTACGGGGGAGGAATACCGTGCCTCCCGGCACAACCTGTAGGAGCGGGCCCTGCCCGCGAATCGCGCGCAGGGCGCGCTCCTACAGGGAGTGGTGCGGGTGGGGCGGCGTAGGAGCGGATCTTATCCGCGAATCGCGCCGGGATGTCCGGCTATCGCGGACAAGGTCCGCTCCTACGGGGGAGGAATATCGTGCTTCCCGGCACAACCTGTAGGAGCGGGCCCTGCCCGCGAAATCGCGCGCAGGGCGCGCTCCTTACAGGGGAATGGTGTGGGCGGGGCGGCGCGGATCTTATCCGCGAATCGCGCCGGGACGTCCGGCTATCGCGGGCAAGGTCCGCTCCTGCGGGGCTTAAACGCCGATCACCCCGAGGATGCTCGCCTGGTAGGCCGCCACGAAGGTGTCGAAATCCCCTTCCGGCTGGCGTTCCAGTTCCTCTTGTTCGGCCAGGGAGATCTTCGCCATGGCCTCGAAGGCTTCCTGCTCGATGGCCGGCAGCGGTTGGGCGAGGGTTTCCGCGTGTTCGCGGCTCTTGCGCAGGGCGAAGGCGGTGAAGCTTTCGCCGCGCTCGCGCATTTCCGCCAGGACCTGCGCGGACGGCGTGCGCTCCGGATCGGCTACCTTCTCGCGCTGTTGCGCCAGGCTCTGCGCATGGGCGTCGCCGCCGGTGGCGCGGTCGAGCAGTTCGGCGATGGGCGCGATGCGTTCCAGCAGTTCGCTGGCCCAGACCTGCAACGGCACGGTCTGCCCGCCACGCTGCAGGTGCAGCCCCGGGCGGCGGCCTTCCTTGACCACCTTGAGGAAGTTGCTGGTGGCCGCGCCGCATTCGCCGTCGGCCAGCAGCGGGCTGTCCTGCAACGCGCAGTAGAGCAGGAAGGCGTCGAGGAAGCGGCCCTCGGCGGCGTCGATGCCCAGCGGCAGGAAGGGGTTGATGTCCAGGCAGCGCGCCTCGACGTACTGCACGCCGCGCGACTCCAGGGCCTGGATCGGCCGCTCGCCGCTGTAGGTCACGCGTTTCGGGCGGATGCTGGAGTAGTACTCGTTCTCGATCTGCAGCACGTTGGTGTTCAGCTGCACCCACTCGCCATCCTGCTTGGTGCCGATCTTCTGGTAGGGCGGGTAGGGCGTGCCCACCGCGCTGCGCAGGCTCTCGACGTAGCTTTCGAGGTCGTTGTAGCAGGGCGTCAGGCCGGCCTGGGCGTTGTTCTGGTAGCCCAGGTCGCTCATCCGCAGGCTGGTGGCCCAGGGCAGGTACAGGGTGTGCTCGTCGAACTGCTGCAACTGGTGCGGGCGGCCGCGCAGGAAGCCGGCGTCCAGCGCCGGCGAAGCGCCGAACAGGTACATCAGCAGCCAGCTGTAGCGGCGGAAGTTGCGGATCAGGGCGATGTAGTGCGCCGACTGGAAGTCGCGCAGCGCCATGCCGCCGTCCTCGTGGCGCTGCAGCAGCTGCCACAGCCCCTCGGGCAGGGAGAAGTTGTAGTGGATGCCGGCGATGCACTGCATGGTCTTGCCGTAGCGCAGCGCCAGGCCCTTGCGGTAGACGTACTTGAGGCGGCCGATGTTGGAGCTGCCGTAGCGCGCGATCGGGATGCTCTCTTCGTCAGGCAGCTCGCAGGGCATCGACGGGCTCCACAGCAGCTCGCCGTCCAGGCGCTGGCTGGCGAAACGGTGGATGCTCTCCAGGGACGCCAGGGTCTGCTCGACGCCGGTGCTGGTGGGGGTGATGAACTCCAGCAGCGCCTCGGAATAGTCGGTGGTGATCTGCGGGTTGGTCAGGGCCGAGCCCAGGGCCTTGGGGTGCGGGCTCAGGGCCAGCCGGCCGTTGCCGTCGACGCGCAGGCACTCGCGCTCGATGCCGTGCAGACACTGGCTGAGCAGGGGCAGGTTGGCAGCGTCGCCGAGCAGCGCCAGGCGGCGGGAGAGTAGGTCGCTCAATTTGATGTCCTTCACGCGGCAGTCGCCCCACTATGGGGGTGGACCGGGCGGTCTACAAGGGGGTGGGCGGCCGGCGTTGTCGCCTGGCGGGCTGCGACTCACCGGAGCCCGCGTGGCGCGCGGGCTGCCGATGGTCAGGATAGAGCAGGAAAGGGGCTCGGGCTTACAGCTGGGCGAAGGTGCCTTGTCCCTTGGCGACCAGCTTGTCGCCCTGGAGCACGTCGGCCTCCACCACCAGCGTGCGGCGCCCGGCGTGCAGGACCTTCGCCACGCAGCGCACCTCGCCTTCGGCGACGGCGCGTATGTAGTTGATCTTGCATTCCAGGGTGACGCTCTGGCGGTCGAAGCCATGGGCGCTGGAGCAGGCCAGGCCCATGGTCACGTCCATCAGCGAGAAGATCGCCCCGCCGTGCATCACGTTGCCGCGGTTGCGCAGGTGCTCGGCCATCTTCAGGCTCACTTCGGCCTCGCCATCGCCCAGGCGCACCGGCTCAAGGCCGATGTTCTCGCTGAAGGCGCTGATCATGACGTCGCGGCTGGGCATCTCGCTCATGGGGCTTCCCTACTTCTTCTTCAGTTGCTTGGCATTGGCGAACAGCGCGGCCATGGCGTTGTTCGCCGGGGCCTTCTCCTGCTGCCGCGGGGCGCTGCGCTCGCCACGCTGGCCGCCGTTGCCGCGGCCGCCGCCGCGCGGGCCCTCGACCTTCTCGCCGGGGGTGTCGCCCATGCGCATGGACAGGCCGACGCGGTTGCGCGGGATGTCCACTTCCATGACCTTGACCTTGACGATGTCGCCGGCCTTGACCACTTCGTACGGGTCCTTGACGAACTTCTCCGACAGCGCCGAGATGTGCACCAGGCCGTCCTGGTGCACGCCGATGTCGACGAAGGCGCCGAAGTTGGTGACGTTGGTCACCACGCCTTCGAGCACCATGCCCGGCTTGAGGTCCTTGAGGCTCTCGACGCCGTCCTGGAACTCGGCGGTCTTGAACTCCGGGCGCGGGTCGCGGCCGGGCTTGTCGAGTTCCTTGAGGATGTCGGTGACGGTGGGCAGGCCGAACTGCTCGTCGGTGAACTTCTTCGGGTCCAGGCGCTTGAGGAAGGCCGAGTCGCCGATCAGCGAGCGGATGTCGCGGCCGGTGTCGGCGGCGATGCGCTGCACCAGCGGGTAGGTCTCCGGGTGCACAGCCGAGGCGTCCAGCGGGTTGTCGCCGTTCATCACGCGGAGGAAGCCGGCGGCCTGCTCGAAGGTCTTCTCGCCCAGGCGGCTGACCTTCTTCAGGTCGTCGCGGGACTTGAACGCGCCGTTGGCGTCGCGGTGCGCCACGATGTTCTGCGCCAGGGTGCTGTTGAGGCCGGAGATGCGCGCCAACAGGGCGGCGGAGGCGGTGTTGACGTCCACGCCCACGGCGTTCACGCAGTCCTCCACCACCGCGTCCAGGCTGCGCGCCAGTTGCAGCTGGGACACGTCATGCTGGTACTGGCCGACGCCGATGGACTTGGGCTCGATCTTCACCAGTTCGGCCAGCGGGTCCTGCAGGCGACGGGCGATGGAGACGGCGCCGCGCAGCGACACGTCGAGGTCGGGGAATTCCCGGGCGGCCAGCTCGGAGGCCGAGTACACCGAGGCGCCGGCCTCGCTGACCATGATCTTGGTGCACTTGAGCGCCGGGTATTTCCTGATCAGCTCGGCGGCCAGCTTGTCGGTCTCGCGGCTGGCGGTGCCGTTGCCGATGGCGATCAGTTCCACCTGGTGCTTGGCGCAGAGCGCGGCGAGCACGGCGATGGTCTGGTCCCACTGGTTCTTCGGCGCGTGGGGGTAGACGGTGGCGGTGTCCAGCAGTTTGCCGGTGGCGTCGACCACGGCCACCTTGACGCCGGTGCGCAGTCCCGGGTCCAGGCCCAGGGTGGCGCGCGGGCCGGCCGGGGCGGCCAGCAGCAGGTCGTGCAGGTTGCGGGCGAAGACGTTGATCGCCTCGGCGTCGGCGCCTTCGCGCAGCTCGCCCAGCAGGTCGGTCTCCAGGTGGGTGTAGAGCTTGACCTTCCAGGTCCAGCGCACCACCTCGCCCAGCCACTTGTCGGCGGCGCGGCCCTGGTTGGAGATGCCGAAGCGCTCGGCGATCATCACTTCGCACGGGTGGCTGGTGCCCGGCAGCTCCTCGCCGACCTTCAGCGCCACGCTCAGCACGCCTTCGTTGCGCCCGCGGAAGATCGCCAGGGCGCGGTGCGAGGGCGCGCCCTTGAAGGGCTCGTCGTGCTCGAAGTAGTCGCTGAACTTGGCGCCTTCGGTTTCCTTGCCCGGCACCAGGCGGGCGGTGAGGGTGGCGTTGTCCTTGAGGAACACGCGCAGGCGGTCGAGCAGGGTGGCGTCCTCGGCGAAGCGCTCCATGAGGATGTACTTGGCGCCTTCGAGCACGGCCTTGATGTCGGCGAAGCCCTTCTCGGCGTCGACGAAGCGCGCGGCTTCGGTCTCCGGGGCCAGGTTCGGGTCGGCGAACAGCGCATCGGCCAGCTCGCCCAGGCCAGCTTCCAGGGCGATCTGGCCCTTGGTGCGGCGCTTCTGCTTGTACGGCAGGTAGAGGTCTTCCAGGCGCGTCTTGGTGTCGGCCAGCTTGATCTCGCGGGCCAGCTCGGGGGTCAGCTTGCCCTGCTCCTCGATGCTGGCGAGGATGCTGGCGCGGCGCTCGTCCAGTTCGCGCAGGTAGCGCAGGCGCTCTTCCAGCAGGCGCAGCTGGGTGTCGTCGAGGCTGCCGGTCACTTCTTTGCGGTAACGGGCGATGAAGGGGACAGTGCTGCCTTCATCGAGCAGGGCCACGGCGGCGGCCACCTGCTGCGGTTGAACACGGCCGGAGGGCAGTGCGGAGAGCTCTTCGGCGATACGGGTGTTGATGCTGTCCATGAATCCACCTGGTGAAACCAACGAGAATACGGGGTGTGGCGCTAGCGCCGGCCGGCTCGCTCGGGCGTCCGGCAGGCGTCTATGACAACGCCCCGCCGCAAAAGCGCCGCATTATACCCAGGCAAAATCGCGCGAGAGGGCGGTCGGTCGGGGAAAAATCTGCTAACAATGGACAATCCGTGGCCAACCGAGGCTGGGCGATAATTGCCGGCCTGACCCGAACCTGGAGTTTCTATGTCGAACCCGTCCACCCTGCCCGAAGGTGAAAAGATCCTCATCGTCGACGACGACGCCCGCCTGCGCCGCCTGCTGGAGCGCTTCCTCGACGAGCAGGGCTACCGCGTGCGCGCCGTGGAGAACACCGAGCAGATGGACCGCCTGCTGGCCCGCGAGCTGTTCCAGCTGGTGGTGCTCGACCTGATGATGCCCGGCGAAGACGGCCTCTCGGCGTGCAAGCGCCTGCGCGAGGCGAACAACCAGATCCCGATCATCATGCTCACCGCCAAGGGCGACGAGTCCAGCCGCATCCAGGGCCTGGAGCTGGGCGCCGACGACTACCTGGCCAAGCCGTTCAACCCGCGCGAGCTGCTGGCGCGGATCAAGGCCGTGCTGCGCCGCCAGGCGCCGCTGGTGCCGGGCGCCCCGGCCGGCGAGGACGAGGTGGTCACCTTCGGCGACTACGAGCTGTACCTGGCCACCCGCGAGCTGAAGAAGAGCGGTGGCGAGGTGCACATGCTCACCACCGGCGAGTTCGCCGTGCTCAAGGCTCTGGTGCAGCACGCCCGCGAGCCGCTGACCCGCGACAAGCTGATGAACCTGGCCCGCGGCCGCGAGTGGGACGCCCTGGAGCGCTCCATCGACGTGCAGATCTCGCGCCTGCGCCGGCTGATCGAGCCCGACCCGTCCAAGCCGCGCTACATCCAGACGGTGTGGGGCGTGGGCTACGTGTTCGTGCCGGACGGTAATGCCCGCAAATGATCCTCCTGTAGGCGCGAGCCCGCTCGCGAACCGACTCCGCAATGGGGCGGGTTCGCGAGCAAGCTCGCTCCTACGTTCCGTGCTCTGTGGTAGTTCATCTTGAAAACCCCGCCCTGGTTCCCGCAAAGCTTCTTCGCCCGCACCCTCTGGCTGGTGCTCATCGTCGTGCTCTTCTCCAAGGCGCTGACGCTGGTCTACCTGCTGATGAACGAGGACATGCTGGTCGACCGCCAGTACAGCCACGGCGCGGCACTGACCGTGCGCGCCTACTGGGCCGCCGACGAGCGCTCGCGCGAGGCCATCGCCAAATCCGCCGGGCTGGCCTGGGTGCCCCACGAGAACGGCCAGCCGGAAGAACAGCACTGGCCCTACAGCGGCATCTTCCAGCGGCAGATGCGCACCGAACTGGGCCCGGACACCGAGACGCGCCTGCGCATCCACCACCCGTCCATGCTCTGGGTCCACGCGCCCAACCTGGGCGACGGCTGGCTGGGCGTGCCGCTGTACCCGCACCCGCTGCGCGGCCAGCAGATCTGGAGCGTGCTCGGCTGGTTCCTCGGCATCGGCCTGCTGTCCACCGCCGCGGCCTGGATCTTCGTGCGCCTGCTCGGCCAGCCGCTCAAGCGCCTGGTGGTGGCCTCGCGAGAGTTCGGCAAGGGCCGCAGCGTGCGCCTGCCGCTGGGGCAGGACACCCCCAGCGAAATGGCCGAGGTATACCGCGCCTTCAACCAGATGGCCGACGACGTCGAACAGGCGGCGCGCGAGCGCGAGCTGATGCTGGCCGGGGTGTCCCACGACCTGCGCACGCCGCTGACGCGCCTGCGCCTGTCCCTGGAACTGATGCCTGAAACCGAGCGCGAGATGGTCGAGGACATGGTCCGCGACATCGAGGACATGGACCAGATCCTCGACCAGTTCCTCGCCTTCATCCGCGACGGCCGTGACGAGCCGGTGGAGGCGGGCGACCTCAACGAACTGACCCGCGAGGTGGTGGCGCCCTACAACCAGGGCGAGGAGCACGTGCGCCTGAGCCTGCAGCCGCTGCCGCCGTTCCCGCTGCGCCGGGTATCGATGAAGCGCCTGCTCGGCAACCTGATCGGCAACGCCCTCAACCACGGCGGCGGCAACGTCGAGGTGGCCAGCCACCTGGCCGGCGGCGACGGCGCGCCCTACGTGGTGCTGAGCGTGCTCGACCGCGGCGCCGGCATCGACCCGCAGGAGCTGGACAGCATCTTCAACCCCTTCATCCGCGGCGACAAAGCCCGCGGCGGCAAGGGCACCGGCCTGGGCCTGGCCATCGTCAAGCGCATCGCCGCGCAGCACGGCGGCAGCGTGGAACTGCGCAACCGCGAGGGCGGCGGGGTGGAGGCGCGGGTATGTTTGCCGCTGGGGCTGATGTTGCCGCGGGGGGCTTCCTGAGCGGCGGTATCCCCGACGGGTGTAGGAGCGGGCCCTGCCCGCGATTCGCGCGCAGGGCGCGCTCCTACAGGGTGGCTGCTACGTAGGGCTTGGGGCTAGTCCGTGCCGAGAGAGGTGATGGTTTCAGCCGGAAACCGCTGGCGCTGCCGGCTGACTTAGGAGTACCCAAGCGCTCCGAACGGTCCCCTCTCCCTTCAGGGCGGGGCGCGCAGCCGAGGGTTAGGGAGAGGGCGCTCTAGAGTTCAGCTCCAGAGTCTCGAGCAAGCACCGTCCGCGATCTGTTGATCCTGACGCCGGCACTACCAGCTCAACCCCTTGGTATCCAACCGCCCCACTTTCCCATAAGGCCACGCCCGATTCTGCGCCCCATGCCCACTCGGCAGCCCGTGGTACAGCGGCACCCCCAGCGGCTTCAGGTACTCCACGAAAATCTCTTCCAGGCTATGCGCCACATTCTTGCGCGGGCAGTCGGTGAAGGTGCCCAGCACCACCGCGCCCAGGCTCTGCGCATCGATGCTGTTGAGCAACTGCCAAAGGCTGCGCTCCAGGCGGTAGTAAGGCTCGCCCACATCCTCCAGCACCAGGATGGCGCCGGCCGGCGCGTGCAGCGCGGCTACCGTGCCGGCGGTGCTGGCCAGGGCAGTGAGGTTGCCGCCGATCAGCTCGCCTTCCACGACCTTTTTCGGGCCGCTCAGCTGGGTGCACGGCAGGTGACGGTCCTCGCCAGCCAGCAGGCGGCTGACCGAAGCCAGCGAGGCCAGGCGCTCGCGCTGTTCGCTGGGGGCGCTCAGCGGCTGCAGGCCGAGGGCGCTGGCCACCGGGCCGTGGATCGCCGGCAGGCCGTGGCGGTGGAAGGCGCTGAGCAGGATGGAAATGTCCGAGAAGCCGACCAGCGGCCGCGGCGAGGCCGCCCGCAGCCGCGCCCAGTCCAGCCCGGGCACCAGCTGGGCGCAGCCGTAGCCGCCGCGCAGGCACCAGACGGCGCTCACGTCCGGCAGCTCGAAGGCCCGGTGGAAGTCCTCCAGGCGCTGTTCGGCGCTGCCGGCCAGGTAGCGGTAGCGGGCTTCGGCGTGCTCGCCCAGGTGGTAGTCGATGCCCAGCACCTCCAGTTGGCGCAGGGTGGCCTCGAAGACCTCCTCGGCGATGGAGGAGGCCGGGGCGACCAGGGCGATGCGGCCTTCGAAGGGCGACCAGGTCAGGTCGGAGGAGCGGGGGGATTTGGGCATGGGCTTATTCGTGAGCGGGCGGGAGTTCGATGTGCTTCATGGTGATCCTGCGTAGACATCCCTGTCGGGGCATCGTGCCCGTCGGCACCCCCAGCCCGGCCATCCATGGCCGGTCGTTCGTCGGCGCGACGCATGCGTCGCGTACGTGCCTCCTCACCCTTTACCTTTAGTCCGCACCATATGCGGCCCGGCATTCTTCTCCAGGTACTCGATGATCACCCCGGCGATGTCCTTGTTGGTGGTGGTCTCGATGCCTTCCAGGCCCGGCGAGGAGTTCACCTCCATCACCAGCGCGCCGTGGTGCGAGCGCAGGATGTCCACGCCGGCCACCTTCAGGCCCATGATCCGCGCCGCGCGGATCGCCGTCATGCGCTCCTCGGGGGTGATCTTGATCAGGCTGGCGCTGCCGCCGCGGTGCAGGTTGGAGCGGAACTCGCCGGGCGCGGCCTGGCGCCGCATCGAGGCGATCACCTTGTCGCCCACCACGAAGCAGCGGATGTCGGCGCCGCCGGCTTCCTTTATGTACTCCTGCACCATGATGTTGTGCTTCAGCCCCATGAAGGCCTCCAGCACCGATTCGGCGGCCTTCTGCGTCTCGGCCAGGACCACGCCGACGCCCTGGGTGCCTTCCAGCAGCTTGATCACCAGGGGCGCGCCGCCGACCATCTGGATCAGGTCCGGCACGTCGTCCGGGGAGTGGGCGAAGCCGGTGATCGGCAGGCCGATGCCCTTGCGCGAGAGCAGCTGCAGCGAGCGCAGCTTGTCGCGGGAGCGGGCGATGGCCACCGACTCGTTGAGCGGGAACACGCCCATCATCTCGAACTGGCGCAGCACCGCGCAGCCGTAGAAGGTGACCGAGGCGCCGATGCGCGGGATCACCGCGTCGAAGCCTTCCAGCGGCTGGCCGCGATAGTGGATCTGCGGCTTGTGGCTGGCGATGTTCATGTAGGCACGCAGGGTGTCTATCACCACCATTTCATGCCCGCGTTGTTGCCCGGCCTCCACCAGCCGACGGGTGGAATACAGGCGCGGGTTGCGCGACAGCACGGCGATTTTCATTGGGCACCTGAAAGGGCGGGGGTAACCATGATGAGGGGTTTGTCCTGGACGTAGGTCAGCGCCGGGTTGACCACCAACTGGCCCTGGACCAGGGCCTTGGAACCCAGCAGCACGCGGTAGCGCATGGTCTTGCGGCAGGCCAGGGTGAATTCCACCGCCCAGGCGCGGTCGCCCAGGGCCAGGGTGGTGCGGATCACGTAGCGCGTCTGGGCCTGGCCGTTGGAACTGCGGATGGTCTTCATCGTCACCAGCGGCGCCTCGCAGCGGTGGCGGCGCTGCACCTGGGTGCCCAGGTGGGCGGTGAAGCGCACCCAGTCGCGGCCGTCACGCTGGAAGGTGGCGATGTCGCTGGCGTGCAGGCTGGAGGTGCTGGCGCCGGTGTCGATCTTCGCGCGCAGGCCGACGATGCCCAGGTCGGGAAGGGCGATCCATTCGCGCAGGCCGATCACTGACAGGTGGTCGAATGTCTTCAAAAGGAGCCATCCCAGGGTTTTGCGGCATTCTAGCAGGGCCGTCGGCGCCCGCCAGGGGCCTGCCGGGAACGCCGGGCCGAGGGTAGACTGGCCAGGTTGCAGAAGTGTGGATGAAGCCGTGAGCGAGAAAGACGACGACAGGGTACGCCTGGACAAGTGGCTATGGGCTGCACGTTTCTACAAGACCCGCGGCCTGGCCAAGGCGGCCATCGAGGGTGGCAAGGTGCATTGCCGGGGCGAGCGCTGCAAGCCAAGCAAGGAGCCGAAGGTCGGCGAGCAATACGTGCTGCGCACCGGGTTCGACGAGCGCACCGTGGTGGTCAAGGCGCTGTCGGGCGTGCGCCGCGGCGCGCCGGAGGCGCAGCTGCTCTACGAGGAAACCGCCGAGAGCGTGAAGCGCCGCGAGGACGCGGCGGCCATGCGCAAGGCCGGCGCCCTGGGCGTGCAGACCGACGGCCGGCCGAGCAAGAAGCAGCGCCGCCAGTTGCTGCACTTCCTCGACGACCAGGAATAGCGAAACCTCCGCCGTGGCGTAATGCTGTTCCCTTAAGAAAGGATGCTGTTTCTTTGCCTGGGGGAAATGGGATTTTCATATGGCTGGGACTATGGCTTGGCTTGCGAACGCGGAAACCCAGTTGCCTCGGCTTGGGTGTTTCTGCGCCGCACCGAGTCTGCCCGACCGTCTTGTTTCGCCCCCTCGGGCGAGTCCCTTTTGTCAAACGCCACAAAAGGAACCAAAAAGGCTTGCCCCGACATACGGGCCCGATGG